>JBILUC010000055.1:0-44602 GCA_044371205.1 Archangium sp.
CGAGCTCGACGACGACAAAGACGGCCTCGTCAACCGGCGCGACAAGTGCCCGCTCGAGCCCGAAGACGCCGACCAGTTCGAAGACGACGACGGCTGCATCGACCCCGACAACGACCGCGATCGCGTGGTCGACGCCGACGACAAGTGCCCCATCGAGCCTGGCCCGAAGAGCAACAACGGCTGCCCGATTCGAGTGAAAGACAACGACAACGACGGCACGCCCGACGCGACCGACAAGTGCCCGACGATTCCCGGCCCGAAGGATCACCAGGGCTGCCCCATCAAGGATCAAGACCTCGACGGCGTGGAAGACGACGTCGACGCCTGCCCGACCGAGCCCGGGCCGAAGGAACGCCGCGGCTGCCCGCTGAAAGACCGCGACGAAGACACGGTCGAAGACGCGCGCGACAATTGCCCCGATGAGAAGGGCACGCCTGACAACCAGGGGTGCCCGCCGGCGGTGCGGCAGCTGGTCATCATCACGGCCGACAAGCTGGTCATCACCGACAAGGTGTACTTCGCGACGGGCAAGGCGACGATTCTCCCCAAGTCGTTCCCGTTGTTGAATCAGGTGGCGTCGGTCATCCGCTCGCACCCGAACATTCCCGGCATCACCGTCGAGGGTCACACCGACGACCAGGGAAGCGCGAAGTTGAACCGCAAGCTGTCACTCAACCGCGCGAAGGCGGTGGCCGCGTACCTCGAGCACCAGGGCGTCGAGGTCGGTCGACTCAACGCGATGGGCTTCGGGCCAGACCGCCCGGCAGACACCAACGGCACCGAGACGGGCCGCGCGAACAACCGGCGCGTCGAGTTCATCATCGAGCCGGCGGCGAAGACGAACTGACGAGGCTCAGCGGGTCAGCGCCCACGACGAACACGACGAGGGTTGGTGTCTTCATGCCCGACACCCCGCCCCGCCCCGATTGTTCGCAGAGTCGATGTGTTCTGAACGATGTTGTTCAGCTTCTTTGAACAGTGCTCAGTGCAGAGTTCGCAGCGGGTCGATGGCCGAAGACAGCACCGAAGGCGCCTTCACGGGCCGCGCCTGCGCCACCAGCCACGCCGACAACAGCCCCAGCGACACGCACCCGAGGGCGAGCGAGAGAAGGTCGGTGATCATTCCTTCTCCTGCCTGGCGACGTTGCCGCGAATGATGGTGATGGTGTCGCGGATTTCCTTCTGCCGCTTGCGCTTCTCGCCATCGAACAGGGTGCTCACCGACGTCGGCAGCGACGCGTCGACCGTCTCGAGATCGTTCGCGTTGCGGAGCATGAGCGAGAGGCTGCCAAGTTCCTGCGCCAGCGTGAGGATCTCGCCTTCTTGCGGCACGACCAGCAGCGTGACGTTGCCGTAGGCGCGCTCGTTCTCGGGCACGAGGTTCACGTTGGTGTTGCCGGTGATCTTCCCGGTGGCGAGCACGATGACGTTCTGGAGCAGCGTGAAGGCGACCATCTCGTCGCGCTGCGGGTCCTTGAAGGTGCCGATGATGTCGACGTGGTCGTTGGGGCGAACGAAGCCACCGACCGCCGCCGTGCTCCTGGCCTCGATGGTCACCGCGCGGGTGCGGTTCATCACGGTGTTCGAGAGCCGCTCGTTCGCGCGCGTGGTCTCGAACTGGCTCCACAGGAGCGGGTCACCGGCCTGCAGCGCCACCATCACCTTCTGGCCGACGACGTAGTTCGCCGAGTCGGGCTTGATGACCGACGACGTCACGAACTGATCGGGGATCGAGCGCTGGCTGATCATGTCGATGGTGACCACGGTGCCTTCCGAGATGTCGACCCCGGCGACGACCACGGGCATCAGGTTCCAGCCCTTGCGCACGTCGGCGCGCTGCTTCTGGAGGCCCGACCAGCCGACGATGAAAGCGAGCACGGCGAGGACCACTCCGAAGATCAACGGCGCTTTTCCCTTGAGCATGTCGAACAGGACGCCCCGTGCCGCACAGGCGTTAACGCAGAACCTGAACGCGCCCTCCTCGGCGAGCGCTTCAGGGCCAGTTTCCAAAGCAACTTCATGGGCTTGGAGCCCATTCAACCCGGCGGGGAATGCGAATTCCGGCGACCGCTCGCGACCCGTACCTTGTGTGCGTCTCTCACTGGAGAACCACATGCGCACCGCCCTCGTCGCCCTCGCCCTCCTCGCTGCCCTCACCACCTCGACCCGCGCCCAGGCCCAGGGGCTTGGAGGCACCAACGTCGGCATCGGCATCGACAACCCGGCCGTCGTCGGGCTGTTGCTTGCACCGTCCGCCGCGCTGACCGTCGCCTCCCTCGCGATGGACGGGGTGCTCCTTCACCAGCTCGCCACCGGCAAGCAGACCTCCCGACAGCTCGCGGTGACGTCGCTCCTCTTCTCTGTGCTCTCGGGCGCGTGGAACGTCGCGCTGCTCGCCTCGATGACCGCCGAGGGTTGGCGCACCGCACCGGGCCTGCCGACTGCGGCGCTCGTGGGCCTCACGGTGAACGTCGCCTCAATCGCCTTGAGCGTGGTGAGCCTCGCGCTCCCGCGTTCGCCTCCCGTGGTGGTCGTGCCGCTCGTGCTTCCGTCTGGCGGTGGTGCGTCGCTCAGCCTGCGCTGGTGAGCGAAGCTGACGAAGGAGGTCGGCGGTGAAGCTCGCGCCCCTCCTGGGGTGTGTGTGCAGTTGCGCGGCGCTGCCGGTGCGGCCCGATGCCGACGTGCTGCGCGACGCGTTGCCCGGGGTGGTGCTCGTGGTGACGCAGCGGCCCGACGGCCGAGCCAATCCTCGTGATGCCGCTTCTCATGCGCTGCGCGGTGGAGTTGAAGACGAGCATGTTCACCTCTCCTCGACTCGCTGCTCTCTGTCTCGTCGCCATGTGGAGCGGAGGTTGCGCGCCAGAGTGCGTCGACACCTTCGACTGCGGCAAGGACAAGGTCTGCAACGCGGGCACATGCGAACCCGGCGCGACGGGCGGCGGCGCAGCAACAGGTGGTGGCTCGACGACGGGCGGCGGTTCAGCGACGGGCGGCGGTTCAGCGACGGGCGGCGGCGCAGCAACAGGTGGCGGCTCGACGACGGGCGGCGGCTCGACGACGGGCGGCGGCTCAGCAACAGGTGGCGGCTCGACGACGGGCGGCGGTTCAGCGATTGGCGGTGGTTCAGCGACGGGCGGTGGTTCAGCGACAGGCGGTGGTTCAGCAACAGGTGGCGGCTCGACGACGGGCGGCGGCGGTGGCGTCGACGCGGGTGTCGACGCTGGAACGAACGCGGGCACCTTCACCGTCTCGATCGACGTGTCCGACCTCGTGATGACGTGGTCGCTCGCGACGAGCGCGCCTCAGGTGAAGATCATCCGCAAGCTCAACGGCGCGCCGAGCTCCGACACCGACGGAGAGCTGGCCTTCGCGGGCGCCGCCTCGCCCGCGCGGCACCCGACGAGCGCGCTGCTGCCCACCACCAGCGGCACCCCGCGGCCCTACACCTGGTCACTCTTCACCTGCGACACCAACGGCATGAACTGCGCGCCCACCGGACTCAGCGCGACGCTCGAGCTCACGTTCATGCAGGCGCTGCGCGGCGGTGGCTATGTCATCTACTTCCGCCACGCCGAGACGATTGATCCCACCTCGACGACCGACGTCTGCTCCGACAACCTCTCGCTGGGCTACGCGAGCACCACCTCGTCCCCCAACTGGTGGAAGCCGTGCACCCCCGACGTGCAGGTCACCCCCACGTGGACGTGCACCGGCGCGAACGTGCGTCAGCTCTCGAGCACCGGTGTCACGCAGGCGCAGACCGCAGGGCAGAACCTCGCCGCGCGGCAGGTTCCGTTCTCGCGAGTGCTCGCGTCGGAGATGTGCCGCGGCTACCGCAGCGCCGAGTTGATGAACCTCGGGCCCACTGTCGAGCAGCGCCCCGAGCTCACCTATTACGTCTACGGGAACGTGCAGAACCGGTGCAACGAGCTGCGCGCGCACATCGCCCGCGTGCCGGATGCAGGTACCAACGTTGCGCTGATCAGCCACAGCGCGATCACAGGCGATTCGGTCTTCGTCCCCACCGTCGACGGCACGCTGTGCAACGTGCTCGATGGCACGGCGCGCTCGAGCGCGCAGGTCTACAAGCCGACGGGTGATGGGGGCTACACCCTGATCATCAACAACGTCGCGGTCTCGGCGTGGTCGACCTTGCCGTGATGCTCACCGCTCTCTTCGCGCTGGCGGCGCCCTGACTACGGGCCCTGCTTCGGCGCGGGCGTTGCGCCACGAATCACCTGAATGGTGTTGAAGCGCTTCTGCTGCAGGACCTTCGAGCGCTCTCCTGACAGCAGCGTGTTGAGGGTGGCGCGGCCACGCTCCTCGAGCACGTCGAGGTCGTCTTCGTTGCGCAGCGTGAAGGTCAGCGAACCCAGTTCTTCTGCGAGCGCGAGCAGCTCGGCTTCTTCGGGCAACACCATCAGCGACACGTTGCCGTACGCGCGCTCGGCCTCGGGCAGCAGGTTCACGTTGGTGGTGCCGGTGATCTTCCCCGTCGCGAGCACCGGCACGTTTTGCATCAACGTGACGGCGACCTGCTCGTTGCTCGCAGGATCTTTGAAGCTGCCGATGATGTCGACGTGATCATTCGGCCGAATCCACCCGCCGACGGCCGTGGTGCCCTTCACGTCGACCGCCAGCGCCCGCGCGCGCCGCAGCACCTTCGCCGCCAGCCGCTCTGCCGTACGCGCCGCTTCGAATTGGCTCCACAACAACGGGTCGCCCGCCGCCACGGCGACCTGAATCTTCTGCCCCACCACGTACGACGACGAGTCGGGCTTCACCACCGACGACGTGACGAACTGCTCGGGCACGCTGCGCTGCGAGAGCTGCTCGAGCGTCACCACGGTGCCTTCCGACATGTCGACCGACGCCACCACCACCGGCACCAGGTTCCAGCCCTTGCGCACGTCGGCGCGTTCTTTCTGCAAGGCGCTCCAGGCGACGCCGAAGCCGGTCAGCATCAGCCCCGCCGCGAGCGCGAGCGGCATCACGCGCGCGTGCGTCCACGGGGCGCCGGCGCGGTAGCTCGGCAGCTTCACCGGGGCCAGCGGCGGAGACGGGCGCGCCGGCTTCGCGGGGAACTGCAGCGGTGGCGTGGCGGGCAGCACCGGCGCATCGCCGTCGTAGGCGAGCCCTGACAACGCCGCTTCGAACGCCTCGAGCTCGACGTCGGAGCCCGACTTGTCCCAGAGGTAGTCACTCTTCATCGAGCGGCTCCTGTTGTTTGGCGGGCAGGCCGAGCTTCTCGCGAAGCTGCGCCATGCCGCGGTGGAGGTTGACGCGCACGCTGCCGGGCGTGAGCCCGGTGCGCTCTGCAATCTCAGGCCCGGTCATGCCCTCGATGAGCCGCATCGCCAGCGTCTCGGCGTACGCCTCGGGCAACGCATGCAACGCGCGGATGATCTTCTTCGCGTCGGGCGCGGCCGAGCGGTCGGGTGCGGCGATCTGCGGCTCGTCGTCGAGCGGCTCGACCTCCCGCGCGTCACGCAGGTGCCGCGACGCCCGGTTGCGGGCGAGCTGCGTGAGCCACGCGGGAAACGCCTGGTCGTCTTCGAGCTGAGAGAGCTTCTGAAAGACGAGCAGGAAGACGTCCTGCACGAGATCCGCCGCGTCGGCCGCCGGCACCCGCGCGATGACCACCGCGTGCACCAGCTTGCCGAAGTGCCCGTGCAGCGCCTTGAAGGCCTCGTGGTCTCCTCGGCGCGCCTCGCCGACCCAGCTCACCCACACGGCGCGCACCCGCTCTCTGCCCGCGAGGGCGAAGGCGTGCTCCCGGAGTGCCGTGCTGAGCGCCATTCGACCAAAAGAGACCCTGACTTCCCCCGGCGTTAACCGGAGCCCTCAGAGCATCATCGGTCGAGTGGACGCGCGAGGTGCTTTTGCCAGCAATTCAAACAACTTAAGCAAACACACAACTACGGCGGCGTTCCCATCATCTCTTTCATCAAGGCGTCGTCGAGCTCGTCCTCCACGCCTGCATCAGGGGGCGCGTACTTCACGCGGTCTGCCTCGGTGCACGGCTGCGGGTTGAGCGTGTCCTGCTGCACGCACTCGAGAATCCACGCCTCGCGCGGAGGCTCACCCCGCTGCTCGGCCTTCCCGCGCGCCACGTCGATGTCGCCCTGCACCAGCGCGGTCGAGAGCCACGGCACCGCCATCACCGCCACGAGGCACGCCGTCAGCAACGCAACGAAGGGCAACACCGAGCGGTAGAGCGACACCACCGGCCGCTCGAAGCGAAAGCTCGAGATGAAGAGGTTCAAGCCCAGCGGGGGCATGCAGAACGCGAGCTCGAGGTTGAGCAGCACCATCATCGCGAGATGGAAGGGATGGAGCCCGAAGTGCGCCGCGAAGGGCAGCACGAGCGGCACCGCGACCAGCAAGGCGGAGAACCCATCCATCACCATGCCCACCACGAGGAGAAACACGTTGAGCACCACGAGGAACTGCCAGCGCTCGGTGAGGCCCAGCGCGAGCAACCCTTCGAGCACGTGCGCGGGCACCTGGCGGTCGATGACGAAGTTCATCAACGCGTTGGCCATCATCAGAATCAGAATCACCGCGCCCGACAGCGCGAGCGCCTGCTGAAAGACGCGGGGCAGTTGTCGCAGCGTGAGGTCTTTGTGCACGAAGAGCGCAGACGCCACTGCCCACGTGAGCGCGAGCGCCGCCGATTCTTCGAGCGAGGTCATGCTGGTGGCGAGCCCACCGAGGATGACGAGGGGAATGCCGAGCTCCCACTTCAAGACGCCCAGCGCCCGCAGCGCGTCGCGGGCCACGAACTTCGAGCGCGGCACCTTCGCTTGAAGTCCGACGCGTGCGCTCCAGAGGCCGAGCACCACGAGCACCAGCATCGCGGGCAACAGGCCCGCCTTGAACGCGGTGGTGAACTCGAGCCCCGCGACGAGCGCGTAGACGAGGATGGGGAGCGACGGCGGCAACAGGAGCCCCAGCGAGCCGCCCGTGGTCACCACGCCGAGTGAGAACTTCTCCGGGTAGCCCTCGCTGCGCAGCGCCGGGTACAGCAGGCCCCCGATGGCGATGATGGTGACGCCGCTGCCGCCGGTGAGTGAGGTGAAGAAGGCGCTCGCCGCGAGACAGACCAGCGCGAGCCCACCCGGCATCCACCCGAAGAGCGCACGCGAGGCCTCGACGATGCGCTGCGGCGCCTTCGACTCGGCGAGCACGAAGCCGAGCGCCGTGAAGAGGGGAATCGTCACCAGCACCGGTGAGCCGGCGAACTGCTCATCCATCACGCGGGGGGCGAGGCGGTTGAGCGGGCTGTCGGCGAGCCACCACGCGAGTTCAGCGCCGCCGGCCATCACGGCGAAGAGCGGCACGCCAAGCACGGCGAAGAGCGCGAGCACCGCGGCCCAGGGTCCACCCAGGAGGCCGAAGACCGAGACCAGCGCGCCCGCCGTCCACTTGAGCCACGGGCCTTCGGACTCTTCTTCTTTCTGCAGCGAAGGCGTTCGTAACGAGGCGACGAGCCACATCGCGAAGCGCAGCGCGAGCCACCAGAGCCCGAGGGGAACGAAGAGGCCGAGTTCCTTCGTCAGCAGGCCGCGCGGCGGGGTGCCGGGCACGGTGAGCAGCGGCGTGCGGAAGGCGGTGTCGTCGGATTCCTTGAGTGCTGCCAGTTGAGCGTCGTCGCCCAGCCACTCGTTCCATTCGGCCGCGGTGAGTGAGTGGTCCCACTGGGCGCCGCCGAGCACGCGCGGGAGCATCTTCACGTCGAGCGAGAGTTGCTGGAGCGCGAGACGCGCGTCGTGGGTCAGCGTGGCGGTGACGGTGCGCACCTTGTCCATCGGCGCGGCGGAGGCGGAGACGTTGAACGCGTCGACCGCGACGAAATCGAAGAAGCCCCAGCCGGCGGTGGCGCACACCAGCGCCGCGAGCGCTCCTCCGAAGAGCGAGACCCAGCGACGGCCGCGCGCGGGCACGAGCTTCGATGCGAAGTCGATGGAGACATGACGGCCCATCGTGGTGGCGAGAGCGGCGCCAACCATCGCGAGCACCAATGTGAGTCGCGTCGCGACCCCGCGCAGGCCGCCGAACCAGGTCAGCAGCGAGCCGTCCTGCAGCCAGCTCAAGACGTTGCTCGCCCAGTCGACGCCGACGTCTCGCCAGACCCACGCGAGCAACGCAGCGACGAGCGCGACGGCTGAGGTGCGCGCGGTGCTTCGGGAAAACCGCCACGTGAGCGCGCCGGCGATGAGCGCCGAAAGCGCGGCGCGGAAGACGAGGCCGGCGAAGAAGTCAGCCGTGGTGCGCGACGAGAGGCCCTTGAGCGCGACCCATGCGAGCAGGGAGAGCGAGAGCGCGGTGAGCGTCACCGTCGCCAGCGCCGTCTCGATCCTCGTCAGCGTTGAGGAGGCTTTCACTCGAACTCACGACGACCCCCTCTCCCCGCTGGCGCAGGGAGAGGGAGAAGATCACTTCGAGAACTTCTCCGCCTCCTCCATCAGCTTCGGGTCGAGCGTGCCCTTGCCCAGCCGCACGCGCGCTTCGGCGAAGAGCTTCTTCCACTGCACGAGCTCTTCAGGCGTCGGCTCGACCACCGTCATCTTCTTCTGCAGCCGCTCGAATGCCTTCGCGTCTTCACCGCGAATGCGGTCGGTCAGCGCCTTCGCCGCCACCTTGCCCGTGTCGAGCACCGCAGCGCGCTGCGATTCCGTCAGAGCGTCGAGCCGCTTCTTCGACATCACCATGCCGCCGATGTTGGGCGCGACGATCCACTTCGTGACGTGGTCCAACCGGCTCGACCACTGCAACTGCTCTGCCGCCAGCGCGCACACCGAGAGCACCGTCACGTTGCCGGTCGACAGCTCGGGCAGCACCTCGGGGAGGCTGGTGGGTACGATGACCGAGCCCGCAAGCTGAAACACCGGCGGCAACACAGGGTCTTCGCGCCACACCCACGCGCGCTTCCCCTTCAGGTCGGCGGGCGTGCGCACCGGATAGCCCTTTGACATCAAACGATCGAGCCCGACGTCACCCCAGCCCACGAGCTCGAGGTTCGCGTCGCGGAACTTCTGCTCGAAGCGCCCGCGCATCGACTCGCGCGCCGCGTCGAGCTGTTCCCAGTTCGCATACAGCCCCGGCGCCTGCAGCACGTTCACGTTGGGGTCGATGACGCCGAGGCCGACTGCGGTCACCACCGCGCCGTCGAGCTGGCCCAGCTTCAGCTTCGCCATCTGCGCCGGCTCATCGCCCTGGGTGGCGTTCCAGAAGAGCTCGATCTCCACCTCGCCCTTCGTCTTTTCCTTCACCGCCTTCTGCCAGATGCGCAACACCACGCCCCACGGCGACTCGCGCGGCACGGAGGTGCCGAGCTTGAGCACCACGGGCTCCGCCGCGGAGGCGCAGAACGCGAACAGCGAGACGGCAAGAACGAGCGAACGCATCGGCATCACCTCGAGAGAGAGAACCCACACCGCTTCAACCGCGCCTGGCCGAGGTACCGCGCCGCTTTCCTGCGGGCGACGGTGTTCTCGAGGCGTTGCTCGGGCAGCACGTCACCCGCGCTCACCACTTCATTGAGCAGCGCCTTGTACGCCGCCGCGTCGTGCGACTGGCACGCGTGGTTCTGCGCGTACATCAGCTGCACGGTGAGCGCCTTGCGGTTGGTCAGCGCCAGCGCACGCTCGAAGAGCTTCTTCGCCTCACCGAGCTCCGCGTCGGGGGAGCGTGCGTGGTACGCGCCGAGCGCGGCGAGCCCGTTGCAGTACGCGAGCGTCTCGTCGAGCTCGACCGAGCGCTCGAGCAGCGCCACGCCGACGAAGAGCTCCGCGATGATCTCGGGCTGATCACCCGCCACACCACCGCGCGAGAGCCACGCGAGGCCGACCCACAGCAGGTTCTCGGCGTCGGCCTTCTCGAAGCCAGCGAGGTACTGCTTCATGGTGTCGCTGTTCTTCTGCGCGGCGACGAAGCCGGGCCGACGGGCCTCGAGCAACAGCGTGCCGAACTTCACCGCGCGGTCGTACGCGGCCTTCGCGCGACCGGCCTGGTGCGCCTCGACCTCGTCGTCTTCGCGATCGACCGCCTGTTCCCACGCGTCTTCGATGAAGGCCGAGGCGTACCCCGTCCACGACTGGGTGAGGAGGAAGAGCGCGTCCTGGTTGTCGGGGGCGAGGGTCTGCATGCCCTCGAGCTGCACCAGCGACGAGCCGGCGCCTTCTTTGGCGACCTCGAGGTCAGACAGCGTGTCGAAGGCGCGCGCGGCCTTGCGGGTCGACTCGATGGTGCCGTCGAGCAGCAGGCGATCGAGACAGCCGGTGCAGCAAACCGCGACGAGGGAGAGAAGGAGCAGGCGCATGCGAGCGGCCTTCTGTCAGCGGTGAGGCGCCTCGTCGAGCACCGCCTGACCCTTCGGGGCAATCACGAACCAGCCACGACGTTGGACGCGACGCCCCGCGGAGAATAAGGAGCCCGTGTGATGAAGCGCCTGCTGATCAGCCTGCTGTGTCTGATTCCTGCCCTCGCGAACGCCGAGCTGGTCGATCGCGTCGCGGCCGTGGTGAACAACGACATCATCACCCTGAGCGAGGTCGAAGCGCGCATCGCGCCCGACCTGCAGAAGCTGCGGCAGGAAGCCGATTCCACCAGGCGCACCGAAGCGCGCGCGCAGCTGGTCAAGCGCGGCCTCGAGCTGCTCATCGGCGAGAAGCTGATGGAATCGCAGGTGCGCGAGCTCAACATCGAGGTCACCGACGGTGAAATCGACATGGGCATGGAAGACGTGAAGAAGCAGAACAACATCTCGAGCGAGCAGTTCGAGCAGCTGCTCGGCCAGGAGGGCTACACCCTCGCGTCGTACAAGGCCTTCATGCGCAAGCACCTCGCGCGCCTCAAGCTGGTGAACCTGAAGGTGCGCAGCAAGGTGAAGATCTCCGACGAAGACCTGAAGGCCGAGTACGCGCGCTGGTCGCACGACGAGGCGGCCGACTTCGAAGTGCACGCGCGGCACTTGCTGGTGCAGGTCAACCCCAAGGCCACGCCCGAGCAGATCGAGACCTCACGGCTCAAGGCGCAGATGTTGATGGACGAGGCGAAGAAGCCCGGCACCGACTTCGCCGAGCTGGCGCGCAAGAAGAGCGAGGGCCCCTCGGCGGCCGATGGTGGTGATCTCGGCTTCTTCCGTCGCGGCGTCATGATGCCTGACTTCGAGAAGTCGGCGTTCTCGTTGCCGGTGGGCGGCATCTCCGAGCCGATTCGCACCAAGTTCGGGTGGCACGTGCTCAAGGTCGAAGAGCGTCGTTCGCTCGCCGCGCCCCCGCTCGACGAAGTGAAAGACAAGCTGCGCGAGGCGATGCTGCGCAGCCAGCTCGAGAAGTACACCGACCAGTACGTGCAAGAGCTTCGTGCCGGCGCGGTCGTCGACGTGAAGATTTGAGAAACAGATTTCCCCTGCTGGCGCCACTCAGTGGGATGTGAACGCCGCACGTCGCTACGACATGGGAAACCTCCCCGATTCCGCGGAGTTCGGCGCGCTCTACGCGGCCCACTTCCGGACGGTGTGGAAGACGTTGGCGCGCCTGGGGGTGCATTCGGGCTCGCTCGACGACGCGGCGCAGGAAGTGTTCGTCACGGCGTGGAAGCGGAGGGCCGACTTCGAGGGGCGCAGCGCGGCGCGCACGTGGCTGCTGGGAATTGCGATTCGGGTGGCGAGCGACGTGCGGCGCAAGCAGCGGCCGACGGAAGAGGTGTCGCTGACGCTCGAGACGGGCGCTCCGGGGCCTGAGCGGGAAGTCGCAGCGAGAGAAGAGACGAGGCGCGTCGAGGCGCTGCTCGCGAAGTTGTCGCCCGAGCGGCGCGAGGTGTTGGTGCTGGTCGACGTCGAGGGCTACTCCGCGCCGGAGGTGGCCGAGGCCACCCAGACGAATCTGAACACCGTGTACACGCGCCTGCGCGCGGCCCGGTTGGACTTCGAAGCCTTGCTGGAGAGTGCGTCATGAAGCCGCTGTCACCTGAAGCGAAGAGGGCGTTGGGAGCGTTGAGCGCTCGAGAACCGAGCGCGAGCGACGAGGCGCGCGTGCGCAAGAACCTCGAGCGCACGTTGGGGGTGGTGTTGCCCACCGCAGTGGTCGGCGTGAGCACGGTGGCGACGGGCGCTGGCGCGGCGACCGTCAAGGCAGCCACGACCGCGGCCTCTTCTGCGTCGATGAGCACCGTGGGCCTGACCGCGCTCGGCACCGGCGCGAAGGTCACGCTCTTCGTGGTGGCGCTCGGCGCCGGGTCTCTGGGGACGGTCGTGGTGCGTTCGGCGGTTCAGCCAGCTCGTCCCGCGGCGGTGGTGCCTGCGAAGGCGCCTCCTGCGGTCGTTCAGCTGCGTGCTGCGCCGGTCGCCGTCGTCGAGGTTCCAGTCGAAGCTGAGCCGCCCGTCGTCACGAACGCGCCCGCTCCAGAGGCGCCGACAGTCGACTCGGTGCCTGTGCCGAAGTCGCCTTCCGTGCGGAAAGCGCCCGTGGTGGCGGCCATGGTGGACCAGCCGGAGACGCCCGAGGTCGCCCCGCCGACCGAACCGATGCCCACACCGCCTCCCGTCACGCCGCCCGCGCCGCCGACGCTCTCGAGCGCAGAAACCCAGTCCGACTTCGCGCTGGTGGTCGAGCTCGAGTTCCCCACGTGCGACGCGGCCGTCGAGCGCCGCTCTGCTGCTGCGGCACGCCGTCTCCTCAACGAAGACCGCGCGCAGCACGCCCTGCTGCTGCTCAGCGAGTACCAGCGCCAATGCGTCTCGGGTCAGTGGAGCGACGAGGCGTGGCGCGTTCGTCTGTCGAGCCTCTGCAAGCTGGATCGGAACAAAGAGGCCGCGACGCTCTTCGAGTGGTTCACCAGCGAATACCCGAAGCGCCGACAGGCCATCGAGAGCGAGCTGCGCATGACCTGCGAGCCCTCCGTCCTTGGCGAATAGCTTGACTGAATGACTGACTGAATGAATGAATGAATGAATGAATTTGAAGGAGCGAATCCTCGAAGTCCTTGAAAAAACTGGATCGGGGCTTTCACTCAGGGAGTTGCGAGCGAAGTTGGGCGTGGATTCGGTCTCAGACCAAAGCTTTCTTCGCCTCCTCAGAACAATGGAGGTGGCGGGCGAGGTTCGATTTCAAGGGAACACCCGGGCGCGTCGGTACCTGCGGTCGGTGGTTGGACAGAGTCAGCCAACCTCGCGCGATGAAACGGCAGCGGCTGAGGGCTTCGCGCTGTCGCCAGAGAGCGGGGAGATCCTCCGCGCGCTTGAGCCACCCTTCACCACGCGAAAGCAGGTGAGCTACCAGCGTCAATTCCTCGACGCGTACGTGCCTGGCGAAACGGAATACCTGCCGAGGGCCTTGCGAGCGCACCTCAGCTCGCGAGGCCGAACGGCTGACGACCAGCAGCCCGCGGGCACCTACGCACGGAAGGTGATCGAGCGGTTCCTGCTCGACCTCTCGTGGAACTCCTCGCGGCTTGAAGGAAACACCTACTCGTTGCTCGACACGGAGCGGCTGCTCCAGGCGGGCCAGACGGCGGAGGGCAAGAGCGCGACCGAGGCGCAGATGCTGCTCAACCACAAGGCGGCCATCGAAGTGCTGGTGGGAGAGCCAGGTGCTCCAGCGCGGCTTGATGAGCGCACGCTGAAGACGCTGCACGCGCTGCTCCTGGAGAACCTTCTCAGCAACCCCCTCGATGAAGGGACCTTGCGAGCGACCCCTGTCACCATCGGGGCGAGCACGTATTTGCCGCTGGCGAACCCTCAGCTCATCGATGAGTGCTTTCGACAGGTGGTGCTCACCGCGCAGCGCATCGACGATCCGTTCGAAAGATCGTTCTTCATCCTCGTCCACGTCCCCTACCTGCAGCCCTTCATCGACGGGAACAAGCGCGTGGCCCGCCTGGCGGCGAACATTCCGCTCGTCGAACACAACCTGGTGCCGCTCTCGTTCATCGACGTGCCCCGAGACCTGTACCAACGCGCGACGCTGGCCGTGTACGAGCTCAATCGCGTCGAGCTGCTGCGTGACTTGTACGTGTGGGCCTACGAGCGTTCGGCAGCGCGCCTCGGGCAGGTGCGCACGGCCCTTGGCGAACCAGACGTCTTTCGGCTGCAGCATCGCGCTGCGCTCCGTCAGGCAGTGGCCGGGGTCGTACGCGCCCGCTTGCCCCAGGCTGCGTGGCGAGAGGCGCTGCAGAGGTTCGCAGAACGCGAGCTGCCCGCGGCCGCACACAGCCGCTTCGTGGCTGCCGCCGAGTTGGATCTGGAGAGCCTCAACGAGATCACGGCAGCCCGCTATGGTTTCCGCCCGTCCGAGTTCGCGGCGTGGGTCACCGCTCGCAGAGCGAACTGAAGGTCGGCTCAGGTAAGAGGGGCTGGTGGGCAAGCCAGTCTCCATCGTCGCGTTCTGGCTGTCGTACCGGGGCGAGAACTTCCACGGGTACCAGGCCCAGGGCGAACTGCGCACGGTGCAGAGCGAGGTGCTGCGCGCGTTTCAGGAAGCGGGACTGCCGCGAAACCCCGTCGTCGGCGGGCGCACCGACAAGGGCGTGAGCGCGCGGATGCAGGTGTTGAGCGCGCGCGTCGAAGCAGGCACGTCGCTCGATGACGTTCGAGCGCGACTCAACGCCTCGTTGCCCGAGGACATTCGCGTCGAGCTGATCAAGCCGGCAGGCGAGCGCTTTCACGCGGCGTGGAGCTCGAGCGGGAAGATCTACCGCTACACGCTCGCACCCGACGCGGCGCTCTCGATCGACGCGTTGCGCACCGCGGCGGCGATCTTCCCCGGCACGCACAACTTCAAGACGTTTCACTTCAAGACCAGCGAGGAACGGCTGCGCACGGTGCGGTCCATCGACGTGAGTCCGCGCGACGATGGCTCGTTGGTGCTCACGTTCTCGGGCGACGGCTTCGCGCGACACATGGTGCGCATGCTCACCGGCGCGATGCTCGGCTTCGCGCGAGCGAAGTTCAGCGAGCAGACGTTGCGCGAGGCGCTGACGACGCAGGCGAACTTCTACTGTCCCGTCGCCGACCCCGAGCCGCTGACGTTGTGGGAAGTGCTCTACCCGCCGGAGGTCGACCCGTTCACCTCCGCGGAGCGCGCGACGCGGTTGACGGACTGAGGCATGCGTGGTCACGCTCCCCTCGTGCACGAGGCGCGCAAAATACCGTGGAAGTTCGTCATCTCGGGTGCGCTGTTGGCGTTGTCGTGTCTCGCGCTGAGGGCCATTCCAGAACTGTTCGTGGTCACCCACCGTCACCCGCTTACGTCAGAGGCGAAGGTCAACCTGAGGGCGGCTTTCTCGGCTGAGAGAGCCTTCTTTGCGAACAGCGGACGCTCCAGCGAGACGATCGAGCACATGCAATTCTTCCCTGAGCACGGCAATCGATATCTCTCCGTCGTCTCGACGAGTGGAGACCTGCTCGAGGGGGCGCCCGACGGGAGATTCCACACGGGCGTTTCTGCAGATCTCACAAGATTCCCTCTGGCCGACACGCAGAGACTGCTGAGTGGAATCCCGCCGGATCTGATGCGCGAAGTCGGTGTCAGATGCCCGCGTGACGAGGAGTGTGAGGTCACCATCGTTGCCGCAGGAAACATCGATGAAGACGAGACCATCGACGTGTGGTCGGTTTCCACGAAGACGCGCACCATCGGTGAGTACGGGATTCCGCCTGGCGTTCCCTTCAATCACGTGATCGACGAGGACCCGTGACCAGCCCTGTGCACGAGCCGCGAAAGAAGCCGTGGGCCGGAATCATCGTCGGCGGAGGGCTGCTTCTGATGATGGTCTGCCTGTGTCTGTCGATGGTGCTGCCGACTTTCGTGCTGCCGAGGTTCAACAACCGCGCGAGGGCATCGGAGGCGAAGAGCAACCTGAAGGCAGCGTTCGTCGCCGAGAAGTCCTACTTCGTCGAAAAGGACGTCTATTCAGAGACCGTCGAGAAGATGGGCTTCGCGCCCGAGCGAAGGAACAGGTACCTCTATCTCGTGTCGACGACGGGCGACCTGCTGGTCCAGGGCGCTCCCGATGGCGGTGAGCACGCGGGCGTCTTCGCTGATGAAGTCGGCACCTCGCCGAAGCCCGACAATCGGCTGATCTTGTCGTCGATTCCCTCGACGCTGCTCGGCGAGGTCGGCGTGAAGTGCGAGGCCGATGGCGGCTGTGACGTGACGGTCGTCGCCGCGGGAAACATCGACTCCGACGCGACCATCGACGTGTGGTCGATCTCGACGAAGGAGCGGATCATCGCCGGTGAGACCGTGACGCCGGGCATGCCCTTCAATCATGTCAACGACGTGGAGAAGTAGGACGTCGCCGTTTGTCATCATCGGCGACCCCGTTTTCAGAGCCTCGCCCCCCCTCGCGGCCGTCATCATCGAGGACAAACCGTGAAGGTCCTGGCTCGCGGTCGAGGGGCTGCTCGCACAAGGCAGTGCGAACGCGTCCCGCACCGAGTGCCCTCTTCATTGCCGGTGTGCAGGCTGTGCTACGCCGCCCCTCACCCCGACCCTCTCCCTGCGGTCGCAGGGAGAGGGAGTCGCCACCATGAAGCCCCGCGTCGGCATTTCGCTCGGAGATCCCTCCGGCATCGGCGTCGAGATCACCCGCAAGGCGCTGACTGATCAGCGCGTCCGCAAGGCGCTGACGCCTGTGGTCTTCGGAGACCGCTCTTCGAAGCTCGAGAACCTGCGCGAGGTGACCCAGCTCGCCGCCCAAGACCGCGCCCCCGGCAAACCCACCCGCCTCGGGGGCCACGCCCAGCTCGCCTACGTCCTGGGCGCCATTCACGCCGCGAAGCTCGGAGAGCTCGACGCCCTCTGCACCGCACCCGTCTCTAAAGAAGCCATCGCGAAGAGCGGCTTCCCCTTCAGCGGTCACACCGAGCTGCTCGCCGCCGAGTTCGACTGCGACGTCATGATGCTCATGAAGGGCCCGAAGCTCTCGGTCGCGCTCGCCACCAACCACCTGCCTCTGTCCCGGGTCTCGAAGGCACTCACCACGAAGAAGCTCACCGGGCAGCTCGTCTTCCTCGACCACCACCTCGGCGTCATTCTCGGCAAGCGGCCGCGCATCGCGGTCTGCGGCGTCAACCCGCACGCCGGCGACGGCGGCGTGCTGGGCACCGAAGAGCAGCGCGTCATTGCACCGGCCATCGCGCTGGCGAAGAAGCAGGGCGTGAACGTGGCCGGCCCCTTTGCCGCCGACGGCCTCTTCGCGGGCCTCACCACCAAACCCTTCGCCTTCGATGTCGCCCTCGCCATGTTCCACGACCAGGGCCTCGTCGCGACCAAGCTGCTTGATTTCACTCGCACCGTGAACGTCACCCTCGGGCTCCCCCTCCCCCGCACCTCGCCCGACCACGGCGTGGCCTACGACATCGCGGCAAAGAACAAGGCCGACCCCGAGCCGATGATCAGCGCCCTCCTTGAAGCCGCCGCACAGGCTCGTGCAAAGTCCCGCCTGGGTGGTTAGTGAAACCCTTTCCCGACGTGGTGCATCCTCACTGCGTCAACCCTCAACCCGGAGTCGCACATGAAGCGCATCGTCCTTACCCTCGCAGTTGCTCTTTCCCTCGCGCCCCTCGCTGCCATGGCGTGTGGCAACGACAGCCCCCAGCAGGCCAGCGCCCAGCCCTCGAAGGCCACCGTCGCTCAGGTCGCCACGTGGACGAAGGAAAAGAAGGCCACTCCCGTCGACGCGAACGGCAGCGAGACCCGCTCCAAGCAGGGCGTCATCCCCGGCGCGGTGCTCCTCACGTCGAGCTCGCAGTACGCGGTGAACGAACTGCCTGCTGACAAGAACAGCAAGCTCGTCTTCTACTGCGCCAGCGAGATGTGCGGCGCGTCGCACGCGGCGGCCAAGCGCGCGATGGAGAATGGCTACACTGACGTCTCGGTGCTCCCCGAGGGCATCGCCGGCTGGAAGAAGGCCGGCCAGAAGACGGCCAAGCCGAACAACACCTGAGATGTCTTGAGGTCGGAGGGGAGGCGGACCATGTTGTCACTCGCGCTCGCGCTGGCCTTGAGCCAGGTCGAACCCGCTGAACCGCCCCCCGAAACCCGCCTCACCCCACCTGCCGAAGCACCAGCCCCGCCGTCGGTCGTGACGCGAACCCTGCTCTCGACTGGCGGCGGTGCTCTTGCGGGCGCCGCGGGCCTCGGCATCGCGATGTTGCTCGTCGGCGCCAACCCCAACTTCGACGCGGTGTTCGCTACCGCCGCGCTCTCGGCGCTGCTCATCACCGGGGTGTCCTTCACGCTGCATCAGGCGCTCGGAGGCAACGGGGAAATCACCCTCGCCTTCCTGGGCTGCGCCCTCCTCGTCGCGGGCGCAACGGGCCTCGCGCTCGCCATCAACCCCTCGCGCGACATCGCGCCCTACCTGCTCACCGCCATTGGCTCGATCCCCGCTGCGGCGGGCGCCGTCATCGCACTCGAGGGCACCACGCCTCAGGCGAAGCCAAAGCCCCGCCTCGCCATCGCGTTCAACGGCGTGTACGGCACGTTCTGATCAAAGGCACACGCCGGCCACACAGCGCTCGGTGCTGAGGCACGTCACACACCGCGCCCCGCTCGCGCCGCAGGCCGTGGCGCTCACCCTGGTTTCGCAGCTCAGGTCGGCGCGGCAGCACCCGAAACGACAATTCGTCTCGTCGCACTTCGTGAACACGCACCGCTGGCTGCGGCAGGCCTGATCGGCCCCGCACGCCACGCACACGCCGCCGGCACTCCCGCACGCGGTGAGCGTGTTGCCAGCGCGGCATTGCCCGAGCGGGTCGAGGCACCCGCCACACGCCGTCGCCACACACACTCCGAGCTGGCAGCGCTCCCCCGCCGCACATTGCCCACAGAACAGGCCGGGCGCCCCACACGCCGAAGGGTCGGTGTTCGGCGCACACGAGCCGTCGGGCAGACAGCACGAGGTGGTGCACCGACACCTCGGGGGACCCGCGTCGATGGGCCCGGCATCGATGACCTCGTTGGGCAAACACTGGCGTTCTTCACAGCGCTCGCTGCGGGAACAGCGCACGCACGCTTCGCCGCTGGACCCACACTCGAGCTGCAGCTCGCCCGAGCTGCACTGGCCATCGAGCCCGCAGCACCCCCGGGCGCACGTCGAGGGTCCGCAGGGCCGTTCCCCACAGCTCACGAACGAGAGCACGAACCCAGCCACGAATGCGAAGAGCCACGCGCGCCCGATGATCACCTCGCCAATCTGGCAAACGCAGGCCACGATGGCCACTGCGCGAGACACCGGCATTCGCCCGCGGCTACGCTTTGACGATGCGCTGGCTGACCGTCGTCTTCGCTCTGGGGCTTGGGGCTTGTCGCTGCACCGACCCCTCCATCGCAGCACGCTATGCAGACGTGGTGGTGGTGCAGGTCTCGCCCACCGGCCGCGAGCTGCTCCTCAGAGACGTCTCGGTGCGCGCGGAGCCCGTCTTCATGGGGGAGCGCGGTGAGGGCCGCGTGCCCGTGCGAAACGTGGGCATCGAAGAGGCGAGCATCGAGAGCATCACCCGCCTCGAGGGCGACCCCGCACTCACGCTCGAAGGCGAGGGGCTCACCATCGCCGCCGACGCCGACGAAGGGCTGCCGTTTCGCTTCGAGGCACCCCAGGCGTCCGACGCGACCACCCCCGAGACCGAACACCGCGCGCGCTTCTCGGTGAAGGTCGCCGGTGGCCGGGCGGGTGACGACGAGCTGCTCATCGAGCTGGTCGCCACTGCCGTCGCCCGCGACTGCTTCGTTCCTTCGACGCTCGACTTCGGCGCAGTGCCACTCCGCCACGCCGTGTCGATGGACGTGGTGCTGCGCAACGGGAGCCCGCTGGCGACCTCCACCACGGTGGGCGCAGTCGAGGGGGCCGACCTCGCGGCGTTCTCAACCACCCCCGCAGCGGGCGAACTGGCCGTGCCCGCGATGGACGAGCGCCGGGTCGCGGTGCGCTTCGAGCCGCTCGAGCCGAGGGTCTACTCGGCGACGGTGACGATGCGCCGCTCGGCCGCGTGCCCCCCGGGCGTCATCACCCTCACCGGCCGCGGAGACGACACCGCCCTCGCGTGGACGCCCTCGCGCCTCGACTTCGGCCGCGTGCCGCTGCTCCTGACCGTGTCGAAGACCATCACCTTCACCAGCAGCTCCAACGCGCCGCTCTCGCTGGTCACGCGCCTGCCGGGAAGCGACTTCGTGGTCGGCAACGCCTCGACCGCGCTGCCCCCGAATGGCACCGCCACCGTCGAGGTGAAGTGTTCGCCGACGAGCCTGGGCCCGAAGAGCGGCGTGCTCGAGGTCGACCTGGGCACCGAGCCGGTCACCACCGCGCGCATTCCCCTCACCTGCGTCGGCGGCGGCCCGCGCATTCGCGTCGACCCCAACCCGCTGCAGATTGGCTCGGTGCCGCTCAACGAGACCACGCGGCGCCGCATCATCGTGCAGAACGTCGGCACCTCGCCGGCGACCGCGGGCGACACCTCAATCAACCTCGTGCTCGGCGGCCCGGCAGGTGCGTTGCCGTGGTTCGGTGTGGTGCCGAAGAACCAGAACACCTCGCCTTCGGAATTCGGCGTCGGCCTGCGCTCCATCTCGTACGACCCCGCCGTCGGCGTGCCCGCAATCGCCGGCAAGAACGTCATCGAGTTCGAGCTGACCATCACGCCGGTGGGCAACACCAACCTCCGCGAGGCCGACCTGCTCATCTATTCCAACGACGAGCTCGAGCCGGTGGCCCGCATCGCCATCACCGCTTCGCCGCGCTTGCGTGAGTCGTGTCAGCTGCAGGTTTCACCGCCTTCCTTCGACTTCGGCCGCGCCCCCGCAGGCTCGACGCTCTCGCGCTCGATCACCGTGAAGAACACCGCGTCGAATGGCAGCGTCTGTCTGCTCAGCGGCGTGGAGATGGCCCCGGCCTCTGACCTCAGCTTCACCCTCGCCCAGCCCACTGACGGCAGCGTGCTCATTTCCGGCGGCAGCCAGCGCGCGCTGGTGGTCAACGCCGTCGTCCCGCCCACCACGCCGGTGGGCACGTTTCTGCGGGGCAACGTGCGCTTCCACGCGTCGGGCGAGGCAGGAGACCGCGCGTTGCCCGTCAGCCTGCTCGTCGGTCAGTGCCTCATCGCCGAGCCTGCGGCGGTGAACGTCGGCCTGGTGCAGACCGGGTGCACCTCGGCCAGCCGCCCGGTCACGCTCTACAACGTGTGCGGCGTTCCCATCACCATCGACCTTCCCGCGGCCCCGGCGCCCCCCTTCCGCCTCACTTCCGCCCTGGCGACGTCGACCACGATTCAGCCGGGAGACTCGTTCACGCTCACCGTCAACGCGCAGCCCAACACCGTGGGCCCGTTTGCTTCGAGGCTCACCTTCGTCACCACTGCCGGCGAGCGCCTCGAGGTGCCGCTGATCGGCAACGCTGACACCATGGGGCTGCAGACCGAGGGCTTTCAGCAGGTGGCGAGCGAGACCGACATCTTGCTGGTCATCGACAACTCGTGCTCGATGGGCGACGAACAGGCTGCGCTCGGTGCGAACTTCGCGTCGTTCATCAGCGCGGCCAGCACCAGCGGCGTCGACTGGCACATGGGCGTGGTGACGACCGACAAGCTCGAGGCCGGCGTGCTGCGTCGCAGCGCCGGGCAGCCCGCAGTGCTGACACCGACCACCCCCAACCTCGCCAGCCTCTTCACGAGCAAGGTCAACGTGGGCGTCACCGGCAGCGGCTGGGAAACCCCTTTCGATTCGATGGCCGCTGCGGTCAACGACACCAACCGCATGGGGCCCAACGCGGGCTTCATCCGCCCTTCCGCCGCGCTGGCGGTGGTCATCGTGTCTGACGCGGCGGATCAATCGCCCAACACTCCGGGCTCGTACGTCGCGGCGCTGCGGCAGGTGAAGGGCGGGCGCCGGGAACTGGTCAACATCTCGGTGGTGGGCCCGTTCTCTCCGCTGTCGCCAACGTGCCGCACCGAAGGCCAGGACCTCACCGGTCGCTACCGTGCCGTCACCCTGGCGACGGGCGGCATCGAGGCCGACATCTGCACCACCAACTGGGCGATGGACCTCGAGTCGGTGAGCCGCACCGTGTTCGCCTCGCGTCGCGAGTTCGAGCTCGAAGGTGCCGCCCGCGGCATGGCCGACATCACCGTCACCGTGAACGGCCAGCCCACGACGAACTGGTCCTTCAACGCCGCCACCAACTCGGTGGTCTTCAACACCCCGGTGCCCCCCTCGGGCGCCAGCATCGACGTCACCTACCGCACCGCCTGCTTCTAACCGCCCGTCAGAACATGACGTTGCAGAGCGTCACGACCATCATTAGAGTCTAACTGACTCTTAAGGAGGTCACATGATCCGATACCTGAAGACGGCGCCGACGCAGTACGTGATGCAGTTCAAGGGCGGGAAGGTGAAGCGAGAGGGGCCTGGGCTCTCGTTCTTCTACTGGGAACCGACGTCGACGCTGGTGCTGGTGCCGCTCTCGAGCGCCGACGTGCCCTTCGCGTTTCAGGAAACGACCGCCGACTTCCAGACGCTCACCATTCAGGGGCAGCTCACCTGGCGGGTGGCCGACGCGAAGAAGCTGGCGGGGCTGCTCGACTATTCCATCACCCGCACCGGGCAGTGGAAGAGCGACGACCCGCAGAAGCTCGAGGAGCGGCTGGTGCACGCGGCGCAGGTGCTGACGCGCGGCGTGGTGGGGAAGCTGGCGCTCACCGAAGCGCTGGCGGCGAGCGAGTCGCTGTCTGCCACGGTGCTGGCGGGGCTGCGCGCATCGGAAGCGGTGCAGTCGCTCGGTGTGGAGTTGTTCGCAGTGACGGTGCTCTCGATGAAGCCCACGCCCGACATGGCGCGCGCGCTCGAGGCCGAGACGCGCGAGGCGTTTCAGAAGAAGAGCGACGAGGCGATGTACGAGCGACGCACGGCGGCGGTGGCGCTCGAGCGCACGGTGAAGGAATCGGAGCTGCAGACCGAGGTGATGGTCGAGCAGAAGCGCCGGAACATTCGCGAGACGAAGATGGCGGCCGACATCGCGATGGAAAAGGAACGCGAGCAGCTCGTCGAGCAGAAGGCGGCCAACGACAAGAAGTCGGCCGACGCAGCGGCGTGGGCGCTGGCGAAGCAGCTCGAGCCCCTGCGCACGATGGACTGGAAGGTGCTGTCGGCGATGCAGAGCGGTGGTGGTGACCCGGCGACGATGATCGCCGTCGCCTTCCGCGAGCTGGCTGAGAACGCCGAGCGCATCGGCGAGCTGAACGTCAGCCCTGAGCTGTTGCGCTCGCTCATCCCCAGCAACCCGACCCCGAAGAAGTGAAGTGCCTTCCCTCTCCCTGCGACAGCGGGGAGAGGGGCAGGGGTGAGGGGCGCTTTCAACTCGCCCCTTCGCCCGCACGGCCCCTCACCCCGACCCTCTCCCCGCTCCGCAGGGAGAGGGAGAAAGAACGTCATGGCGATTGAAAAGCTCGTGCTCATCACCCGCAAGACCCGGCTCGAGGCGCTGACCGAGCGCTTCGCGACGCGCGCGCAGGCAAAGTTCTACCTCGACCAGGCGGGCCTCGACTTCGACGACTACGCGCGCGAGTACGACACCTACCGCCGCGCGCTCGACTTCACGCGCGAGCGCCTGCAGGTCGGGCTCCCCGTGCAGGTGCTCGAGCGCGCGCTCGCCCCGACGTACCTCTTCTCTCCCACCGACGCGGTGGTGGTGCTGGGCCAGGACGGCACGGTGGCCAACGTCGCCAAGTACGTCGGCGACAGCCCGCTGGTCGGCGTGAACCCCGACCCCGAGCGCTTCGACGGCGTGCTGCTGCCCTTCCGCCTCGAGGGGCTGCAGGCCGCCCTGCGCGCCGTGCTGGCCAACACCCACCGCGTGCAGCACGTGACCCTCGCCGAGGCGCGCTTGAGCGACGGCCAGAAGCTGCTCGCCTTCAACGACCTCTTCATCGGCGCGCGCACGCACGTCTCGGCGCACTACCGCCTGCGCTCGAACAAGACGTGGGAACGCCAGAGCTCGAGCGGGGTGCTCGTCTCGACCGGCGCCGGCTCGACCGGGTGGCTCAGCTCGGTGTGCACCTTCGCCTCGGCGATGTCGCAGCAACTCGGCGGCCAGGCCCTGAGCCCCCTGCGAATGCCGTGGGACGCGAGAGAGCTGCGCTACGTGGTGCGCGAGCCGTTCGCCTCGAAGCACAGCGCGACCTCGCAGGTGACGGGCGCGGTGAACGAAGCGAGCCCGCTCGAGCTCGAATCGCTCATGCCCTCGGGCGGCGTCATCTTCAGCGATGGCATGGAAGACGACGCGATTCAGTTCACCTCAGGCCTCGTGGCGCGCATCGCCCCGTCTCAGCAGCGCGCCCATCTGGTGATGGGCTGAGCCAACGCGTTAGCGTGCGCGCGTGCTCACTCGACGCTCGGCCCTCGGCGCAGGTCTCTCGCTCCTCGCAGCGCCGTTCTTGAAGGCGCACGCGCAGCAGTCGCTGCCCCAGGCGCGCCGCCTCATCCTCTTCTTCAGCCCCAACGGCACCGCCCATCGAAGCGCTCGATGGCACCCGACGTCGACCCCCGACGGCTTCTCGGTGGCGGCCGGGTCCATCCTCGAGCCGTTGCTGCCGCACCGCGCGAGCGTGATGCCCGTCAGCGGCCTCTTCTTCCCCGACGCGACGAACCACGAAGGTGGCATGCGGGCGATGTTGACCGCCGGTGGCCCCGACAGCGTCGACCAGTACGTCGCGGCCCGCATCGGAGGTGGTTCGCGCTTTCGCTCGTTGTCCTTCGGCGTGCAGACCAGTGCGTGGGGGGCCAACTCGCAGACGCGCATGAGCTACGCCGACGGCCAGCTCGTTCACCCCGAAGACAGCCCGACCAACGCCTTCGCGCGGCTGTTCGGTGCGGTGGTGGGCGGCCCGACGGAGCTCGCGAAGCTGCGCCGCCGGCGCCAGTCGATTCTCGACGCGGTGCGCGGAGACCTCGGCGCGATGCGCAGCCGGCTGGGTGCAGAGCAATCGGTGAAGCTCGACGCGCACCTCACGGCCCTGCGCGCGATGGAGATTGGCCTCGATGCCCCGCAACCCACGGGCAGCGGGTGCACCACGCCGGTGCTCTCGATGAACTCGCAAGACCCGTCGAACTTCCCCGCCATCGCCCTCGCGCAGCTCGACCTGATGGTGGCTGCGTTGGCGTGCGACATGACGCGCGTGACGACGATTCAGCTCGCACACACCGTCAGCCCGCTGGTGCCCACGTGGCTCGGGTCGACCATCTCGCACCACGAGCTGTCGCACCGCGGCGACGACGAATTCGTCAAAGCCGAGCGGTGGTTCGCCGAGACCTTCGGGCAACTGCTCACGCGGCTCGCGGCCCGGGAAGACCCTGCAGGCGGTGGCTCGCTCCTCGACACCAGCGCGGTGGTCTGGGTGAAGGAGCTCGGCGATGGCGGGCTGCACACGTGTGAAGACGTGCCGTTCGTGCTCGCGGGCAAGGCCGGAGGTCGCTGGCGCCCGGGGCGCTTCGTGGCGAGGCCGCCGACGCCGCACAACCAGCTGCTCACCGAGCTGTGTCAGGCGATGGGGTTGACCAACACCACCTTCCACGACGCGCGTCACCCCGGCACCCTGGAGGGCCTGTCGTGAAGCGCGCCGCGTTCCTCCTCTCGGTGCTCTGCAGCTGCATGGGCACCGTCGAGCCCGAGGGGAAGGAGCCCCCCGGCTCGACGCAGCTCGCCGCGTGCTTCGACGGCACCGCGCGCGTCGCGGCGACGGCCCCCCCGCGCATTCGTCGGCTCTCGCGGTACGAGCTCGAGAACACCTTCGAGGCCCTTCGCGCCGGTGCGGGCGCGCGCGTTCATTCGCTGCTCCCCGCCGATGCGGTGCTTGACGGGTACGACAGCAACGCAGACCTGCTGCGCGCCTCGGAGCTGTACGTCGACGCCGTGCGGCGCGTGAGCGAAGAGGTGGCGGCGCAGCTCGAGGTCAACACGCTGCTCCCGTGCGGGGGTGCGGCGTGCGCCGACCAGTTCATTCGCGACTTCGGGCGACGCGCGTTCCGCCGGCCGCTTCGACCCGCAGAGGTCTCCCGGTTTCGCGCGGTGTTCGACGTGGTGAGCGCCGACGACGGCGCCGAAGCCGGTGCGCGCGCGACCCTCGAAGCGCTGCTGCAGTCGCCATCTTTCCTGTACCGCACGGAGCTCGGTGACAGTTCCGGCACGTTGACCAACGACGAGCTCGCCGCGGCGCTGTCGTATGGGCTGTGGGCTTCGGTTCCCGACCAGGCGCTCTTCGACGCCGACTTGAAAGACGACGCGGTGCGCATGGACCAGGTGCGGCGGCTGCTGAGCGATGCGCGTTCGCGAAAGGCGCTCGACCACTTCGTCGAGCAATGGCTCGAGCTGGAAAGACTCGACTCGGCGGTGCGCTCACCCACCCTCTTCCCCATCGACAGCCCGGCGTTGCGCGCGGCGCTCCGTGACGAGACGCTCACCAGCTTCGCGACGGCGAGCTCGCTCGAGGGCTTTCTGACGTCGAAGCCGACGAGCGTCCCCGCGGCGCTGGTGCCCATCTACGGCGCCGCGTGGGGCCCCGAGCGCGCCGGCGTGCTCAGTCAGGGCTCGTTGTTGATGTCACACGCGACGAGCGAGACGAGCTCCCCCGTGCACCGCGGCAAGTTGGTTCGTTCGCGGTTCTTCTGTCAGTCACCGCCGCCGCCGCCCCCCGGGGTGAACGCGGCCCTCCCCGACTTCGTGCCCGGTCAGTCGAACCGCGAACGCTTCTCGGAGCACTCGAAGAACGCGGCGTGCAGCGGCTGTCACCGCTTGATGGACCCCATCGGGCTGGGCTTCGAAGGGTTCGATGCGATGGGCCGCACCATCGAGGCCGACGCGTCAGGTGAGGTCATCGCCGCGGGTGCGTCAGACGGGCCCTTCACCGGCGTTCCCGAGCTCGCCGCAAGGCTCGCGGCAGACCCCGGCGTCACGGCGTGCGTCATCTCGCACTGGAGCCGTCACGTGCTCGGCGTCTCTGAAGCAGCGGCGTCGTGTGGTGCCGAGGGGCTGCTGCCGACGACTGCTGCGCCCCCGAAGACCCTGCAGGCCCTGCTCGAGGTGCCCTTCACCGCGCCGTCGTTCGCCCGCCGCAGCAGTGGCTCACCCAACCCCGACGAACCGCCCGTTCCCGATGCGGGCACACCGATGACGCCGACGGGCACGACGCACCGGGTGCGCGTCGACTCCGACTGGGGCACCGGCTCGTGCCGGACCGTCTTCATCGACAACGCCACCGCCGCCCCCCAGACGTGGACGGTGGAGCTCGCGAAGCTCGGCACCATCAACTCCCTCTGGAACTCGGTGGTCGACGACACCGGCAGCGTGTGGAAGTTCACGGGCGCGCCGCACAACGTCACCGTCGCGCCGCAGGAGACCACGTCGTTCGGCTTCTGCATCACCACGCCGTGAGTTCAGCTAGTCTTCGGCGCCATGCAGCTGAGCCAGACGCTCGTTCTCCTCGTCGTGGCAGCCCTCAGTTCTTGCGCGAAGGAGCCAGCGGCGGCCCTCGCGTCGTTCGGTGAATCGCCGCTCGACCTCACCCTGCCCGCCTACCCTTCGAAGCAGCCCTTCGAGCTGGCGAGCGAACGTGGCCACGTGGTGCTGCTCGACGTGTGGGCGACGTGGTGCGACCCGTGCCGTGAATCGTTGCCGCTCTACCAATCGCTCGCGGGCAAGTACGCCGACAAGGGCCTGCGCATCTACGCGGTGAACGTCGACGGTGAGGCCGCGGTGCCGGCCGAGATTCCAAAGTTCATCACCGAGACGAAGCTCTCGTTGCCCATCCTCCTCGACACCGACGCGAAGCTCAGTGAGAGCCTGCTCAAGGTGAAGATGATGCCGACTGCGCTGCTCATCGACCGCAAGGGTCGCGTGCGCCACGTGCACGAGGGCTTCGAGAAGAAAGACTTCGACGGCGTGGTGGCGCAGCTCGAGACCCTGCTCGGGGAAAACTGATGCTCCGGCTGGGGCTGGTGGCGCACTCTCGGTCGCGTTCAACGGGTGCGCCTTCGTCGGTGCCGCGAAGCGCGCGACGTTGAGCAAGCGCTCCGCGCGCCGGGGCCATCGTCGACGTGGGCACCCAGATGGTGCGCGGCTACGGAGCCTCGCGCGGTGGCTTCACGAGGCGATGACGGTCAACGACACGATTCATGCCGGCTACGTCGTGTTGACGCTCGAGCAGTGACGCTACTCGTCGAGGCCGGGCGCACACTCCAGGAGGCCTCTGAAGACGTCTTCGCATTCGCTGGTGCGTGGCGCGGAGAGCCGGAGCACCCTGGGGCCGTAGTCGGTTTGCCAGAGGTCTCGCAGCCGCGCCTCGGGGCACCGGGCAGCGTGGTTGGCCCACGTACGCGTCCACACGAAGTGGCCGTCTTCGCAGAGCACGGAGCCATCCTCGAGCAGGGTCGCCAGCCCCTGGCACGGGGTGTCTTGAATCAAGGTCTTCCCGGTCAGGGCGTCCACCAGGCGCTGGGGATCGCCGACAAGCACCTCCGTGGTCCCCACCCAGGTGGTGCTCGCTCTCTCGAGTTCGATGAAGGGCTGAACACCACCGGTTCGCACATCGAAGCGCCCCATGAAGCCTCCATCGGGGCGGGAGAACGAGGCGAGCAAGCCCCCGCCATCGGGACTCAGAAAAGCGACGCGCCCCGTCACCTGGTCACACCGACCACCGGTCGAGCACACCTCGGTGCCACCGTCTGAGAACGAGGTCAGCCTGAACGAGAGGCCTTCGTGCGGCCCGGGCGTGAGGTCGAGCTTTCGCGAGAACTGCGCCGGCAGGACAAGCACCCGCGCTCCACCGTCGACGCCGTCACAGGCTGCAGCACACTTCGGCAGGTAGACCTCGTCCCGTCCGCGCAGTTCGATACGCGGGCAGGTGGCCGGCCACCATGCAGCCTCGAGGGTCGAGAGGCCGCGTGATTCCCACCGGGCGACGAGCTGGCCGTTCTCGAGAAAGTCGTCGAGGTGCTTCACGCCGGCGTCGTCGATGTTCCACTGGCTGCGGAGGCGCCCCTGTGCGTCGAGCGAGCGCCCGCGCACGCTCCAGTGGTTCCGAACACACTGTTCCCTGAGTTGGTGCTCGACCTCTCGCCGCTCGAGCTTCTCGCCCTTGCCGCACTTCAACGGCGGGAGCTTCGCGGGCTGAGCCAACACCACCAACAGGAGCGTGAAGAACATGGGGTCTCGCGTCCTCAGGGAAGCGCGGCGTAGTCACGAAACGTCGTCACGACGTTGAAGCCGCGCTTGAAGAAGAAAGGGCCGGCGACGCCCTTCACGGTGAGCACCGACATGCCCTTGCCCTGTGGGGTGTCGGCGTCGAAGCCGACGTGAATGGCGAGCTCGGTGACGAACATCGGGAACTTCGCCGGCCGCATGTCGAGCGAGAGCACGCGGCGCGAAGCCGGGTCGACCTTCGCTTCCCCGACGAGGTTCTCTTCGGTCTTCGCGCCGAGGGGCTCGAACGCGATGCGCGACGAGTCATCGGTGAGTGAGGTGAAGCGGTACTTGCTTCGGTCCAGCGGGTGAAAGGGCGAGCGAGAAGTCTTCGTGCCTTCGTTGCCTTCGAGTTCCTTGCGCTTCGCTTCGGTGAGGTCCTTCCCGTTCTCTTCGTGGTGCAGCAGCGTGCGCGTCACCGTGGTGCCATCGCGCGCGACGCGCATCGAGGTCTTCGTGCTCTTCGTCACCTTGCCGTCGCTGTCTTTCTCTTCACCGACGACGTCGAGTTCGCACGAGGCCTTCTTCCAGAACGCCTGCATCGCGAGCGCCTGGTCGGCCAGCGCGTCGAGCAGTGCCGCATCGGGAGCGGCTGCGAGGAGCGCCATCGTGAACACGGGGAGCATGAGCGACACCAGAACACGCTCAGGTGGAGCGCGTCATTCAGGCAGACCACTCGGCGCCGTCCACACCTCGCGCTTCTTCTCGAGCCCCTCGGTGGCGTGCACCTTGCCGTCGGGCGTCACCCACACCGCCGCCGCGCCGAAGGTGCGCACCAGCGGCTGACCTTCCTTCGGACCGAGAATGAAGGCGCCTTTGTGATGCCCTCGAAGACGACGAAGCCTTCCACGAACGCCGCCTCACGCACTTCGACGGATACGTCTGACGGCAACGCCAGCGTCACCTGGGTGTGCATCAACGTGCGGACGCGCGTGTCGAGCGTCACGCCGGCATCGGCACTCGCCGCGACCAGCACTGCGAGGAGAACCGAACCCATCACGCGGAACCGACACACCGGCGTCAGCCGAGGGGTCCCCCAACGTGGGTGCGTCATGCGACTCCACGACCTCCACATCGAAGTCAGCCCCATTCACCGGGTCCGCGCGCTCAACGCGAAGCGTGGCGGCGGGAGAGCGTCCGTCTCGATTCCGATTCTCCGGGGTCGCGTCACCGGGCTGCCCGATGGGCTCGAGGCGCTGGTGTTCACGGGAGACCTGCAGGGCGTCGCCCCTGTTGGGCCCGACTCGAGGCTGGTGCTCGCGGGCTGCGTGGTCGCAGAAGAGCTCGCCGCTCTCGGCGCCTCCGGAGAGCTACCCGCACCCTCGCGGACGGGAGTCGTCCTGACCGGAGACCTCTTCAGCAGTCCAGACGCGATGAAGCGCGGCGGCTTCGGCGACGTGCGCGAGGTGTGGGCCGCCTTCTCGAAACATGCGCGCTGGGTCGCTGGGGTCGCGGGCAACCACGACGACGTCTCCGGGGTTCGCTCCGCCGGGCTGCTCGACGGAAGCCTCGCCACCTTCGACACCCTGCGCCTGGGCGGTGTGGGGTTGATCTGCGGAGACCCCCATCGCGCGGGCCGCCGCGCCGAAGCCGACCAACTGGCGGCCATCGAGCTGGTCGCTCAAGAGTCGCCCGATCTGCTGGTGCTGCATGAGGGACCTGCGGGTTCACCGTCACAGCGAGGCAACTCAGCCATTGCGCTGACCTCTGCGCCCCTCATCGCCTGCGGTCACGTTCACTGGGATGAGCCGGTGTTCACCCACGAGCACGGCGCGGTGCTCAACGTCGATGGTCGCGTGGTGGTGCTGACCCGCTGAAGACACGGTGGGGCCTGCGGGTGAAGAGCGCATCCATCGTGATGGAGCTCCCAATCAGCCCACGCGCGTGCTCGTTCTCGCGAACGCCGTACGTGGTGACGAGCGTGAGGAACAGCGCCTTCTTCGTTCCCGTGGCGGCGCGAAACACGTCTCGCTTCTGCTGCAGCTCACGCGCGTACGCCTTGTCGACCACGAACTCTGCCTCGGAGAACTTCATCTCGCACAGGTTCATGCTGCGGTCGGCGCGGTCGATCACGAGGTCGATCTGGGCGCCATCATGAAGGTCCTTGTCGGCCCGACGCTCCCACGAGCCTTCCACGGTCTCGATGCCCGAGATGCCGAGGGCGTGCTTGAGGGCCGAGACGTGCTTCAAGCAGGTCGCCTCGAAGGCCAGACCCGACCACGAACGCCACGCAGGGGTGCCCTGCTTTCGCATCCACGCGCCGTCGGCGCTGCCTCGATGGCCTTCGAGCCACGTCAAATAGAAGAGCGAGTACTCGTCGGCGAGCCAGTAGACCGTTTCGCGTTTGGCACGACCGAGCCGGGGCATCTGCAGAATGAAGCCTGACTCTTCGAGCTCATCGAGCACCCTCGTCGCCGCGCCGCCCGAGCCGATGCCAGCCGAAGCCAGGAGCGCCGTTCTCATCAGGCCTCGTCGCTTCTTCGCGAGCGCGCGAACGACCGCCTCATGACGCTCTGATTGCTCGAAGAGTGACGCGTAGAGGTTCTTGAACTCGCTGCGCAGCAACCCGTCTCGAGAGAAACAGAGGCGATCGAGGTTCTGCGCGGCCGATTCGCCCGAGCGCACCTGCGAGAGGTAGTGCGGCACCCCGCCCAGCGCCATGTACAGCTCGGTGGTCTGAAATCGCCCGAGCTCGACGCCACGTGACGCCAGCAGCGCCTCGGCGTCGCCGAGCGAGAACGGCGCGACGCGCAGCCGCCGCGTCACCCGATTGTGGAGCCCGCCCCGTTCGCGCACGATGTTCTGCAACATCCACGAGGCGGCCGAGCCACACATCACGACGGCCAGACGTGACTGCCGCGAGCCCCAGGTGTTCCAGAAGTGCTCGAACGCCGGGAGAAACCCCGACCTCCGCGAGGCGAGCCAGGGGACCTCGTCGAACACCACCACCTGCTTGCCCTTGCGACGCTTGAAGCGTGCCTCGAGCAGGCTGGCCAACTGGGCGAAGGCGGCGTGCCAGTCACCCGGAGGCTGGGGGTCTGCGGGGGCCCGGGTCGCCACCCGCAGCGCAGTCGCGAACGCACGCAACTGCGTCGAGAGGTCGGCGTCGTGAATGCCCACCAACTCGAAGCAGGTCTCACGTGCGTAGACTTCGCGAACCAGGAAGGTCTTGCCGACGCGCCGCCGGCCGTACACCGCGATGAGCTCTGCCTCAGGCGAGCGCAGCGCCTCTTCGAGCAGGGCGCGTTCGAAGTCTCGGGCAACCAGCGTGACCATGGCTCATACATAGCCAAAAGTGCCTCCGCGAGGTGGGTTTTGGCCACTTCTCTTTTCTCATAAGTGGCCAAAACTCAATCTTCCGACCGAGTTTTGGCCAGATATGCGAGACCCCGCCGGGCCGCGATGAATACGAGCGCGGCACCGCCGGCGAGGGTAGATTCCCGTGCGTGACGCTTCACGAGTTCCTCGACTTGCTGGTCCGCTGGGTCCACCTCATTGCCGGCATCATGTGGATCGGCAATTCGATGCTCTTCAACTGGCTCGATCGCAACCTCGAGAAGGCAAAGGGTCGCGAGAACGAGGTCGGCTACGAGGGCAAGATGTGGATGGTCCACTCCGGTGGCTTCTACGAGGTCGAGAAGAAGCAGCTCGCGCCCGGCCAGCTCCCCGAGAAGCTGCACTGGTTCAAGTGGCAGAACTTCACCACCTGGGCCTCGGGCATCGGCCTGCTGGTGGTCGTCTACTACTCCAACGCCGGCGCCTACCTCATCGACCCCTCGGTGCGCGCGCTCGGCTACGCCGAGGCCGTCGCCTTCTCGGTCGGCTCGCTCGTGCTCGCGTGGGTCGTCTACGACGTGCTGTGGCGCACGCTGGGCAAGTCGGTGCCGAAGGCGGCCTCGGCGCTCTCGATTCTCGCGCTGCTCGCCATCTCGTACGGGCTGACGCAGTTCTTCTCGGGGCGAGCGGCGTATCTCCACGTCGGCGTGCTGCTCGGCACGGTGATGACCGGCAACGTGTGGATGGTCATCGTGCCCAGCCAGCGCAAGCTCGTCGCCGCCACGCAGTCGGGCCAGGAGCAGGACTACGCGCTCAACCAGAAGGCCAAGCAGCGCAGCATTCACAACAACTACATGACCTTCCCGTTGCTCTTCATCATGTTGAGCAACCACTTCCCCGGTACGTACGGGCACCCGCTGAACTGGCTCATCCTCTTCGTGCTCATCTTCGCGGGCGCGGGCGTTCGCCACTTCATGAACATTCGCTTCGGGATGAAGAGCGTCGGGGGCTGGCTGGGCCCGATTCTCGCCATCGCCACCGTGGCCACGGTGCTCCTTTTCGTGCTCACCACGCGCCAGGTCGAGGTCGCCGCCGTGGTGACGCCTCCGCCCACCGCGACCATCGACCTCGCCGACGCCGGCACCGCCTCGCTCGTCGCGCCGGGGGAAGCCGTCACCTTCGCGAAGGTGCAGGCCGTCATCAACGCCCGCTGCGTCAGCTGCCATTCCGCGAAGCCCACGGAGCCCATGTTCCCCGCGGCGCCCAGCGGCGTGATGTACGACAGCCCCGAGCAGATTCAGAAGATGGCGCCCCGCATCAAGGAGCGCGCGGTGGTCAACCGCACCATGCCCTTCATCAACAAGACGGGCATGGCCGACGCCGAGCGCGAGCTGCTCGGTCGCTGGGTCGACCAGGGCGCGAAGCTCGAGCCCTGAGCGGTCAACGGACCGGCGGCTCCCACTCGGGGCCACGGAAGAGCCGGGCCAGCCGGTCACGCCACCGCGGCGTGGCGCGCAGCGCGGTGACGAGCCGACCCACCTCGGCGAAGTGCACCGCCCAGGGGTGGTGTGAGGCGAGCGGCGTCGTCAGCCCGTAGCGCATCTCGCCCTCCTCCGGCGCCCATGTGCCGAACAGCCGGTCCCACACCATCAAGACGCCCCCGTAGTTCTTGTCGAGGTACCGCACCTCGGAGCTGTGGTGCACGCGGTGGTTGGCCGGCGTGTTGAGCCACCCGTCGAGCCACGGCAGCGCGCCGACCAGCTCGGTGTGAATCCACTGCTGGTACGAGAGGTTGAGCACCAGGAGCGCGAGCACCAGCGCCGGCTCGAAGCCGAGCGCGATGAGCGGCAGATAGAAGAAGGGCATCGTCACCCCGTCGACGAACGACACCCGCAACGCCGTCGCCTGATTGAAGTGCGGTGAGCTGTGATGCACCGAGTGCATCGCCGCCCACAACAGCCGCACCCGGTGCAGGCAGCGGTGCTCGAGGTAGTAGGTGAGGTCGACCAGTATGAAGGCCACGCCGACGCTGAGCGGGGTGAGCGCCCACCTCGGCCCGGTGAGCGCGGCGACCGGCGACCAGATGAGCATGGCCCACGCGCCAGCCAACCCCGACGTCAGCACCACCGGCACCACCGGGCTCGCCGACGCGAGCAGTTCCTTGAACACCGTGCGGTCGAGGCAGCCCTGGCGCTTCAACTTCCACAGCTCGAAGGGCAGCAACACCAGCCCGACGACCGAGCTGAAGACCAGCCCCACCACTTCCATCATCTCGAACGCAGTCACGCGAACGCCTTTCTTTGAATGAGCGCTCACTTTATGGAACGACCCGTCAGCCGCGCAACTATTCATTGAGCGATCGTTCAGCTAATGCACCCCCATGCGAGTGGCAGACCCTGCGCTTCACGAGCGGCGAAGAACGGAAATCCTCGAAGCAGCGGCCCGGGTGTTCATCGAGAAGGGCTTCCACCAGGCCACCACCGCCGACCTCGCGAAGGAAGCGGGCGTCTCGATGGGCCTGCTCTACCGGTACTTCAAGAACAAGGAAGACCTGGTGCTGCAGTTCGCCGGGCGCGAGCGAGACGAGACGCTGCGCCGCATCGAGGCCTTCGCCGAGGCCGACGACTGGGCCTCGTCACTCGACGGTCTCATCGACGTGCTGGTGGCCGAGGCGTTTCAGGTTGAGTACGCGCGGCTGACGTTCGAGGTGGTCGCCGAGGCCTCGCGCAACCAGGTGCTGCGCGAGCGGTTGATGGCTGATGACCTCACGCTGCGACGAGCGCTCACGGCGGCGCTCCGCCGGCACCAGGCGCGAAGCACCCTCGGAGCCGGGCTCAACGCCGCCATGGTGGCCGAGGTGGTCACCGCGCTCTTCGACGGCCTGCTCTACCGCACGCTGATGAACCCGCAGGTCAACCGCTCGGCGCTGCGCAAGACGCTCAAGGCGTTCTTGCAGGCCGCCCTCACCACCGGGCCCACGTGATGGACCTCGGCACAGCGCAGACGCTGCTCGACACGCTGTCTGCGGAACAGGGCGAGACGCTGGTGCGACGCCCGCGCTCGACGGTGGCGCCTCCGCACGACCTCAAGCTCGGCAAGCGCGCGTTCGAGGTGTTGAAGACGCTGACGCACGACCCGCGGGGCTGGTCGACCAGGCACAGCTCGGCGAAGGCGGCATGGCCGTGGTGCGGCTCGCGCGGCAGGTCGCGCTCGATCGCCACGTCGCCGTGAAGTCGCTCAAGCCCACGCTGCGCGCCCAGCACGACGTCGAGGCGCTGCTCGCCGAGGCGTGGCTCACTGGCGGCCTCGAGCACCCCAACATTTTGCCCGTGTATTCGCTGAGCCTCGACGAAGCGGGCCTCCCGGTGCTGGTGATGAAGCGCATCGGGGGTGTGACGTGGGGGCAGCTCCTGCGCGACCCGGCGGCCATGGCGAAGCACGCCCCCGACCGCCCGCCCCTCGACGAGCACCTGCGCATTCTCGGCCAGGTCTGCAACGCGGTGCACTTTGCGCACGCGCGCGGGGTGGTGCACCGCGACCTGAAGCCCGACAACGTGATGGTCGGTGCGTTCGGCGAGGTCTACGTCGTCGACTGGGGCATCGCCACGGCGTTCGGGCCCGCAACCCAGCTCGCCGGCACGCCCGCGTACATGGCGCCCGAGATGCTGGGCACGCCCGGCGCGAGGTTGTCTGCGAAGACCGACGTCTACCTGCTGGGCGCGATGCTCTTCGAAGTGCTCGTCGGCCGCGCACCGCATCAGGCGACCTCGCCGCGTGACCTCTTCGACGTCGTGCTCCGCTCGGAACCCGCGCTGCCCGACGCCGTCCCGCCAGAACTCGCGGCCCTCGTGCGCAGGGCGATGCGCGCCGCCCCCGACCAGCGACCCGAGAGCGCGCTCGAATTTCGCCGGGCGCTGGAGGCATTCCTCGAGCACCAGGGTTCGAACGCACTCGCCGGGCAATCGATGCTGCGCGCCACCGAGCTGAACTCGCTCACCGCGGCGGCCGAGCCCAACCGCAAGCGCATCGACGCGCTCTTCTCGGAGTGCCGCTTTGGGCTGCGCATGGCGCTCAACGGCTGGCCGGGCAACGAGCGCGCCCGCCGCGCTCTCGACGCCGTACTCGAGAACATGGTGCGCTTCGAGCTCGAGAAAGGGTCCCCCCGCGCGGCGCAGTTGCTCGCCGCCGAGTTCGAGTGCCCGGCTGCGCTGCGCGCCCAGCTCGAGGCCTCACTCGCGCGGGAAGCCGACAAGGACGTGAAGCTGAAGCGCCTCGAGAGCCTCGAGGTGCAGCTCGACCCGCGCACGGGCAGCACCATGCGCACCGTCGTCGCGCTGGCCATCGGTACCCTCTGGGTGCTCGCGCCGCTCGTGGGCCGCCACCTCGGCGTCGACCCGCGCGAGGAACTGGTCAACACCGCGCCGCTGACGATTCTCACGGGGCTGTTGCTGGTCGGCATTCGCATCAAGGCGGTGTTCCGGCCCGCGAACTGGACACCGCTCAACCGGCAACTGCTCGACGCGGTGCTCTTTGCGAACCTCGTGCAGTCGACGGCCGTAGTGGCGCTCTCCTTCGGCGGGGTCGACCTGGGCGTGCGAGGCACGGCGCTGGTGGCGGCCTACTGGTCATTCGTCGCGGGCCTCGTCGCGGTCACCCTGCTGCGCTCGGTGTGGCTGACGTCGCTGGGCTACCTCTCTGCGGCGCTGGTGACCTGGCGCTGGCCCGAGCTGCGCACGTGGGCGACCATGGGCGCCAGCGTCGTGCTCTGCCTCAACGCGCTGTGGCTGGCCCACCACCCGCCGGCGAAGCAGTGACCGCTACTCGGGAGCAAAGAGCGCACGAAGGGAGGGGTGCTGCACGATGATCGGCTCGTCGGCGGGCGTGAGGAGGATTCCCGCCTGCGGCCCGGAGCCCAGAAAGCCGGGGTCGGCGTAGAGCCGCGAGAGCACGCCCGGGGAGCCCGGTAACGGCTCGAGCCCCGGCGCGGGACTGCCATCGGCGCCCCGACAGCTCGGGCACGAATCGAGCACCCGCAGGTGAGCCGGGCGCGGATCGAGACCGTCGACGCGGTGCCGGTGATGCTGCCCGGCGGTGGACGCCGGGTGTGGCTGACGCTCGAGAACCGTTCCGATGTGCCGTTGTCGCTCTCGACCGCCCGCTTCATCGACTCACGTGGGGTCGAGGCTCGCCACGCGCACCTGCCCGACGACGACGTGCTCTTCATGTCGCTCGCGCTGCCGCCACGCGCCCGGCGCGAGGTGAGCGCCGTGTTCGAAGACGCGCGAGAGGTCAGCGTGGTGGAATTCGAGGCCGTGACCCCGAGCGCGCCCGGTGGGTCGTGCCGTTCGCGCTGGCCGTTCTCATCACGGCCCCTTCGTCGCCGTCGCCACGCCGGTCGCGCCGGCAAGCTCGTCGGCCTTCGCCTGCGTCATCAACTCGAGCGACGCGGTCGAGCCCCGCAGGTGCGCGTTGAAGAACGCGACCGCGAAGTGATTGATGAGCGGCTGCGCGACCGACGCAGAAGGCGCCGTGGGCCCGCAGCCGTCTTCGAGCACCGACTTCACGTTGGCCCCGGGGATGTCGAGCATCACGCGGTCGGACAGCGCGGCGAGGTCGAACCCGCACAGGTCGGAGAACGTGAAGTGGCCGCCCTTCGTCAAGTCGAGCAGCCACCACGGCTGCCCGGCGAGGCGCACCTCGTTCATGGTCGGCTCGACATTGGTGTCCCACTCCAGGGTGCGGTCTTCGTGCGCGGCCTGCACGTGAATCGGCAGGCTCGGCCGCGGCAGCCCCAGCCACGCCACCGACGCGTCGAACGGGGCCTGCGGCACGATGGCCTTCACGCGGTCATCGAGCGCGGCGACGCGGAACGAGGTGAGCGCGCCGAACGAGTGGCCGGTGACGCCGATGCGCGTCTCGTCGACGAGGCCGAAGAGCGGGTCTTCTTCACGCAGCCGGGTGAAGCGGTTGATGAGGTACCGCACGTCGGCAGGGCGCGTCTCGACGCCGACCGCGACGTTCTGCAACTGCCCGCGCACCACGTCGTAGAGCGTGCCGCCTTCGTGGTCGGTGCTCACCACGATGTAGCCGTGCGAGGCGAGCAGCACCGTGTAGTAGGTCGACTGCCATCGCAGCGCGGCCTGGCCGTGCGCGAAGACCACCAACGGGAACTTGCCGTGCTCGCGCGTGGGCGTGGCGTCGCGAATGGCGCTCGTTTGGAGGAGCGGCACGGTGCCAATGGCGGCCCGCTGCTCGGGCGTGAAGGAGGTGAGCACGTCGTAGGTCACGCCTTCGCCGCCGCGCGCGCTCTGCACCGCCGGGTACCAGATTTCAGTGACCAGGATGCGCGGCGAGCCGTCGGGCTTGCGGCGGCCGGTGTCTTCGAAGGTGACAGTGCGCACGCCCACCGGGTACGGCCCGAACTTCGCGGGGTCGGGCGTCGCGGTCTCCGACGCCGGCGCGAAGGGCAGCTTCTCGACTTGAACCGGGGCACCACACGCAACGAGGACGAGGATGACGGGCGACACGAGACGACGCATGGGCGCCCCTTACACCGCTGCACCGCGCTGGAATCAACAAGGGTGGAGTTCCCTCCCGGCCAGAAGGTGATTCGGAGTCGTCGCATGGCTTGCGACCTCCGTCACCGAGCGGGGTTGCTCAGCGCGCCTTCGCGAAGCCAAAACCCTGGGCGCAGTCGACGCGAAGCTGCCCGACGAGCAGCGGCGCGAGCGGGTCGACGCGCAACGAGGCGGCAGGCACCTCGACGCTGGCTCCGGCGGCAAGCTTGCCCAGCTTGCCGCGCCGACGACCCGGAGCCGTGAGCGAGCAATCTGTCCAGGTGGTCCGGTTCAGGTTGCTGAGAATCCACGAAACACCCGTGTTGCGCACGGTGAGCCGCAAGGTGGGCTGCGGCTCGACGAGGGCCGGCGCGAGGCCCGCATCGGGCTCTTCGACGAGGGGAACTGCGACCGCCGCATCGGGCAGCGCTGCTGCGGCTGCGCTCGCGTCGGACGCGGCATCGGTCGCGGCGAGGCCCGCATCGGGCACGACGGTCGCGGCGAGGCCCGCGTCCGGTGTGGCCGTCGACGAACTGACTGAGAAAGCCACCGTGAGCGCAACGACCGCGACGATGGCAAGACCGCCGACCAGGAGCAGCAGCGTGCGCGAGCGAGGGGGCGCGACCGCTGCGAGCTCTCCGGCGGTCAGCGGCGCCGAGGGGGTCCCCGAACCGGCGCCAACGGCGGGCGCCGGCAGCGGGCTCGTCATCCCCGATGTCGGAGCGACTTCACCGGGCACACGCACCGGGCTCGTCATCACGTCTGTCGGAGCAACCTCACCGGGCACACGCACCGGGCTCGTCATCGCGGCCGTCGGAGCAACCTCACCGCCGAAAGAGAGCGAGCTCGTCGGCGCGACTTCGTTGGACACACGCACCGAGCTGGTCGCGTCGGGCACTGCTTCGCCGGACATACGCACCGGGCTGGTCGTTTCGGGCACTGCTTCACGCGGCACACGCACGGGGCTGCTCGTCTCGGGCGCTTCACCGGGCGCAGGGGCCGGGCTCGAAGTCAGCGCCGCAGTCGCGTCGGCCGCGCTCGTCGGCGCAACGTGCGGCACCTTCGACCCGCGCGTCATCGCGCTCGAGCCCATCACCGCCGAAGGCCGACCGGGCACCGTGAGCTGGCTCGTGTCGGCGCGCGGCGGCACCTGTTGGGTCGACGCGAACGCCTCGTGCTCCGTCGTGGGGATGAGTGGGCCTGGTCGCAGCGACGTCGCCTCGAGCGGGTCAGACGACGCCGGCCGCGGTGTCACCCCGCCCCGCTGCGTCGACACGCGCGTGAGCAACTGGCGCTGCGCGTTGAACTCCTTCGCGCAGCGGTGCTTCACGTACTCGCCCAGCTGCGGCTTGGTCGGCGGGGGGCCCAGGGCGAGCAGCTCGCCCGTGAGCGCCCGCGCGAAAGCGTCGGTGTCGGGGTAGCGCGCGCTCTGGTCAGCAGAGAGCGCCTTGAGCACCACAGCCTCGAGCGACGGGGGCAGGTCGGCCCGCACTGCGCTGAGCGGCTTCGGCGTGGGCGTGGCCATCGCCACCACCATCTCGGTCAACGTGCCACGGCGCACGAAGGGCTGATTGGTGAGCAGCTCCCACAAGACGATGGCCAGCGCGTACTGGTCGGCGCGGTGGTCGACGTCCTCTCCGAGCGCCTGCTCGGGGGACATGTAGCCGAGCTTGCCCAGCACCGAGGCCTGCGCCGTGTGCCGCGAGCGGGCCTCCGACTTGGCGATGCCGAAGTCGATGACCTTCACCTCGCCCTCGTACGACACCATGATGTTCTGCGGACTCACGTCGCGGTGCACCACGTGCAGAGGACTGCCATCGAGCGCCTGCTTGCGATGCGCAGCGCCCAACCCTTCGGCCGCCTGCGCGACGAGCGCCACCACCAGCGCGGTGGGCATGTACTCGTTGGCCGCGTGCACGTTCTCGTGCAGCCGCGAGAGGTCGACGCCCGCCACGTATTCCAGCGCGAGGAAGAGCTGCCCCTCGGCCTCGTTCATGTCGAGGACCTGCGCGATGTTGCCGTGCACGAGCTGCGTCAGCACCCGCCCCTCGTGGAGGAAGCGCGAGACGAAGTCGGCGTCTTTCGCGATGGCCGGCAGCACCGTCTTCACGATGCACATCTTCTCGAAGCCGTGCGAGCCGCTGAGCCGGGCAAGCCACACCGCGCCCATGCCGCCCTCGCCGAGCTGTTCGAGCAACTCGTAGCGAGCGAGCTGTTTGACGCTCACGCAGGCCTCCGCTGCAGCCGCTTCGTCATCGCCCACGCGACGACGCCGAGGACCGCCACGGCGAGCACCACGAAGGTCGTCTTCGGGTTTCGCGCCACACCCACGTGCAGCATGTACACCGCGCTGAGCACGTAGATTCCCGCAGCGATGAGCGAAGGCACCGATGCCCGCTCGTCACCCTTCCTGCGCAGCCTCGTGAAGAGGCCCACCATGGTCAGCGCCGCGAAGATGACGACCAGCTCGCCGACGCCGCTGAGCACGCTCGCCACGTCGCTCCACAGAAGCAGAAGCATCGCCAGCGCGCCCTGCAACACCACCGCGCCGACCGGCGGCTGCCCCTCATTCCCCGCCAGCACCGCCGGCAAGAAGCCATCGCGCGCCATCGCGGAATACACGCGCGGGCCGACGAGCATCATCGCGCTGGTCGCCGAGACGAAGAGCAGCACCATCACTGCGCTCATCACCTTCGCCGCCGTCGCGCCCAGCAGGTTCGCCATCACCGCCTGCCCGAGGGTGACCTGCTCGAACTGCCCCTTGAGGGCCGTGAAGTCGCCGTACTTGAAGACCACCGTGCCCTGCTCGGGGGTGAGGTTGGCGACGAAGATGAAGTTGAGCACCAGGTACAGCACTGCCACGGCGGCGCAGCCCAGGAGCATCGCGCGCGGCACGTCACGCTTCGCGTCGGTGAAGTCGTCGGCGGCGTAGATGGCCGCGTTCCAGCCCGAGAAGGCGAAGGCGATGAAGAAGAGGTTGAAGGCGATGTCGCTCACCGGCGTGGTCGACGGGCTCGGCGGCACCCAGGTCGGCCAGTTCAACGAGCCCTTCGCGAAGCCGACAGCGATGAAGCCCACGACGAGCAGCACCTTCACCACCACCAGTGCGTTCTGCACGCGTGCCGAGAGGTGCAACCCCATGGCGTGCACCGCGGTGAGCCCGAGAATGAGCGCGGCTCCGACGAGCGCAGGCGACAGCGACGGCTCGACTGCGCGCGCGAAGGCCCCGGCGGCCATGGCGTCGAGGGCGATGGGGGCTGAGAAGCCGACGAGCAACGACGCCCAGCCGGCGAGGTAACCGAGCGACGGGTGCAGGAGCGACGAGAGGTAGCGGTACTCGCCTCCGCCCTGCGGCACGAGGCGGGCGACCTCGGCGTAGGCCACGGTGCCACAGAGCGCGAGCGCCGCGCCGATGAGCCACGCGAGCAGAATCTGCGACGGCGAGAGCGACTGGGCCATGAAGCCGGTCGAGAGGAAGACACCGGCGCCAATCATGTTGGCGATGACGAGGCCGATGCCCGACTTGAGGCCGAGAGTGCGCGACACGAGGACACGGGCATATTCCATTCGCGCCCGTTTGACCCGCCTGGCCGCCCTCGACGCGCTACTTCGGCAGCGCCGAAATCTGCTCGAGGAACTGGCTGCCCTTCTTCGGGTCGCTCATGAAAATCCACGCGGCCATGCCCTGCAGGTGCGCGAGCGACTCGCCTTCGCGCGCGGGCTTGCCCTTCTGGCGGTTGTGAATCGCAGCGCGGAGCCTGCGAATCACGTCACGCGACACGCGCGCGGGCGCGACCTGAGGCCCGGCAGCGTTGATGGTGAGCCCCGTCACGCGCTGCGCGGCGCCGCGCCGCAGCACCTGCGTCTTCTTCGCGTGCAGCGTGAAGCCCTCGCTCTTCAGAATGTCTTTCGTCTTCTCGACGAGGATGCCGAGCGCCGGGCGCTTGCGCTCGGGCGTCTTGCGGAAGCTGAACGTCAGGTCGTCGGCGTAGCGCGTGTAGACAAAGCCCAAATCGCTCGCGAGCGCCGACAGCCGCTGATCGAGGCGCAGGCAGAGTGCGTTGGTGATGGCCGGTGAGGTCGGAGCGCCCTGCGGCAGCGCGCGCGGCCCCGTCGCCACGTGCAGCGTCTTGCCGCGGAATTCGATGAGCTGGCGCGGCGCCTCGGTGCACAACAACGCGAGCAGCGTGGCCACCTGCTCGGTGACGCCCGCCTTGCGGAGGAGCCCCTTCACCCGCTTCCACGTCACCGTGGGGAAGAAGTCTTTGACGTCGAGCTTCACCACCACGTCGGCGTTGGTGTGCGCGAGCGCGTTGGTGAGCACGCTGCGCGCGGTGAGGAAGCCGTGCGCCGCGCCGTGCACCGGCAGCTTCTCGAAGTAGTTGCGCAGCGCCCAGCGCTGGAGCTCCTTCAGCTGCGGCAGAGGTGCGGTGATGGTGCGCTCGCCACCGCTGCGCTTGGGCACCTTCCACGAGTGGTAGTGCGTGCCGCTGTCGACCTCACGGTGAAAGGTGAGCCAGCGCAGGGTGGAGATGGAGATGTCCATCGCGGCGGCGAGCTCGGTGGCGGTCTCCCACGCGGGCAGGCCGTTCTTCTCGGCCTTCTGCTCGCGGTCCTTCACGTCGAACGAGTCGGGGTCCTTCACCTCGTCCCAGTGCACGGTGTTGCCGAGGAAGCCGATGGTGCCGAACTGCCGCGCCTGGTTCGCGAGCGCGCGGAACTTCTTGCGGTCGGCGCGCTCGGCCGTCTTCTTCTCTTTGAAGGTCTTCTTCTCGTCGTCGCTGGCGGGCGCGGCGAGGTCGGGGTTGTGGCCCGCTTCGACGAGCTTGCCGCGCACCCACGCGTCGACGCCGCCCTTCTCTGAAATCTCGAGCCACCGGGCCTCCGCCTCGTGGCGCGCCTTCTCGAGCTCGGCCTTCTGGGCCTCGGTCAGCTTCTCGCGCGGAGGCACTCGCGTCGTCAGCACCGGAGGCGCCGCAGAGACGTGGTCATCGATGTGGCCGCTCATGAACTGCCCTTTCGAGAAGCCTTCGCGAATCCCAGACCTCGCTGTCGTGACGTCGAGAGGGGCGTCGAAAGCGCCACCTTCTCTCCTGGGGCCCGGTAGCCTCACCGGCTCTCCCGTACCGGTCGCTGCCGGCGCGTGGGAGAAACTGCGTTCGCGCAGTTGTCTCAGCTCTCCCACGCGCCGGCAGCGACCGGTACGAGGAGAGCCAAGAACAGGCTACCTGGCGGAGTGTGTCGGACCATTCTCCAGAGCGGCGCAACGCCGCTCCTGCGCACTGAAGCGCGAAGGCTGATGTTCTCGACACCCCGCTCGATGTCACGAGGTGAGGGCTGTTCTTCGGTGCGGCTCCTTTTCCAAAGGGCGTGCCCTCATACGGCACACGCCCGGTGATTGAACTTCGTTTCTCGTCAGCGAGCGGGGCGTCGAACAAACGCCACCTTCTCTCCTGGGGCCCGGTAGCCTCACCGGCTCTCCCGTACCGGTCGCGGGGGGCGGCGGGGGGGTAAACCGGTAGGAACCTATTTTCAGA
>JBILUC010000165.1:0-3947 GCA_044371205.1 Archangium sp.
AGCCCCGCGCGCCTCAGCACAACCGGCGGCCCTCGACCTTCGTCATCCCACCTTCCCCTCTCCATCGGCGAGCGTCGGGCACCGCACCCGGCTCCCGGTTCGGCGGTTTGAAACTCTTGTTCTTCCGGAACCTCAAGCTGGACTCCCCGACAACCGCGATTATTATCCAGTTCGCAACTTCGGCGGGGGTTCACCCGACAACGTCATTCGTCACCATTGAGGTCCGCCGCTGTGATTCCCGCCGCATCGTAAAAGCCCGCCGAACACAATCCGCCTGCGTCAGCAGCGACGCTCGCTGCCCGCCGAATCGGGAATCAAGCATTCCTTCGTTGCGAATTCCCTCGGCAGAACTTCATCTCAAGGATTTTTGGAACTGCCATGAATTTTGCAGCCAAAAGGCTCATACCCGCCTTGTGTTTGTGTCTTCTACTAACCAACTGCAACATCGGGCCCCCGACCGAAGGCGAACTCGATCTGGTGGCGGCAAGTAAGTCCCAGGCCATTGTGGGCGGAGCACCGGACACGACCAGTAACAATGTGGTTGGAATACTCGTTCGAAGGCAGAATGATCTTGCGGGCTGTACCGGGTCTTTGATTGCTCCCAACCTGGTGCTCACCGCGCTTCATTGTGTGGCGGCTGTTGAAAACCCGGATGCCTCTCCATGCGACAAGGTTTTTCGACCTCTCGAGCCAAAGTCTTTCGCCATTACGTTAAGCCCGACCGGCATCCGTGACGGGCGAGACAACGACCCGCTTCCTCCAATTGACAATGTGCAATGGTTTGCCGCGACTCAGATCCTGGTTTTTTCGAATAATGAATGCGGCGGGGACCTTGCTCTGATTCGGCTTGCGACCAACATCACTTCGGTTTGCCCCCTCGTGCCACGAATCAATAAACCTGCCGTTGAGCCCGAGAAGTACACAGCAGTGGGGTATGGCTGCCGGGGCCCAGACGACCCCTCGAGCGGCGTTCGCTACGCGAACGATTCGTTGAGCGTATTGTGCGATGGAAAGTGCACAGAAGACTACAACACGAAATACCCTGGGCAGCTGAAGCCAGTTCTCGAGTGGATTGGTGGTGACTTGACACCGGGTAACGGTATCTGCCAAGGCGACTCGGGAGGACCTGCTCTTGATGAGCAAAGACTCATCATTGGGGTCGCGTCGCGAGCCAGTGCAGCGGGAAACGTGGCCTTTTACGAAGACGTCGCAGCAAACGGTGCCTGGTTGAAAGAGAAGGCGCTCTTGGCCGCCACAGCGGGGGGCTACGAAGCACATCCTTGGGCCAAGGGTGGTAGCACCGACGTCACCACGTGCTCGCTTCCTTTGCCTCCGTCGTCGGCTGGACCGAGTGCCACGCCAGAGCTTGAGAAGAAGTGCGAATGTTCAACTGGGCCGGCGGGGGCGGTGTGGTTACTTGTCGCTGCCGCATGGAAACGAAGAAGAACCCAAGCGTGACCCAGTAAACGTCAATACACCTATTCGACGCCCAATTGTTGCCGGAGGCCCATGGCCCGTCGCAGTTTGACGTCTTGGAAGTGCAGCATTGCGGCGACGCTCCGCGCGGCGCTGTGAACTCAAAGGCTCACTGAGACGTCGGCGGTACAGACAGTATGCTGCTCTATCTTCTCAGGGACGTGTTGCATCAACCAAGACGGGTTCATCCAACTCATGGCCTGCCAATGGCAACAAAGCTGCGTCTACCTCACCGTCGTCAGCGAGGATCACGATCGCGCCGCTTCCCGTGTCGACGAACGGACTGTCCTGCTCGAACTCCAATCCACGCTTACGAAGCTCGTCGACGATCTCTTTTGAGACAGCCAGATCAAGCCACATTTTCCCTGAACTGGAATCAGGCTTGTCATCGTCGAATGAGAAGGTACCGAACCGCGGCAGTGTGGCCGCTTGCTTTGCCGTCAGATTGAAATCGATTGTACTGACGAGCAGTTGAAAACCTCCCTCGAGGAGGGACGAATTGAAGGTACCGGACACGATCCTCAGTCGTCCATCTTGAAATACCAAATGCGAAGACATGGGAGTGAGGCGTCGCTCTCCGGGCCGAGTCTTGGTTCCCACATGGGAAAGTGTGTTCGTCAGCGGAACGCCATCGACGAACACGCTCTCTCCCCACGGGAGAGAGTTAATGGTGTTCGTGCCTGTGATTGCGTTGCCCTCATCGTCCACCACAACACTATGATAGCTGTGATTGCCTCGCCGATCTGGCAAATCGGCAGGAAGCTCTTGCCTGACACGTTCCCATACCGAAGCGGCATGGGGCGCAGCCAAGTACGATTCCACCGTAGCGTCATCGTCGAGATTCTCGGTTTCATAAAGCCACGCTTCATTCCATACGGTTTGGGCGACGCGCACCATCACTTCCAATCGATCCGTCGATTCGGAGAAATGGGGACCGCTCGGCATATCGAAATGCTCGAGCGTCTTGAGTGCCAGAAGCGACCATGCCCCCCCATACGATCGGCCCGAAGCGCCGTACACATCGCAATCGCGATAGCGAATTCGCCGCGGTGAGAGCCATCGGGATCGATAGTTGTGAAGATCTTGCAGTTCCATTCGCCCCCCTCGCGACCGGACCGTTTCGATGCAGCGCTCTCCCCATGCGCCGCGATACATGGCGGCCGAGCCACGTTGAGCCACCTCTTCCAAGAACTTTGCCAGTTCCGGCTGCAAGAGTTTGTCGCCAGCCTGCAACGGCTTGCCGTTTTGAAAGAAGGTTTTCTCTCCATACAGAGTGGACCTTAGTGCTTCCGCTCGGTAATCGATGGTTGCAGCGTAAACCGCATCGACCGGAAAGCCCTCTCTTGCCAGAGTGGTTGCCGGCTCCACCAGGCGGGACCAAGGAAGCTTGCCGAAACGTCCATGTATCGATTCCAACCCGTGCAGCGCACCCGGCACCATGACACCTTTCCCGTGTGAGAGCCGGGGCGCGATCGGGCCGTGGTGCCCCGCCTTCCCCCCGAAGTGCGCGCGGCTCATCAACCCGATGATCAGCAGGGCGAACACTGCGTTCGAGCTCACCGTCTCCACGAAGTGGAAGGCCTGCACCGTGGGGGGCATCAGCGGGTTGGGCAGCAGGTGGACGTCGTTCTGCACCAGGGTGAAGAGCAGCACCACCCACAGCCCACCCACCCAGGTCCGGCCGCGCGTCGTCCACAGCACCGCCACCGCCATCGCCACCCACAGCGCGCCCCGCAGCGTCTCGAAGGGCAGGAGCTGTGGCGTGTCGCGCAGGACCGCGCGGACCTGCTCGAGGAAGGAGTCCCGGTAGATGCCGCCGTAGAACGCGCGCACCTCTTCGTTGGCGAAGGCGATGTAGTACCCGGCCAGGAAGAACAGCGTCGGGTAGGCCAGCGCGCTGAGCAGCGTCCACTTCCACAGCTGCTGCGCGCCTCCCATCGGCGGTACCCGCCAGGCCGGCGCCTCTTCGTGCCCGGACCACCGTCCAAACAGCACCACCGCCAACAGCGGGACGACCACCGCCACCGGAACGGTGAGCAGCATCAAGGCCGGCATCAGCGCGGCGTTGACGTTGGGCATGAAGTACCAGGCCTCCAGCTGGCCGGTGAAGGTCTTCGTGCCCCAGTAGAGCGCTGAGGTGAGCAGCCACAGGCTCGCGCCGCGCAGGCGGCTGGTGAGCACCAGGCCCAGGATGAAGGTGAGGTCGATGACGGCCATCACCAGCAGCGCGCCGGTCGAGCGGGCCATGCTCGCGGCGTCCGTCGGGGCGCTCGCCAGCAACTCCGCGGACGGCCAGGTGCACACGGTCTTTCCGCGCAACTCGCCCATCCCGAACGCCAAGCAGGTGGAAGTCAGTTGCCAGAGCTGCGCAGAGTCACGGCTGGTGGCCTTCAGTTGCAAAGGCCGCGGGTGGTGCCCGTCGTGCACCACCCGACGCGCGCTCGACACGGGCGTGCACCTCGAGTCGCTGC
>JBILUC010000103.1:0-14087 GCA_044371205.1 Archangium sp.
GACCACGCGGAAGATCTCGTCGCGCAATCGCAGCGGCGTGTGCGGCAGGCTAAACTATCGAAATCACGTTGGCCGTCTGGAGGAGTCCTCAGTTTCGCGGTTTAAAATTCCTCTTCTTTCATGCCCTGAAGCTCATGAGCGGTCAGTCCGGCGCGTCCGTCGTCGTACCAGGGTGAGCACGGCCGCGGCGAGCAGCGCTGCTCCGTCGCTGCCGGCACACCCGCACCCCACGCGCAGCCTTCGGGAGCCCTCGGGCGAGCACCGCCCCTCGCGGCAGCTGCCGCCTACGCACTCGGTGTCGGCCAGGCACGGTGCACCGTCTGGGACTTCGGTGATGAGGCGAGCGAACACCTGCGCCGAGCCCGCGTCGGCCTCGAGGCGCGAGTAGAGCGCCAGCACCCTGCCGGGGGTCGACGCCGAGAGCGAGGGGGCCTCTTCGCTCTCCGGCCCGGCGCTGAGGGGCCGCTCCGGGCTGACCCCGCCATCCTCGAAGACGCGCACGAAGAACAGGTCGGTACCGCTCGCGCCCGACACCCGCTCGTAGCCGAGGACCCACGAGGTGCCGTCCCACACGGCCGAGGGCGCTCCAGGGCTGCCCGTGACGGCCGCCGCGGTCGAGACGGTGACGGGGCCGCTGCGCAGCGCGCCGCTGGAGGTCAGCAGCGCGGCGCGAACCTCGGTCTGCGCGCCGTCTTCGACCCAGGCCAGGAGGAAGTCGTGACCATTCGACGAGACGGACGGTGACACCTGGGGTGAGCCGGCGGTGAAGGGGAGCACGCCTGCGGAGGTGAGGGGGGCGAGGTCTCGCGCGAGGAGCCCCAGACGCATCGACCCGGAGGAGCCCTCATCCCAGGCCACCAGGTACACACCTGCGCCCGCCGCGAAGTCGGCCGCGAGCCTCCGAAACGGGCTGCGGGGCTCGGCGAAGACGGCTCGGGCGCTCACGCTCGACGCGCCGAGCTTGCCCGCGCGAATGGCGCCGGCCTCGTGCCACAGTGCCGTGAACACGCCGCCCCCTTCGGCGACGAGGGTCTGACCGGAGAACGTCGTGCCGGCGGCCTGGCTGGAGACGCTGCCCGGGGTGCCGTCCTCGAGCAGGCGGCCCGCCTGCAAGCCCGGAGCGCCCGCGAAGCGCCCGAAGAGCACGAACGCCGACTCCCCGTCAGAGGCGACGACGGGCCGGGGGCTCTCGGTGGTGCCGGGCTCGACGAGGCGCGGCGGCCCCACCGGGCGCCCATCGATGCCGAGGCGTGACACGCTCGTTCGCAGGGCATCACCGACGCCGTGCTCGAACGCCACCAGGAAACCACCGTCGAGGAAGGCGCCGCTCGGCGTGCGCTGGCTCGACGGCGGCAGCCGTGGCGCCACCGGGCCGCTCAGCGCCGGAAAGGCAGACGTCGTCCACGCCCGCAGGGTGCTGGCGCCGTCGAAGGCCAGCACGCCCTCGGTGTTCCAGTAGCTCGCCGTGCCCCGGTTGAGGCTGCCCATCGCGAGCAGCAACCGCTGCGGGCCCAGCGCCGGCCCGGTGAGGCTCAACGTTCGCACGCTCAGCCGCTCGTTGTTCTCGATTCGCTGCAGCAGAAACTGGCCGTTGAACGCGACGAAGGGCCGGGTCTCGAGGCCGTCAGCCAGGGCGTCGACCTGCAGCGGCGGGACGTCGATGACCCCCGCCTGGCCGACCCGCGCGGCGAACACGGTGTTGGGAGACGCTCTCGCCCACGTGGCACAGGCGATTGAACCGCCGCTGGCCATCGACACGAGGTCGCCCGCCGGGCCCAGCGTCTGCTGCGGGCCGACGACGCCGGCGGATGACACGGTGCGCGCGCGCACCTCGGTCGGCCCGCTCCAGGCGACGACGAATCCGCTGCCGAGCCTGGCCACCGAGGCCCAGCGCTCGGCCTCGGGCAGGGCCGAGACGGTGATGACGCCTCCGACGGGCTGCGCCAGCCTGTCGATGCGTTGGGCGAACACGTCCTGCTCCGACCAGGCAAGCAGCCACTCGGTGCCAGTGACGGTGGCGAGGGCGGGCGGCGTCTCGAGGCCCGGCGTGGCGACGATGAGGCTCGGCCCGGCCAGCACGGTGCCCGTCCCGGGGCCGTCGCCGTCGATCAACGCGGCCATGACGTGCGCTTCTCGGCTGGGCTGCTCCTCGACCCAGGCGAGCAGGCACTTTGTGGAACCACAGCTGATCGCGGGGTCCCGCTGGGTGTGCACCGACGGCGATGGCTGGAGGACCTGAGTCACCACGCCGCCCTGCAGGCGCGCGAGCCACAGGCCACTCACCCTCTCGGAGCCGCTGTTCTCGACGAAGGCCACCAAGGAGGCGCCCGTATCGAGTGCCGCCACCGCCGGGTGTCGTTGAAGCCGCCACCCCGGGCCAAAGTTCGCCGTGGCGTCGAGTCGGATCTCGGACGACACTTGGGCCGAGCCCAGCAGCCCCGTCAGCAGCGGGAGCAGCATCGACGCCCCTCGACGCATGGCTTGACCCTCCTTGCCAGACGACACGAAGAACGACGCTACCGCGCCACAGGGCGCTCGTGAACTCTGGCGCCGGACTGGCGTCGCCCCTGGTCACCGGGGGTCAGAGCGCCGGTTCGACCAGAGGACCCGTCGACTTGTGGGGGCGGCACTGACACGAGCATCTACTGCAGAGGAGGCCGTTCACGGCTCGCCTCAAGACACAAGTCAATTTGAATTCGAGGGTTCGAGCTGACGCCGTCGCCCGGGGGGTCCGTCGCCAGCGCTTCCCACCCGTCACGCTGGCTGGTCGCCTGCTGGCCGAAGAGTTCGAAGTGATCGTCGAGGCCGTTGGCAAGCTCGACTGCCGATTGCTCCCGCTCGCGCAGGAGCAATCGGACGCTCACGTTGGCACGCCAAGGCCACCGCCCAGAACTTGTCGGCGTGACCACGGGTGTTCTGCTCGGCGTCGAAGCTGATATTCCCTGACGGTCGCACGCGCCGCTCGATGGCGTGGATCTGCACGACGAGGTCGAATCGCGCGCATCATCACATCGCGGCGCTGGAGCAGGATCTTGACGTCGGTCCCCCAGCGTTCCTTCGTGTCGCTCGTGAAGTTCTCGCCGACCACCTGTGGGAAGTCGCGCGCGAGGTTCTCGGCGAGGTTCATGCCGATGCCGCTCCGGTCGATGGAGAGTCGCGCGACGGGCAGCGTGCCCAGGAGTCGCCGCAGCTCAGCGCCGTGCCCAGGTTGCTGACACTCACACTCACCTGGCCGAGAGAGCGGGAGCTGGACCCCGCCTGTCATTTCCGTGCATGTCTGTGGTGGCGTGGAGTGAGAAGCCAAGGCCGGTGGCGTCGAGGCATCCGCAGATACGGGGACGCGTTGTCAGACACCGGGTTGCCTGACGACAATGGACAGGTGACTACTTCGAGTCCCACCGAGGATCTCTTCAGCTAAAGAGGTTGCCCCCAGGTCAGCGAGAGCGGCGTGGCCGTCTGCGAGAAGGTGTTGTCCAACTCGCCGTCCACCAGCCGCAGCGCCTCCATCTGGTACGGCGCAATTCCGGGGAGTCTTCGCGCGAGCATGGTCTTGCACGAGCCCGGTGGGCTGCGCCCGTCGTCGACTCCGACCACGCGGAAGATCTCGTCGCGCAATCGCAGCGGCGTGTGCGGCAGGCTAAACTATCGAAATCACGTTGGCCGTCTGGAGGAGTCCTCAGTTTCGCGGTTTAAAATTCCTCTTCTTCGTGCTGCTGCTCGACCGGCATGCCTCGCAGGCGCCGTACATGGTGCTCCGCGACCTGGTGCGCGAAGAGCCGCTGGTGCAGGCCGCCGAGCGCTGGGTGCGTCGCCACCTGACCGACGCGGTGAGCGTCGAGCGCCTCGCGCGCGCCGTCGGGGCCAGCCCGCGCACGCTCGCCCGCCGCCTCGAAGCGAGGCTCGGCACCACGCCGCTGGGCTTCATTCACCGCATTCGGCTCGAGGCCGCGACCCATCTGCTCGAGAGCTCGTCGCAGTCACTCGACGAGGTCGCCGCGTCGGTGGGCTACCGCGACGCAGGCACGCTGCGCCGGCTCATTCGCCGAAAGCTGGGCACCACGCCTCGCGAGCTGCGGCAGTCGACCTGAACCGCGTGGGGTGACGACGCGTCGCGGTGCGGGTAGTTCGGCGGCCATGGGCATCAGCTACGGCGTCGCGGTCTGTCTCGACGCGAAGGTGAAGCAGGACTCGCTGGAAGAGGTCGCGAAGGACATCCTCGAACCGCTGCGCCGCGAGGGCGTGGTGCTCCGCGTGTACCACTGGGGCGCTCGGACCCTGCTCGCCCAGGGCGACGGCGACCATGCCCGCTTGTGGCCGCACCGCAGCATGTTCACCCGGTTCGCCCAGGCGCTGGCGAAGCGCATTCGGGCGCGCGCGTGGAACGTCAACGGCTACACCGGCTCGGTCGATCAGCTCGTCGTTCAGGGGTTCGACGAGCACGGGAAGCGCACCTGGGCCGCGAAGAACAGGCCGGCGATGCGGCGGCTCGAGAGCGAGGCCGGCTTCGAGCACGAGCCCTTCGCGTGGGACGTGAAGCCGTTCCTCGACGTCGCGCCAGACTGGAAGCAGGTGGGCGAGGTGTCGATCGTCGAAGAGAACGGGTCGTACTTCAGCCCCGTCACGGGTCGAGACCTGGCGGACCTGATGGGTCGCCCGCTGCCGGGCGTGACCGCCCACGCCTACCTCCAGGAGACCCGTCTGGCCGACGGCCGTGAGGCGAACGTCTACCACCTCTTCCTCGAGTGCCGGGATGAGCGCACGCTCGTGAAGTGGGGGCTCGAGGAGGTGGGGTGGTGGCAGCCCGAGTTCGCCGTCGAGCAGCGCGATGACCTGGTGGTCCTGCCCAACGGCCAGTCCGTGCGGGGGTACTTCAACTCGGTGCGCGGTCTCCCGTGTGCGCGCTTCGGCAAACGCCTCGCGCAGATTCGGTGGGGTCACACGCTTCTCGCGAAGGGCTCGAGGTGGCTGCACGTCTTCGTGGTCGAGGGCCCGTTCACCAGTGAGCTGAAGCGGATCGAAGCCGAAGCCGAAGAGCACCAGGCCCATTCGCTCCTCGAGCGCGCCCTGAAGAAAGACGACGTGGCGCTGATGTCGAAGGCGGTGAAGGCGGGCCGCATCGACGGTTCCGAGGTGGCCGTGCTGGCCGGAGAGGCAGGGGCCTGGAAGTGCTTCGAAGCGGCGGCGCGCACGCTGAGCCCACGTCACGCGCAGGCGGCGCGCGACAGGTTGTTGTGGCGATGGCCGTGGAAGAAGGCCCTCCAGCACGGGGCTGACATCAACGCGCCGGTGCGGTCGTACTCGAAGGACTGCTTGATTCACGGGGCCCGCAACGCCGCCGAGGCGAAGACGTTCCTGCGGCTGGGGGCGAGCCTCGAGGTGCTGACCGAGGGGGGCCGAACGCCGCTCCACGCGGCCACCCAGCCCGACGTCGCGTTGGTGTTGCTCGAGGCCGGCGCGCCGCTCGACGTGGAAGACTCGAACGGGAGGACGCCCTTCGAGTCGTTCCTGCACTCGCTCGGCTTCGCGACCCCCTCGCCGGAGGACCTCGCGGTGGTGCGCGAGTTCGTTCGTCGCAAGGCCCCTCCGACGGGCAAGCGCCTGGCGGCCGCGCTGAGGACGCTCAAGCGCAACAAGAGCGCCCACGCGGCGGTCAGCGCGATTCTCGCCGCTGCGAGCTGACGCGCGTGCACAGCAGCCGCCCGGTGGTGAGCGCGGTCTTCGCGATTTGCCGAAGTCACTGCGCTCTCGGCTCGAATGACCGCAGTCAGTTCGAGTAACGAGCCCGCGGCCCCAGGAGAATCATGTCACTGGAAAGTGACTGGTCCGCGAGCATCGCCCGGATGGTCTCGTGAGCCATCTCCGGCGCGCGAACCATGACCTGGACCAAAGTTGGGTCGTTGTCGTTTCGAAGCTCAGGCGTCGTGATGTTCGTCTGGCCAACCAAAAGTGTGGGCCCCGCAGTGATAGCGGTGTTGCCACCATACAAAACCTCCGGACATCCAGCCGGATGAGTGACGTTGGAGTTCGAAATGCATGCTGGGTTAGCAAGAGATTGAACGAGTGTAGAAAGAGAGGACAAACAAACCGCCAGAATCGGGAGGGTGGTGGGCGAGCCGGTGGAGCTGTGGCGGCGACTGGGCAGAGGCCCGGGTAGGAGCTGGGGCCAGACCCAAGCTGCAGAGGATGGCCTGGGCGGTGGCGCGGCGGGTGATGACGGCACGGACGATGCGCTTGCCGCCGCGCCCGAAGAGCGCGCCTTCACACCCGACGAGGGTGAATACCATGGCGCTCGCGACCAGCCCCCGCTTCATTCGAGCCTCCATTGTGGCCTTCGGAGGGACTGAGCCGCGAGGGGGTTTCTTCGGCTTAGAGGTGCTCCGGCGTGCGACACCAGCGCCTGTTTGCGGGGCGATTACATGGGGTTACAGGGGATGCTGATCATTGCGTCGGTCCTGCCGCGGCACCATTCTTCACCTCATGAGCGCGGCGCTGGCTTCGAACTGTGTGCTGCTCGTCGATGACGAGAAGACGATTCTCGACGTGCTGACGCTGGGCTTCAAGAAGGCGGGGGTCGAGACGAAGCGGGTGGAGTCGGTGGAAGACGCCATCGTGCTGCTGGAGATGCAGGGCTTCGCGGCGGTGGTCACCGACAAGAACTTTCCAGGCAAGAGCGGGCTCGAGTTGATCAAGTACATCTCGGAGAAGCACCCGCACACCGCGCGGCTGGTCATCACCGGGTTCGCCAACACCGAGAGCGTGCTCGAGGCGATTCGCAGCGGGGCCGATGACTATTTGATCAAGCCCTTCGAGAGCATCGCGCTGGTGGTCGAGCGCGTGAAGGCCGCCATCGCGCATCGGCGCACGCAGGTCGAACGCGCGGCGCTCGCCGAGTCGTTGCGCGAGATGCAGAGGTCGCTGCGCAAGACCGAGTCGACCGCGTTTCAGAAGATGACCGAGCTGGAGTTGCTGCAGAACGTGCTCGAGCTGAGGCTCGAAGACGCGACCTCGGCCTTGCGCGAGAAGGTGGCGACGCTCGAGTCGGAGCTGGCCTCAGAGCGGGACCGGAGGGCGTCGCTCCAGAAGACGTTGCTCGCGCTCGCGGAGAGCGCCGACGATCAGCTCAAGCGGCGGTTGCTGGCCGAGGCTGAGATTCTCGGCTGACGGCCTCGAGGGTGGCGGTGCGCTCAGGGTGACGGGCCTGGCGCACGCCTCGTTGAGCTCCCCGATGCGAGCGCCGGCCTGCGTGTCACCCTGGGCGATTGAACCCACTGCGTCAGCGGGTCGGTGCTGGCCGAGTTGGCGTGCACGACGTGGCGAAGGGCTACTTCTTCTTTCCTGCGAGGTCGGCCACGCGCACCTGCCCGCCGGAGTGAACGACCAGCGCGCTCTGCCCGGCCATGAAGTTCCCCACGCCGATGAGGGGCGTGCCAAGGCGTTCCACGCGGCCGCTGGTCACGTCCAGCGAGTACAGCGCCGCGTTTCCTTCCGTCCACGCGTAGAGGCCGGCCTTCGTCGGCCCTGCGCTCTTCACGAAGCACTGCCGCGGCCCCTCGAGCGCCGCGAGCCGCTGCTTCTGGCCGCTCGCGACGTCGATGCGGAATACCTCGCAGCCTTCCGTGAGCTGCGTGGCTGCGAACACCGACTTCCCGTCGGCGCTCACGTCGAGGAAGGGAATCACGCTCCCTCCGGGTGCGGTGGTGAGCAGGGTGCGCGTCTTCTTCTCTTTGAAGTCGACGAGTTCGAGTCTGTCGGCGTTCGCGACCCACATCGCGCCGCGCTGCGGGAAGGGCGTCATGAAGCCGTGAAAGACCGAGCCCTCGAGCTTCTGCGGGTTGCTGCCGTCGAGTGCCGAGACCTCGAACACGCCACCCTCCGCGCGCGTACCGACGAGCAGGTCGCCGACCAGCTTCGCCGAGATGAGCCCCGTCAAACGCAGCCCGGTGCCGTCGACGCGAATCACGCCGTGGTCGGCGCACCCGTGTTGAAACAGCAGCCACTTCCCATCGTCGCTGAAGCTGCGCGGAAAGCCCGGGCCCACATGGCACCGCCGGGTGTTCGGCATCGGAATCGGCAGCTTCACGCTCGTGCCTTCGTCGAGCGCGGTGACGGTGAGCGCGCCGTCGGCGTCGATGAAGGCGAAGTGCTTCGGCCCGATGGTGAGCCCGGTGAGCGCGTTCAATTGCACGCCCTTCGCGAGCGTGACGGCGCCCTCTTTGCCCGCAACGGAGTAGCGCGTCAGCGGCGCGCCCGGCACCATCACATACCGGCTGTCGCGCGAGAGGTGCAGCCAGCCGCTGCCCGGGCCGAGCGTCTTCAGGTCACCGGTCGCGAAGGTGAAGCGCTTCACGCCCTCGCCATCGATGAAGACGAGGTGCTTGCCGTCAGCGGTGACGTCGAACGCGCCGGTGGCCCCGGTGGCGATGACCTTCGGGGCGGGACCTTCTCCGAGCGCCTCGGCGGTGACCTTCGGCGGCCAGGTGGTCTGCGCGAGGAGAGCGGAGAGGGCGAGCGCGATCATGCGCGCCTCTTACCCGCGTCGGCGGCCAGCATGGGTGGGCTTCACAGAACTGTTGCCTCCGCACCTCGCGGCGTGGGGTAGCGCGCGACGCATGTCGCGAACGCGGCCTGTGTTCCTCACCCTGTTCCTCGCGTCGGCGGGTTGTGATTGCCGGGGTCCCCGGTTGTCGCCGGTGTTCGATGCGGGCTGCGTCGAAGAGGTCCTGGGCTTCGCGCCGGAATCGATCGACGGCGTGCAGCGCGGGTACTCGCTGCTCTTCGTCGCGCTGCTCAGCGTCATCCGGGGCGACGCGCTGGCGATCAACAAGGTGGCGCGGCTGACCCGGCTGTACCTCGAGACCGACTTCCCGGGCGACGAGCGCAGGGCCCAGCGGGTCGCGGGTGAGTTGGTGGGCGCGCTGAGCTGAAGCGGCCCGCCTACGTGAGCGTTTTGTGACGTCCTGACGGGAGTCGTTCACTCAAGACAGCGCCGTCACGGACGCTGGAGCACGCGCGCTCCACTCACGTCGGCGTGCGGGTTGCAGACAGGCGGCCCATGACGACACCAGTCCTCTTTCGCCTCCTCCTGGGTGCTTCGCTCGTTCTCGCGCTCGTTCAGGCCACCCCGGCCAGGGCCTGCAGTCGGATCGCGGGCACGAGCGTTCAAGCGCTCACCACGCTGCCGCTCGACGGGGGCACGGCGCCGCGCAACACGAAGCTCTGGCAGGTGACCTCGCTGCAGGACGTCGGCGAGTTCTCCCTGGTCGACGCGAAGGGGGCCTCGATTCCGCTCCAGCGCAGCACCATTCCCGTGAGCGGCGAGGCGACCGTGAACCTCGAGATCCTGACACCGATGTCACTGCTGGACCCGGGGGCCTTCGTCTTCTCCCGCGGGGGCACGGCCCTGTCCCGCTTCACGGTGACGAGCGAGGTGGACTCGGTCGCTCCGCAGCGGCTGGCCCCGACAGTGACGGGCGCGGTGGGGGCGTACTTCGGAGCCTATTCCTGCGGTGGGCCGTCGGTGCTCACGCTGGCGCTGGGTGCGGAGGCCGAGCTGGCCGTCGCGGTCCCGGAGGGGCAGGCGTGGCTTCCGACCTCCGCGCTGGGCGTCGCCACTGGCGCGACGATGGTGCTCACGGGCCTGGCTGAGGGAGACCAACGCTTCGTGGTGCTCCACGTCGACGTCGCGGGGAACGCGACGCCCGGAGAGCCCATGACCGGCAAGGTGCCGGCGAAGACCAGCGGGTGCAGCGCCGCCGGATCGGGCTTCCCGCTGGGGCTGCTGGTGCTGGCAGTTCTGCGTCGGCGTCGCCTGTCGACTTCCGGCTGACCGGGCGACTTCAAGAGAGAGGACAAACAAACCGTCAGAATCGGGAGGGTGGTGGGCGAGCCGGTGGAGCGCTTTTGCGCCAGGGCTCTGCGTTGGGGCTGGTTTGGGGGCTGATGAGGGCCGGCGGATGGGCGCATTCACGAGTTCGGGCGGACGGTTGCCCGCGCAGGCATGCGCGAGGGGCAAGGAGGGGCACAGTCAGTACGGCCTGGGCAGAGGCCCGGGTAGGAGCTGGGCCAGACCCATGCTGCAGAGGATGGCCTGGGCGGTGGCGCGGCGGGGACTCTAGTCGAGAGCCGCGAACTCAGCGGTTCGGCTCAGAAGCAACGTGATGCACGCCGACCTCATGATGACCTTTCCACTCGTGATCCAGTCTGAGGTCGAGGCCCGCCTTCTTGAACGCCGCGTTGAGTTGGGCTGTCGTTGGAAGCCGATTCGCGCGCACGAAGACGGAATGGGTCACAGACATTCTCGTGCATCTAATCTGCTTCCGGCCACGGGACGATCCGCAGAAGCGAGGCCGCATGACCCGAGGGCCGGGCGCGATACGTTCGCACGCATGACGGCACTCTCATTCGAACCCGCTCCACAGCTGCACCCGAGGAGGCTTTCGGCCGTGGCGCGCCAGCAGCTCGAGATGTACGGCGAACGTCTCGACGGCGAGCGGCTGTCAGCCGAGGCGCGGCTCGACCCGAAGAACGACGGGGCTGGCTTGCTCTTCACTCCGACGCGCTGGAAGGCGGTCGGGCATCCAGAGGGCATCCTCACGCGACTGCTGACCGCGACCAGCGACGAAGACGCCAGGGGCCAGACAGGTGCTACCGGCGCGCCGCTCGCGATGTTCTCGTCTCCGCCCGTCGGCTGCATCGCCGCCGTCCTCGCCACGGTCCCACGCGACGCCGTCGACCAGCGACGCAAGGCGCTCGCCGCCGCGATCACCGAAGAGGACTACCGCAGTCCTCCGTGGCTCGAAGAGAAGCTCGAGCGCCTTCGGAAAGTGGTTCAGACGCGAGCGCCGCTCATCGTTCGGGTGGTGTGACCTCCGAATCACGTGGTGTCCTCGCAGGCAGCGCCAGGTCGATGACGAGGTCGTTGAATCGCGTCGTCGTCAGCCGCACCCGCATCCCCGGGCGGAGCGTGCTGTAGACATTCGAGGGCACCGACCACGCCTGCCCGGCGATGAAGACGTTGTGGCTTGGGTGCTTTCGGGTGCCGCTCACCGTGAGCTTCTCGATGACGCCCTCGATGGTTTGCCTGGCGCCGAAGAGGTCGCGAACCAATTCGCTCAGCGCCCCTCCCGTCCACCGCACCACCCACGCCCAGGGAACTGCGAGCAGCGCGATGGCGCCCCACAACAGCGCGGTGAAGAGCTCGATCGACCCGCCCCAGGTGAACTGCAAACCCTCTGCGGTGCGCCGAATCTCGTGACGTTCTTCGACGACGAGCGCCGGGGGAACCACCGCGACGAGCGCAAAGAGGACCGTGAAGAGGAGACAGCCCGAGAGAATCGTCGCCTTCACCGACAGCCCCATCGAGTGGGTGACTCGCCAGCTCGTGGCCATGCGCGGAAGTTAGATGAACGTCAGCAGGCACGCGATGTCGCGAATGGACGAAGGCGAGAGGCGCTCGCCGCTCCCCGAGGCGAAGCCTGTACCGACCTGAGTTCTTGCGAAGACCGCTCACCGGCGGTCACGATTCGGCAGTGCTGCTGCGAAACCGGGGCGACTGAACGATGGCGGCCTACGACCGTTCGCTGGGCGATCTCATCGCCGGCAAGTACCGCATCGTCTGCACGCTCGGCCAGGGAGGCATGGGCAGCGTCTACGAGGCCGTCAACGACGCCGTCGGCAAGCGCGTGGCCGTCAAGCTGCTCAACGCCAACCTCGCCGACAACCCTGAGTTCGGCCGCCGCTTCGAGCTCGAGGCGCGCGCCGCGGCGTTGCTCAACCACCCGGGCATCGTCGACGTGCTCGACTTCGGTCGCGACGCCGACGGCTCGCCCTACATCGTGATGGAGCACCTGCAGGGCCTCACCGTGCGCGCCCTGCAACGCGCCGTGGGCCCGCTGCGCGCCGGGCTCGCGATGGCCATCATTGCCCCCGCCCTCGCTGCTGCGCACGACGCGGGGGTGGTGCACCGCGACTTGAAGCCCGCCAACCTCTTCCTCAGCCTGCAGCCCACGCCGAGCGTGCGCATTCTCGACTTCGGCATCTCGAAGTTCAGCCTCGGCGGGGAAGGCGTGACCCAGACCGGCACCACCCTCGGAACGCCCGCGTACATGTCGCCCGAGCAGTTGCTCGACGGCAGAACAGTGGGCCCGGCCGCAGACCTCTACTCGATGGGCGCGGTGCTCTATTCGCTGCTCGTCGGTCGGCCGCCCTTCGAAGCCGACAGCGACTTCGCGATGGTGGCTCAGGTGCTCTCGAAGCCGCATCGCCCGGTGGCCCTCGCGTGCCCCGAACTCTCTTCAGACCTCGCCGCGCTCGTCGACCAGCTGTTGTCGAAGGAGCCCGCTTAGCGGCCCGCCTCCGCGCTGCAGCTGCGAGAGCGTCTGCTGCAGCTCGCGCCGCCCGAGACGACGGAGCTCTTCGAGCTCGCGGCCCGGCACGTGAGCGCTCCAGCTCCGGCGGCCCTGAAGCACGCCACTCCTTCACGAGACGCACCGACTCGGCCGGCGCGTCCGTCGAGCCTGACGCCGACCGGGCCTGAGGCAGCGACGGTGACGGACCCTCCTCCGCGTCGAGGACGTGGGCGGTGGATGGCAGCGGGTCTCGTGGTGCTGGGCGTCGTCGCGGTCGGAGCGACGTGGGCCCGGCGCGAGCTGGCGCCTCCGCTTCCCTCAGCGGGCCTCGAGGCGATGGTCGCGGGAGGTGCCCAACCCACCAGCGAAGGCGTCGATGGAGGCGCGACGTTCGCTCAGTACGTGCCGATGATGGAGCAGGCGCGAGCCCTCGCCGCAGACGGAGGCCTCGCGTTGGCGCTCACGCTGCTCGATGACGAGGTGAAGCGCGCCGAGCGCTCGAATGATCGCCGGGCAGAAGCCTTCGCGCTGCGCAACCGCGGGAACCCTCGCGCAGGACCTCGGGCGGTGCTCCGAGAGCGCGACGCTCTTTCTGCGCGCGCTCAAGGTGTTCGAGCAACTGCGTGATCAAGCCGGGGTGGGCCTGTTGGCCAACGACATCGGGATTCTGGGCCTGAGCTGCGAGGAGATCGACCGGGTCAACTGGTTCAGCCTCGCGGTGCGCGCGCGGTGGAACGCGCGGGACCTGGTGGGCGTGCGACGCAGCGCCAACAACCTCGGCGTCTCGTACCTGAACCTCGGCGACTTCGACAACGCCGACAACGAGGCGCTCATCGCGGCGACCAAGCTGAAAGACGAGCAGGTCAGGCCTGCGTGAGCGGGGTCTGCTCGCCGTAAGGTGGGAACGGCACGCAGTTCGCGACCCTTCACCCGCGGTCGCGACCCGGGCCTCCTCGACCGTGCAATCCAGTCACTGACAGCTTTGTGCGCGGCACGTACCGCCGAAGCACGCCTTCGCACCTGGCGTGGCACAGTCGTGATTGGCTCCACCTGTGGCGCCTACCACCCGCGGTGCCGAAGCGCGCTCTCGACGTCGAGCTTGATGCCAAAGACGGAGAAGATGGCCTCGAGCGTTCCCCCGATTGCGTCACGAGAGAGAGGACAAACAAACCGCCAGAATCGGGAGGGTGGTGGGCGAGCCGGTGGAGCGCTTTGGCGCCAGGGCTCAGCGTTGGGGCTGGTTTGGAGGCTGATGAGGGCCGGCGGATGGGCGCATTCACGAGTTCGGGCGGACGGGGGCCCGCGCAGGCATGCGCGAGGGGCAAGGAGGGGCACAGTCAGTACGGCAGGTGGAGCTGTGGCGGCGACTGGGCAGAGGCCCGGGTAGGAGCTGGGCCAGAACCATGCTGCAGAGGATGGCCTGGGCGGTGGCGCGGCGGGTGATGACGGCACGGACGATGCGCTTGCCGCCGCAGTGGCAGGTCCAGACGTCGATGCCGAAGGTGCGTTGAAGGGCCGTGGCCCAGTCCAGGCGGGGGCGCCTGGTTTTCTGGGGCGGGGTGGCCGCGGCGGTGGTGGGTGGCGATGGAGGAGAGGGCAGCATGACGGCGGCGCGCAACCCGGCATTGGGGGAGAAGACGCCGTGGAAGCAGGTGAGGTGGAGTCCGCGGGGAGGCACCAGGGCCACCAGCCGCTGCACCATCGCCTCCGCCGTCAAGGTGAGGGCCGGGCCCCGCTTGG
>JBILUC010000166.1:0-3925 GCA_044371205.1 Archangium sp.
GGCTGCCCAACCCGGCGTCGGCCGGGTACTCACCATCGACGACGTCACGCGCAGCGAGCAGCCCGGTCACCAGCTTCGTGATCGAGCTCAAGGGATAGACGGTCGACGCCGTGGGCCGCGTCGGTTGGCCCGGTGCTGCGAAGGTGAGCACGCCGGTGAAGCGGGGGCTGACGACACCAACGACCAGGGTCGGAAGCTGAGAGGCCGTCTCGGCACCACCCGCCAGGTCGAGCTCCACCGTGCCCAGGCCGACGAACGACGCCGCACGAGCCGTCAGGGCGTCGCGAACGGCCGGGCCTGCGCCGACCGCCCCAAAGCCCGCGTCGACGATGCCCGCGCCCCCTGGTTCAGGGAGAGGGACGGGGCCCTCGAGCTCGAGGCGAGGCGCCGCGCAGCCGAAGGTGACCACCGAGATCAGGACGCCCAGCCGCATCGAGAGAGGAGACACCTCAGCCGCAGGAAGGTCAAAGGACGCGCCACGCACGCGGGCGCTCGAGCTCACGAGGCCGCCGGCTCTGTGAAAGGGCTGACATCATTGTCCCAGGCGAGGAAGCCGGCTCGGAGCTTCGACCTGACCGGGGACCATCTCCCGGGTGACCCTGTGGAAGCACCTCAAGCCACTCCGGCATCTCCGGCGGTGCGCGCGCCAGCCTCATCCCCTTCGACCGCCTCGCGGCCATGCGCCTGGGCGCGGCGGCGGTGGAGCGCCGACCGGGGAGCGCCAGCTCGCCAGCTGGCCGAACGAATCCAGAGTGAGTCAGGGTTGCTTCAGCTTCTTGAGCACGGCCTCGAGTTCGAGGGCCACGCGTTGGTCTTTGGGTCTCGCGAGCTTTCGCTTCGAGACGATGAGGTCTTCGATTCCGATGACGCGAAGCGGGAAGCCGCCGAGTTGAATGCCTGCCGCGGTCCTCTGGCGGTGGCAGCGCCACCCGGTCCCCGTCGTCGCCCCACCGCAGGTCACGGGGTCCCGCAACCCTCGGCGACCGCCTCGGGCTCCTGCGGCTCCGCGCGCCGCGCGCGGCGTTCCCTGGAGCAGGGTCAAAGGGCCCGTGCGCCGACGACCGTCGAGCTGATGGCGTCGTCAAGCCGGGGGCGAGGTGATGGCCTCGCGAACCACATTCAGTCGCGCGGTCGGCACGACGCCGCGCCTCCATGCAAGGTGGATCGCCGAGCGCTCAGGCTTGCGCGGCTCGAGCGGGAGTCGCTTGACCTCTCGGCGCGCGAGCGCGTGTTCGACCAGATAGTCGGGCAGCACCGCCGCCCCGACGCCACGCACCACGAGCTCGAGCATCCACTCCAGAGAGGCCGCCTCGACCACCACGTTCACGTCGGCCCGACGCTGCGCCCCGAAGGTCGCCCTCCACCACGCGTCGTGCATCGGGCGGTCCTCCGCGAACACCACCCATCTCAAGCGCTGCGCCGCCGCCTCGTTGAGGGCGCTGAGTCGAGCACCTGTGGCGACCACTGCCACGAAGGTCTCGTGGGTCACCACCTCGCTCTGCAGGGCCGGGGCCTCGGGCGCGCGGGTCAGCACCGCGAGGTCGAGGTCGCCTTCGAGGAGCCGGCCCTCGAGCACGCTCGGAACCGCGAACACGAACTGCAACGAGAGCTCTGGCGCCCGCGCCAGCAGCGGCGCCATTCGCGGCACCAGCCAGTGCTGGCCGAACGTGCGTGGACACCCGACGGTGACACGGCCCGCCACCATCTGCTTGCGCTCCCCCAGCTGCGAGATGGCCTCGTCGATGGCCTCGAGGTGCGTCTGCGCCACGTCAAGCAGTTGGTGCCCCTCTGCCGTCAGGCGCACACGCCGCCCGATGCGCTCGAAGAGCGCGTGGCCCAACTCACCCTCGAGCGCGCGCACCTGCTGGCTGATGGCCGAGACGCTGATCGAGCGCAGCCGTGCAGCCACCGAGAAGCTCGGCGCCCTGGCGGCGATGACGAAGGTGTTCAGTCGCTCGAGGTTGATATTGTTTAGCATGGCTTCACAGTCTTTCATGAAAGTGTCTCCAGAGTAAACGAAACTCTGGCGCACACGGTGCCGACCATCAGCGCAGAGTTGCTCGCTTTGCCCCCGGAGACACCATGAAGACACCCCGAATCCTGTTGTTGGTTACCAGCCACGCGAAGCTTGGAGACACCGGCAAGCCGACCGGCCTCTGGCTTGAGGAACTCGCCACGCCATGGGCGGTCTTCTCCGACGCCGGCGCTGAACTCACGCTCGCCTCGCCTCTGGGTGGGCGCGCACCGGTCGACCCGCGGAGCGAGACGGACGAGGCACCGTCGGTGCAGCGCTTCCGGCGCGACGTCGCTGCACAGGCCCAGTTGGCCGACACGAAGAAGCTGGCTGAAGTCGACGTCTCCGCCTTCGATGCGGTGTTCGTCGTCGGGGGGCACGGCACCATGTGGGACCTTCCGACGCCCGAGGTGGGTGCGAAGCTGAGCGACGGCTGGAAGGCTGGCAAGGTGCTGGCGGCGGTGTGCCATGGCCCCGCGGCGCTGGTGCACGTGAAGGACGAGGCCGGCGTGCCCGTCGTCTCGAACCGGAGGGTGTCTTCGTTCACGGATGAAGAGGAAGTGGCCGCCGAGCTCGACCAGGAGATGCCGTTTCTGCTCGAGACGAAGCTGCGCTCACTGGGGGCGAAGCACGAGAAGGCGCCCCGCTTCGCAGCCTTCAGTGTCGTCGATGGAAGGCTGGTGACGGGTCAGAACCCTGCGTCGGCGAAGCTGACCGCCGAGAACGTGCTCAACGTGTTGCGCGCGCCGCGGTGAAAAAAATAACGAAGGTCCTCACTGAGAAAGCGAGCACACGATGACAAAGGTACGAACCCCAGCTGGCCCTCCGCCTCGAACCTCGACGATCGGGGCCCAGAGGACACCGACGAACTCCACTCCGCAGCAGGCGAAGGCGAAGCCCAAGCCAGCGAGCGACGGCTGGACGGAGGGCGCCGTGAGCCGCACGGGTGGTGCGTCCATCGACCGACAAGGCGCCCGCGCCGAGGGCACCTCGCGCGAGAGTGGGTCTGTCGAGCTGAGTGCAAACCTGAAAGAGAGGAAGCAGGCGCTGGAGCTCACGGGGCCGGCTGATCAAGCCGGGCCGACCACCCTCTCTGCGCTTCGGGCGCGCGTCGCCCAGAGCACGAGCGCCGACTTCGGGCTCCAGCTCCGCTCGGCTGACGTCTCGAAGACGCCTATTTATCTGGCCATCGGTCTCGCCGAAGGGACCATCGCTGCCGACGGCAAGCCCACCGACGCCTATTTCGGTCATGAAGACCCGGGCAACAACGCGCTCAACCGGGGGTTTGGCTCGTACCAGGTGTACCAGCACCCCAGGGGGGCCTCGCTCACCCCGGCTGACGCCGACCGCGTGCAGGCCGATCGCCTCGCCGGGCAGTGGTCGACCATCGACGCGGCGCTGACGACAGCCGGGCTCGCCCCGGGCCCCACGCGCAACCTCGTGGCGGCCAACGCGCTCGACGCGTGGAACCAGGCACCCGCGACGCAGCAGGGGCGCTTCGGGCTCCTCAACCCCACCCAGCTCGCCGCGCTCAAAGCAGACCTCGCCCGAGGCACCAAACCGATCGACGCCGTCACCGCCTGGCGCGCAGAGTCATACCGCACCGACTCGGGCCAGCTCGATGCCCCGGGCCTCGGCAACTCGATGACCCGCGTCCGGGCCGACCAGGGCCGCCGGGCAGCCGCCGTGGCGCAGGGCCTCGGGCTTCGAAGCAACCCCACCACGGGCGCTCCCTCGGACGTCCTTGCGCCGACGCCCCCCGCGTCGACCGGCGGTGCTGAACCTGGACGTCCGACGCTCGAGCGTGACGCGGTCGGGCTGAGCGTCGATGGCGTCGCTGGCCCGGCGACGTGGGAGGCGCTGTCGGCTCCCGCGAAGCCAGCCGAGCCCTTTCAGGTCGGCGCTGGGTCA
>JBILUC010000104.1:0-13945 GCA_044371205.1 Archangium sp.
CAGCGAGGGTTCGTGTCGACCTGGCGGGACCGCCGCTGGCGAAGCAGGTGCTCTCGAGCTCGATCGATCGCTACGTGTCAGCGGCGCGCGTGCGTGATGGAGGCACCCTCCTGGTGACGGGCGCCTTTGACTACGTCTCGTGGGCCGAGGTTTCTGGCGACGAGGCGGAGCTGCGGGTCGCGGTGAGCCCGCTGCCGCGCGGGGAAATCACCGACCTCGTTCTCACCGATCGGCCTCCGCCTGCGAGCGAGGCGAACTTCGCGGAGGGCTGGTTGATTGCGTCAGGCCGCGTCTTCCGCATCTTCGCGTCGACGCGCGCGTTGTGGCGCTCGAGTGAAGTGGTGTTGCCGACCGAGGTCGAGGTGGTGCGGGTGTGGCTCGACGGCCCACGCCCTCGGGCGGGCGACCGCAACGGGGTGGTGTTCTCGCTCGACTCGGTGGTGTCGTTGTCGGAGCCGCTGCCGCTCGGCGGGCAGGCCGTTGACTACGCCAGCGCGTGCAACAACGACTTCGTGCTCGCTGGAGGGCAGCTCTATCGACTCGTCGCCGGGCCGAGCGTGCTGGGCAGGTGGGAACCGGTGCCGGCCCCTGCTGCGCTGGAACGCCTGAGCGACGTGGGCGGCGAGCTGCGCGTGTGGGACGCGGAGGGCACGGCGTACTGGCTCGATGGTTTGACCTGCGCGCCGTGACGCAGTCGCCGTGCAGTCAATGGACCCAGGAGTTCGCCTGGTAGTCAGCGCGGTGAGGGCCAGGCCAGGTTCGGCTGATGCTCACGCTCCGCCTGTTCCACGGTCGCCGCTCACCTGACGAGCACCTCAGCGCTTGGGGTCGCGACGGGCCGGTGTTGGGACCGCTGAAGTCGGTGTCGTCGACCTACTGCAGCGAATTGCGCGTCGAGACGACCGACGAGGACACGGTCTACCTGCACGTGCTTGCGGGCCTCATCTATTACGGCGGTGTCTTCTACGGAGACTTCGAGATCAGCAATCAGCTCCAAGCCACTGAGCAGGTGAACGCCAACACCGCCGAGATCGAAAGCCTCGCGTTCCGAAAAGCGACGAGCAACCTCCTCGAGTCCGAACGAAGAATCAGAGGAAACAAACGACTGACCGCAATGGTGGCGGTGTTGGTCGACACAGTTCGAGAGAGTGAGGGCAACACAGTTGCCGAAGTGTTGCGTCGGCACCTGATGAGACAGCTGGGATAGTCAGACAGGTGACAGAGGCACCGCACCACACAAAGACAGGTGTGTAGCAATGTCGTCGTAGCACTCTGGTGGCCGAGTCTCGTCTTCGCCCGTGTGATCGCCCCTGGGCACGAAAATCACCATACCCTTTCGGGCACGCGTCAGAAGAACCCGATAGCTGTTCTTGGAGAACTCTAAATACTTATCGTTCTTCCAATTTGCGCCGCCCATCTTGAAGCTTGCCCAACCTCCGTCCTTTTTGCGACGAAGGTCGAGATCCCAACAGACAATAGAATAGTCGATCTCGAGGCCCTGGATGTTGAACTGAGTCTGAACAGACTCAAGCATATTCGAGGACCGGACGTCACCAGTCGGCTCAAGCATCCAACTTGCAATCTCTGGCTTATGGTCAACGAAAACGCCTTCCGCGGCAAGGCGCCTTGCTTGGCTTGACGCAATAAGCCCAGCGCGTTCGGTACCTACACGACGCTTTCGAGCCCAAGCCCTGCCAACTTGGAGGTCCCGCGTCAGTAGTACGCGGTCTTCGGGTGGGAAAGCACTCGCAAGCGATCTCGCCTCCTTCACGCGGTCATCCATCACAGCTGAAACCCACTCCTCGACACCCTTGTTTCGGTAGTAGCGCAGCGAGTGTGACAGATGTCCGCAAGAGAGATGCGGTCGAAGTGACAAACCACTCCAATCGTCACCTGATGGGCCCGCCAGCTCCAAAGTCTTGGTACTCGCAATGACTTCCCATTTCTTCTTGGAAGCCGCCCGTAGCCAAGCAGACATCCCCAACTCTCCGGCATTGATCGCTTGCTGATGGCCGACGAGAGCAACAACAACGGTACCCTCGTTGCGGTATGATTTCTCAAGGGAAGTCAGAATCAATTCGGCTTCATCTGACTCCAGGGCTCTACCAAGAACCTTCCGTCCCTGTTCGTATGTCCGCTGTGCCTCGTCGAAGATGACAACGGATCCGTCTACTGAGCCGGTCGCCGACCCACGCTCCCCGAGGAACCGATGAGCCTTCACTATCTTGAAGTCGGCGTTCTTGATGACCTGCTGGGCAACCTTCATCGAGTATCCAGAGATTCCGTGCTTCCTGTTTCTGAAGCCGCCAGCGAGATATGAATCGGTGAGCGCCTTGTTGAGGACCTCAACGAGGGGAGCATTCCCAGTGACAAACAGCGCTTGCTCCCGGAACCGCTGGTCAAACGCGAGACGCAAACCGACTAGAGTTTTTCCGGCGCCGGGTGCTCCTGACACGAAGATAATACGACGACGCTGATCGGCCCGTGTCCTGCTGATCCACTGTGCTACCTCTTCAGTGCACTTGTCGATTTCAGCAATTGGCGCGGCGTGCTGCGAAATTGCACTGACGTCGTGTGCTCCGTAGAGAGATATTGCCGCGTCAAGGATCGATGACGAAGGCGAGAATCGAGCCTGCAGCCAATCCCGTCGTGACACGGGCTTCACGCCACGTCTGAAGTCCAGCGCCCTTCGAAGCGCTTCTGACAGCGTCGACCTATGACACTCGAGTGGCTGACGGACCATCGAAGCCCAGGGGGCGTCGTGGAACTGTCCTGAGGGATCACGGAGTTGGCGAGTGACCTCTCCCGTCAGGACAAGCAAAGGCACGACGATGCAGTTCTCCTGCTCACAAACCCTTCGCGTCTCGGCATGGAACTCAAGGAGATTGATGCAGTAGTTCGACACCTGTTCGCGATCGGCGCTGGTCAGCGTGGTTCGTTTGAACTCCAACACCGCGATGATGCCCTCGCCGAGAAGCACACAGTCGAGACGCAACCCACGCCGCCTGAAGTCGAACTCCAACACCACATCCGAGTAGGCGCTGAGCCCAGGCGCACTCAGGGCCTCCTTGATGAGTTCGAGGCGATCCGAGAGTTGCTCTTGGAGTACCCCAACGCTCGAAACCCACTCAGCGGTTTGTTCCGGCTCAATGTGCAAGCCCTGAGCGGTCGCTGCATGGGCCAACACGCCAACAACCTCGTTGACTGCACGAGCCAAGAACGACTCGCGATCGCTCTCGTACCAAGCCAACCCAGCCGTCACTCAGTACCTTCCTTTCAGGTCATCCCAGGCAAGCACCCTGAACCCCAATGCACCAGGACGACGTGATGGACTCGCGTTCTGTTCCCCAGTGTTCGCCACCGCACGAGTCGACGTATTCGCGGCATTCGGGATCAACGATTTCTCACCGAGCTCGAGGTCAGTTCTCGGGTTGTGTACCCTCGCGCAGCTTGGCGCCCCGAAAGCCGATCCCAGGTCTTTACGATGCAGCACTCACCACTGAGCTCGAGCACGCGCTCGCCGAGCTCGAACCTGAGCTGAAGGAGATCGCCAACCTCGACCGTGAAGAGGCGCCTCGTGTCCTCGCGCGGTTGGTGCAGCAACGACTCGTTCACGCGCTGAACTCGTTTCCGAAGGACCAGTCGACTGCGCCACAGCTCGCGCTGACGAATGAGCTCCTCAAGCGGGTTGCGGAGCTTGCTCCCGACGGAGGCGCCGAAGAGCGCTTGGCCGAGCCGGCGCGGAAGCTGCTCGCAGTTCGAACTCCTGCTGCCAATGCGCTGGGCACGCCCGTGTCGCCGCAGCGCCCCGTCATTCCCCTCTCGACCAGTGACCTCATCGTCAACGGGCACCACGACATCTCACTCGCGCCTGAAGTGAAGCGAGAGCTCGCCTCGGCCGACGGCGTCGATCTCCTCTGTTCCTTCCTCAAGTGGAGCGGGCTGCGGTTGGTGCTCGACGAACTGAAGGAACTGCTCAATCGCAAACCGAACAGCGTGCGCGTGCTGACGACCGCATACATGAGCGCCACAGAGCGCCGCGCCCTCGACGAGCTTCAAGCCATCGGTGCCCAACTGCGCGTCTCGTACGACACCGAGAAGACCCGCCTTCACGCGAAGGCCTGGCTCTTCCACCGACAGTCCGGGTTCTCCACCGGCTACATCGGCAGTTCGAACCTGTCGGCCGCCGCGATGCTCGATGGTCTCGAGTGGAACGTTCGTCTCTCCACCCAAGACAACAAGCCGATCCTCGAGAAGTTCCGCACCACCTTCGAGCAGTACTGGGCAGACACCGACTTCCGACCGTACGTGCCGGAGGAGTTCGACGAAGCGGTCAAGCAGCAGCGTGACGACGCGGCGCGCCCGTTCTTCGTCGTCGACGTCATCGCCAAGCCGCACCAGCAAGAGATCCTCGATGACCTCGCGGCCGAGCGTGACCGCGGGCACCACCGCAACTTGGTCGTCGCGGCAACAGGCACGGGAAAGACCATCGTCGCTGCGCTCGACTATCGGCGCCTGCGCGAGAAGCACCCCACTCTGCTCTTCGTCGCGCACCGCAAAGAAATCCTCGAGCAGTCGCTCTACGCGTTCCGTGCGGTGCTCCGCGAGGGCTCTTTCGGTGAACTGCTCGTCGGTGAACACCAGCCCGTAAAGGGCGAGCACGTGTTCGCGAGCATTCAGTCGCTCAGTCAGGATCGAATTCGAAAGCTCGCACCTGACGCCTTCGAGATGGTCATCGTCGACGAGTTCCACCACGCGGCGGCCGAGTCCTACGAAGAAGTGCTCGCGCACCTGAAGCCCAAGATTCTCCTCGGGCTCACCGCGACACCTGAGCGCGCAGACGGAAAGAGCGTGCTGCACCACTTCGACGGTCGAATCGCGTCGGAGCTGCGCCTCTGGAAGGCGCTCGACCAGGGACTGCTGTCACCCTTCCACTACTTCGGCGTCGGTGGACCAGACCTGACTGGCGTGCGTTGGGCCAACGGGCGCTACGTCACCGATGAGCTTTCAAACGTGTACACCGCCAATGACGCGTTCGCGCTCCGGGTGCGGCAAGAACTCCAGCGGCGGGTGCGTGACGTTCACTCGATGCGGGCGCTCGGGTTCTGCGTCGACATCGCGCACGCCGAACACATGGCGCGCAAGTTCAGCGAGTCTGGTCTCGCCGCGAGAGCCGTGTCGGCGGCGACGTCACCGCGCGAGCGCGACGCTGCTCTTGCAGCGCTCAAGGGCGGCTCGATTCAAGTGCTCTTCAGCGTCGACCTCTTCAACGAAGGCGTCGACTTGCCTGACGTGGACACCGTGATGTTTCTGCGCCCGACCGAGAGCGCGACGGTGTTCCTCCAGCAACTGGGGCGCGGTCTTCGCAAGAGCCAGAAGAAGGAGTGCCTCACCGTGCTCGACTTCATCGGCAACGCGAATCGCAAGTTCCGCTTCGACCAACGGTTCCGCGCCGTCGTCGGTGGCACGCGCCGCGAGATTCTTCGCGAGGTGCAGCAAGGCTTCCCCTCCCTCCCCAGCGGCTGTGTCATCGAGCTCGATCGACAGTCGCAGGAGTCGGTCCTCGAGAACATCAAGGCCGCCATTGGCCTCGGCCGTCGCGAGCTGATCAACGACTTGAAGCAACTCGGCCCTGAGACGACGCTGACGTCGTTTCTCGAACGCACCGAACTCGAGCCCGAAGACCTCTACGGCGATGACTGGAGCTTCTCGCGGCTGCGTCGCGCCGCTGGCTTCGAGACCCGCGAGCCCGATGAGCGAGAGCTGCAGATCGAACGCGCCCTCGCACGGCTGCTGCACGTCGACGATCGCCCGAGGCTCGAAGGACTCTTGGGGCTGCTCGCGCGCACCCGCGCACCTGCCGCCGACGCACAGTCGGTGATGCAGCGCTGGCTCTGGGTGGCGTTGGGCTACGCGAAGGAGCCGCTCTCCGGAATGGCGGCGGCCTTCCAACACCTGTGGTCACGGCCCTCGCTCAAGGCAGAGATCACGTTGCTGCTCCAAGTGCTTTCGAGCCGATCGCGATGGCTCGGTCGCCCGCTTCGTGGCCGTGCTTCACAGCAACCCTTGCAACTCCACGCGAGGTATTCGGTCGCAGAGGTGATGGCCGCGCTCGGTGCAACGGACAAGAAGGGCGCGCTCAAGGCACCGCGTGAAGGCGTGTTCCTGTCGACCGAAACGAAGACCGAGGTGCTCTTCGTCACGCTCGAGAAATCGGAACGCGACTACACCCCGACGACGCTCTACGACGACTACCCCATCTCGCGTGGACGCTTTCACTGGCAGTCCCAGAGTCGCGACCACGAGAAGACTCAGGCGGGCCTCCGCTATCTCGCAGCGGGTCTCGATTCTCCCACTCAGATTCTCTTGTTGGTTCGAGAGCGGGCAGAGGACCGGCGCGGCGAGACGATGACGTATCTGAACCTCGGCCCTGTCATCTATCGCTCGCATCGCGGCGCCCGTCCCATGTCAGTCGAGTGGGAGCTCGCTCACGACATGCCTGCGTCCTTCTTCCAGGAGAACAAGCGCGCCGCGGGTTGATCAGCGTGGTTTGCTTCCTCCACCATGGCCAAGACCCTTCGATGCCCCGCGCAGGTGTGGACCGCGATCTTCGATCACGCCTTCGTCCAGCTGCCGTGGAGTTGGACCGTGCGCGTCGTGTCGGCCGATGGAGCCCCGGTGGCGGGTGTGGTGCAGGAGAAGCGGTCGTCGTGGATCTTCCCCAATGCCCCGACGAGTCGACCCCTCGAGCCGACCATGCGGTTTCAGCGTGGGTGGTGGAACACGTTCTACTCGGTCATGGTGAAGCCCGAGCGTGACGTGGTGGTCCACATCGACTGATGCATGCCTGCACCATCGGATGAAGATGCGCCCCTCACCCCGGCCCTCTCCCCGCTGGCGCAGGGAGAGGGAGAGGGAGATAAGGGGTCGATGCGATGGGTCCTCATCATCGTGGTGCTCGCCACCGGCTGCGCGACCACCACCACGCTGCGCGGCGTCGAGCGACCTGACGCCGCGCTCGGTGACGCCCACACCCTCGGCCTCGAGGTCATCCCCGACACGCGCGTCGACAAGCTCCCCGATGGCACGCTCGTCAGCACCATCGCCCGCTCGCGCTTCGCCACCTTCCTCGAAGAACGCGCCCACTTCGCCCTCTGCTCCCCCGCACCCTGCGGCGATGGCACCCTGCAAATCGCCCTGCGCGACGTGAACTTGAACGCCCCGCTCACCGAACGAACCGAAAACAGCGTCGAGTTCGGCGCCGACGTCGCCTTCCTCCCCCGAGAGGGCCCGCCTCGCACCGTGCGCCTTCGCTACAGCTCCATCGAGGCGAAGGCCGCCGCCCCCGAGGTGCGGCTCCGCAGCCTCATCGACGACGCCGCCCGCTGGTACGCAGAGCGCTTCGCCGCCAACAGCTCTTCCTTCCGCGAGCTGCACCTCGATGCAGGCCCCGGACTCCAGGAAGGCGTCGACCTGCTGCTCGCCGCTGACTTCGCCGGCGCCGAGAAGGCGTTCCGCGCCGAGACCGTGCGCGCGCCCGACCGCTCCGCCGCCTGGTACGACCTCGGCGTCTCGCTCGAGCTCCTCGGCAAGTGGAAGTCGGCCCTCGACGCGTATGAGCGCGCCGTGCAGCTGGATGCCAGGGCCATCGAGGCCGAGAAGGCCGTCGCGGCGTTGAAGCGGATGTTGGCGAATTGAAACGACGGTCACCCCTCTCCCCGACCCTCTCCCCCGCGGGGGGAGAGGGAGACAGAGTCAGTCTGTGAACTGCATCGTCCTCCAGCACGAAGAACACGAAGGCCTCGGGCTGCTCGAGAAGCCCCTGCGCGATGCGGGGTTCTCGCTCGTCACCCGCTTCCGCTCCGTCGAACACAAAGACCTCGACGCTCACCTCGTCGTCGTCATGGGCGGCAGCATGAGCGTCACCTCCGTCGACGCGCACCCCTTCCTCGTCGACGAACGCGCCCTGCTCGCCGAACGCCTCGCGCTGGGGAAACCGAGCCTCGGCATCTGTCTGGGCGCCCAGCTGCTCGCGTCCGCTGCCGGCGCCACCGTCACCCGCGGCAAGAACGGCTTCGAAGTCGGCGTCGCCCCCGTGCGATGGACGAAGGCCGCCGCCGATGAGCCCGCCACCAAAGGCCTCGGCCCGAAGTCGGTCGTCGCCCACTGGCACGAAGACACCTGGAGCCCCGTGCCCGACGCCGTGCTCCTCGCCTCGACCGACCGGTACACCCAGCAGGCCTTTCGCCTCGGCACGAGCTACGGCTTTCAGTTTCACCCCGAGCTCACCGCCGACGCCTTCGCGCAGTGGCTTACGGCAGAGGCCGAGCTGCTCGAAGCCGATGGCCGTGACGTCGCCGAGCTCAAGGCCGCGCTCCCGAAGTTGAAGGCTGCCGAAGCGCAGAACTCGCTGTTCCTCGAGCAGCTCGTGCGCGCGCTCGCCCGCTGAACGCAGGCCCCTCACCCCGGCCCTCTCCCCGCTCTCGCAGGGAGAGGGAGGCTCTCACGCGCTGAGCGGGTGTGAAGCGAGCTGACGTTTTTCACTCAGTGAGTGAGAAGGCAAACCTCTGAAATTCATCACGAAACTCCCGGCGCGCATCAGCGACAACATCGGTGTCTTCCCTACCTCGTCGCACTTCCCGGAGCCGCCCATGAGCAACGTCAAAGTCGCCGACTTCATCCGTTCTTCCGCGTCGTACATCCGCGCCAACGTGAAGCAGGCCAACGCCGACGGGAACACGTACCTCACCAAGGCCGAGTCGAAGTCGCTCTCGCGTGACCTGCGCGACAACTTCGAAGCGCACCGCTGGGGCGCGCAGGCCAACGGCTCGGTCACCGCGAGCAAGTTCGTCACCCGCTTCACCGACTACGTCGCCGTGATGGCCAAGCGCGCCGACGCGAACAACGACGGCTTCCTCAGCACCAGCGAAGCGAAGAAGCTCCCCGTCGACCTGCAGGACAACTTCCGCAACTACAAGCTGTACCGCTGAACCTCCGCGGTCTCTGCTGTTCGACGCCTCGCTTCCTCACGGGAGCGGGGCGTCTTGCTTTTTCATCCCTGCCCCCAAAGATGCCTCCGCCATGCGATTCCACTTCCTCGCCCTGATTGCGGTCGCTGCATGCGGCCCTCTGGGCCCTCCAAAGAATGACGCGGGCTCCGGCGGCGGCGGGTTCGGGTTCGGGGGCGGGTTCGCGACCGGCGGCGGTACGACAGGTGGCGGCAGCACGACCGGAGGGGGCGGCGCGACGGGCGGCGGCGGCATGACGGGTGGCGGCAGCACGACCGGCGGAGGCGCAGGCCTGCCACCGCTCACCTGGGCTGCGATGGGCATCAGCGGCGTGACGAGCAACTCGTACATCATTGGATTCAGCGGCGCGGCGAACGACCTCTGGGCCGTGCAAGACACCGGACACCTCTTTCATTCCACCGGCGGCGCTTTCACGCGGCACTTCGCGTTCCAGTACGGGGCCCGAGACCTCTACGCGAGCGGCGGCACCGTCGTGATGATTCAGACGCGCTCCATTCGCACCTGCGTCGCGCCGTCGCCCTGCACGCAGGACTCTGACTTTCAGCAGCTCGATCTCTTGAACTCTGGCATGAACTGGAACTTCTTCGGCGAGGCGCTGTGTGGGCGCGGGCCGAACGACATCACCGCCATCGTCAGCGACACCACCAACAACGCGCTGCTCTTCACGTGGAACGGCACGTCGTGGTCGCGCGGCCCGAGCCTCGGTATCGCGTACCCGCAGGCCTGCTGGTTCGACGCCAATGGAGGGCTCTACGTGAGCGGCCAGGACGCCGTGCTCTTCTACGACCAGGGCGCCGGCTCGCTCGCGACGTTGAGCAGCAACTTCACCGGCTACAACCGCGGCGCCGTGGTCGACGGCACCTCGTGGCTCAGCGGCCCGTACGACTACGTCGCGCGCGGCACGGGCACGTCATTCACGCCCGTCGTCCCCATTGGAGGCGGGGGCAACCAGCTCTTGTGGACCGTCGGCGGGCTCCGCAGCGACGAGGTCTTCGCGCTCGGGTACTACCAGGCCACCAACGCCGTCGGCATCGGCTTCAAGTGGAACGGCACTCAGCTGCGGCCGGTCGGCAACCTCATTCCCGGCTTCGGGCAGGGCGCCACCGCTCGCGTGATTCACGTCACCGAGCCCAACGAGCTGTTCGTCGCCGGCGGTGATTCCAGCGGGCCGCTGATCACCCGCGGCCGTCGGTGACTCTTCAGCCGATTGCGTGAGCGCCACGGCGGGCGTCAGTGACTCTTCACCCGACCGTGCGAGCGCCTCGGCCGCTGCGACGTCGACCGCCGCGCGAAACGCGAGCCGCACTGCGGGGAACGCCGTCACGAAGCGTGCGAGGCCGAGGCCCACGAAGCGCAAGAACGAGCGCTCCATCTCGACGGCTGCGGGCGCATCACGACGGGTGAGCAACACGGCGAAGGCGCCAGCCCACCGCGCGCCGAACCAGCGGAAGCCGAACGTGCCCACGGTGCGCGCGAGCCACCACCGCACGGGAAACGGAGGCACGGCGTCGTGCTCGTTGCGCCAGGCACGCGCGCTGCGACCGGCAGTGAAGGCGCACCACCAGTAGGCCGACCAGAGAAAGAAGAGCGCTGACCCGAGCCACGGCACCATCAGCACCGCCGTGAGGATGAACACCGGCACCAGTGCTGGGATGGCCGCGAGCAGCACCACCACCCCGCGAATGCGCTGCCCGAGCTTCTTGCGCAGCCACTTCACGTCGAGCACGAGCCGCGGCGTGCGGGCTTCGTCTTCGGGCTCGATGCGGGCCAGCGCGCTCAGGTCACGCGCGATGGGTTCCTGAAACTGGCGGCTGAGCGCGAGCACCAGCCACTGTGCGACGAGCAGCGCGGTGACGAGGGCTCCCCACCACGCAGCCGTTCGCGCGAGGAGCGTGGGCGCTTCCGTCTCGTCGACTTCCTCCTCCTCCTCCTCGGCGGCCTCGGCGAGCGCGTCGACCACCGCGTCGAGAGAGACACCGCCATCCATGGTGACGCGCTCGATGGGAATGGTGCGCTTGCGACGGGTCCCTTCGTCGGGCCCATCTCCAATGAGCAGGAAGACCAGCGCGAGCAGCACCACCGCCATCGTCTGCGCGCCGACGGTGCGCACGTAGCGCCGCCACGCGACCGGGTCTCGTCGCAACGCCCGCAACAACTGGAAGGGTCGCGCAAAGCCCGCCCACACCTCGTGGAGCGCGGGGTTCAGCATTCAGCCCGCTTCGGGGTCGTCGCCGAAGAGCGGCTTGCACGTGAAGGGGGAGTGGTGGCCGTTCTCGAGGATGACCAGCTGATCTCGCAAACGTTCCGAGGCGAAGAGGCCCGTGGTCGCGAAGGCGAGCCCGACAGCCCACAGCGAGGCACGTGACCGCTCGAGCGCCACACCCACGAGCGAGCCGATGAGGCCTGCCCCCAGGAGCACCGCGCCCAGAAAGGCCCACCCCCTGGGCTCGAGGCCCAGAATCTCACAGCGCTGCCTCGTGAACGCCCACGCACCGCAGTGCAGCATGAACGAGCCGACCCATGCCGCCAGCACCGAGGTGACGCGCACGAAAGCAGGCACGTCGTTCATGCGTCACCCCAGCCGCTCGAGCACCAGCGGCCGCTTCGCCGGGGCCTGCGCCCCGATGGAATACGCGGCGTGAATGCGGTCGGTGACGTCTTTCACCTTCGCGTCGTCGTTGACGTGCATCGTGAGCAGCGGCTCGCCGGCCTTCACCGCGTCGCCCACCTTCTTCTCGAGCACGAAGCCGACCGCCGGGTCGATGACGTCGCTCGACTTCGCGCGCCCCGCCCCGAGCGCCATCGCGGCCAGCCCGAGCGCCTCGCTGTCGATGCCCGTCACCACGCCCGTGCGCGTGGCGTTCACCGCGAGCTGCTTCTTCGCGCGCGGGAGCTTCGTGAGGTCGGTGATGGCCGCCGGGTCACCGCTCTGCGCTTTGACGATTTCGCAGAACTTCTTCTCGGCCGAGCCATCGGCGATGACCTTCTGCAGCTGCGCACGCGCGTCGGTGGTGTCCTTCGCTTTGCCGCCCAGCACCAGCATCTCGGCGGTCAGCGCGAGGGTGATCTCCGTGTAGTCGGCGGGCGCCCGGCCGCGCAGCATCTCGACGGCCTCGATGACCTCGAGCGAATTGCCGATGGTGCGCCCGAGCGGTTGATCCATGTCCGTCAGCAGCGCGACGGTCTTCTTCCCCATCTCGCGGCCGATGCCGATCATCGTGTTGGCGAGCGTGCGCGCGTCGTCGAGCGTCTTCATGAACGCCCCGCTGCCGACCTTCACGTCGAGCACCAGCGCGTCGATGCCCTCCGCCATCTTCTTGCTCATGATGGACGAGGCGATGAGCGGAATGCAGTCGACCGTCGCCGTCACGTCGCGCAGCGCGTACAGCTTCTTGTCTGCGGGCGCGAGGGTGGCGGTCTGGCCGATGAGGCAACACCCCACGTCCTTCACCAGCCGGCGGTAGTCGGCGACGGACAGGTCGACCCGAAACCCGGGAATGCTCTCGAGCTTGTCGAGCGTGCCGCCGGTGTGGCCGAGGCCGCGCCCGCTGATCATCGGGACGGGCACCCCACACGCGGCCGCCAGAGGGGCGAGTGAGAGCGACACCTTGTCACCCACCCCGCCCGTGGAGTGCTTGTCGACCTTGATGCCCTTCGTCTCAGACAAGTCGAGCACTTCGCCGCTCTCGAGCATCGCCCGCGTCCACGCGCCGAGCTCGACCGACGAGAGGCCCTTGAAGAACACGGCCATGCACATCGCGCTCATCTGGTAGTCGGCCACCTCGCCGCGGGTGTAGCCGTCGATGAACGCACGGATGTCAGCGGAATCGAGCGCGCGGCCTTCGCGCTTGGCCTTGATCAACTCATAGGGACGCATGTCGTGCGCAAGGTATGCGTGCTCCGCTGCGTCGGCCACTTTGCAACAGGTCATCACCGACCCCGACTACCGGTTGGCCCGCGCCGGGCGTACCATTCACCTGGGGGAAGAAATGCTCAGCTCAGTTCAACGAACGACCACTTCGGTCGACGCGCAAGACGTCATCGATGGGCTCGTCGAGCGCCTCGCAGTGCTCGACGGCGACGGCACCATCATCTCGGTCAACGCTGCGTGGAGACACTTCGGCCTGGAGAATGGTCTCTCGCTCCCCGATGGGGGCGTGGGCGCATCGTACCTCTCGGCGGCAACCGACCCTCACCTGCGGGCCGGCTTGATGGACGTGCTGACCCGCCGCCGGTCCTCGTTCACGACGGAATACCCCTGCCACTCGCCGTCCGCGCAGCGCTGGTTCCTCATGTCGGTGGCCCCGCTGCCTGGCGTCCCGGGCGCAGTCGTCAGCCACGTCGACATCACCCGGCGACGCGTGCTGGAGCTCGAGGGCGAACGCGCGCTCGACTCCGTGTCCGAGACGTATCGGGTGCTCTTTCGAACCTCGCGCGACGGGCTGGTCCTCGTCGATCGGAGCACGGGGCTCATCACCACCGTCAACGACGCCCTTGTGCAGCTGGTGGGTCGCTCCGCCGAGGCGCTCGAGGGCACGCCGCACGAGGCGCTCTTTCCAATCGAAGGCGCGTGTGCGGCGATGGACGCCATCCAGCAACACCTCCGCGAGCCCACAGCCGCGCCGGTGTCGCTCGACCTGATGAGCGGTGACGGGGTGGTGCCCGTCGAGCTGTTGGCGGGTGCCATCGACACGGTGCGACGACAGCTCGTCTTGCTGACGCTGCGCGATGCGCGGCCGCGGGTGGCGTTGGAGAAAGAGCGCGAGCGGCTCGCCGCTGCAGGCCTCAAGGCGCAGAAGCTCGAGCTGGCCGGTCAGCTGGCGGCGGGCATCGCGCACGACATGAACAACACCCTGTCCATCGTCTCGGGCGCGCTCGAGGAGCTGCGGGCGCACGACGGCCGGGCCACGCCCGAG
>JBILUC010000167.1:0-3885 GCA_044371205.1 Archangium sp.
GCCCCGCGCGCCTCAGCACAACCGGCGGCCCTCGACCTTCGTCATCCCACCTTCCCCTCTCCATCGGCGAGCGTCGGGCACCGCACCCGGCTCCCGGTTCGGCGGTTTGAAACTCTTGTTCTTCGTCATCCGGCGGAAACTCCATCGTTCCAATAAATTTGCTTCCTTCGAAGCGGCCCTTCACAACGGCTCCAGATTCGGTGGTCCAGGTGGCGAGCCCACCATCCCAACTCCCGCTGAGTGCGGCCTCTGTCGCGTATGTGTCTGTGCCCTGGTCTTGAAAGAAAGTTCTCCCCGTCAATGCGCCGGCGTCGTCTTGGAGTTCGAACCGAATTCCAACTTTGTTCATGCCGTCGTCGCCAAGTTGGCCCGTCCATTGGCCAGAGATGGTGGAAATGGCTTGTCTTGCAGCGCACGCCGAGAAGGCAATGAGCAGAAGTGTACAAAAGTGCTTTTTGATTGGTGGCACGGCTTGTTCCTTGAACAACGGCGAATCGATGGTTGGTTACGCCGTGGAACTTGATGAAGGACGGATGATCAGCATCGATGTGTTGGTCAGCGGGCGTTCAGAAACGCGCTGCCGTCAGCCCGCCACCGAACGAAGGGAGCGCCTGCGCAACGCCTGCCTCGCGACGCCGCAGCGTGCCGTCGCGCACCTCGAGGCTGATGGCGGCGATGGTGGAGGGCAGGATCACCTGAATCACTCCCGCCAGCAGGAGGAAGAGCCCTGAGCCGGAGGCCACCGCCACCACGCTCACCAGCAGCGCCACGCCGCCCCCGATGAGGTTGCCCAGGAAGGCCCAGCCAAGGCCAGCCTTCCCGTCGAAGGCGAAGTGCATCAGTCCGGCGACCAGCGAAGAGAGCACGAAGCTCGTCAGCCCGCCCACGAGCGTGCACGAGACTGACGTGGGGCACACGCTGCTGGTGACCAGCACCGGCACCAGGCCGGCCAGTTGCCCCACTGCCAACTCGGCGATGCCCCGGGCGGCACCCCGGTCGTCGTCGACCAAACGCGCTGCGCGACGGGGCGCTGAAGGCGGGCGGCGCACGTCGGTGGTGGCCGGGGGCGGCGGTGGCGCGTCGGGCAACGTCAACTGGGCGGGAGCCGAATACGACTCAGACCCCTCGGCGCGGCATTGTTCGACCACCGCTCCGGCTGGGTCGAGTGACTGCACGCAGACCTGCCCATTGCGGCGCACCACCTTGGGGTACTCGTCTGCAAGGACTGAAGACGCGACGACGAGGAGGAGAAGCGGTGCGAGGCGGAACATCCATTGAACAAACTTCCTGGCTGCCGGAGGTTCAAGCTCGAACAACCCCTGCGCCTCGAGCAGTTACGAGAAGCCTCACCCCACCAACGCTTGCAGGTCTTCACGTCGACTCGGCAAGCCCGCGTCTCGGAGCAGGGCCCTGGTGTTGCGCGACCAGATGCCATGTTCCGCCAGGAGCCGAAGCGCCGTGCGTTGAAGGTCATCGAGCCGCGGCCCGGCTGCGCTGCAGGCGCGCAGGAGCAACCGTGTGGCCTCACCCTTCGCTGCGGCGCTCGCCTGCGGGAGCAGGACCGACAGCAACTCGACGAGTTCCCGTTTGCTCGGCGTCCAGATGCGGGACAGCGCTCGGTAGTGCAACGTGGCCAGCGTGCCGGTGAAGGGGCACGGCAAGGCGAGCCAGGGCTCCGGCACCGCCAGGATTCGGTGGATGGAGCTGGGGCTCACCTTGCCGCGAGCAGGTCCGTCCGTCGGTGCCGCGAGCACGTCGGCCACCGCGGCGAAGAAGCTCCCGGCGTGCTGATCACCGACGGCGTCGCACATGACCTGGGCCATCGCGCGCGCGTCGTGTGCCTTGAGCTGCGCCAACGCGACGATGGCCTGACCGCCGAGTGGGGTGTCGTCTTCGTCGAGCGCCAACTTCCGCAGCGCGTCGATGCTCGCCTCTGCGCTGGTGGGGAATGAGGCCAACAACGCGACGACCGACGAGACGACGCGGTCATCGACCTCGTCGAGGCGTCGCCGGAAGACCGGGAGCGCCGCTTCCACGAGCAGGTAGCACTGGAGTGCCCACGGCAACCCGCCCGATGCGCGCGGGTCGGGCTCTTCCTCTTCGACCTGGTCGCCTTCTTCAAGCAACTGGGCTTCGAGTTCCTCATCGCGCTCGGACGGCGGCGGTGCCTCATCGAGCAGTGGGCTGAGGTCGAACGCAGCGGGGAAGCGTTCCCGCGGCCGCGTGACGGCGAGCCTGTGCAGGAGCGTGATGGCGAAGGCAGAACGTTCGGGTGCCAGGTCGCCATCGACCAGTTCGAGCAGAAATGGAATCACAGCGACGGAGGCGCTTCCCGCCTCGCCGCTCAGCAGGGTGTGCTCGAGGTGACGCGCAGTGCAGTGAAAGAGGCTGCGCTGGCTGTCGCGCGCATCGGCCAGCAGCCACGGCGCGGCCAGTTGATCATTGAGCAGGGCGCGCAGGAGATCTGGGAGCTCGGTGCCGGGGCCAAAGACGTGCCGCGTCTGCGCCCAGTCGGTGCTGGAGAGTCGTTCGAGCATCGCGACCGGGACCTAGCATGCCCTCGCGACAGGGTGCGCAGGCCGCCTCCTGTGCCGAATCGTTCACTGATGTTGCCCGTCATTGAAGGGAAGGCGCTCGAGGCGCGGCACGGCGGAGTCGAGGTACACATCGACCCAGACCCGAACCTCGGCTCGCGGAGTCGCGAACTGCAACCAACTTGAGCGGCCCCGCACCAGGTCTTCCACCACCAGGGCGCGCCGGAGCAACTCGAGACCTGCGACCCCGTCGGTGTGGGTCATGCGTGCCAGGGCTCCGCGACCGGCTTCGCGAAACAGCGCTCCGAGCTTCGAACGCCACAGCTGTTCAGAGGTGAGCAGTCGGTGACTGGCGGGCGCGCGGACAGCGTTGACCAGGATGTCACGGACCCTCGTCTTCGCATCGAGCCACACATCACGAAGCCACAGCGCCACGAAGATCGCCGCGCAGATGCAGGCGATGACGAACGCGATCTGGAAGACCTCCGCCGCGACGAGCACCTCGCTGGGCACGTCGACCGCGAAGCCGACGTCCTCCACCGGGAGCCGGATGTTCCAACTGCCCATGCCGCACATGGCGTGGCTCTGGTGCAGACGGCTTGCCTCTTCCAGTGGGTTGGTTTCATGGTGCGCGCTGCGCAGTTCGTCGCGCACGAGGGCCCACAACTCGATTGCGAAGACAGTGTCTGCGCACCACCCCACCTGACCCGTCGGCGTGCACCAGAGACAGCAGCCAGGACAGCAGCTGTCAGGCCAGTCGTGTCTCTCGCATCGAGGGCGGTGGGGCGCCGAGATACACTCGCCTGGTGAAGTACCACGCTGCCGATGATGAAGCCGCCGCGCGCCAACGCCGCACGACGAGCGAGTCGGGCTCGGACCGCATCGCGAAGAAGGACGGCGTGGGGACGGAGCGTCGGCGCGGTCTCGAGGCGATGCGGGCGGCGTTGGTACTCGTGCTCGCGTTGACGGCCTGCGTGGGCCTGCCCATGCCAGAGGTGCTCAAGGGGCCGGTGGTCGGCTACACGACCCGCTCCTGGAGGGACCCGGTCACCGGGCGACCGTTGCGGGTGGTCCTCTTCTATCCGCCCCTGAGACCGCTGGTGCAGGCGCCGACCCGCATGGGCCCGTGGTGGGTCGAAGCCGGGAGTACCGAGGCGATCGCCTTCGGTCGTCACCCGCTGGTCGTCATCTCGCACGGCGAGGCAGGGAGCCGCTTCGGTCACCACGACCTCGCTCGCTCTCCCCGTGTGCCCCCGACTCGCCAGAGCCCCGCGCGCCTCAGCACAACCGGCGGCCCTCGACCTTCGTCATCCCACCTTCCCCTCTCCATCGGCGAGCGTCGGGCACCGCA
>JBILUC010000013.1:0-160487 GCA_044371205.1 Archangium sp.
ATCGCGTGGTTCCCGCGGCGTGAGGCGCACTTCGACCTGCGCTCGTTGGTGGCGGCCAACCCCGGCCGCGACTTCTTCTCCGTTGGCGCGCTGAAGACAGGAGACGACAGCCTGGTGGGCCAGGGGCAGTGGGTCACGTTCGGGCTGACCCAGCGATGGCAGACGCAGCAGCCAGCGCTCGACGCGACGGTGGCGCGGGCGCGCGAGCTCGCGGCGAGCCCGTTCTTCGCGCGCGCGCGGCAGCATGGCGGTGGTGACCTGTGGGCGAAGGTGCTGCGCGACGAGGCGTGGGAATCGATCAACCGCGCAGCCGTGTCGTTGCTCACCATGGCGCCTCCGGACTCGGCAGCCGCGTTCGCCACCACCAGCGTCGAGCTGCTGAGCCTGCTCACCAGCGAGCACCCCGACCCGGCCCCTGAGCACTGGCGCAACCTCGCCATCGCCGCGTCGCGCACGGGCAACGCCGCCCTGTTGCGCACCGCCGCCAGCGAATACCTGCGGCTGGCACCCGACGCTTCCGACCGCACGGTGTTCGAGCAGGCGCTGCGATGAACCGGCTGATCGCGCCGACCACCGGGTGACGAGAGCAAGCCTCGCAGCACCTCGACGCACGAGCCTTCGGTGTAGTAGCGCCACGGCATGGCTCGCTCGATTGCACTGGCCTCTGTGACGTTCGTGCTGTGGGGCTGCGGTTCCACACCCATCACGCCTGCTGCCGACGGTGGTGGGGGAGAGGTCGACGGGGGCTCGTCGGGCGGTGGCGCTGCAGCTGGCGGTGGCGCGGCGACGGGCGGCGGCACCGCGACGGGCGGCGGCAGCGCGACGGGCGGCGGCAGCGCGACGGGCGGTGGCAGCGCGACCGGCGGCGGAGCTGCGACGGGCGGCGGAAGTGCGACCGGCGGTGGCAGCGCGACCGGGGGTGGCACGGCCTCAGACGGCGGCGTGCCCACGGTTCGCTTCGTGGCCATCGGCGACGTCGGCAAGGGCAACGCTGATCAATCGCGCAACGGCGATTCCATCGGTCGGCACTGCGCGGCGAACGGCTGCGACTTCGTGGTGCTGCTCGGCGACAACTTCTACCCCTCTGGCGTCAGCGGCACGACCGACCCGCTGTGGCAGACCGCGTTCGTCACGCCGTACCAGAACGTCAACGCACCCTTCTACGCAGTGCTCGGCAACCACGACTACGGCGGCGAAGGTCTCGGCACCGACATCGCGAAGGGCCAGAACGAGGTCGACTACAGCGCCGTCAACCCCAAGTGGCGCATGCCCGCATCGCACTACCGCTTCACGGTGAACCACGTGGAGTTCTTCGCCGCCGACACCAACCGCTCGATGTTCAACATCGACGCCAACGTGCAGAGCGACTTCGCGACCTGGTTCGCCGCTTCGACCGCCACATGGAAGATCGTCTTCGCCCACCACCCGTACAAATCGAACGGGCGGCACGGCAACGCCGGCAGCTACGACGACCTCCCCTTCATTCCCATCGTGAATGGAGCGAACGTGAAGTCCTTCATCGAGGACTCGGTGTGCGGCAAGGCCGACTTCTACCTCTCGGGCCACGACCACAGCATGGAATGGATTCAGGCCACGTGTACCCGCAGCGGGTCCACCATCAACACCAAGCTGATCATCTCCGGGGCGGGCGCGAGCACCACCGACGTCGACCGCACGCAGCCGACGTGGTTCAAGACCGACCAGGTCGGCTTCGCGTACATCGTGATTGAGGGCAACACGTTCACGGCGACCTTCTTCAACGCCGACGGCATGCAGCTCTTCACGAAGACCGTGACCAGGTAACCATGATGCGGGTGCTGTTCGCGGTGGCGCTGGTGGCGACGTCGGCGTGCGAGTCGACGAAGGCCGAGGCGCCCGGCCCGGTTGCCGTCGCTGCGCAGCCGATGGCCGTGAGCGACGCCGTGTTTTCGGCAGACGCGGGCGTGGTGCGCTTCGTCGCCATCGGGGACCAGGGCAAGGGCAACGACAACCAGCGCCGCGTGGGGGCCGCCATCGGCAAGCACTGCGCGGCGAAGGGCTGCGACTTCGTGGTGCTGCTGGGCGACAACTTCTACCCCTCGGGCGTCGCGAGCACCTCAGACCCGCAGTGGCAGAGCGCGTTCGTCACCCCGTACGAGAGCGTGAACGTGCCCTTCTACGCGGTGCTCGGAAACCACGACTACGGCGCCGACGGCATGGGCACCGACCTCCCGCGCGCCGACGCCGAGCTCGCGTACGGCTCAGTCAACCCGAAGTGGCGCATGCCCGCAGCGCACTACCGCTTCCGTCGAGGCGACGTGGAGTTCTTCGTCGCCGACACCAACCGCTCGATGTTCGCGCTCGATCAAGACGCGCGCCGCGACTTCGAAACGTGGCTCACGGAGTCCACCGCGCCGTGGAAGATCGTCTTCGCGCACCACCCCTACAAGTCGAACGGCCGCCACGGCAACGCGGGCAACTACGACGACCTGCCCTTCCTGCCTTTCGCGAACGGGGCCAACGTGAAGGCGTTCATCGAAGACCGCGTGTGCGGCCGCGCTGACGTCTACATGAACGGCCACGACCACCACCTGGAGTGGATTGAAGCGACCTGCACCCGCCCCGGCTCGAGCATCGCCACCCAGTTCCTCATCTCCGGCGCAGGCGCGAACACCACCACCTGCGACCGCACGCAGCCGACGTGGTTCAAGAGCAACGAGCCCGGCTTCGTTTCGGTGGTCATCGAGGGCCGCACCTTCACCGCGACGTTCTTCGATGGCGACGGCAAGCAGCTCTTCAGCCGCAGCGTGACCAAATGAGCGCGACCCCCGCCACCCGCTTCCTCGAGCAGCACGGCGTCGCCTTCACGCTGCACCCGTACGACTACGAAGAGAAGGGCGGCACGAAGGTGTCGTCGGAGAAGCTCGGAGTCGACGAGCACCAGGTCATCAAGACGCTCGTGTTCGAAGACGAAGGCAAAGAGCCCTTCCTCATCCTCATGCACGGAGACCGGCAGGTCTCGGCGAAGTCGCTCGCGCGGCAGCTCGGCGTGAAGACGGTTCAGCCGTGCAAGCCCGAGGTCGCCCAGCGCCACACCGGCTACCTCGTGGGCGGCACGTCTCCCTTCGGCACGAAGCGCGCGCTCGAGGTGTGCTGCGAGCGCAGCATCACCACGCTCGAGCGCATCTTCATCAACGCCGGCGGGCGCGGCCTGTTGTGCACGCTGGCCCCGTCTGAGCTGGTGCGCGTGCTCCAGCCCCAGCTCGTCGACTGCGCGACGACTTAGAGGCCGAGCTGCACCATCTCGGCGACGACGCGGCGAATGAGCTCGCGGCGCACCTCGGTGCGCGCCCGCTCGAACGCCAGCTCGTGCACGGTGCCGCCGTGCTTGCGCGTCTTCGCGGCGGTGCGCACCACCAAATCGACCCGCGAGGGCTCGAGCTGGAAGGGACGCTTCGCGTCACGTTGCAGGAAGTAATTGATGCCACGCGCGTCGAGGAGCTTCTGGAGGTGCTTCCGAGACTCCGCGATGAGCGACAGGTCGATGATGTCCGCCATTCGTGAGCGGAGTTGTCGATCGGTTCATACACCTCGTCCATTTCACCGACGAAACCGCCCAAGGGTTTGACAGCCACCGCGCTTCGATCAAACCGGCCCGCGTGGGTGACACTGCCGCTGCGAACCAACGCATGCGGCGGCGTGATCGTGCGATGTTCGGGGAGGCATGGAATGGCGGAGCGACGTCGGCCCTGCGCGGACCGGTGACAGCGAGGCAAGAGAGCGGCTCAGGGAATACCTGACGCCCTTCGTGCACGCGGTGTGTCTCGCGCACGCCCCGTACCACCTCACCTTCTCGCTCGTGCCCCACAGCCTCGAGGCCGCCTTGAACGCGCTGGTCGGGGTCGACGACGCCGACGTCGCCGTGCACGCGATGAACGTCGCGCGTCGACTCTCGAAAGAGGTGATGCACGATGCGCGGCTCGAAGAGCTGGCCTCGCGAGACGCGGCCGTCAACGTCGCGCTCAGCGCCGTGGGCCGCTTGCGCGAGCTCGACCCGACGCTGCGGGAGCGCTTCTTCCTTCGCATGCTCGAGGGCATTCCCGGGCCTGAGCTCGCCGAGGTTGCCCGGCTGAACCCCGGTGAGCTGCGTGCCGAGCTCGAGCGCGCCGCCGGCGAAGCGTCACGCCTGCTCGGGCAAGCCCAGAGCTTGGCGGGTGACGAGTACCTGTGGGAACTGAGCGGCGCTCCGTCGGCGCTGCTGGCGCGCCTCGAGATGCAGTTGCCGGTGCTGCGCTTCGACCCCCTCGCGGTGCCTCCGACGCTGGCCTCGGCCGACACGGCTGGCACGCAGCGAGACCTCGAGCCCGTCGGTGGCCCGGCCGGGCAGGTGAAGTCGCTCACGTTCGATCTCGCCGACATCACGTCGGTGGGCGACGTCGCGACCGCGCCGGGGGAGCCAGGCACGTCTCCAGTGGTGGCGGTGGCGCCGCAGCCTCGCATTGAGGGGCCGAACCCCTTCGAGCCGCAGGTGCGCACCCTCGCGGCGACCGACCTTCCCGCAGAGGCGAAGGGCAACCTTCAGGTGCCCGGGACCGACCCCGCGCCCAGCGGGAGCAAGAGCGGAAAGCTGCAGCCGCTGCCCGCCCGGCCGGTGCCGGGCACGCGGGAGAGCGGTGAGCTCGGCGGGAAGAGCGGCAAGAGCGTCAGCGGCAAGTCTGGGCGGCAGGCGCAAGTCGAAGAGAGCGGAAAGAAGGGCCTCAGCAGCAGCGGCAAGTTCCCCATCGAGGTGACGAAGGACGCCCCGAAGCTGACTGACGACACCGGCGTCGAGGCCACAGAGGCCAAAGTGCCTGCGGCCATCGCTCGTCAAGCGGTGGTGCCCGACCCCGAGGGCGTGCTCGGCAAGCCGACGATGGAGCTCTCACTCGCGGATGCGGTGCAGGGCCCCACCCGGCTCAACCCGCTGATCATCACCAACCTCGAGACGCGCGTGGCCGAGGCGCAACCGTCGCCGGTCCAGCCGGCACCTTCGCTCGCTGACGCGCAGATCTTGAAGGGGGGCTCGCCGTTCTTCTTGATGGCGCTCTTCGCGCTGGTGGGCACCGGGCTGTGGGCCGCCTCGCTCTTCGCGACCGAGCGGCAGTCGAAGGCCAGTTGGACTCTGACGCAGGTGGTGGTCGCCGCCGAAGACATGAACGTGGGCGACGTGGTGAACATCGAGAACGTCGCGGTGCGCTCGGTGCCCGAGCCGTTTCAGGGCTCGAACGTGATCAAGAGCGACGCGATGAACTTCATCCTCGACCAGAAGCTCGCGGTCGCGGTGCAGGCCGGCGACCCGTTGTTCTATTCGCAGTTCATCTCGATGCGCGCGCAGCGCAGCCTCGCGACGCGCATCAGCAAGCGCGGCCGCGGGTACACCCTCTCGACCAGCGCGGTGACGTCGGTGGGGCGGTGGGTGCGTCCGGGAGATCTCGTCGACCTCATCGTCACCTTGAACGCCCTCGACACCCGCGACCCGAAGGCGAAGGGCAAGAGCAAGGAACCCCGCGCGGTGACGATTCTGCAGCACGTGCGCGTGCTCGCGACGGGCAAGTCCGATGACGACAGCGACGAGGCGACGCTCGACGAGCGCGACCGGCAGTACGGCGACGTGACGTTGATGCTGACGCCGCCCGAGGCCGAGGTGCTCGCGCTCGCCAGTGAGCTGGGCAAGGTGAGCCTCACGCTGCGCAACCAGGAAGACAACGAGGTCGACCTCGAGCGCGGGTTCACCAACATCAAGACGCTGCTCGAGGGCGACCGCGTGCGGGTGCTGCAGAAGAAGCGCTTCGCGCTGATCAAGATGATCCGCAACGCGAGCCCTGAAGCAGCACGCAAGAACCAACCGTAGCGAGCGTCAGACCGGGCTGATGCGCCGGTACCGCTTGAGCGTCTCGACCTCGCTGGTGGTGTGCGAGAAGCCCGTCGCCGCCCGAAACGCGGTGCCATCGACCACGATGGGGAACTTGAGGTGCGCCAACGCGCCCTTCGGCAGGCTCGGGAAACCGAAGCGACCCAGCAGCGCCGACAACACCGGCTCGGGCACCGGCACCACGGTGCGACCAGTCTCGCGCGCGATGGTGCCCAACGGCACTGGAGCAGGACCCGACACGTTGAAGATGCCCCGCGGGCGCTTCTCGACAGCCGCGACGATGCCCGCCGCCGCGTCGTCTTCTTCGAGGAATTGAAAGAGCGGGTCGAAGCCGAACACCATCGGCACCCGCTTGCCGCGCAGGAAGCTCGCCAGCGTGCCCGTCTTCGAGGGGCCGAGCGTGTAGACGAGCCGCAGCACGGTCGTCTCGAGCTTGGGCTCACGCCACAACATGTTGGCCGCGTAGAGGTCAGCGGCCACGAGGTCGGCCAGCTCGGGGAAGTCGCCCATGCCCTGCGGGGGCTCGTTCTCGGTGTGGTACAGCGGCGAGTCTGCCGTCGCGCCGTAGTACGTGTGTCGGCCCACCACGACGACGTGCTTCACGCCGTGCGCGACCGAGTGATCGAACAGCGCGCGCGTACCACCGAGGTTGATGCGCGCCCGCTCTTCACCGCGCGCCGACAGCGCATTCACCGTGGCCATGTGCACCACGCACTCGGGCCGCTCGCGGCGGAACACGTCTTCCGCGGCGCGCTTGCGAATGTCGACCTCGTGCACCTGCATGTCTCTGGGCGCGTCCCACCAGGGGCGGCGATCGAGCCCGATGACCGAGTGGCCCTGCTCGCGCAGCTTGAGCGCGACCTGCCGGGCGAGCGCCCCACCGACTCCGACGACGAGCACTTTCATGACGCGTGCCCCCGGTCTTCGCGCGCCGCTTCGATGAGCCGGGCGATCTCGGCCTTCACCTGGTCGACGTAGCCCTTCACCACCGAGTCTTCTTCGTCACCCGAGCCCTCGAAGACCATCGGCTTGCCGTAGTGCACCACCAGCTTCGCAGGCAGTGGCGCCGCGAGGCCGTAGGGGGTGATGGGCACGTAGGGCACGCCCATCAACTTGCCCAGCGTGCGCGAGTTCATCACCGTGGGCACCGCTTCACCGCCGCCGACGAAGCCGAGCGGCACGATGGGGGACCTGGTCTTCAGCGCGAGGCGAATGAAGCCCGTGCCGAAGTCGACCAGCGAGTGGCGCTCCTGAAAGAGCTTCGCGGTGCCCTTCGCGCCCTCGGGGAAGACCATCAGGAGCCGGTCGTCCATCAACAGGCGCTCGGCGTGCTCGGGCAGGCCGGTGAGCTGACCGCACCGCGACATCCACGTGCTGCTCACGGGCAGCGCGTTCATGAACTTCTCGATCATGCCCTGCGCGAGCCGCGGCGGATCCATCTCGAGCAGCATCGAGGTGAGCACCATCGCGCCGTCGATGGCGTACCCGCCGGAATGGTTGCCGACCAGCATCGCGCGCCCGCGCCTGGGCACGTTCTCGAGGCCGACCGCCTTCACGCGGAAGTAGCGCCGGTAGAAGAACCCCAACATTCCGAAGAAGACGCGGAGGTGTTTCTTCGAGACGCCGTACGGGTCGACGCCGAACGCGTTGAAGGGGAGTTCGAGCCGCTCGACGAGATCCGCGACTGCTTCGTCTTTCGCCATGAGGCGGCGGACTCTAGTCGTCAGGCCAACCGGGTGGGCTGCTTGATGTTCGCGCGCTGTACGAACTCTTCGAGCTGCCCCGAGAGCATGGAGGCCTCAATCAACGTGCCCGAGTGACCGATGGGCACGTCTTCGGGGCCCGACGCGGTCATCACCCACAGCGACAACGCGTAGCCGGTCGGCACGCGGGTGATGGGCATCTTCAGCACGCGGAGCTCGACGCGCGCCATCTCGAGCGGCTCTCCGTCGAGCAACAGGCGACCGTTCGCGCGCACCAGGGTGCGCTCACTCGCACGGAAGGCCCGGCTCCAGAACACGCCAAGCACCGGCAGCGACGCCAGCCCGAGGAACCACACCATGAGGCCCCAGCCCGAGTCGCGATCGGCGAGCACCACGGAAGTCAGGACCAGCGCAAACAGTGCGCCCAACCCCGCGAGACGGTGGCGGTCGCGCCCCACGCGCACCACGAGGCAGTCGTTTCGATTGCTGACAGTCACGCGCCGCATACGGCCTCGAAGTGTAGCGAGACGCGCGCCCCGTTGCCTCTCGACCTGCCCGATGTGCGGGACACGCACCTACATCCAGACCAGGACGCCCACGAGGATGCCGGTGAGGATCAGAACGAGCACGCCAGCGACCACGAGCTGGTTCATCGCGTCGCGCCGCTCCACGTCGGTCAAGTCATCGCCGCGCAAGAGGTGCAACACGTTCCACACCATGCGGCCGCCGAGCACACCGTCCGTGCCGCGTTCGCGCTTTCGCTCGCCGTCTTTCTTCTTCTTCTCTTCGTCCACCTGTTGCTGCGGCGTGAGCTTGGGCTGAATCAGAGGATTCGGGCCGTTCAGCTCGACCCCGCGCCGCGCCTTGTCGATGCCCATCGAGAGCTCGGGGTTGTCCTTCCACCCCGGAGCGTCGGGCTTCGCAGGCCTCGCCTGCGCGAGCTGCTCAGGCGTACGTGCCTCGAGCATCTCGCGCGCCGCTTCCATGCCGGTGCGGCCATCGCCCGCGGTGAGCTGCGGAAAGCCAGCGCGGTCGAGCGCCTTGTCGAACTGCGCAAGCGCTTTGGTGAGCTCGGCGCCGTTGAGCGGGTTCGCCAGCTGCAGCCCCGTCTCGGTGGTGTGGAGGGCGCCGCCCTGAGGAGGCTGCGCGGTCGCGGCCTGCCTGTCTTGCGCGGCGCCGTGCGCGAGGTCTTGAAAACGCGCCGCGTACGCCTCGAAGAATTGAAACAGGCGCTCGGCCTTCTCGGTGCGCGTCATGCCGGGGTGGTTCAACAGCTGCTGCTCGATGAGCTTCAGGTCGGCCAGAAAGCGCTCAGGCATGGTGCGCGCGTCGGTGAGGCGCTCGGTGTCGGGCGTCAGGCGGCCGACGTCGCGAAACACGCCCTGGCCACCGAGCAGCGCGCCCAATTCCTTCGCCGCGCTGCCAAACGCGTCCTTGAGCTCGGGGGTGGTGCTGATGACGCGCTGGGCCTCGCGCACTTCTGAGGGCGTCACCCGCCCCGACTCGGCGAGCCGCAAGAACTCGCGCGCCGCGGCCATTCCCCCGCCACCACCCGTTCGCATGGACCGAAGCAAGTCGCCAGTGCCCACGCGCGCCAGCTAACCATCTTCGGACGATTTGGTGGGGATGCCGGCCCAGCGCAGTATCATCAGGTGACGATGAGTGAGTCTGACGGCGGGGCTGAGAAACGAAGGCATGCGCGCGCACCGCTCAACGTGCTGGTGCAGTTCCGCTTCGACACCTTCGACGAGTTCCTCGCGGAATACTCGCTCAACATCTCTCCGGGCGGCATCTTCATTCGCACCGATGAGCCGCGCGAAGAAGGCTCGGTCATCTATCTGCAGTTCACGCTGCGCGATGGCAGCCGGCTCATCGAGGGCATGGGCAAGGTGGTGCGGGTGACGAAGCGGCCGGGCACCCCGAAGCAGCCGGCGGGCATGGGCATCGAGTTCATCAACTTCGACGAAGAATCGATGGCCCTCATCGCGGAGATCTGCGCGCAACGCAGCGGCGCGAAGAACTGACCTTCCATGGGCCTGCGCGGACGGCTGCTGCTCGCGTTCCTGCTCCCCACACTGCTGGTGCTCGGCGCCGGCGGCTTCGCGCTGTACCGCACCTCGCGCAACGTGCTGGAAGAGGAACTCGGCCGCTCGTTGACCGAGATGGCGGCGCTGGTCGCCTCGGACCTGCGGGCCACCAGCGTGCTGTCGATCGAAGCGGGTGACGCCAGCGGCGAGGGCAGCGCGACGTGGCGGCGGCTCAGCTCGCAGCTGCAGAAGTACAAAGACCAGTCGTCGCTCCGGCGCATCTACGTGGTCGACCGCCAGCGCCTGGTGCGCCTCGATGCGGGCGGCTCGCTGTTGCCGATGACCGAGGCGACCGAGCTGTTGCGCGACGAGGCCGAGGTCGCGCGCGTCTTCGCCGGAGAACGGGCCGCGAGCCAGGTGCTCTTCGAAGGCACCGATGGGCGGCTGTACAAGACCGGCTACGCGCCGCTCAAAGAAGGCGAGCAGGTGGTGGGCCTCGTCGCCGTCGAAGGCAGTGCGGCGTTCTTCGGCCCTTTGAGCTCATTGCGAAACGGCTTCCTCGCGCTGACCGCGATGACGTTGCTCCTGCTGGCGGTGGCGGCAGTGCTCAGCGCGCGGGCGCTGGCCCAGCCGCTGGAGCGACTGGTCGCGGCGGCGCTGCGCATCGGGGGCGGCGATTTGTCGACCTCGGTCGCGAACGACGAGAGCCGCGCGAAGGAAATCGGTCTGCTCGCGCGCGAGCTCGAGGCGATGCGCCAGGCGCTCGAGAGCCGCGACCGTCAGCTCAAGTTGATGCTCGGCGGCGTGGCGCACGAGGTGAAGAACCCGCTGGGCGGCATGGAGCTGTTCTCGGGCCTGCTCGACGAGGAGCTGGCCTCGGCCGCCCCCAACGTCGCCGACGCGCGCGACCACCTCGGCAAGATTCGGCGCGAGCTCGAATACTTGAAGCGCATCGTCGAAGACTTCCTCGCCTTCGCGAAAGAACGGAAGCTCCAGACCTCACCCTTCCCCGCGCGAGCGCTGCTCGAGAGCGCAGCGCAGCACCTCGCTGGTGAGGCCGAAGGCAAGCAGGTGAAGCTCGAGGTGCAGGCCGAAGACGCGACGCTGGAAGGCGACCAGAACCTGCTCACCAGCGCGCTGGTCAACCTGGTGAAGAACGCGGTGCAGATTTCCAGCGCGGGTCAGCGCGTGACGCTGGGTGGCCAACGGCTCGCGAGCGACTACGAGCTCACGGTGCGAGACGAGGGACCCGGCGTCGCCGCCGAGCTGCAGGCCCGCATCTTCGAGCCGTTCTTCACCACGCGGGAGAAGGGCACGGGGCTCGGGCTGCCGCTCGCGAAGAAGCTCGCCGAAGCGCACCACGGGCAGCTCACGTTGCGCTCGAGACCCGGAGAGACGGTGTTCACGCTGCGACTGCCGCTGGCGAATTAGTCAGCGCTCGAGGGCTTCGAACACCCGCGCGAGCTGGGCGCGGTGGCGCTCGATGATGTCCTTCGGCGTGCCCATGGCGGCCGCCTTGCCGGCGAGCTTCTCGACCGCCGCCATCAACGTCTCGCGCGTGGGTTCCTCGAAGTTCGCCCCGGCCGATTGAAACGCATGCATCACCGCGTTGCGCACCGTGCGTTCCAGGTCCTCGTCGGACGGGACGACTCCAAGGCTGCGCGCTCCGCGGGCGAAGGTTTCCTTCTGCGCACGGTAGAAACACTCCACGACGAGATTACGGGCTCCCATCAGGGTGAGCCCCTGAAGCACTTCACCCTCGAGCTCCTGGCGGAGGACCATGCACCCGAGTCTGCCGCCAATTTCACCCCCATTGAAAGTCAGAACGTGGTGGCCATCACGAAGGCCGCGACACCAAAGGCACAAAGCGCCACCGCCCACGCGTCAAAACGCAGCGGAGTGGGAGAGGGCCCTTCATTTCCTTCCACGTCGTCTTCGCTGTCCTCATCCATCTCCTCGACGACGAGGCGAACCGAGGGGACGTGCTTTTTCGCGACGGATGGGGCGACCGGCGCCATCGCGTTCCACCACGCAGCGACCCGCGCCTTCGAAGGCTCGAGGTCGAACAGCTCACACACCTCTTCGAGCGCGGCTTCGACCACGCGCAGGGAGTGCGGGCGCTGCGCGGCGTTCTTGTCGAGCAGCCGCGCGAGCAGGTCGTCGATGGAATCGTCGAGCGCCGGGTTGATGAGTGAGGCGGGCGGCACGGCGTGCAGAGGCGACACGGCGCAGCGCGCGCGCGCCTGGTTGGGCGTGAGACCCGTGAAGACCTGGTAGAGCACGGTGCCGACCGAGAACGAGTCGAGCGAGAGGTCGTCTCCGGGCTTCGACGCGCTGAGCACCGCCACGCTGCCATCGGCGAGCACCGTCAGCTCTGACGCGCCGAAGGCCCCCAGCACGCGTTGCTGCTGGTGAACCGCGGCGACGGCCTCGAGCACCTCCACTGAGAGGGAAATGGCGACGTCGAGGGGCAAACGGTCCGTGAGCCGCGTGGAAAGCGCGGGGCCGGCGAGGGGACCAGGCTTCGAGGACACAGTCGCAAAGCGGCGTCGGTTCATGGGGTGCCGCAGAGCAGCCTTCGGGCCAGCACCCAACCCTCTGGAATCCATGCCGATGTTCAGGACGTTGGTGCGTTCACTGGCGTGCACAGTGGAGCGCGGTCAGCCACGAACGTAATGGATCGTGACAGGCTGGCATGGAGACACTCCACCCGTCCCAGCGATACACTCTGTGTCAGCGGCACGCGGTCTTCCTCCCCACAGGAGCACGTCATGGTCTCTCGCCTTCGTCCCATCGTCCGCGGAGGTACCAGCTCCAGCTCAGGAGGTCCGCGGGTTCGTACCAGCGACACGAGCGGGCCGAAGAGGACGATCCCCGTGATCAAGAAGGCGCTTGAGCAGCTGAAGGAGCGCCTGGCGGACCGTCAGGCCGACGCCTTCGACGACCGTCACAACACGCGCGGTGGCACGCAGTCTTCAAGAGGTACGACGAAGGTTTCCACCTGGTCGAAGTAGTCACCACTCGCAGCGCGACGGGCCCTTGAGCTGCACTCGACGCGCCGCAAGGTTTTCTTCGAACGCATACGTTTTCTGCCCGGCGAACCACTCGCGGGCCTTCGTCGCCGCGTCCCTCGCGGCTGCTGAGGGAGCGAGCACGCAGCTGCGCGTCAGGTTGAGCTGCGCGATGAGGTCGTCACCCATGTCGGCCCGTCCCGACTCGGCTTCAGCCAGGGCGCGGTTGGCGAGCTCGACCTGACCGAGCTGCATGGCGGCCTCCGCCTGGTAGAGCAACGGCCACGGCAGATCGGCGTGATTCTTCGCGAGCGCACGCAGCGCATCGGCCGCTTCGCGCGCATCGACGAGCGCCTCGGCCGGCGCGCCACGGTGCAGGTGCACCTCAGCCCGCCACGCCTTCGCCGAGGCCAACAACGAGACCTCGTCGTCGAGGGCCTTCTGGGCGAAGTCGACGTGGCGGTTGCGCAGGGCGAGCGCGCGCTCGACGTCGCCCAGCCGCAGCGTCGCGAAGGCCAGGTTGTCGAGCACGTTGTAGAGCGCGTAGCGATCGGCCGAGGGGTCCTGCTCGAGCTTCACCAGGGTCTCTTCGAGAATGGGCCGCGCCTCGGCGTCGCGACGGGCCGCCACCAGCTGCGATGCCCAGTTGCCGCGCGCCGCCACGGTGAGCACCGAGTCGGGCCCATGCGCCTCAAGGATCGCCGTGGCCACCTGCTCCTCGAGCGCGATGGCCTCGTCGACGCGCCCCAGCCGCACGAAGGCCGAGGCGAGACTCGAGAACACCTCGAGCACCTCGGGGTGGCCCGCCGGCAACGCCTGTTGGTTGAGCTTCGCGGCACGCTCGAAGTCACGCGCCGCGCCCGCATAGTCACCGAGGTCGTAGCGGGAATTGCCCAGCTTGAAGGCGAGCTGCCCCTCGCGGCGCGGCGTTCGACCGAGGCGCTCGACCATCGCAGTGGCAACCAGCTCGGCCTGCTGCAGCCCGGCCACGTCCTTCACCAGCGTCGGCATCAGCTCGAGGTAGGCCTGCAGCGCGATGGCGTCAGCGCGTGCCGAGAAGGCCCTCGTCCATGCCTCTTTGAGCAGGTGGGCCGCCTGGTCGGGCTTGCCGAAGCGCAGCTCAAGCTGCCCTTCCAACGACAGCGCCTCGCCCAGCAGCGCGGGGTTGTCGAGCGCGCGCGCCTCAGCCGTGTTGCGATGCGCCAGCGTGAGCGCGTCAGAGCCCTTGCCCGTGAGTGAGAGCGCGTTGGCCTGATCGACTCGTGCGCGAATGGGGAGCGCGGCGCGCTGGAGTTCGACCGATTCCACCTGGCCGGCGCTCGTGAGCGCTGCGCTGTCGTCACACACCGAGAGGTCGGGCAGCTGGTCGCTCAGCCGCTGGAGCGCCTCCACTCCGCGCCGCTCGTCACTGAGGCCAAGGCCATCGACCGCGGCGAGCACGGCGCTCCACTGACCGAGCGCGCGATCGAAGCAGAGCCCCTGCAAGGTGTAGAGCGCGTCGCTGGTCGCCCCACGCACGCGCGCGGCCTCGCACACCGCGACGCGCCGGGTGGTCCATTGGGCCGCGGTCTCGTCGAGGCGGTTCGACAGCGTGCGCCACGCAGGCAGCGCCCAGCTCGCCGAGGCGGCGCCGAAGCGACTGTCGAGACCACGGCGCACCCCATCGTTCCACGCAGCTCGCACCGGCGTGTCGAACCCCTCACACACCGCGTCGCGCATGGAGCGATCGACCGCCGCGAACGCGACGAGCGGCACCACCAGGGCTGAGACGGCTGCGACCTGCCAGCGCAACCGACGCCGGCGCAGGCCGGTGTCGAGCGCCTCGAGCACGTCGGCCATCGAGGCGAAGCGCGCTGAGGGGTCTTCGCTCAACGTGCGTCGAACGACGCCGTCGAGCCACCGCGGGACCGGCCGAAGTGGACCCTCGTCTTGCACCCGGTGACCGTGCAGCGCCTCGAAGAGCGTCGCTCCAAAGCTGTATTGATCACTGCGCGCGTCGGCTTCGCCACGCCGCTGCTCGGGCGCCATGTACGCCGGCGAGCCCATGACGATGCCTGCCTGCGTCAGCGCACCATCGCCGCTCACCGCGAGGGGCTGGGGGCCTGAGGGCGTCGCCGCAGGAGCGGGACCGCGGGCGAGGCCGAAGTCGGTGACCTTGGCCAGCCCGTCGCGCAGGAGCACGTTGTGGGGCTTGAAGTCGCGGTGAACGAGCCCGCTCTCGTGCGCAGCGCGAAGCCCACGCCCGGCCTCGATGAGCACGGGCAGCACTTCGTTCCACGACCGCGGCCGCGCGCGCAGCCACGCGTCGAGCGTGGGCCCCTCGACGAGCTCCATGGCCATGAAGACGTCACCCGACTCGGCCTCGCCCGCGTCGAAGACCGAGACGATGTGGGGGTGCTGCACGCGCGCCATCGCCTGCGCCTCCCGCACCAGCCGGGCGCGGGCTTCGGCGTCGCGCGGGTCTCCCTTCAACAGCTTCAGCGCGCACGCGCGGGAGAGCTGCGGGTCCCACGCGCGCAACACGCGCCCCATGCCGCCTTCGCCGAGTGGCCCGAGCACGACGTAGCGACCGATGCGTTCGACCTGGGTCGACTCTGCGAGGAGGTTCGGGTTCGCGGAGATCGCGTCGAGCCGAACCAGACACTCGTCGCACCCGTCGACGTGCTGGCGAAGCGCGATGGCGTCGGCGGGTTCGAGCTGCCCCAGCTCGAGCGCTCGCAGCTTCGCGTCGTCTGCGTGCGGCGTCGTCACGTGCGTTTGGACTGCCGGGTCTCGTCGAGGAGGGTCTTCGCCCCTTCGTCGGCACCGGGGCTGGCCGCTGCGACGAATTCCTCGACGAAGGCCTCGAGGGTCGCCTGGCGTTGGAAGGGAGGCACCGCCATGCCCTGCGCCACGACGCGCGCCAGCTTCTCGGGGATCGACGAGGCGAGCGCTGACGCCAGCGGAGGCTCGCTGTTGAGGCGGCGAAACAGGGCCGAGACGGCGTCGCCCGGGAACGGCACTTCACCGGTGAGACACTGAAAGGCGATGACGGCGACCGAGTAGAGGTCGGTGCGCTGGTCGATGGCTTGATCGAGCGCCTGCTCGGGCGCCATGTACGCGCCCGTGCCCAGGGCCGTACCCGGTCGGGTGAGGCGCTCGGTGTCGACGGTCTTTCGCGCGAGGCCGAAGTCGAGCAGCACCACACGCCCGTCGTCTTGCATGATCAGGTTGGACGGCTTGATGTCGCGGTGCACCAGCCCGTGGCGGTGCATCAGGCTGACGCCGGCTGAGAGCTGCTTGAGGAGCTCGGCCGTTCCGCTCGCTGAGAGCCGCCCCATCGCCTTGAGGTGCGCCGAGAGCGTCGGCCCCTCGATGTACTTCATGACCAGCAGCACGCCCTCGGGCGCCTGCTCGCAGGCGAAGATGGGCATGATCGACGGGTGATCGAGCCGCGCCATCACCCGCGCCTCGCGCAGGAAGCGAGCGACGAACGTCTTGTCTTCGGCGAGCGAGGCGTGGAGCAGCTTCACCGCGACGCGGCGGCCGAGGGTGAGATCGGTGGCGAGGTAGACCGCGCCCATGCCTCCGGCGCCGAGGCGTCGCTCGACCCGCCACTTGCCGCCGAGCACCTTCGGGGCTTCATGCATGCGCTTGCACGAGGGGCACCGTTGCCCCTCGGGAGGGAGCTCGGCGCCACACGCGCACTGTCTCTGCGTCGCCTCGTCGTGCACCATCGGCGCTGACTCTAGGGAGTTCGCGCTCGGGAGGGAACGAAGCTGCACGCTCGTGTTAGGCGGGCCGCATGTCGCTCGCCCAGCAGATCCCCGAAGCGTGGCGCACCGCCGTCGAGCCCGTCACCTCGAGCCTGCTCTTCGCCTCGCTGCAGCAGTTCGTGGACGACGAGTACGCGAACGCCACGGTCTTTCCCCCGCGTGAGCAGATCTTCAACGCGCTGGCGCTCACGCCGCCCGAGGCGGTGAAGGTGGTGCTGCTGGGGCAAGACCCCTACCCGACCGCAGGCAACGCCAACGGGCTGGCGTTCTCGGTGACGAAGAGCGTGAAGATTCCCGCGTCGCTCAAGAACGTCTTCCTCGGGCTGAAGGCCGATCTCGGCCTCGAGGTGCCGGCGCACGGCGACCTCACCCCGTGGGCCGAGCGCGGCATGTTGCTGCTCAACGCAGTGCTGACGGTGCGCGAGAAGGAAGCGAACTCGCACCAGAAGAAGGGCTGGGAGGCGCTCACCACGGCGGTGCTGCGTCACGTGGCGCAGCAGCCGCGCCCGGTGGTGTTCCTGTGCTTCGGCAAGCCGGCGCTCAAGCTCGTCGAGTCGCTCGGCACCAGCCAGCCGGTCGTCGCCACGCCGCACCCCTCACCGCTCAACAAGACGGCGTTCGTCGATTGCGCGCGCGACGAGAAGTGCTTCACGAGGGTGAACGAGCTGCTGGGTGCGCCGTTCGACTGGTCAATCCCTGCCTGACCTGTCTCCCTCTCCTCCCGCGGAGGTTGGGGAGAGGAGGCGAACGCTCAGCGGCACTGGCTGCGGGCCTTCTCGAGCATGCGCTTGAGCGGCGCCTCGTCGGCACGCGCGAGCGCCTCGTCCCACGTGAGCCATTGCGCGCCATGTGACTCGTTGGGGTCGAACGCGAGCGCCTCGGGGTTCCGGGCGACGACGAGGTAGCGCACGTCGAGGTGGCGGTGCTCCGGGTCACTCTTGCGCGCGGGGATGACGTGCACGTCGACGTCGAGCGGCGCAGGCGCCAGCGGGTGCAGCGCCACGTCGCAGCCCGTCTCTTCTCTCGCCTCGCGCAGGGCCGTGGCTTCCATCGAGCCGCCGTCGACGACGTCGGCGTGCCCTCCCGGCTGCAGCCAGCGGTGCAGCTTCGCGTGCAGCACGAGGCACACGCGATCTCCCTGGGGCGTGACCACCACCGCGCTGCCCGTGAAGTGCGCCGGCCACTGGTCGCGCGAGAACGGCTGCGCGAGCGACGATGCAAACGAGCGCATCGACTCGAGATCGAGACGCTCCTTCTCGTCAGCGGGGCTGTGGTGCGCGAGCAGGGCTTCGAGGGTCGCCATGCGGTCGGTGCTTAACGCACTTCTGAATCGGCTCGCGGCGCGCGGTGGCACCCCTCTCCCCTGCGGGAGGAGAGGGAGATAGAGGGCGGGCATGGCGCGATTTCTTGCGGTGCTGGTGTCTCTGGCGGCTCTCTCTGCCTTCGCCGAGCCGGAGGTCGTCATCGAGTGCCCCGCGGGCACCCACTTCGTCAAAGACAAGGGCTGTCAGGCCAACATCGCCGAGGCGCCGGCGTGCCCGGGCGGCACGAAGTTCGACGGGAAGAAGTGTGTCGCCCTCGTCGACACCTCGTGCCCCGCTGGCATGAAGTTCGTCGCCGGCACCGGTTGCGTTGCGACAGCCGAGGCCCCGAAGGCGCCAGCGAAGAAGCCCACCAGCAGCGCGCCCCCTCCGCCGCCTCCTCCTCCTCCGCCTGTGGAGCCTGCGCCCGAGAACGACAAGAAGGGCGGCACCTTCAGCGGCAACCCCTTCCGGGACCGCCTGCGCGCGACCTGCGACGGCGTCCCCTTCGAGGTGCACGGCGGCCCTCGCCTCACCGCCGTGCGCGCGACGCTCCTCGCCAACGGCACCCGCGTCGGCCTCGAAGAGGTCGTCGGCATCGGTGAGACCAGACACATCACCGGCACCGTCGGCGGGAAGGAGGTCGACCTGCGCATCACCCAGGCCGTGTTCGGCACCCGCTACCTGCTGAAGGTCGCCGGTACGGAGTGCAAACTGGGTAAGTAAGCGACCATGGCCCGCATCCTCGTCATCGATGACAACGACACCATGCGCGAAGGCATGGCCGTCACCCTCAAGAAGGCCGGGCACGAGGTGCTCGCGTTTCGCAGCGGCGCGGAGGGCGTCACCGCCTTCACCAGCAAGGGCGCCGACCTCGTCGTCACCGACCTGAAGATGGACGGTGTCACCGGCCACGACGTCGTCAAACAGGTCAAGGCGCACGACCCGCAGGCGGTGATTCTGATGGTGAGCGGCCACGGGTCCATCGCCGAGGCCGTGCAGGCGATGCAGCTGGGCGCGTGCGACTTCATCGAGAAGCCGTTCCCCCCCGACGTGCTGCGCGCGAAGGTCGACGCGGCGCTCGAGCTGTCGCGCACCCGCGCGCGGGTCACCAAGCTCGAGGCCACCACCGAGGCCTTGTCGAAAGATCTCGGCGCCCGCGCGGGCGTCACCATCGTGGGCGACAGCGCGCCCGTGCAGAAGCTGCTCGCGCAGGTCAAGCGCGCCGCGGCGACCGACGCCACGGTGCTGGTGCATGGCGAGTCGGGCACCGGCAAGGAGCTGGTGGCGCGCATGCTCCACGACCACTCCCCGCGGGCCAACGGGCCCTTCATCGTCACCCACTGCGCGGCGCTGGCCGAGACGCTGCTCGAGTCGGAGCTCTTCGGTCACGAGCGCGGCGCCTTCACCGGCGCCATCAAGAAGAAGCTTGGGCGCTTCGAGTTGGCCGATGGCGGCACCCTCTTTCTCGACGAGCTGGGTGAGATCAGCGCCTCGGTGCAGACCAAGCTGCTGCGGGTGCTGCAGGAGCGCGAGATTCAGCGCGTCGGCGGCGAAGAGACGGTGAAGGTCGACGTGCGCGTCATCTGCGCCACGCACCGCGACCTGAAGGCCGAGGTGGCCGCCGGTCGCTTCCGCGAAGACCTCTTCTACCGGTTGCACGTGGTGCCGCTCGAGATCCCCGCGCTGCGTGAGCGCCCCGAAGACATCGGCACTTTGGCCCGCTATTTCGTCGCCAAGCACGCCCCGCGCATCAACGCCCAGGTGAAGACGCTCAGCGCCGGGGCGGTCAGCAGCCTCTGCCGCTACCCCTGGCCCGGCAACGTGCGTGAGCTGGAGAACGCCATCGAGCAGTCACTCGTCTTCGCCGAAGGCAAGGAACTCGAAGAGAAAGACCTGCCCGCGTTTCTGCAGTCGGCCGCCGCGCGCGCCGCGAACACCCAGGGCGCGCTGCCCGTGCCGCACGGCGACCGCCCGCTGCCCGACATTCTCGAAGATCTCGAGCGCCAGCTGATCGAGCGCGCCTACGAGAAGGCGAAGAAGGTGAAGACCGAGACCGCCCGCCTGCTCGGCATCAAGACCAGCGCGCTCTATTACAAGCTCGAGAAGTACGGGTTCATTCAGAAGGGCGAGGCGCCAACGGAGGAGCCGTGACCACAGGGTGTGGAACGTGGCGCCGGCATGACTCGCCGGGTGCTGCTTCACCCTCTGGGGAACCCCTGATTTCCCGCTGATCGGCTCGGCACCGGGGTTGCTTTGGGCCTGGGCAGGAGCCCCCATGAAGCCCCCATCGAATTCCCCCGCGGATTGCCGCGGTGAAGTCCTCGTCGTCGACGATGATGATCTCTTTCTGCGCGTCTGCAGCGGCGTGCTGCGCAAGGCCGGCCTTCGGGTCGAGACCGCCAACAACCCCACCAACGCGCTCGAGCGGCTGCAGACGCATCGCTTCGACGCGGTGGTCAGCGACGTGTGCATGCCTGAGATCGACGGCGTCTCGCTGGTCAAGGCGCTGCGCTCGGTCGACATGAGCGTGCCCGTGGTGTTGATGACCGGCATGCCCACGCTCGAGACGGCCATCTCGGCGATCGATCTCGGCGTGCACAAGCTCATCCCCAAGCCGTTCGACGTCGACGCCTTCGTGCTCGCCGTGCGCGGCGCGGTCGACCGCCGGCGCGGCGCAGACTCGGGGCACACCGCCCATCAGCGGCTCGGTCTCGCCATCGAGGGCTTGTGGCTGGCGTACCAGCCCATCGTGCACCCCGAGACGAAGCGGGTGTTCGCCTACGAGGCGCTGGTGCGCACGCACACGCCGGGCATCGCCGGGCCGCCCGAGCTCATCGCGCTCGCCGAGCAGACCGATCGCGTCTTCGAGCTGGGCCGCGTCATCCGCGCCCGCGCGGCGGAAGATCTCGAGTCGTTGCCCAGCGACGTGGTGCTCTTCGTGAACCTCCACCCGCAGGATCTCGACGATCCCGATCTCCACCTGCCGGGCGCGCCCTTGAGCAAGTGCGCCCGCCGGGTGGTGCTGGAGATCACCGAGCGCTCGTCGGTGGCGCACGACACGAAGCTCGTCGAGCACGTCAACTCGCTGCGGGCGCTCGGCTACCGCGTGGCCATCGACGATCTCGGCGCGGGCTACTCGGGCCTCACCACGCTGGCCCGCGTGCAGCCCGAGTTCGTGAAGCTCGACGGCTCGCTGGTACGCGACATCCACACGTCGGGGGTGAACCAGCTCATCGTCACCGCGGTGCTCGAGCTCGCCCGCGAGCTGCAATCGCAGGTGGTCGCGGAGGCGATCGAGACGCAGAGGGAATACGAGATTCTAAAGCATCTCGGCGTCGAGCTCTTGCAGGGCTACTACTTCGCGAAGCCGGCGCCGCCCTTCGCGCGAGTCGACCCGGCGCTCTTCACACTCCCCCCGGCAACACCACGGCTCCTGATTCCAAAAACACGGCGACCAGGCGCCCCTGGTGGAAGCAGCGCATCCCCGGCGGCGGCGGAAACCCTGCCGGCACCGGAGCCGTCGGTGGCGTGAGCGTCGTCGGCCGCAGCACGCCGCCCTGCTTCACGACGCCCCACTCGCCGTCGCTCAACTCGCGCGACGGCAACCAGGGCAACACCTCGCGACCGGTGAGCGCCCTGGGCTGCTCGCCATGCGTCCACGGGCCGAGGTGACTTCGCTCGAGCTGCGAGAGGTGCGCGCCGACGTTGAGGGCCCGCCCCAGCTCGGTCGCCAGGCTGCGCACGTAGAACCCGCCGCGCACCAACACCTCGAGTTCGCTCCAGCGCGGGAGCTCGTGTCGCAGCCACCGCGCCTCGTGCAGGTACACCTGCTGCGCGGGCAACTCGACCGTCTCACCGCGGTGGGCGCGCGCGTACGCCCGCTCCCCGTCCACGCGCTTGTTGCTCGTCGCGGGCGGCACCTGCGCCTTCCACCCGAGGAAGGCAGGCAGCGCCGTGATCAGCTGATCAGCCGAGAGCCCGCGCGCGTCACCCTCGAACACCGTGCGGCCACCCGCATCGCCGGTGTCGGTCTCGCGGCCCCATTCGACGCGCGCGACGTAGCGCTTGGGCGCATCGTGCAGGTGTTCGAACAGCCGATTCGCAGCGCCCACCAGCACCACCACCAACCCGTGCGCGAAGGGGTCGAGCACACCGCCGTGCGACACCTTGAGCGGCCAGGGCCCCGGGTGCGCGTCGCGAAAGGCCTGCACCACCGAGGCGCTCGTCGCCCCCACCGGCTTGCGGTAGAGCCACACCGCAGAAGGAGGTCGCTTGCCCGTCACCCGCGCAGATCATCGGAAAACTGTCGATCAGCGGAAAATCAGTGAACGCCCGGGGCACACATCGCGCCAACCGGCTGATTTCGCTGGCGTCTCGACGGACGAAAGTGGCACCGTCGTTGCTCAATCGAACTCCGTCATGAAGCTCAAGGCCGCCCTCCTCATCGCCTGCCTCTTCACGCTGCCCGCGCTGGCGGCAGGTCCCCTCGACGCGCTGCGCGCCGAGAGCCGTGGTCTTCGCGACCAGGTGAGCGCGGTGAAGGGTCAGCAGCTGGCCGGTCGCAACGAGCTGTCGAAGTTGAGTGAGCGCATCACGACGTTGAAGGCCGAGTCGAAGGGCAAGCTGTTGCCCGGCGGTGAGCTCGACGCGGCGCTCAAGCGCAGCCAGGAGCTGTCGACCTCACTGAGCGGCCTCGCGCAGTCGGTGGCGGGCAAAGAATCGGCGCTCGAGAACGCCAACCTCGCGTTGCTCGACGCGCTGTCGGCCGAGCTGAACCGCGTGCGCGCCGAGTTCGACCGCCAGAGCGATCGCCAGGTGCGCAAGGGTCTCATCGACCAGATGCGCAAGCTGCGCGCCGAGCGTGAAGCGCTGCGCCAGACGTTGCCGGCGACCCGGATTCCGAACCTCGACAGCGTCAAGCCGTCGGACGACCCGGAAGAGCTGCTCGAACAGGCCGACCTGCTGCGCGACAACGAAGAGAAGCTCCGCAAAGAGCTCAAGTCACTCGAGGCGCGCATCGCCGAGCGCCGCGACGAAGCCGAGCTCGACAAGCGCGTGCAGCGCTTCATGGGTGAAGAGTCGATGTTCGATGACTCCGATCGTCGGCTGCGCGTGCAGCGCACCCTCACCACGCCGGGCACCGCGCCGGTTCAGATGGCCAACGGCGTCGGTGGCCAGCAGAACCCGGAAGCCGCGCCGCCTCCCACGGGCGCCTTCTCGGACACGACGGCGGGCACGGGTGGTCCTGCGGCGACGCCTCCGACCGCGGGCGCGCTGGGACTCGGGGCCTTCAATGCAGCGCCTCCGGCCGAGCGCACGTCAGACAGCAACGTGCAGCCCGGTGGTCTCGACTCGTCGGGCATTCGCGTCACGAACGCGTCCGATGCGCGCGTGCAGATCGGCGGCGCGCGCAGCATCGCAGGTGGCGACGACGACCTGAACGATCTCGAGGTCGAGCGTCAGCGCCTGCAGGGCCTCGCGGGTCAGCTCAAGAAGAAGGCCGACGAGCTGCAGAAGCGCGCGGCGCAGCTCAAGTAATCAGAGCCCCACGCCCACCAGAAACTTCGCGTCGGCCGACAAGGTCGTGTCTTTCGCCGGCTGTCGGCCGGTGCCCTTCACGGTGATGCTCATCGACGCTGCGCGCACGAACGGCGAGAGGTCGACGGTCTCGACATCGAGCACCAGGGTGGGGTTCGGCGCCATGAGGTCGAGGGCGCGGATGTTGGTCTTGCCGGCGATCTTCGCTTCCTGGCCGTCGGCCTTCGCGAAGAACTCCAGCGAGTCGAGGAAGCTGAAGTCCTGGTCGTTGGGCGCGCTGATGCGCAGGGTGAAGCTGGTCAGGGTCATCGACTTCACGCGTTCTCGCGCGGCGTTGTTGTTCTTGAAGTCCTGGTTCTGGCCGAAGTCGAGGTTGGTGAAGTTGCCGACCTGCGGGAACACCGAGAGCAGGCTGCCCAGCGGGCTGCCTGGCAACTGCGCATCACCCTGCAACCCCGTGGTGAAGGTGATGGGCCCGCACGCCGACAGCCACAGCAGACACAGGAGGAGAGTCGAACGCATGGCGCACAATCTAGGTAAGTTGCGCCTCGCTTGCGCGCGCTCGTCACGTTGACGTTGCTCAGCGGCTTCCTCGCTCAGGGAGCCGACTTCCGAGGCCGCGCGCGCCTGTGGGTCGGCCCGGGCTTCGACAGCAACGCCAGGCGTGAGTTCGTCAGCTCGCGCATCGCGACCGAGCCCGACGCTTTCTTCTTCGGCCTCGCCCAGCTCGATGGGCAGCTCGTCTTCGGCGAGCGCTTTCGCATCGTCGGCGCGTACGACGTCGCGGGCCGCAAGTTCGTCACCCAGCCCACCGAAGACACCATCGTGCAGTCGGCGCAGCTCGAGGCCACGGTGGCCTTCTTGAAGTACTTCCAGTTCGGCTTGTCGGGGCGCGCGAGAGATCGCCGGGGCGCCGAGCGCGACTACACCGACCTGCAGGGCGGCGCGGTGCTCGACTTTCTGCCCAGCGCCCAGGTCGACGTGCGGGCCAGCATCGCCGCGCACCGCTTCATCTTGTGGAACCGCTTCGCCTACAGCTTCTGGGGGCCTGACGGCTCACTCACCGCGCGGTACCGGTTCGATCGCCACCATTCGCTCTCGGCGTTCGGCTCGTACAACCCGCGCACCTACAACGCGAACGCGCTCAACCGGCCCGGGCCCGAGGGCACCGACCCCAACACCGGCGTGCCGCGCTTCGACCCTGTCTTCGGCGCGGGGCTCTCGTACACGTACCGCGGGCCGTTTCACGTCACCGTCGGCTATTCGTACTTCGATCAGACCAGCAACTCGTTCGGCGAATCGGTGAAGCGACACCGCGTGAGCGCGACGGGTGGCTTCCGGCTGCCGTGGCAGATCATGGTGCTGGCGAGCATCACCTGGCAGCCCTCGGTCTTCCCCGACGGCGTGTACCTGAACCCCGAGCTCACCATCGTCGAAGAGGACGAGAACGTGTCGTCGCTCACGCTGAAGGTCGTGCGGCCGCTCAACAAGTGGCTCGATCTCGACCTGCGCTACGCGGGGTACCTCGGCTTCTACCCGCAGAACGACTTCGTCTACTTCCGCCACGTGGTGAGCCTCGGGCTCGCGCTCACGTTCTGAAGCGTCACTCGGGCTTCTTCGGGGCGTCGAGCGTCGCCAGCACCTCGCCCACGCCCTTCTTCAGTTCCTGGCGAACGGTGCGCAGGTTGTCGAGCAGCGCGAGCTTCGTCTCGAAGCGCGAGTGAATCGGCACCTCGAAGACAGGCAACTGCGCGACACACTCGTCCTTGATGTGCACCGGCAGGGCGTCGGTCTTGATGCGAATCTTCCCCTTGATGGGCACCACGAGATCGATGGGGATGTTGGCGCGAATGGGCACCTTGATGGTGCCGAGGCCGAAGACCGAGGTCTCGATGACCGAGTCGAGCGGCAGATCGACGCGCAACGGCACGCTGGTCTCGATGTCGAGCGACTCGTCGAAGGCGAGCTTCGTGTTCACCTCGATGGGGATGCGCAGCGGCTCAGCGACGAGCACCGGAATCTTCGTGTCGACGTCGACCGAGATGGGCAGCTGCTTGTCGCCCAGCAGCGCCTCGAAGCGCTGGCGAATGAGCGCGGTCTCGAGGCCCACCTTGCGCGCCTGGAGGTAGCCGGCGACCGCGATGATGGGCACCGCCCACAGCACGAAGAAGACGCCGAAGACCCACCAGCGCCAGTCGGTGTCTTCGAGCGTTCGCAACGACTCGAGCACGCGGTCCTCGCCGATGACCCACGGCGGCGAGAGCAACAGCAGCACCACCACCAGGGGCCCGAGGCCGACGTGCACGAAGGCGCCGAGGCGGGCGAGGTGTTTGAGGCGGTTCAGCGCGCGTGCTCGTCGCTCACGCGAACGCGGCGACCGGTGAAGGGGTTGATGACCCAGCGCGAGCGACGGGCGTCGACGGGGCCCGAGGTCTCCCGGCCGACGAGGGCGTCGAAGCGCTCGTGGATCCTGGCGTCGAGGCGCTGGAAGCCCGGGTGTTGCTCGAGGCGGGCGAGGCTGTCTCCGCTCAACCGCGCGAAGACGGCGCGGCCCGCGCGCAAGGTGATGTGTTCGGCGAAGCGAATGCCCTGGTAGCCCGCGAAGTGGAGCTCGCCGACCCCGCCGAAGCCCGCCGCTGCGCCGAAGAGCATGCCCAGCGCCTGCGAGGTCTCGCGGAAGGTGTCTTCGCGCACGAAGCAGCTCACCTCGAGCTTGCCCTCGACCAGCTGCACCGAGAACAACTCGTGCGGGGCGGTGGTGACGTGCTCGAGGCAGGTGAGCAGCGCCTCGGGCGTCTCTTGAATCATCTCGACGCCGTCGAGCTCGTCGAGCCACGGGAGCTCGCCCGGTTCGACCGGGGTGGTGAGCCACTCCTCCACATTGCGTTCCGGGAGGGAAAGCGTGCCGAACATCACGACGTCGAAAGCCATGCCGCGCTCCTTCAATTCGGGCCTGCAACAGGCCGCTTCAGGAGTGTCGCGTGGAGTGGCGTGAAGGCAATTTCTCGGCTGCGGGTGGGCTGCTCAGAAGGTCAGGCAGGGCAGCGTTCGGACCCGACGGCCGCTCAGAACTGGCCCTGAACGAACACCCCGCCGAAGCCGGGCGCCACCGACGGCGCGACCGAGACGACGCCGGTCTTCTGGCGATACGCCTCGTACTTGCCCGGCGGGTCACCCACGACGAAGAGCACGGTGGCTGCAGCGGCGCCAACGCCCGCGACGGCGAGCCCGACGTAGGAGATGCCCTGCAAGGTCTCGATCTCGCCCTTCAGCTGGCGCGCCTGCTCGCGGTGGTTGCACGGCGCGGGGGTCGTCGAGGTGCACCCCACGTCCGTGCTCACCTCAGTCCCCTGGTCGAGGAAGGCACGGTTCCATTCGAAGGTGCCCCGGGTGCCCGAGCTGCCGTACCGGTTGTTGGCGAGCAGCGTGGTGGCCACGAAGGTGCCGACGCCGGCAGCAGCGAGACCCGCCGCCGTCCATGCGATGGCGCGCATTCGGGTCGCGCGCGCTTCGTAGGCCTCGGCCATGTCGGGGCTGGGCACGAGGCGAATGAACTCGTCGCTCACCTGGTCGGCGCTGACGCGCACTTCCTTGCGCACCTGGGTGAAGCCTTCCTTCTCGACGGTCAACAGGTGCGGGCCGGCGGCGACAGACACGCGCGCCTGCAGCGGCGTGGTGCCGACCTGCGAGTCGTCGATCTTCACGGCCGCGCCGGTCTCCGACGAGCTGACCACGAGCGAGCCCTGACGACCTTCGAGCAGCTTGCCGACGAGCTTGAGGGTGTTGGGGGGCACCTCGCGCAGCAGCATCTCTTCGCCTTTGGCCTCCACGCGCACCGACGAGAGCGGGCTGGCCTGGCCGACCTTCAGCAGCGTCAACATCAGGTTGTAGTTCGATTCTTTGCCAGTGCCGGTGCGCAGCAGCTTGCCGGTGACGAGGTACTCGAACGAGGTCAGCTCAGCGAGGTTCGACGCCGAGCAGTTATCGCAGCCGAGCAGCGCGCGCTGACGTTCCACGCCAAGAATGACACGCGTGGTCTCGGCGCTGTTGATGCGGAAGAGCTGCAGCCGCTCGAGCTCGTGCGAGACGAGCCCCGACACGGCCGCCGCGACCTCCGGGGCGACGCCTTCGACTCCGAAATCCATCACGGCGAGCCCGGGGGCGGGTTCACTGGCTGCGAGGACGAGCGCGAGTGCGTGGCTGATCATGAGCGCGCACTGCAGAACGAAAGTGCGCCAACTTCAAGAGCGATCAGCCGCGGCGTGCGGTGACCGTGACCTCGTCGCGGTCGTGGTACAGCTGGCGCATTTTGACCTGCCGCCACCCCGCGTCGGTCAGCGTCTGGCGCGCGCGCAACAGGGTCGGCAGCTTGTCTTTCATCGGCAGCTTCAAGTTGGCGATGAGCTGCGCTGCGTTGTTGCGGCGGCCCCACTTCGCAAGCAACTGCGCGACCTCGAGCGGGCGCCACGCCATGTCACAGAACAACCAGTCGGCGGGCTCTTCGGGCTCGAACTCGAAGGCGCTGACCTTGAAGTGTTTCACGCGCGGAAGCTTGAGCACGTCAGGCGCGAGGTTGGCCGGGTCGACGCTCCACACGCGGGCGCCGCGCTCCACCAGGCGACGGGTCCAGCCTCCGGGGGCGCTGCCCAGGTCGACGCACAGCTCTCCTTTGCCAGGCGTGACGCCGTACCAGTCAATGGCCTCGTCGAGCTTCATCGCGGCGCGCGACGGCGCTTCACCGGTGCGCTTCATGCGAGTGCGGCCACCGGCGCTGAGCGACAACGCCTCTCTCGCGCGCACCTTGCCGACCACGCCCACGCCCGGGCCGATGAGACAGACCTGACCGAGCCACGCGCCCTGCTCCACGGCCTTCCACGGCGTGTCGGGGTCTTGCCGGCCTTCTTCGGCGCGCATCGCCTCGATGGTGTCCTGCCAGATGCCGGCCTCGGCCTGCCGTGCGTTGGCGACGTCGGTGTCGGGCACCCAGACCTGCACCTTCGTCTGCTCGTCGCCAAGCGCTTCAGCGGCCTCGCCGGGCGTGCGCACGACGGCCGAGATGGGGAAGCCCATGCGCGAGAACATCGGCGGCAACGGGAGCGGGTTTTCACCCGTGAACGCATCCGACGCGATGAGGGCAGGCCCGAGGAGAAAGGGGTTCTTCTTGCCCCACGCGAGCTCCTCGTAGAGCTGCGCCTCGAAGCCGGCGCGGCACGTCCACAGCCAGCGGCCGGGCTCGGGCACGATGGTGATGGGCGGCATCGCGGGCACCTTCACCCGCTTCGGTGTCTCGACCTTCTGGTGCGCGTTCACGTGCGCGGCGCGGCGCTCTTCAGGCGACTGGTGCCACGCATCGCGGCGCGGCGGCTTCCGCTCGCCGAACTTCTTCGGGCCCTGGTGCTTCGGGGCCTGCTTCTGTCCCTGCCGGGGGCCGCCTGGTCGACGTTGACGCACGCCGCGCAGTAGCACGAAGTGGCGTCATCGGCTGGCCCTGTCGCGTGGTCGGAGGTAAGGCGGCCGTTCGATGAACCGGCTCGTTCTCCTCACAGCGCTGGCGGTCTCTGCGTGCGCGACCGTGGGTCCGACTCCGGTCCCGCCGTCGGTGACGACGGTGGTGCTCGAGCCTGTCGTCGAGACCGCCCCCGCGCCTCCGCTCGTCTCCGAGCCGGACCCGGAGCCGCTGGTGCTGGTCGAGGGTGGCAACGAGGAGACCGCGCCCCCGCCGCGCAACGAGGCAGAGCTCGCCGACGGGTCGCCCCCGCAGCTGGTGCTCACGGTCACCGATGGGCGCTACCGGTACACGAATGATTTGAGCGACGACGAGCTGGCGCGCCGCTGGAAGGACGAGCCGGAGTCGCTGGGCACCGTGGCGGTCGGCACCTCGGAAGAAGGGCGCATCATCAACTCGATGCCCTTCCCCGAAGGCGACGACGCGTGGAAGGTCATCATCCCCGAGTCGTGCTGGACGACGCAGGAGACCGCCGACGCCATCACCAGCGCCGCGAAGCAGTTGCACGAGTGGTTCCCCGATGGAGCGCCGGTGCGCGTCGGCCAGGTCAGCAAGAAAGACGGCGGCTACCTCTGGCCGCACATCAGCCACCAGAACGGCCGCGACGTCGACATCGGGCTCTTCTACCCGGGCCCCGAGCCGTACCGCGTGAAGGAGCGCGAGAAGGTGATGGACGTGGCGATGAACTGGGCCTTCGTGAAGGCAGTTCTCACGCACGCCGACGTGCAGTTCATCTTCCTCGACTGGCGGGTGCAGAAGGTCCTCTACGACTACGCGCTCAAGCACGGCGAGAACAAGGCGTGGCTCGACTCGCTGTTCAACGCGGGCAAAAAGTCGGTCTTCTTTCACGCGCGCAAGCACCGCGACCACTTTCACCTGCGGCTCTACAACCCGCGCGCGCAGGAACTGGCGCACCGCCTCGCGCCGCTGATGCCGAAGCGGCCCGACGAGAACATCGCGTTTCACAAGGTGGTGAAGGGCGACACGCTGGGCGGCATCGCCGGGAAGTACGGGAGCTCGGTGAAGAAGATCAAAGAAGTGAACGGGCTGACGAGCAACGCGCTGCGGCTGCGGCAGGTGCTCAAGGTGCCGCTGCGCGGGCCGTGCACCAGCTGCCCGGTGCCTCCGTTGCTGGTGGTGCCGCCGCGTCGCGTGCCGCCGCCTCCCGCGACGAGCTCGCTCGAGACGCCGAACCACACTGCTCAGCGCTGAGCTGACTGAGGCTCACGCTCGCTCGAAATACAGACCGACGTACGCGTCGACGCGGTGCCGTCCCGCGAACGGCACGTGGCAGGCCTTCTCGGGGTTCACCCAACTGTCGACCAGCTTGTACCCGAGCGCGCGCATGCCCTCGATGACGCTGGCACGGTGGTGAATGCGGTACGGGCAAAAGGAAGTGCTGATGTTCTGCAACGTAACGAACGTCTCGCCCTCGGCGACCGGCAGCATGTTGGCGATGACGCGCTTGGGCGGCACCTGCAGCGCGCTGACCAGGCGGTGGAGCGGCTCTTCGACGTACTGCAGCGAGCCGTTGGCGAGCCAGAGATCGGCGCCACTGCCGTCGGTGCGCTGGGTGGTGAACTCGATCTGAGTCGCGCCGCGTTCCTGCGCGAAGACGGCGCCCGCTTCGACGACCTTCGGCACGTCGCACACCGTCCACGTGAGCTCCGCCGGAAACGAGAGAGCGCGCTGGTAGGCGTAGAACGAGACGCCCACGTGTCCACTGAAGTCGAAGACGCTCTTCACGTGGTGGCCGTGCTTCAGCAGCCAGAAGAGCACCGGGTAGTCGCTGGAGTGCAGGTGTGAGGCGCGCTCGCGGTACATCGCGGCCGGCTCCGGGTGGTCGTAGCCGAGCGCCTTGGTGTGCGGAGCGCTCGCCTCGACTTCGGCGAAATCCCGATACACCCCTCGAAACAGGTTGGCGTCGATCGCCGTGGCGAAGAAGCGCTCGTAGCGAAGCCGACGCAGCGCGACGACGCCGGGCACGTCTTTGAACGACTGCAGCAGCGCGAGCGCGGTCATGCGTCGAGCGCATGCGAAGCCGGTGCCGAGGACAGACCGCGGGAACTCCACTGATGCGAGGGGCCCACCCCGCATCGGGTGCGCTCACTTCAGTGCGTCAGGTTGAAGGGGCCGTCCAGCGCGGCGGCGCGCGGCGAACGTGGCGCCTGCATTGCACAGGCGGAGCGGCGGGGGCTGCAATGCATCGATTCCGTCAGTGGCTGTGGTGGTTTTCAGTCGTCGTGCTCTCGAGCGCGGGCGTGGGGCGCGCCGTGACGTGGGAAGAGAGCGCGCCGGGCGTCAATGGCTTCACCACGGTCGACCGAATCACGTGGCGCGATTCGAAGGGGCTCGAGCGGGAGCTGTTCTTCGCGCGCTCGTACCCGAACTCCATCGTGCCGCAGATCATGGGCTACGTGACGCGGCTGACCTGGCAACCCGAGCCGGGCGCGCCCCGCATCGTCGCCGAGGAAGACCCCTCCGCCATCAACGCCAGCAACGCTTCGGGCTGGGGCGGCACCGTGCTGCACATGCACTGGATGCAATACGGCGGCGCGAACCCGTATTTCGGCAGTGGCTTCTCGGCGACCACCAACAAGCGCGATGGCTTCGACTTCGTGCAGGGCCCGGTGTTCCTCGGGCCGCACCACCTCCTCTTCCGCATCACCTACAAGCAGTACACGACGCTGCAGAAGGCCGAGCCGCGAAAGTTCGTCGACGTCACCATCGACTGGTTCATCTCCGACGGGCTCGACCACGTGGTGTACGCGCTGACGCTCGACGCTTCGCGCGGCTACCTCACCGACGGCGTGGCGTTTCTCAACAACTCGCTGGCACCCTACTCGCTCGACGCGCCGGCCTCGTGGAAGGGAACGACCGACTGGGCTGGCGGCCGTGATGGCCCCGATGGGCAGAGCTTCGGAGACGAGAAGCTCTTCGTGAGCAACGACATGGCGCGCTGGACCTACGGCGGCGTGAACACCGTGCCTTTCATCTGGCAGTGGGTGACTCCTGCGAGAGGCCGCGGTGACGCTGAAGCGGGTTACGTGCAGACCGAGACGTATTCGCAGAAGCGGGCGGGCGAAGGCTTCGCAGGAGGTCAGAGCGGCAGCGGAACGCGAATGCCGGTGTACCCCGACCTCAACGGCCTCGAGTACAGCTACCAGCAGAACTACTTCGACAACTACCAGTCGAAGCGGCTCACCTGGGGCACCGACTTCGGGCTGCTCTACGGCGGCGGTGGCGCGACCCCGGGCTACCAGAACTACTCACTCGCGCTGCACCTCGGGAAGTTCAGCGACCAGGGCGTGCCGCGCCTCCTTCAAGAGACCGAGGCCGTTCACGACGGCACGCTCTCGGTGCGTGCGATCTCAGGCACCCTGCGCGCGGCGGGCCCCGAAGGCTCGGGCAACCCCACGCTCCACCTGTATTCGCCGGCGGGGTTCAACGCGGTCTACCGAACGTGGGAGTTCACCTGTGCCGGCCCCACCGCGGCCATCGCCTTCGACGTGAGCTCAAGCAGCTATGCGCGCCCGGTGTTCGTGGTGCGCGGTTACACGGCGAACGTCGTGGGCCCCGTGCGACTGAACGGCGAGCTGCTCGGCAGTGGCGACTTCATGGCCTCGCTCGATGCCGCGAGAGACACGCTGTACGTGACGCTGCTCGCGACGCTGCAGGGCACCAACGTCATCGAGTTCGCGCAGGCCACGGGCGGCGGGCCACAGCCTCCCGACGCGGGAACTCTCGACGCGGGAAGGCCCGACGCAGGAACTCTCGACGCGGGAACTCTCGACGCGGGAAGGCCCGACGCGGGAAGGCCCGACGCGGGAACGCTCGACGCGGGAACGCTCGACGCGGGAACGCTCGACGCGGGCCGACCCGACGCAGCAGTTCTCGACGCAGGAATTCTCGACGCAGGAAGGCCCGATGCAGGAAGGCCCGATGCAGGAACGTTGAGCTGCACGTTGCCCGACGGGGATGACGATGGCGTCTGCGACACGTTCGACAACTGCACCGGTTGCTACAACCCCGAGCAACTCGACGCTGACAGAGATGGGCTCGGCGACTGCTGGCGCTGCGACTGGTGCATCGGGCCGGGCACCGACACCGACTACGACGGTTTCTGCGACGCTCGCGACAACTGCAGCACCGCGTGGAACCAGAGCCAGAACGACTCCGAGGGGGACGGCGTGGGAGACGCCTGCGACAACTGCGTGGCCACCGCCAACCCGGCGCAGACCGACACCAACGCCAACGGGGTCGGCGACGCGTGCGAGGCGGGCGGGTCGAGGTGCAGCGACCGGCTGCGCAACGACGCCGAGACCGACGTCGACTGTGGGGGCTCGACCTGCGGCACCTGTGCCAGGGGCCTGCGGTGCAAGGTCAACCGCGACTGCGCCAGCGCCTCGTGCCGCTCGCGGCGCTGTCGTTGAGCATCACTTCCGCGGGCGCGCGGGGGCCGCAGCAGCCCAGTCGGCAGGGTACGTCACGTAGAAGACCTTCACGCGCGAGGGTGTGCCGAACACGATGCGGCTGCCCTTCGGAATCGAGACGACGTCGCCCACCTTCGCGACCAGCACGCGGCCGTCGATGGTGACGTGGAGCTCGCCCTCGAGCACGTAGTCGATCTCGTCGTAGTCGAGCTTCCAGGGGAACGAGTCGTCGCGCCCCCAACTCATCACGCCCGCCGCCATCGGCGAGCCATCACGTGAGGTGATGAAGTCGGCGAGGCGTACGTCTTTGCCTGCGCCTGCGCCCGGAAACGGAGCGAGCGTCACCGAGCTGCCCTGCACCACGGTGATGCCCGACGCATCGGTGACGCGCGTGCCGTTCTGAGGCGTGGTCGATTGATCGAGGGTGACCCCCAGCTCGTGACCGGCGCTGAAAGCCTCCGGGGTGATGATCACCTCATCGCGTGGGGCCGAGAGGCGGCGCGTGCCTGCCTTGTGGGCGGTCAGCACGTGCTCGCGGGTGAGGAGGCGCTTCATCGGGCCGCAGGCATAGCACCGGCGGCGAGCCAGACTCAGATCCGTGAGCACTCAGATGGAAAGGGCCTTGCCCGCGCGAAGGAGCCCGAGGTGCGCCTCACGTGGGCGTGAGCATCGCCTGCAGCTCTGCGAGCACGCGCTGAAACTCGGCAAGCTCGTGCACCAGCTCGTCGGGTACGCCGCCCAGCGCCGGCTGCTCGGTCTTGAGCCACGCGCGGGCTTCGGTCTCGCTGCCCAGAGCGCGCACCGCTTCCTTCAGCAGCTTTTCCCGACGCAGCCTCATCACCGGCAACCCGCAACCCATGACGCGACAGTAACCTCTGGAGACGTGCATGGCCGCCGCCACGCTGATCAACCGCACCCCGACCCCGAAGCTCCCGCGCAGCAGCGAGCGCGGTGCTGAGGTCTCCGTTCGCATGCCAGGTGCGCCGCCGCCTTTCGAGCTGGGCCGTGGCTCGGCCGGTCCCGAGCAAACGCGCGGTGCCGGGCAGGCCTTGCCTGAAGTGGCAGGTTGGGCGTGACGTTTGGAAAAGCTGTGGCATGGTGCTCGTTCATGCGGGTTGTCCTCCTGCTCACTGTCGGCCTTCCGGTGTTCGCCGCCCAGTTGGTGGCGTTCGCCCTGCCGCGCGTCGAGGTGACTCCGTTCGCGCTGTTGCGTCGCGTGGCGGTGGTGTCGGAGCGGGAGCAAGCCCGCGAGCGCGTGTTGGCCGACGTCGCCGAGCTGCCTTCGGTGGCGGTGGTGCCGGTCGCGCTCGATGGCACGAGGTTCGAAGCGCCGGTCGCTCCGGAGGACGTGAGCGCGCGCGCGTTGACCTTCGTGCGGCAACACCGGTGGCAGGCGAGCTGAAGCCAGGCGCGCAGCCCCGACCACGTTCACCTCCACTTTCCCGCTTCTCCAAGGCCCTCTCCTGCGTTCGCAGCGGGCCTCACCAAAGGCATCACCATGATCGAATGGGTTCTGAAGAAAATCATCGGCACGAAGAATGACCGCGAGCTCCGCAAGACGGGGCCGAAGGTCGCGCGCATCAACGAGCTCGAGACGAAGATGCGGGCGCTCAAAGACGAAGACTTCCTCCGCGAGACGACGCGCCTGAAGACCGAGGTCGGCAACGGCAAGTCGCTCGACGACGTGCTCTACGAAGCGTTCGCCATCACGCGTGAGGCGAGCCGCCGCGTCATCGGCCAGCGCCACTACGACGTGCAGCTCATCGGCGGCATGTTCCTGCACCAGGGCTGCATCGCCGAGATGCGCACCGGTGAAGGCAAGACGCTGACCGCCACCCTGCCCTCGTACCTGAACGCGCTCTCGGGGCGCGGGGTGCACGTGGTGACGGTGAACGACTACCTCGCCCGCCGCGACGCGGAGTGGATGGGGCGCATCTACAAGTTCCTCGGCATGTCGACGGGCTGCATCCTCCACGACCTGTCCGACAAGGAGCGCCAGGACAGCTACCGCTCGGACATCACCTACGGCCAGAACAACGAGTTCGGCTTCGACTACCTGCGCGACAACATGAAGTTCGGCCTGCAGGCCTACGTGCAGCGCGAGCTCAACTTCGCCATCGTCGACGAGACCGACTCCATCCTCATCGACGAGGCGCGCACGCCGCTCATCATCTCGGGCCCGACCGAAGACAACACCGACCTCTACGGCAAGGTCGACCAGGTCATCTACGGCCTGGTGCCCGAGCAGGACTACCAGCTCGACGAGAAGTCGCGCTCGGTGACGCTCACCGATGCGGGCATCGAGAAGCTGCAGCAACGCCTGAAGATCGCGAACCTCTACGCGCCCGAAGAGCTCGAGACGCTGCACCACGTCGAGCAGGCCCTGCGCGCGCACACGCTCTACAAGCGCGACCGCGAGTACGTGGTGAAAGACGGCGAGGTGCTCATCGTCGACGAGCACACCGGCCGCATCATGCCGGGCCGTCGCTGGTCTGACGGTCTGCACCAGGCCATCGAGGCGAAGGAAGGCGTCACCGTCGAGAACGAGAACCAGACGCTCGCGACTGTGTCGTTCCAGAACTACTTCCGCATGTACTCGAAGCTCGCGGGCATGACGGGTACGGCCGACACCGAGGCCGAAGAGTTCGCGAAGATCTACAACCTCGACGTTCGCGTCGTGCCCACCAACAAGCCGATGGTGCGCAAAGACTCGGAAGACCTCGTCTACAAGACCGAGAAGGCGAAGTTCGAGGCCGCCGCCGAAGAGCTCAAGAAGCTGCACGCCACCGGTCAGCCGGTGCTGGTCGGTACGGTGTCGATCGCCAAGTCCGAAATCTTCGCCCGGTTCCTCAAGCAGGCGGGTGTGCCGCACGAGATTTTGAACGCGAAGAACCACCTCCGCGAGGCCGACATCATCGCGCAGGCCGGTCGCAAGGGCGCGGTCACCATCTCGACCAACATGGCCGGCCGCGGCACCGACATTCTGCTCGGCGGCAACCCCGAGAACCTCGCGAAGGCGAAGGTGGGCCCCGCGCCCATCGAGCCCGAGCTGAAGGGCGACCCCGCCGTCGATGAGCCTGCGCTGCGGGCGCACGTCGAGGCGGTGAAGGCGTGGGAAGCGGCCGTCGCCGACGCGACGAAGGTGTTCAAGGAACAGTGCGACGCCGAGCGCGAGGTGGTGCGCGGGCTGGGGGGCCTCTTCATTCTCGGCACCGAGCGACATGAGTCGCGCCGCATCGACAACCAGCTGCGCGGCCGCGCCGGTCGTCAGGGCGACCCCGGTGGCAGCCGATTCTACCTGTCGCTCGAAGACGACCTGATGCGCATCTTCGGCGGTGATCGCATCACCGGGCTGATGGAGACGATGGGCATGAAGGAGGACGAGGTCATCGAGCACTCGTTGCTCTCGCGCGCCATCGAGAACGCGCAGAAGCGGGTCGAAGGGCACAACTTCGACATTCGCAAGAACCTGCTCGAGTACGACGACGTGATGAACCAGCAGCGCAAGACCATCTACGGTCTGCGCCGGGAGGTGCTCGCGGCGGGCGCCGGCGTGCCGCTCATCAACTTCACCGAAGACAAGAAGACGCGGCTCAAGACGCGCAGTGAGAAGACCGTGACGTGGAAGGACTTCCGCGAGCTGGTGCTCGACGCGGTCGAAGACGCCATCGTCGCGCTCACCGACACCTACGCCTCGGCGAAGAACCCCACGACGTGGAACGTGGGCGCGCTGCAGACCGAGGTGAAGGCCATCTTCAACCAGGACATGACCTTCCAGCAGGAAGGCACTCCGGAAGAGCTGCAGGAGCAGATCTACAAGCGCGTCGAGAAGCTCTTCCTCGATCGCGAGAAGGAATACGGCGAAGACTGGTACCGCTTCTGCCAGGTGCGCTACCTCGCGACGATCGATCAGCTGTGGAAGGACCACCTCCTCGCGATGGATCACCTGCGCCAGGGCATCGGCCTGCGCGGCTACGGCCAGAAGGACCCGAAGGTCGAGTACAAGAAAGAGGGCTACTCGGGCTTCATTCGCATGCTCAGCAGCATCAAGAGCACCTTCGTGTCGCAGATCGTGCGCGCGCAGCCGCGTGACGCGAACGCCGACGCCGAGCGGTTGAAGCGCGTGATGGAAGAGCGCGCCAGGCAGGCCGTCGAGGGTCGCGCCACCGAGGAGGGCACGCCCGAGCAGAAGCCGGCCGAACAGAAGCCCCTGGTGCGCGCCGAGCCGAAGGTGGGCCCCAACCAGCCGTGCCCGTGCGGCAGTGGCAAGAAGTTCAAGAAGTGCCACGGCGGCGGCGGCGCAGAGGCGCTGCCGTGAGTGGCAGGGGCTCGATGACGACCGCCTTGCAGCTGCGGGAGGTCTGACGGCCCTGATGGGCGAGTGTGTTCGTCGCCCAGCCCGTCGCACGCAGCCCCTGGGCTTCAGGCCGGGGGTCGCGACTCGAAAAAGTCCGTACTCACCTTTTTCGAATCGACGCCCCGAGCTCCAGCTCGCCCGGCTCGGTGACGTGATGTCGAAGGGAAAAGAGCGCCCCGTGCTCGCGTGGGGCAAAGACTGATCAGGGCTTTTTCCTGGCGTTGGCGGCGCGCTTCTTCAGCTCTGCGATGCGCGCCATCGCGGCGTCGAGCAGCGGCTTGTCTTGCGGAGCGAAGACGGCGGCGCCTTCGGCCTTCACGACCTTCGCGGCGCGGTCGGCGGCTTTGTCGAACTTGCGCATGCTCCACAGCGAGCGCGCTTCCTGGAGCCACACCCGCGTCTGCGGCGAGCTGATCTTGAGCACGAGCGACATGGATCGCTCATGACACAAACCGGTCGCACTCGTCTCCCTCTCCTCCTGCGGAGGAGAGGCTCGGGAGAGGAGGAAGCCCTACTTCCCGCGACGGGTGTTGCGCGCACGCGGCGCAGAAGGCGGAGGCGGCGGCAGGCGCGTGGCCTTGAGCTTCGGCGCAGGCTCCGCGGCGGGCGGCGTGCTCACCACCGGCGGCTTCTTCGCCTCGACGGGCTTCTGCTTCTTCTCCGTCGCGGCGGGCGGCGGCGGCGGTCGTGGAGTCACGGGCTTCGTCGCAACGATGGGCGCAGGAACCGGCGGCGCTGCCTTCTCCGCTTCCAGCTCCGCGACGCGCTGACGCAGCCGCATCACCTCGGCCGCGAGCTGCGCGTACGAGTCGCGCACGTGGCCATTGAATACCCGCTGCCGCCCCAGCGCCTCGTTGATGAACACCTGCCCCACCCCGCGGAACACGCGCTTGGCCATCGTCACCGCGCGACCACTCAGCCCATCGCGGTGCGTCTCGAGCGGCAACCCCTGCGTCGCGTCGGCGTTGTCTTCGAGCGCGCGCAGGTTGAAGGACAGCGGGTCAACCCGCGGCTCCACGCCACCGACCACCGGCGCGGCGGCCTCGCTCGCGCCCAGCCCGCGCGCCGCCAGCTGCTCGCCGACGAAGGCCATCACCTTCGACGGCGTGATGTCTTTGCCCAGAAGCTTCATGACTTCCTCCGAATGCGTTCGAATTCGTCGAGGTAGGTCTTCACGACCGCGCTCCACTGGTGCTTCTGCGCGAACTTCTTTCCCGCTGAGCCGAGACGATCTCGCTCCGCACCCACGGTGCGCACGGCTTGCTGAAAACTGGCGTCGTCGTCGAGCGCGAAGGTGACGCCGCCACCGCTGCGCGCGAGTTGGCCGCTCACCACCGCCGAGGCCGCGTTGCCAAGCACCGGAGTGCCGACCGCGAACGCCTCGAGCGTCACCAACGACAGGCTCTCGTATTGGCTCGGCACCACCACCGCGAGGGCGCCGGTGAGCGCGTCCCACTTCGCCTGCTCATCGATGCGGCCGATGGCGGCGACGCGCGAGCCCTGCGGCTGCAAGTCTCCGCTGCCGGCGAGCACCAGTCGCGGCGCGTCGTGAAACGCGCTCACCAGCCGGCTGTGCCGCGTGAGCAGCTCGAGCACGCCCTTCCCTGCTTCGAGGCGGCCCAGGTACAGCAGGTACGCACTGTCGATGCCGAACTGCTCGCGGAAGCGCTGCGGCTTGCCCTTGAGCGCCGTGATGCCGACGCCCGTGACGCGGCGACGCGCGGCCTTCGGGAAGTGCGCCTCGATGAGCTCAGACTCTTCGGGGGTGTTCGTGAGCAATGCGCGCGGCTTCTCGAACACGTCGCGCACGGCGCCCAGGCGCAGCGGGGCTTCGTCATGCGCGGTGGGCACGACGAGCGCCTTGTCGGCGACCAGCGGCACGCCCCACGCGGTCGGGCCGTAGAGGTAGGTGAAGAAGAGGAAGGCGTCGAAGTCGTCGCGGCGCGCCGAGATGAAGTCGAGCAGACCGGGCGCGTCGGGGCCCTGCTCGGCGAGCCAATGTGTCTCGGTCGCGAAGTCGAGCGAGCGGTTGAAGAGCGAGTCCGACAAGCGATTGAACGGCCGCATCGAGCGCGGCTGGCGCACGGGGAAGCGGTGCACGGTGAAGGGGCCGTCGGTGGTGGTGCCCGCGGGGAGGTCGTTCGCCCAGGTGAGGTGATCGGTCGCGCAGGTGGTGACGATCTCGACGTCGAGGTGTGGAGCGAGGTGCTCGGCGACCTGCCGCGCGTGGGCTTCGGCGCCGCCGGTGATGGTCTCACCGAAGCGCTGAACGACGATCGCCAGGCGCCCCCTCTCCCTGCGCGAGCGGAGAGAGGGTTGGGGTGAGGGGCCGAGGCTGCTGAGCCCCTCACCCCGGCCCTCTCCCCGCTCGCGCAGGGAGAGGGAGAGGCGCTCGACGGTCGCCTGGAACGACAGCTCAGCAACACGTTCGCGCTGACCGGCGATGACGCGCGCCCGCATCGCCTCATCGCGCACCAGCAACTGCACCACCTCCGCCAGCGCCGCGAAGTGTTTCTCGTCGAACACGATGCCGCGCCCGCCCATCGTCTCGGTCACCGCCGCCGCGCCGAACGCCAGCACCGGCACGTCGGCCGCCATCGCTTCGATCAACGGCACGCCAAACCCCTCGTGCTCCGACATCGAGACGAAGACGTCGGCGCTGCGGTAAGCGGCGACCAACTCGGCATGCGAGACGCGACCGAGAAAGCGCACGCCGCCCACCGCGTCGGCCCGCGCGCGCAGCGCCTTGAACGCCGCGTTCCCCGCCGAATACCCGCCCACCACCCACAGCTCGGCCTCGGGCGCGATGCGACGCAGCTCCTCGTGCAGCGAGACCAGGTCCTCCATGCGCTTGTGGGGCACCACGCGGCTCACCGACACCACGCGCGGCCGCCCCGTCGCGCTGAGCTTCTTCGCGAGCGACGGGTCGACCTGCGCCGCCGTGAAGCGCTCCGGCTCGACGAAGAGCGGCACCACGTGCACGTTGCGATGCCCGGCGGCGCGCAGCTCGTTCGCGTTGAGCTCCGACACGCCGATGGACAGCTCGACGAAGTCGGCCATCGCCGCGAGCTGAGCCCGCCCTGCGATGAGCGGTTCCTCGAGCTGGGTACCCGCGTAGAAGCGCGAAGGCGTGACGTTGTGAAACACGACGGCTTTGCGCGCCGGCAGGTGCAGCAACTTCCCCGCGAGCGGTGAGGCGATGCCGTGGTGGTAGAGAACGAGGTCGTCGGCTTCGACCCGCAGCTCATTCAGCGGGCGCACCAACGAGCGCCACGCCGCGCCGACCTCACCCGCGTAGAGCTGACCCGAGCAGCCGAGGTGTCGCAGCGCGCGTTGCCACGCCACCGCCGCCTGCCCCATCGCGTCTCCGGGCGTGAAGGTGGGGAGGAGCTGGTGAACCCGCGGCACGTCGGCGCCTGTACTTCAATCAGCCCAGTGATGCGACCCACGAGCGCAGCGCCAACCAGTACGCATCGCTGAACGACACGTCGTTGTGCCCGCGCCCGGGGATGACCGCGAGCCGCTTTCGTTCGCTCCCCAGCGCCCGGTACGCAGCCTCTGCTTCGTGCACGGGGATGACGTGGTCTTCAGCGCCGTGCAACACGAGCGTCGGCACCGTGCAGCGCGCGAGCTTGGGCTTCGGGTCGAAGGTGACGAGCTCCTCTTCACTCCACGTCTGCACCGGCATGCCGCGCCGCTCGACCAGCGAGTCGATGGAGCTGCCACCGCTCTCGAGCACCAGCGCGTCGATCAACGGCGGGTGGCGGCTCGCCACTTCGGCCGCGCATGCTGCGCCGAGCGAGCGACCGAAGAGAATGCGACGACGCGACCGCGGCGTTCCCTGCACCTGCACGATGGCGTCGCTCAACATCGTGCGAAACGTGGGGTGCCCGTCGCTCTTGCCGTAGCCGCGGTAGTCGAAGACCACCACCTCCAGCCCCAGCTCGAGGAACTCGGGCACGAGGTCGTCGTAGTCGCTGACCATCTCACCGTTGCCGTGAAAGAGGAGCAGCGTGGCGAGGATGGGCGGCGGCGGTGCGTAGGTGCGCGTGTGCAGCTTCACCTTCCCCACCTTGATGAACGAGTCCTTCGCGCCTGGAGGGCACGACGTCACGTCGCGGCGGGGAAAGAAGAGGCGGGCGTTGAACTGCGGGTCGTCGAAGACCGAGGTCACGCGAGTGCGGCGGAGATGAGCTGCTCTGCTTCGGCGTCGAGCGACACGAACTCAGCCGAGATGCCGTCGGGGCGAACTTCTTTCACGCGGCAGAACGCACTGACCAGCTGCGCGTCGCGCCTGGGGGCGAACTGCACGTGCAACGTCGCCTTCGCGGCGATGGGCTTCGTCGTCGAGATGAACAGACCGCCGAGAGACAGGCTGCTCGCGTAGTCGACGTCGACCGAATCATTCACCTGATGCTGGACGAGGAAGCGCATGGGGGGCGGATCAACGTCAGATCGCCTCCCGATTTCAAGGGGGGAGGTAGGGCCGTGTCACACACGGGTGCTGGAGTGCACCGCCCTCGAGGCCGATGTGAGAAGCAGCCGCCATGTCTCCGAAAGCCCTGAGCAGCCTCGTGGTGCTGCTGGCGCTGCCTGCGCTGGCCGACTCTCCCCTGACCTCGATCGACCTGAGCGGCGCCTCCACAGGCGACTCGGCCGTGCAAGCAGCGAAGAGCGGCAACACCGAGACGGTCTTCTCGTTTCTGAGCGGAGGCGCGGACAACGGCCGCAAGCTGGCGGTGATGACCGCGCTCGCGTGGAACACCGACTTCGCGACGGGCTTCCTCTCGTTTCTCGCGCAGCAGCGCGACGTGCCACTCGAGTCGTTGACGCTGGAGACGCTCGAGCCCTCGCAGCTCTTCGCGCTCGGCTTCCTCGTCGCGAAGGCGCGGTACTTGAACTTGAAGCCGCTGCAGCAGGGCACCAAAGATCTCCGCAAGGTGCCGCCGCTGGCGATGCTCGAGCGCGCTGCGAAGGCGCAGCCCGACGACTTCGCGGTGCAGTACGGCTTCGCGCTGGTGAAGGCCCAGGCCGCGATGGACAAGGAATGGTGCCAGGTCTTCTCGATTCCCAACGCCGTCGAGCTCGCCTTCCCTGCCCAGAAGCGCAACCTCAAGCCGGGCGCGCTCGAAGCCGCGCGGGGCTACCTCGCCGGGTACGAAGACTCGTGTGAGGGCTCGACCGCAGCGCAGAAGAAGAACCTCGCTGAGCTCAATCAGGTCTACACGCTCTCGAAGCTCGGCCCGCACCTCGTGGTCGGTGCGCAGGGCGGCGTCGTGGTGTGGGACGTGGCGAAGCCCGAGAAGCCGCTCGAGGTGCGCCCCGGCTTCATCTGCCGTGGGCTCGTCGTGAAGAGCGCAGCGTGGCTTGGCTGCGAGAAGGAAGTCGTGAGGTGGGACGGTGCGGCCTTCACCTCGTTCCTCGCGCTCAAAGACAAGCCGCGGGGCGGTGAGTACTTCCAGCCGCTGGTGGGCGACGACGGAGAGGTCTGGGTACGCCGCGGAAACAAGACGTGGCGCTTCGACTCGGTGAAGCAGGGCTTCGTCGCCTTCAAAGCGCCGTGGGGAAACGTCGACCCCTGCGACGCGGTGCACTTTCAGAACGAGTGGTACTGGATTGATTTCATGAGGGGCCTGCATGTGGGCGGCGTCACCATCGCGCTGCGCTCAGCACTGTATCCGGGCAGTGACCCGCGCGCGTTCACGGTCGACTCCACCGGCACGCTCTGGGTGCAAGACTTCGAGAGCGGCCTCCTTCGGCTCGAGGGCGGGAAGTTCGTGAAGCACGTCGGCCTCGACGACAAGGGAAGCGGCGTGGCCGTCGACGCGACGAAGAAGCTGCGGCTGTTGTTGCACTACACCGACGGGCTCGTGGTGCAGCGCGCAGGGCAGCCCGATGAACGCGTCGATTTGCGCGAGCTCGAGAACATGCGCGACCTGCTCTACGACGAGGCAAACGGCGACGTGTGGGTCGGCGGGTGGGGAACGCTGGTGCACCTGCGGCCCGACGGCACGAAATGGGGCAAGCAGCGGCTGCGCGTCAGGTAGCTCTCCGAAAAGGCGGGAAATCGCGATCAGCGGCGCCGCGAAGGGATCGAAGTTCGTTCACTTTTCGCCGCGCGGTGGATCTGTGTTTCAAAGGGGGTTGCAGCGCTCGAGATCGGGGATCACTCTTGGGTCTTCGAGACGAAGGAGACGCACATGGCGCACACGATGGATGACGGACGCGTTCAGCAGTTCGAAGAGATGATGGAGGCGCTGACTGGCCTTCAGGCGAAGTACTCGGGCGTGCGCGGGCAGCTGCTCGCGAAGGTGCGCGATGAGTTCATGCGGCTGAAGCCGGGCGCGAAGGCGGCAGTGGCGCCCGTGGCGGTGGCGGCTGCGAAGCCCGTGGCGGTCGCGGCTGCGAAGCCTGCGCCCGTGGCGGCTGCGAAGGCTGCGGTGCCTGCGGCGAAGCCGAGCCCCACGAGCCACATGTTGCCGTCGTGCCGCGCATGCGGCCGCAGCATGCGTGAGGCGGGGAACGGCTCGCTGGTCTGCCAGAACGGCCACACCCGCCTGCTCGCGGGCTGAGAGCGCGCACAGTCATGCGACGCAGGCCGCGCGCTCCGCTAAGGAGCGGCCGTGCGAGCGTGGGCGCTGCTGACGTGGTGGGTCGTCGGTTCGGGCTGCGTCGGGCTCTGGCGACGGGCCGAGGTCGAGTCTCGCCTGGTGCGTGAGCACTACGCCGTCACGTTCGTGCGCACCGACCTCCAGTCCTTCGAACGCCTGTGGAACAGCCTCGACTGGTCCGCTCCGATGGGCTGCCTCAGCCTGGTGCAGCCCTGTCGCATCACACCGCAGAACGACCCGCTGCGATGCTTCCAGTGGGGCGTCGAGGACGCGTGCTTCGTGGTGACGGAGGGGGCCGACGGGCTGCGGGTCGCGCGGTCAGAAGGCAAGCCGGCCGCGGCCACCGAGCGCTGGCTCTACGAGCAGCTCGACCCGGCCTTCGCAGAGACACGCGAGACCGCGGAGTTCATCGCCGACGCCGAAGTGGGCGCCGACGAGATGCCGCCGCCGAACGCCAACTCGTTCTGGGCCACGACGCGCGCCGCCGTGCAGGTGCCCCAGTGGAGCGTCGGGCAACATGTGCAGGGCGGCTGGCGTCGGTGGCTCGAGCACTCGCTGCTGCTCAACCTCGGCGGCGGCTATGAGCGCACCTACACCACGCCCACGGAGCTCATCCCCCGCGACGCGGTCTTGCTGACAGCACGGTTGGAGCTGAGCAGCTTCGATGCACTCGCCCCCCGTCGGGCCTTCCTGCCGCTGGTCAGCGCGTACTTCGGCATCACGGGCGTTCTCGGCGTGAGCCCCGCACCGAGCTGGACGACGCGCGCCTACGTCGGCGTCTCGGCCATCGTGCCCGTCTCGTTCGAGCTGGGGTACGCGCTGGCGTCGTCACCCCGCGGCAGCGTGGGGCAGTTCTACGTCGCGGCCGGGCTCGGCCTCTGAGGGCCACGATTCTTCCTCGCCACGAACCGACGCGGGGTTTAAGGGCGCGGGGTGCCTGTCGCCTTCGACGCCACGCTCTGGGACGAGCCCGTTACCGGCATCGCGCTGTACACGCGCCAGCTCCACCGTGCGTTGGTGAAGAGCGGCGTCGAGGTCGAGCGGTGGGGCGCACGGCGTTCGGGTGAGCGCCCGCGCCGCAGCCATTCGCGCACCGGGTGGACGCTGGGCGTGTTGCCCTCGTGGTTGAGCGAGCGCCGCCCCACGCTGTTTCACGCGGTCTCGAACTTCAACCTGCCGCTCACGCGCACCCCGAGCGTGCCCTTCGTGCTCACGGTGCACGACCTGGTGCCGCTGCTGTTGCCCCAGACCGTCTCGATGCGCTTTCGCTGGCAGTTCCGCCTGTGGCTCGCGCGCAGCCTCGAGGTCGCGCAGCAGGTCATCTGCGTGAGCGAGGTCGCGCGGCGCAGCGTGCTCGAGCGCTTCGACGTCGACGCGCGGAAGTTGCACGTGGTGCACCACGGGGTCGACCACGTCGACGCGGTGCCGCCGGTCGACGCAACGACGAGCAAGTGGCTCGACGCGCTCGGGCTCGACCAACCCTTCGTGCTCTACGCAGGCGCGCTCGATGCGCGGAAGAACGTCGAGCTCGTGCTGAGCGCGGTCGAGCGGCTGTACGACGGCGGGAACAAGGTGGCGCTCGTGCTTGCGGGGCAGCGCTGGTTCGGCGCGGGGCCCATCGAAGCGGAAGTGCGTCGCGTGAAGGAGAAGGGCGTCGACGTGCGCGCGCTCGGGTACCTGCCCGACCCGGTGTTCTATGCGCTGATGAAGCGGGCCGGCGTGTTCGTGTTTCCCTCGCGGTACGAGGGGTTCGGCTTGCCGCCGCTCGAGGCGATGCGGCTGGGCGTGCCGACCATCGTGTCCACCGAGGGCTCGCTGCCGGAGGTCGTCGGCACTGGCGCCTGGCTCGTGGGGCCCGATGACGTGAGCGGGCTCGCGGAGCAGTTGTCGAAGTGGCTGGGGAATGAGTCGCTGCGCCGTGAATGGTCGGTGAAGGCGTCGAAGCGCGCGGCGATGTTCACGTGGGAACAGGCAGCGCGCACCACGGCGAGTTTGTATTCGTCGTTGAAGTGAGACGAGCCCCTCACCCCGGCCCTGTCCCCGCTTCGCGGGGAGAGGGAGGTTCAGGGATGGAGGACGTGGGCGACGCGGTCGGTGCCGACGGCGATGAGGCCGTCTTCCATGAAGGCGACGAGCAGCACGTCGCCTGCATCGAGTGGGAGTTCGGCGAGCGCCTCGCCCTGCCCCGCTGAGAACAGCCACACCTTGCCGTCATCGCTGCCCGCCGCGAGCAGGCCCGTCGAGTGGAAGTCGAGCGTGCTCACGCGCGCCGCCGGCTGATTCCACACGTGCACCACGCGAGCCTGCTTCACGTCGTACAAGCTCACGTGCCCATCGGCGCTGCCCACCGCGAGCAGCGCGCCGTCGACCGAGAACGCCAGCCCCGTCACCGCGCCATCGAAGGGGTCGAGCCGCTTCGTCTGCTTGCCCGTCTGCGCGTCGAGCAGCTCGACGTGTTTGTCCTCGCGCCCCACCGCCAGCACGCGGCCGTCGCGCGAGAACGCGAGTGAGCGAATCAACGTGTCCTTCTCGCGGCTCACTTCCTTTCCCAGCTTCAGGTTCCACACCACGCGCGTGCCGTCATCGGCCGCCCACGCCGCGAGCTCGCCTTCCCGGCTGGTCGCCACCGTCGTCACCCGCGCGTCGGCGAGCGTGTCGAGCGTCTCGACCTCCCCGTTCCACCGCTGGCCGAGCACGCGCCCGTCGTCACCGACCGACACGTATCTCCAGGCGTCGGGTGCATCGGGCCCCCACGCGCGCGCGAGCCCTCGCACCGCGCCCACGTGCCGCACCTCGAGATCTCTGGCCTCACCCGTCTGCGGGTCGACGCGCCGCACGTGCCCATCGCGGTAACCGCTCACCAGCCCGCCCGAGCCCGTCCACCATGCGTGCGCGGAGGGAACACCGACGGCGTCAGGCGGCCGCGTACGGGCGGGCAACTTCCACGACTCGAGCCGGCGGTTGGTCGTCGCCACCAGCACGCGCCCATCACCCGTCGCCGCGAGCGCCTGCACGCCCGGCTCGAAGCCCGAGAGCAGGCCCTCGAGCGTGCCCTCGGCGAACCACCAGCGCACGGTGCCATCGGCGCTCCCGCTCACCAGCCGCGCCGGAGCCGTGTCGTCTTTCGGCACGAGCACCAGCGCCGTCACGTCGTCGCGGTGCCCATCGCTCACGCGGCTCGCGGTGCCGTCGTTCACCACCAGCACCGAGCGCTCGACGCCGAGCACCAGCGAGGTGCTCGAGAGGGCCGCGACGGCGCCGACGTGGCGGTCGAGCTCCATCGGGGTGTTGCCCGACACGCGCAGCACGCCCTCCGACACCGAGGCCACCATGCCCGGCAGCGCCGCGACGCGGGAGACGAGGCGCGCGTGCTTCGTCACTTCATTCACGAGGCCCTCGGGCGTGACGCGCATCACCGCGCCGTCGCCGAGGCCCGCAATCAGGTCGACGCCATCGAACGCGAGGGAGCGGATGGGCGCGCTGAAGCCCTCCACGCTCTTCGTTTCCTTCCGGCTCGCCACGTCCCACACGTGGAGGCGCCGGTCATCGCCACCCGACACCAGCACGCCCTCGGCCGTCGCCACCACCGCGTGCTGCCAGCCGCCCGGGCCGGTCGACAAGGTGCCGAGGCTCGTGCCGTCGGCGGCCCAGAGGCTCACGCCTGCGAACGTCGCGCACGCGGCCGTGGTGCCCGACACCGCCACCGAAGCGCAGCCGGCTTCCGTCTTCAGGCTCCACAGCTTCTGCGCGGCGCCGCGCTCTTCGGCCACCACCTGCACCCCGCGCGCGAGGGGGTGGGTGGGCACCTGCGCGGCGAAGTCGACGGCGCGGTTCACGTCGCGCTCTCGCAGCGCCGCGAGGGCCGAGCGGGCCAGCGCGTCGGCCGAGGCCTTCTGCGCGTCGACCACCGCGAGCCGCGCGTCACGCCGTACGTCGTCTGCTCTGGATGAGGTGCTCAGCGCGAAGACGCCGAACCCCAGCGACGTCACGGCGAGCACTCCGAGCGCCACGAAGAGCGCGATGGGCTTGGGAGCCCGGGCCCGTTGCGCGGCCTCGAGGGCCTCCGCCATCTGACCGGCGTTCTGGTACCGCAGCGATGCGTCTTTCTGCAGCGCCTTCTGGACCACCGCAGCCAGGGCCGGCGGTACCGCGGGCTCGACGCTGGTGAGTCGCGGCACGGGCAACGTCTTGACGGCCTCGAGCAGCGCGTGCCCCTCCGCGCTCTTGAAGGGCAGCTCGCCGCTGAGCAACTCGAAGAGCATCACGCCCAGCGCCCACACGTCACTGCGCTCGTCGACCCGCGTGTTGCTCGCCTGCTCGGGGGACATGTACGCCGCCGTGCCCGCAAGGATGCCGCCCTCGACGGGCTCGCCGCGCATCACTGCCAGGCCCCAGTCGATGACCTGCGTCTCGCCGAACGAGCTGACCATCACGTTCTCGGGTTTCAGGTCGCGGTGAATGACGCCCTTGCTGTGCGCGAAGCCGATGGTCTGCACGACGTCGATGAAGTGGCCCAGCAGCGTGAGGCGCTCGTCGAGCGAGACGCACTGCTCCTGGGCCTGGTGCAGCGAGCGGCCGCGAACGCGCCGCATGGAATAGAAAGGAGTGCCGTCGGTGCGCCGCCCGAGCTCGTACACGGGCACGACGCCGGGGTGCTCGAGCAGCGCCAGCACCCGCGCTTCGCGCACGAAGAGGTTCTCGAGCATCGGGCCCGCCGAGGAGCGCTCAGCGGTGTGCTCGACGAGCAGCTCCTTCACCGCCACTTCGCGGTGGAGGTGGGTGTCGACCAGCGCCAGCACCCGCCCCATGCCGCCGCGACCGAGCGTCGGGTCCTTCACCCCGGGAGGCACCTCGTAGCGTCCCTCGACCTGCGTCGGGAGCTGGGCGCGGGGGCTGAGCGCCGGGCTCTCACCGGCGCGGGGGACTGTTTTGCCCAGTTCGTCGCGTTCACCCATGTGCGCCTCCCCGACAAGTCGCGGAACTCTCTGATTCTTCGTGGATTTTGGGAAATTCTAAACGTGCAGATCCGCAGAACTGCTCGCGCGTTTCAGGTCAGACCATGAACCGGACGACCGCCTTTCTCGCCGTGGCTGCTGCGTTGCTGTTGACCGCTGTGCTGGTGGGCTTCCCGCGCACCGCGACGCCGCCTCCTGCCCCGCCGCCGCCCGCGCCCGTGGTCGTGACGCCGCCTCCCCAGCCTGCGCCGGTGCCGGTGCCCGTGTCGAACCCTGGCTCGCTGTCGCTGACCGGCCGCCTCTCGCACCCCTACCTCGTGCCCGGTACCAGCGACGTCTTCGCGACGCTCGAGGTGACGGCCGTCGACGTGCCCGGTGCGAAGCGCGCGCCGGTGAATCTCGCGCTGGTCATCGACCGGTCCGGCTCGATGTCAGGCTCGAAGATTGAGAACGCGCGGCGGGCGGCGAGCAAGCTGGTCGAGCTGCTCGACGAGAACGATCGCCTCTCGGTCGTGCACTACGGCACCGACGTCTCGGCGATGGGCGGCGTGTTCGGCACCCCGGAGAACAAGGTGAAGCTGAAGCGCTACATCGCGAACATCAGCGACGAGGGCGGCACCAACATCGGCGACGGTCTGGCTGTTGGTGAGAAGCACATCGCCCGCGCGCTGTCGGACTTCCGCGTCAACCGCCTGCTGCTGCTCTCTGACGGTCAGCCGACGGTGGGCCTCACCACCTCGCAGGGCCTCGCGAAGGTGGTGCGCACGATTCGCGAGCGCGGCGTCTCGGTGACCTCGCTCGGTGTGGGGGCCGACTTCAACGAAGACCTCATGCAGAAGCTCGCCGACGTGGGCGGTGGCTCGTACGGCTTCATCAGCGGGTCCGACACCAGCGCGATGGCGACGCTCTTTCAGAGAGACCTCGAGCAGGCAGGCACGATGGTGGCGCGCGCCGCGATGTTGAACTTCGAGCTGCCCGCCGGCGTGCGCTTCGTCGAGGTGTATGGCCGCCCGGTCTCTCAGCTCGGCAACACCGTCAGCATCACGCTGCCCGACTTCTCGGCGCGACAGGTCGAGAAGATGGTGGTGCACCTCACGGCGTCGCCCGCAGTGCGCAACGGCAGCATCGACATCGCGGCGTTCAAGCTCGCGTACACCGACGTGCTGACCGAGAAGGCGGCCGATGCGCGCCTGTCGCTCGCGGCGATGGTGACCGAAGACAACACGCTGGCGATGCAGAACCGCGACAAGGGCGCGGTGGTGGCGGCGTCGAAGGCGCGCGCGGCGGTGAACTACCAGAAGGCGGCGCAGGCCATCGACGAGGGGAACTTCGCCGAGGCGAAGCGCTCGCTCGAGGCGAACGAGCAGATCTTCTTCGACGCCGACCAGGTCGCGGGCGAGGGCTCGGTCGCCGATGAGCGCAAGACGAACAGCGCCATCTTCGGGCTCTCGACTGCAGCGCCGAGCGCTGCACCGGAGCAGCGCCGGGAAGCGGTGAAGAAGATGAAGACCGAGTCCATGCGCTCGTGGGGCCGCGGCGATTCCGTGTACTGAGCCGGGGTGACGTTCTCGACGGCCTGTGCCACAGAGTTGGGATGCGTCTGCTTCGACTGCTCCCTCTCCTGGCGCTGGTGGCCTGCAAGCCCGCCGTCGTTCTGCCCGAGCGGCTGGTGCTCAGCACGAGTGACGTTCGGCTCGACTGGGGTGACGAGCAGGTCGTCACCGCGCGCGCCTTCATCGGGACCAAAGCCCAGAGCACCGACGGGCTGACCTGGCTGAGCGCCGACGAGACCATCGCTCGCGTGACGCCCAACCCGGACGGCGCCGCAACCCTCGAGGGCGTGGGTGAAGGCACCACCACCGTCACTGTGACTCTGCGCGAAGCGACGGCGACGCTGACGGTGACCGTCTCCGCGCGGGTGTTGGTGCTGCAGCGCATCGAGGTCGCCGGCGACACGACGAGTCTGCCGCGGGGGCTGACCCTGCAGTTGAAGGCGACGGGCCACTACGACGACGGCAGCACGCGCGACCTCACCACCTCCTGCGCGTGGGCCTCGGCCGACTCGATGAAGGCGACGGTGAACGCTGCGGGCCTGGTAACGGGCGTCGAGCTCGGCACGGTCGAGGTGCGCGCGCTCAAGTCGGGCGTCACGGGCACGGTGGGGCTCACCGTCACCTCGGCCACGCTCTCCTCCATCGACGTGCGACCAGCGTCGACCTCCCTTGCCCTTGGCACCACGCAGGCCTTCACCGCGACGGGCCGCTTCTCTGACGCGACGTCGATGTCGCTCACCTCGATGGTCACGTGGTCGTCGTCTGACGACCCCCTCGTCTCGCTCGACGTCATGGGCCGCGCGACGGCCCGCGCGCTCGGCATGGCCGTCGTCACCGCGAGCTTCAGGGGCCAGTCGGGGAACGCGCAGGTCACCGTCACCGACGCCACGTTGCGCGCGCTCGAGGCGACGCCATCGGCCTTCACCTTGCCGCTCGGCTCGTCGCAGGCCGTCACCCTCAACGGGCGCTTCTCCGATGGCAGGTCGCAGGACCTCACCTCGCAGGCGACGTGGCGCTCGGGCACGCCGGGGGTGGCGAGCGTCACCGATGCAGGTGTCGTGACGGCGGTGGGCCAGGGCCTGTCGGTCATCACGGCGAGCGTCGGAGCCATCTCGACCACCAGCTCCGTCACCTGCACCGCGCCGCAGTTGCGGATGATTCGCGTCGCGCCGCAGCCGGCGAGCGTGGCTCTGGGGCTCACGACGCCGCTCACCGCCACGGGCGTCTTCACCGACCTCACCACGCGCGACCTCACGCAGGCCGTGACGTGGTCGAGCGGAGACGCAGGCGTGGCGCTGGTGAGCAACCTCGCCGGGGAGAACGGGCTCGTGCAGCCGGTGAGCGAAGGCACGGCGGTCATCACCGCGTCGAACGGTACGCTCTCGGGCAGCACGACGCTCACCGTGACGCCGGCGATTCTGCTCTCGCTCCAGCTCGACCCGCCGACGCTCAGCGTGCCTGCGGGCCTCTCGCGGCAGCTCACCGCCACCGGCACCTTCTCTGACACCACCACGCGCGACGTGACGAGCGGCGTCACCTGGTCTTCGCAGGCCACCGCCGTCGCGACGGTCTCGAACGACGCAGGCATCGAAGGGCGCGTCACGGGAATCACCGTCGGGGCGACCAGCATCGACGCCACGCTCGGGCTCGTGACGGCGTCTCGCGTGGTGGTGGTCACCGCACCCGTGCTGCAGCGCATCGACGTCACGGCGAGCGCCACCAGCCTGGCGAAGGGGCGCACCGTGCAGTTGCTCGCGACGGGCACGTACTCCGACGGCTCGACGGTGGACCTCACCTCCACTGCAGCGTGGGCGCCGACGAGCGGCGCGGTGCTTCGCGTCTCGGCGACGGGCCTCGTCACCGCGCAGCAGCCGGGCACCGAGAGCGCGACCGCGACGTTGGGCACGATCTCGGGCGCGCTGCCCCTCACCGTCACCGCCGCGGCGCTCGACGCGCTCACGCTCGCCCCAGTCGCGCCTTCCGTCGCGCTCGGCCTCACCGTGCAGCTCACGGCGCAGGGCACCTTCTCCGATGGCTCGACGGCAGCGGTCACCAGCGGGCTGACGTGGTCGGTCGGCGATGGGCTGGTCGCGAGCGTCGTCGATGGGCTGGTGACCGCGCTCTCGCAGGGCCAGACGACGGTGACCGCGACCTCAGGGAGCGTGCAGGCCAGCGTCACCCTGCAGGTCGGCCCACCTGCGCTCACGTCCATCGCGCTCACCCCGTCGATGGGCTTCACGCTCGAGAAGACGCAGACCCAGACGGTCACAGCCCAGGGCACGCTCAGCAACGGGCAGACACTCGACGTCACCTCGACCGCGACGTGGAGCAGCACCGCGCCGCTCGTCGCCTCCGTGAGCGCGACCGGCCTCGTCACCGCGCTCACCCCCGGTACCTCGAGCATCACCGCGACGCAGGGCGGCGTGAGTCGCAGCGTTGGAGTCACCGTCAATCGCCCCGCGCTCGCCTCGCTGGCCGTCACTCCGGTCGCGCCGCGTGTCACGCGCGGGGGCACCCTCGCCTTCACCGCGACTGCGACGTACGTCGACCTGTCGACTGAGGTGGTGACCTCGCTGGTGACGTGGAGGTCATCGAACGGAGCGTTCGCGACCATTTCCTCTGCGGGGGTGGCGAGCGGCGTCGCGGAAGGCAGCGTCACCATCACGGCGACGTGGAACGGCCAGAGCGACTCGACGACGTTGACCATCGACGCGCCGACCATCGTGTCCATCACGGTGAGCGGGCCGGGCGCCCTCGCGCGAGACACGAGCGTGAAGCTGATCGCGACGGGTACTCTCGCCAACTCGACCACCGTCGACGTGACCGATCAGGTGACGTGGGCGAGCGCCAGCCCCGCGACGGTCGCGTTCAGCAACCTCGTCGGCGTCTTCGGCCTCGCGCAGGGCCGCGCGGTTGGCGACTCCACGGTGACGGCGACGCTCGGCACCGTCGTCAGCGTGGCGTTCCCGGTGTCGGTGCTCGCCACCAACGCGCCGTACGCTGGCCGGTGTGGGCCGGGGCTGGTCATCAGCCAGGTCTACGGAGGCGGCGGCAACTCTGGTGCGACGCTGCGCAACGACTTCGTGGAATTGCACAACCCGACCAGCCGGTCGCTCCCGCTCAGCGGGCTTTCGCTTCAGTACACGAGCGCGACAGGCACCAGCTGGGGTTCGAACGTCGTGGTGCTCGAACCGACGAAGTCCGTCGCGCCGGGTGGCTACTACCTGGTCGTGCTCTCGAGTGGCGGTGCAGCGGGCGCCGCCTTCAGCGGAGATCAAACCGGCACCATCAACATGTCTGCCACCGCAGGGAAGGTGGTGCTCGCGAGCGTCACCACCGGCCTCAGCGGCAACTGCCCCACGGCGAACGTGCTCGACCTCGTCGGCTTCGGGACCACCGCCGATTGCTTCGAGGGCACTCGGGCTCCGGCGCCCTCGGTCACCACCGCCATCGTGCGCGGCGTGAGCGGGTGTCGCGACGCGAACCAGAGCGGCACCGACTTCTCGGTGACGGCGTCAGGCGCCATCACGCCGCGCAGCCTCGCGACCAGCGGCGTGCTCTGCAGCTGCGGGGTGAACGGACTCGGCGTGTCGCCCGAGCTGAACGCGTGCCAGCTGCTCTCGCCTGCGAGCCTCACCGTCACGGCGGGCGGGGTGAGCCCGGTGGTGAGCACCAGCGTGACGCAGCCGGGCGTCACCGACGTGGCGGGCTTCGACCCGTTGCTCCGGGTGCAGGTGGGCATGGGGCCGGTGAGCGTGAGCCCCGCGACGGGCGCTGGCTGGCAATGGTGGCCGACGACGGGCTCGAGTGCCGGCATGACGGCCGATGTCTACGACGGCGTCTTCGTCGCGCCCGTGAGCGGCTCGTGGGCGCTCACTTCGCGCGCCTCACTCGATGGCGTGAATTGGACGTCGTGCGACTTGAATGGTGCGGGGACCGGCGGTGGGCTTGCGCTCGAGTTGGGTCAACTGGGCGCCCTCACGGTGCCGTAGTCGTCGCGTGACATGCGGGGCCTGGAAGCGCGGTGTCGTGCACACCGTCTCGGCGACGCGAGCGCGTCAACCAGGTGCGCCGCCCACGCCGCCGCGATCGGGTGGATCTCGGCACTGCCACACAGCCCACGTGCCCCTCGGGCCGGGCGACTCGACTCGAAAAACGTGTGTACTCAGAGGTGACAACCTGGGCCGTTTGTCAGCTCTGAGTACGAAGGTTCTTCAAGGTGCGGACCCTGGCCTCGAAGCAAGGAGCTGGCCGTCACGAGCACAGCGCCAGCTCACCGACCGTCTGCCTTCCCGCAAAGCAGCTCCGTTGTCAGTTGCGCACGCACGTCGGCACCGGCGCCGTCAGCACGTCGCACGGATGCCAGAGCCGACCCAGCTGGTTGGGGCTGAGCACGGTCGTCGGAGTCATCGTGCCCATGAAGTCGCCGCACGAGCCCGTGGCGTTGAAGCCGATGCCGACACACGCGGCGTTGCCTCCGACGTACGGCGCGACCTCCGCGATGGGCATGGGGCTGAAGAAGTCAGGCACGCCTCCATCGGCCACCAGGCCTGGGGACACCTGCAGGATGGTCGAGCCTCCGCCCGCATTGTTGAACCAGCCGCTGTCGAGCAACTGGCCCTGCATCTCGAGCGGCGAGACGCGCAGCCCGAAGAGCCCGCTGCTCTGCGTCGCCAGCGCGAACGAAGCCGAGCAGATGGGCGCGTTCGCCCGGTCTCGAATCGCGACGTAGACGCCGCGCGGCGGGACAATCTCGGCCGGGCCAAAGTTCATCCACCGCACGCTGTTCGGGGCTGCCGTCGGGTTTCGGTACGCGAAGTGGAACCCGTCGAGCGTGACCGGGCAGTGCGAGAGGTTGGTGAACTCCACCGCTTCTCCGGCCTGAACCGGAGAGGCTTGCCCGTTCACCACGTACTCGCTGAACACGAGGTTGCTCGAGGTGGGCGCGATGGGCGTCGTGCAGCTCTCGACGACGTTGACCGTCACGGCCGACGGCGTGGAACAGCAACTCAGATCATCGGCGCGGCAGGCCCGCACCTCGAGCGCCGTCGCCGCGCCCGGAGGCGGAGCGCCCGTCGCCACGCGCAACGCCGGGCGCAGGTAGTTGTCGCCCTCGTTGGCGGTCGCGCGCACGAGCCCGCTGCCCGGCAGGCGCAGCTGGTACTGCAGGCCCGTCGGCACCGGGGGGAACTGCACGATGGGCCGCCCATCCCAGCTCGTGCCGCAGGCGGTGCTCACCGGCGGCGCCGGAGGAGAGCTGCACTGCGTGGTGTTGATGGTGGTCGAGCAGCACGTGGTGGTGCCCGCGTTGTCGCGCGCGCAGAAAGCAAGCACGTAGCGACCGGGCAGATCGGGCGTGAAGCTGGTGGTCGACTGGTTGGCCGGCATCGGCAGCGCGGTCGAGCCCGCGGGCTTGATGGCGACGATCCACTGGTTGCTGACGATGGTGCCGTCGAGATCGAGCGCCGTCGCGGTGAGGCTGACCGCTTCTCCCACGCGACCCGCGACCGCCCCCTCACAGAGCACCAACGGCGGGTTGCAGATGCCGTCGTCGTCGATGGTGCCGTCGCAGTCGTTGTCGATGCCGTCGCAGATGTCGGTGGTGGGCGTGCCCGGCACACACGCCTGAGGCGAGCCGTTGACGCAGCCGTTCACCGTGCGGCGACACGCCCCGAGCCCGCACGTCACGGGACCCTGCCCGTTGTCGATGAGGCCATCGCAGTCGTTGTCTTTGCCGTCGCACGTCTCGGCCAGTGGGCTGCCCGGAGCACAGAGCTGCCCCTGCCCCATCACGCACGCCGCGGTGGTGCGCGTGCACTCGCCAACGCCACACACGAGCGCAGGGAGCGCCTCATCGGTCTGGCCGTCGCAGTTGTTATCGAGCCCGTCGCACACCTCGGTGGCGGGTTCGCCCGGCGTGCAGCCCTGCTCGAGCCCATCCATGCAGCTCTCGACGGTGCGCGCGCACGCCCCTTCGCCACACGTCACCGGCGCAATGCCATCGTCGGTGAGCCCGTTGCAATCGTTGTCACGCCCATCGCATTGCTCGGCAGAAGGGCGCGCGGGCACGCAGGTCTGCTCGACGCCTTCGATGCACGCCGAAGCGCTGACGGCACACGCGCCGACGCCACACCGCAGCGGCATCAGGTTGTCGTCGACCTCGCCGTTGCAGTCGTCGTCGAGGCCATTGCAGGTCTCGACGCCGGGACTTCCCTCGACGCAGCCGCGCTTCTCGCCCTCGATGCAGCTCGACACCTCGCGCTCGCACGCGCCGACGCCGCACTTCAGAATCGGCAGCCCGTTGTCGACCACGCCGTCACAGTCTTCATCGGTGCCGTCGCACGTCTCGGTGCTGCAGCCCGCATCGAAGCTCTGCGAGAGCCGCGGCCCGCCGCAATCACACCCCGCCAGCAACACGAGACCGAAGACGAGGAACCACCAGACGCGAAGCATGGCCAGACACTGCCCCAGTCTGCAGGTCAGTGCAGCCGCTCAAAGCCCGGAAACCAGCCCTTCGTTGCCGGCACGCGCACCAGCCAGCGCTGCTTGAGCCGCGGGTGCCAGCGGTGCCGGAATTCATGGCACCACGCGCCGTCGCGCTCGGTCGAGCCCATGTACTGCCAGATCTCGCCGCTCATCACGTCGCAGGCCTCGAAGTCGGCGTCACCGGTCAGCGCGGCCATGCCCTTCCAGGCCGTGTCCCATTCCTCCGACCCGTGCTCGATGAACGCGATGCGCGGCGCGGTGTTGCGGCGGGTCTTCTTCTGCTTCGTCTCCAACTGCTCCATGGGCACTCCCCTCGTGTGGAGCGCGCACCCTACAGACGGGCACTGACAACCCCCTGAGACCCGATTTCATTCGTGCAGTAACGTGATTTTGTTCGCGCCCCCGGTGAGAGCTCCGCCTGAAGCCGCAGGCTTGCACCGGCGCGCAACGTGAAGCGTCGGTCGGCATGCTGACCGACGCCCGCATCCGATTGGAAGGTCGACTCGAGGCCTTCGAGCACACGATCGCGACGCTGCGTGCAGCCGTCGAGCAAGCGCGCCGAGGTGACTTCCGACCGCTGGCGCAGGTGCAAGAGCTGCCCTGCGACGAGGCACCCATCGCGCGTCTCGTCGAGGAGGAGCCCGAGCTCCGCGTGATTCTGGCCGAGCGCATCCGGCTCCAGACCGAGGCCGCCAGGCTCGTCCGCGCGCGCGCGCTGGCCCTGCAGCACCCGGAGCAATCGACGCGTCTCATGCTCGCCACGCTGGTCGGGGAACCCGTTGTCTACGAGGGCCTCGCGAGGAGCCCGTTCGCGGGGCTGCTGCCGCTCGCGATTGGGCTCTTGGTCGCGCTCGAGGTCGCGTGGGTCCGACACCCCGCTCCGCTGATTCTTCACGGCGCTGTGGTGGTGTTCCTCGCCATCTCCGCATGGAGGGTGCCCACTTTGCGGGTGACGAGCCGACGCGTGTTCATCGGGGCCCACGTCCTCGAGCTCTCCGACCTTCAGCACGTCGCCATCGATCGGCCGCTGGAGAGGTCGGCCACTCCGTATCGCTTCACCGCGACGCTGCGCAGCGGTGCGCCGTTCACGACGCGGCTCGCGTACGTACCGAGCGAGTTCTGCGATTCACTTCGCGCGGCGCACGTCGAGGTCACCCGCCGCGGCTTTTGGTGGACGTGAGCCGACTCAGAAGCGCCACGCCACGCCGACCGCGGCGTCGAACGTCACCTCTGCCGGGCGCAAGGTGCGAATCGTCGGCCCCACGCGCACGCGCGCGAAAGCGGCCAGCTCGCTGGTGAGGAAGTACTCGACGCCTCCGCCGGTGAGGATGGGCAGGTTGAAGCCGCCGAACTGACCGAACTCGACCCACATCGGCACGTCGACGTGAACGCCGATGGCCAGCGCGCTCGACGCTGCGATGCCGAGGCGAAAGCCCACCGGCAACGCGAGCCCCACGCGCGCACCCTGCAGGTACGAGCTGTAGGTGAAGAAGCCCGGCTCGAAGACCACGCCGAGGGAGACCTGGCCGTTGTCGAGCAAGCGCACCTTGAGCAGCGCCTGCGCCTTGAAGCCCGGCCCGCTCTCGCGAACCATGCCCTCGACGCCGTAGACGAAGCCGAGCCGCGCGCCGACGTTGAAGCCCGGCAGAACGCCGCGCAGGAAGCTGGCCGAGATGGCCGGGTAACCCAGGTCGGCCTCGAGCTGATTGGAGCCCGGTGCGAGCGTCTTGCCGCCCAGCGCCGACCACGCCTGCCCCTGGGGCACCGAGGGGTCACTCGCCGCGCTCACCGTGGGCGAGGTCTTCGAGGTCGACGTCACCTCGACCGTCACGTCATCGCCCGCCCACGCGAACGACGAGCAGAGCACCAGCGCCACGACGAGCACCTTCTTCATGGCAGGCCTCTTTCCCGGGCGAGCGCGAGGAAGCTGTCTTCGAGCGCGGCGAGCTGACGGGCGGCCCGCTCCCGCGCACCCAACATCGCTTCACCCGCAGCGAGCGACTCGCGCCATTCGAAGTACACCTTGATCTTCGGCTCGGTGCCCGAGGGCCGCAGCGTGACCCGGTGGCCTCCGGTGAGTTCCCACGCGAGCACGTTCGATTTCGGGAGGGCGAGCTTCGTGACGGCGCCCTTCGCCGTGCGCGACTGCGCCTGGTAGTCGTTCGCGGCGTCGATGGTGAGCGCGCCGATGCCGGAGATGGGCTTCGCGCGGAAGTTGTCCATCAGCGCCTTGATCTGCGCCGCGCCGCTCGTGCCCGGCAAGGTCGCGTTGAACTGCGAAGCGACGAAGAGCCCGTGCTCGCGCTGCACCTCTTCGAGGTAGCCCAGCAACGTCGTACCGCGCGCCTTGCACCACGCGGCCATGTCGGCGACCACCAGCGCCGCGCCGACGCCGTCTTTGTCGCGCACCACCGTGCCCACCGTGTAGCCGAGCGCTTCTTCGTACCCCATGACGAAGCGGACGCCCTGGGGCTGCAGCTCCATCGCGCGGTTGGCGATCCACTTGAAGCCGGTGAGCGTCTCTTCGAAGCGCGCGCCCTTCGCGGCGGCGATGGACTTGAGCTGCACCGAGCTGACGATGGTGGTGACGACGAGCGGGCTCGGCGTGGGCACCTGCGTGAGCATGTAGTGACCGAGCAGCACGCCGACCTCGTTGCCGGTGAGCATACGCAACGCACCGCTCTGCGGGTCGCGCGCCATCACCGCGAGGCGATCGGCGTCGGGATCGTTGGCGAGCACCACGTCGGCGTTGAGCTTCTGCGCGAGCGCGGTCGACAAATCCATCGCGCCCTTCTCTTCCGGGTTCGGGAAGCGCACGGTGGGGAAGGCGCCGTCGGGTTCCTGCTGCTCGGCGACGGGCGTCACCTTCGCGAAGCCCGCCTGCTTCAGCACCTCGACCACCCACTCGCCGCCCACGCCGTGCATCGCCGTGTAGACGAGCGAGAGGTCAGCGACCTTCTTCGTCGGCCGCAGCGCGAGGATGGCGTCGAGGTACTGCTGGCGCAGCGTCTGGGGCACGTCTTTCCAGAGGCCCTTCTCGCGCGCGGTGCCTTCATCGAGGAGCGCCACCGACTTCGCCGTGCCGACCGCGTCGATGGCGGCGGCGATGCCCGCGTCGTGTGGAGGGACGATCTGCGCGCCGTTGCCCCAATAGACCTTGTACCCATTGTACTCGGGCGGGTTGTGGCTCGCGGTCACCATCACCGCCGCCGCGGCGTTGAGCGCCGAGAGCGCGAACGCACAGACGGGAGTCGGAGACAGCCCGACGAACACGTGCGCAGGAATTCCCTCGGCCGCGAGCACCTTCGCGGTCTCGCGCGCGAACTCGAGGCTCATGCGGCGACCATCGCGACCGACGACCACGCCGCGCTTCACCACGTCGGGGACCTGGGCCTTGAGGTACCGCGCCAGGCCGGCAGACGTGCGGCGCACCACGGCGAGGTTCATGCGGTTGGTGCCTCCCCCGAGCGTGCCGCGCAGGCCCGCGGTGCCGAACTCGAGAGAAGCGCCAAAGCGGTCTTCCAGTTCTTTCCAGTCGGACTTCTCGATGAGCGCGCGCACCTCAGCCGCGGTGGTGGCGTCGCAATCTCCGTCGGCCCAGTCGGTGGCCCGGCGCTTCAACTGCTCGTGGTCCATCCGCGAGGAATACGACGAGCACGCAGGCGGCGGAAGACTTCACTTCAGGCGAGGTGAGGGCCCGCGAGGCGAGGTACTTCACCATGTGGGATGGCAGGAACATCGCCGGCGATGCTCTCGCTGACCCATGAGGGGCTTGGTGCTCGGGCGGCACGCGCGGCTTGCTCGTGGTCGATGCGTACCGTGGCGAGAACGACGTGGTGCGCGTCGAGGGCCGCACGCGCCTCGGGTGCCACGCGCACGCCCGCAGCTCCTTCTTCGACGCGAAGGACGGCGCGCCCGAAGCATCTTTCAAGGGGCTCGACTGCCGCTGTACCGCGTCGAGGCCGACGCGCGCGCAAGCGGCATCCTCGGCGGCCGCCGAGAGGCGCGGTCAGTACTTCGAGTTCGACTTCGCGCCCGTGACGATGGCGATGCTCGCCGACGCGCCGATGCGGTTCGCGCCTGCGGTGATCATCTTCATCGCGTCTTCGGTCGAGCGAACACCACCCGAGGCCTTCACGCCGACGTCTTCACCGACGATGCGTCGCATCAGCGCCACGTCTTCGGCCGTCGCGCCGCCGCTGGCGAAGCCCGTCGAGGTCTTCACGAACGCGGCACCTGCCGCCTTCGAGAGCGCACACCCGATGATCTTCTCTTCGTTGGTGAGCTGCGAGGTCTCGAGGATCACCTTCACCGGCCACGGCCTGGCGGCCACCACCACCGCCTCGATGTCTTTCTGCACCAGCGCGTAGTCTTTCGACTTCAGCGCGCCGATGTTGATGACGGTGTCGATTTCCTTCGCGCCGCAGCGCACCGCTTCACGCGTCTCGAACGCCTTCGCCGAGGGAATGCCTGCCCCGAGGGGAAAGCCGACCACCGCGATGGCCAACACGCTCGAGCCGTGCAGCGCGCGCGCCGCCGTGCCGACGTTGATGGAGTTCACACACACCGTCGCGAAGCCGTACTTCTTCGCCTCATCGCACAGCTTGAGCACCTCGTCGCGCGTCGCTTCGGGCTTGAGCAGCGTGTGATCGATGTACTGCGCGATGTCCTGGCTGGTGCGCAGCTTGTCGGGCGTCACGCGCTGGGTGAGCCCCGACCGAACCGAGAGCGACGTGCCACAGGTGTCGTGGTGAGCGCACTCGAAGCACGAAGGCGCGCAGTCGCTGGCGCCGCCCGACGTGCTGGCCGCCGCGTTCTTGGCCGGCCCGGGAGTGCAGGGCTCTTCTTTGCCGACGCGCAGGGCGTCGAGGCGGCGCTTCACGCGATCAGCAATGTCTTCCACGAGGGCGTTGACGTCGTTGGACATGGCCCGCGAGGAATATCAGCGCGCGCTGCCTGCCGCGAGGCCGATCACCGGCACGCGTCCCTGCGCTGCCGGCGGTTCCGAGGGCTTCACGGTGCTGACCAGCTCGAGGGGCGACCGCGAGATGGACCAGCGTCACCAGATCGGCAGTTGCAGCAGCGGCACCAGAGGGCCCTGCCAGTCAGCGGGTCTCATTTCGCGAGGCCTACCGCGAGGCCGACGACCGCAATGTAGAAGGCGATGATCAACCCGCAGAAGACGATGACCGGCACGAGCACCGCGAGGGTCGCCTTGCCCGCCGTCGTCTTGTGCAGGTGCATCAGCGCCAGAATGCGCAGCACCAGCGACCAGATGGGGAACACGTAGAAGCCGCAAATCGGCACCAGCCCCACGAGGTAGGGCCCCATCGAGAGCGCCTGGGCCCGCAACGTGACGGAATAGCTGCGCGGGTTCGCGCCCAACAACATCAGCATCAGGTGATCGAGCCCCGAGTTGATGAACACGCTGCCGAAGAAGAAGAAGAACGTCATCGCCAGCGCGAAGACCATGCCCACCGCGCCGCCCAGCCCCGAGGCGACCGAACCGCCCTTCCCCACCGCCGCCGCCGCGAGGATGCCGATCATCGACACGCCCTGAATCGCCATCGTGGTGCCGACCCCGGCGAGCGTCGAGAGGCCCGCGAAGGTCGCCGAGCTGCCGACGGCGCCGTCGGGGCTGGCGTCCTGCAGGGTCTGGGTGGGGCTGCTGATCATCAGCACCGACGTTCTCCACCAGGCGCGCCAGAGGCCCAGGGTCTCTCGCTCGTCCCACGGCAAGACGGCCTGCCGCTGCTGACACGCCGCACACAGCCAGTCGGCGCCACGCTGCGTGAGGCAATGCCCGCAGCCGAAGGTGCCGCACCGCGAGCACGCCCCCGTGGCGCGAACGTCAGGGTGCTTCGGGCACAGGGCTTCGCCCGCAGGGAGCGGCAACGCCAGTGAGCAATGGAAACAGGCCGTCGCGCCGTCGGGGTTGTAGTACCCGCATGCTGGGCAATTCACGGTGATGAGTGTCTCCCAGACGCCGAGGCACCGGAGTACAAATCGCGCATGGCGAGCGGCACCACTCTGGATGATCTGTGGAAGAGCCTCGGGCTCGATTCCCTGCCGCCCGACGCGGGCACGGCGGTCGATCTGAACCAGACGCGGCTGCGCGACTGGGAAGAGGCGACCGTCCGCAGCGGTGAGCACGCCCTGCCGACCGAAGAGCGGAGCGAGCTGCCGACGCTCTCGCTCAAGCCGCCCAACCTCGACGGCGACGCGCCCACGGCCGAACGCGAGCTGATCGCCACCGGCGTGCTCGGTCAGGGCGGCATGGGCCGCGTGCTGCTGGCGCGCCAGTCGTCCCTGGGCCGCGACGTGGCGGTGAAGGTGCCGAACCGGGGGGGCGCTGAGCGCGCGCTGCTCCACGAGGCCGAGACCGGTGGCAGCCTCGAGCACCCTGGCATCATCCCCGTCTATTCGTTGTGCACGTCCGAGGGAGACCGGCCCGCCCTGGTGATGAAGCGCGTCGACGGCGTGGTGTGGACGATGTTGATCCGCAACTCCGCCGACCCCGCGTGGGAACGCATCGCCCAGACCGGAGATCGCCTCGACGCCCACGTCGAGATTCTGCGGCAGGTCTGCAACGCCATCGGCTTCGCGCACCGCAAGGGCGTGCTGCACCGCGACCTCAAGCCCTCGAACGTGCTCATCGGCGAGTTCGGCGAGGTCTACGTCGCCGACTGGGGCATCGCGATTCGCAAAGAACAGCGCAGCAGCACGCGCCGGCCCAGCCTCGTCGGCAGCCCGGTCTACCTCGCCCCCGAGATGGTGGCGGGTGACGACTCGAAGATGGACGAGCGCACCGACGTGTTCTTGCTCGGCGCCACGCTCTACGAGGTGCTCTCCGGCAGCCCGCCGTGGTGGGGGCCTGACCTGAAGGCCGTGCTGGAGACCGTGCTCGAGTGCAAGCCGCGCGCACTGCCCGCAAGCGCACCCAGAGAGCTCGCCGACATCTGCATGAAGGCGATGCGCAAGAACCCGGCTGAGCGCTTCTCGACCGCTCTCGAGTTTCGCGACGCGCTCGCTGGCTACCTGCGCCACCGCGGCTCGGTGCAACTGGCCAGCGCCGCCGAAGAACGCCTGCTCACGCTGCTGGCCACGATGCAGAGCACCACCCCCGACCGCGTCTACCCGCTGCTGTCGGAGTGTCGCTTCGGCTTTCAACAGGCGCTGCGCGAGTGGCCCGAGAACGAGGTCGCGCGCCTGGGCCTCGGCAGGTGTCTGCAGGCCACCGCGTCGTTCGAGCTGAGCCGGGGCCGCCTCGACGCCGCGCGCGCGCTGGTGGCCGAGCTGACCGAGGTGCCCGAAGCGCTCGCGAAGGAGCTCGCCGCTGCCGAGAAGGAAGAGGCCGCGAAGGCGAAGGAACGGGCGCGCCTCGAGAACCTGCGCCGCCAGCACGACGTACGTCTGTACCAGCGCGAGCGGGTGCTGGTGTACGCCATCACCATCGTCGCGGTGATGGCGCTCGTCTCGCTGCAGTACGTGTTCCCCAGCCTCCACGCCGTGCTGCTGGCGAGCCCCTGGTACCTGGTGTTCATGATGGCCTTCGTGATCGGGGTCTTCGGCCTGAGCGTGTTCTTCGGCCGGAAGGCGCTGCTCTCCACGGCGCTCAACCGCCGCATGATGGGCATGGCGAGCGTCGCGTTCGCGGGGGTGTTCCTGCAGCGGGTGCTCGGCGTGCTCAACGGGTTGAGCTGGCGCGACGTGGTGCTGGAGAACGCCGTGTTGGCGTTCACGGTCTGTGTGACGGGCGGCATCACCCTGCACTCGGGGTTCTACGCCTCGGCTGCCGCCATGCTCGCCGGGCTGCTCGCCCTGAGCTTCACGAACGGCCACGAGCCGCAGATTTTCGGGCTCTCGGCCGGCAGCGCGATGGTGCTCGCCATCTTGAGCTGGAAGGACCGGAGACGCCGTCAGCCCGGAACCAGCAACAGCAGCTCTGCGTAGATGCCGCGCACGTCACCGCGTGCGCCGAGGTTCTCGAGGTTCTGGGTCATGCCACCCACCGCCCGGTAGAACTGCATCGACTCCTGCGGCGGCCGAATGCCCTTGAGCCGCGGCCCGTTCTTGATGAACAGGTTGCGCAGGTCGCGGCTGATGCCGGCGTTCTTGAAGTCGTAGTCGCTCGAGCACACCGGCCGGGTGGCGATGTCGAGCACCGCCTCGACGAAGTCGCGCGAGCCTTCGGGGTCGTCGAAGGTGAAGCCGCAGTCGAGCGACAGGCGAATCTGGTCGACCGCCTCACCGCGCGCCACGCTGCGGAAGAGGCGGCGGTTGACGTCAACCCACGCCGGCGAGAGCTGCTTGATGGCGCCGAAGTCGAGCACGCCCAGCTTGCCGCTGGGCAGCAACATGTAGTTGCCGGGGTGCGGGTCGCAGTGAATGACGCCCGAGCCCATGAACGGGCCCCAGATGGCGCGCAGGAGCAGCCGCGAGACGCGAAAGCGCTCGGCGTTGTCGTACTTCGGCAGCTCGTGCAGGAATTCCTTGAGCGTCGACCCGCGCAGCAGCTCGAGCGTGAGCACCTTCTCGGACGTCAACGCCTCGTAGCAGTGCGGCACCTCGAGATCGGGCAGCGCCTTCGCCGCGGCCTCGAACTGCAGCGCGCGCTTCGCTTCCTGCCGGTAGTCGAGCTCGTCCATCATGCCGTCGCGGATCTCGGCGAAGTACGACTTGCCCTGCAGCATGCGGGTCGACGACGCGACGACGCTGACCATGGTGCCGAGGTTGTCGAGGTCGGCCTTCAACGCGCGCGCGATGTCGGGGTACTGCACCTTCACCGCCACCTCATGGCCGTCGTGCGTCACCGCGCGGTGCACCTGCCCGAGGCTCGCCGAGGCGATGGGCGTCTGGTCGAACGAGGCGTACGCCTCCGAAGGTGGTTTGCCGAGTTCGCTGCGCACCACGTCCTGCACCTGCGACCACGGCATCGGAGGGGCCTGGTTCTGCAGCCGCGCGACGATGGTGCGCACCTCGGGGGTGAGCAGGTCGGGATCCATGCTCACCTGCTGGCCGATCTTCATCGCCAGGCCCTTCAAGTCACCCAGCGTCGCCACCAGCTTCTCGGCCGCACCCAGCCCGAGGATCGACTCGTCTTCGCTGCCCGTGAGCCGCTTCACGCCGCGCGAGACGACGTCGGTCGACAGCTTCGCGCTCATCGTCGCCAACCTGGCGAGGCGCGAGAACCGGCCAGTCTTCAGCTTCCTGTCGTCGTCGCTCGACACCGGGGGCTGCTTTATTCCTCATGCGCGCGTGCGGCAATTCAAAGCCCGCTGGGCTAGCTGTCGCCGCGTGACGACCTCCTTCGACGCGCTGATCACCCCGAAGTCCCGCGAGGGGCTCGTCTCGACGTTCGACTTTCCTGCCGGCTGGGAACAGGGCCGCGGGCTCTTTGGTGGGTTGATCATCGCCGCCATGGTCCGTTCGCTCGACGGGGTGGCGGCCGATCGACCGCTGCGCAGCCTCACCGCGGAGATCATCGCGCCGGTGCAGCCGGGCCTCGCGCAGGTGGTGGTCGAGGTGCTGCGCGAGGGCAACGCAGTGACCACGGCGACCGCGCGGCTGGTGCAGGGGAAAGACGTGATGGCGCACGTGGTCGCGGTGCTCGGGCGCAAACGCGAGCTGAACCTCTCGACGCCGGTGACGGGGGGCCTCGTCGCGCCGACGCCGCCCCGCTGGCAAGAGGTCGAGGTGGCGCCGGTCGAAGCCCCCATCGCACCGGTGTTCACCCAGCACCTCGAGTTCCGGCCGACGGGCGCCTTCCCGTTCAGCGGCTCGAGCTCGAAGGAAGTGACCGGCTGGGTGCGCTTCAAGGCGCCCGGCGCGCGGCGTGACGCAGCGATGCTCGCGGGGCTGGTCGATGCGCACTGGCCCGTGGCGCAGCTGTCGCAGACCGGGCTGCGGCCGATGAGCACCGTGGCCTTCACCTTTCAGCCGTTTCAGGTCGAGGGCGCCGATCTCGAGTCGCCCTTCTTCCACCGCGCGACGTTGCAAGCGGCCGACGAGGGCTACTGCGTCGAGAATCGCGAGCTGTGGAGCGCCGACGGGAAGCTGCTCGCGCTCAACCAGCAGACCTTCGTCATCATCAAGTGACCGCAGCAGCAGAGGGGGGGGTCAGGCCTGCGCGGACACCACGCCGCGCCGCAGGAGCTCCTTCACCACGGCGGCGACCTCCATCGGGGTCACGCCCAGCCGCGCGATGACCTCGGCCGGCGTCAGCTTCTGCTCACAGAGCATGCGCACCATCGGCTGCCATGCTGGTGGCCCGACGTTGAGGAACAACCGGTACAGCTCGTCGTTCACCGACAGCGAGCGCGCCCGGGCGAGCTCGCTCTCGCTCACCCGCTTCTGCTGTTCGTTGAGCCACGGCACCAACCGCGAGAGCGTCGCCGCCGTCGACTGCCCCGCAAAGCCTTCCTCGGGTGACGGGGTGCCCGTGCTCAACGAGCCGCTGGCCTGCTTCGAGGTGAGGTAGCTCGCGACCGCGCGGTCGCCCGACAGACCGCTGGTGCTCACGCGCGCGGTGCACTGCACGAGCCGACCGCGCTCGAACCACAGGCGCCACGCCGCCCAGCTGTCGCGCGCGTCGACCTGCCCCGAGTAGCCGCCGATGGTGAGCGCCTTGAGTACCCACTGGGGCCCGAGCGCGCTGAAGTCGAACTCGAGGCCGCCTTCGGACCCGATGAGCCGCATGAACCGCCGACGCGGCTCACACAGCTCGCGCACCTGCAGCTCGAGCGCCGAGAGCTTGATGGTCTTGGGGAAGTAGGCCTGCGCGCCGGCCTGCACCAGGCGCAGCGACTCGCGGTAGTTGTCCTGGGCGCTGAAGAGCGCGACTGGCGTCTCGTGGGTGCGGAGATCTTCTCGCACCATGCGCAACAGCCCCCAGCCATCGAGGCGCGGCATGTTGAGATCGGCGATGACCACCTCGAACGAGCGCGTGGTGAGCAGCCCCATCGCCTCGAGCCCGTCGGTCGCCGTGCTGACCGGGTAGCCCTTCTTCGCGAAGTAGCTGCTGAGCATCGTCACCACGGTCGGGTCGTCATCGACGAAGAGGATGGGCGTCTTCGCCGCCTGCTCGTCGACCACCAGCGGCGGAGGCTCGGCGACCGCGGCCATGGGCGTGAGCGAGCGCTCGACCTCGAAGTCATCGGCCGCAAGTGGCTGGGAGGCCTGCACCTTCACCTCGCCGAACTCGCGGTTGGTGATGACGAAGGGGGCCTCTTCACCCATGAAGTCGACGAGGCCCGAGGTGCCATCGGCCCCCTCGGAGAAGGTCCAGGCCCCGGGCTCTCGGGTCATCGCTGCCAGCGCGGCCTGCATGGTGTGCTCGCGGAGCCGCGCACCCTTCAACACGCCACGCACGAAGAAGGCGCGCCCCTGGTCGCCGATCGACAGGCCTCCGGTGCGGCGGGTGCGCATCAGGTGCTGCGCGAAGTCACCCAGCTCACGGCCGCCACGGCCCGAGAGTTCCCCGGTGCGCACCGCCAGCTCACCCTCGAGGTTCTTCAACCGGGCCAGGTGGAGGCGCGCGCTGAAGGGATCTTGCAGCAGCTCCACCACCCCCGAGCGCAGGTGCTTCACGAAGCGCTCGTCGCTCACGTCGCGGCATAGCACCGCCACCGGCACCGGCGTCGCTTCGAGGCGCGCGAGCAACGCCGCCAGCTGCGGCGAGGCGAGCTCGGCGTGCACCAGCAGCACCGAGGGGCGAAAATCGCGCAGCTGTTCCTGCACCTCACTGGGCGAGAAGTTGCACCACGCGACTGGAAGACCCGCGTCATCGAGGGTGAGACCAATCTTCTGCGCGATGGCCGTGTCTGCGTCGACGATGAGGACGCGCACAGAGGAACTCATGTGCCGGTGAGTCTGCCACGAGAGCCGGGGTCTGCCCGCATCCCGACCCGGAATTCAGAGAGGGTGAACTTCCACGCCCCTCGGGTGCAGGGGCGATGGCTCGCTTTCACCTCGCGCAGGCGAATCTGGCGCAGGAGGGCGCTCCGACGAGCGACCCGCGCATGGCGCCCTCTGGCGCGACCGTTCACGCAGTCTCAGGCTCGCCCCGCAGCGCATCGAGCCCCCCAGCCTGATCGCCAGCTCCACCCTCGCGTCGAACGAGCTCGCGCGAGATCCACAGGCGCATTTCGCCACGCCCAATCGTAACCGTTGATCTGAGGGGGCTGTGTGGTATGCGCCCGCCGCCTCTCCTCCAAAGGGAACCAAAACCGATGAAACTCTCAAGACTTGCGGGCGTCGGCGCGTTGCTGACTCCGGTCCTCGCGCTGGCCAGCGAAGCGAACCTGAAGCTTCCCGACCTCGCGTCTCAGGTGTTCCTGGGCGTCAACGGCCGCATGTTGCTGATGTCGGGCATCGCGGTGGCGATCCTCGGGCTGGTGTTTGGCTTCATGCAGTACTCGCAGCTGCGCGCGCTGCCGGTGCACAAGTCGATGCTCGAGATCTCCGAGCTCATCTACGAGACCTGCAAGCAGTACCTGATCACGCAGGGCAAGTTCATTCTCGTGCTGCAGCTCTTCATCGGCACGGTCATCGCGGTCTACTTCTCGCTGGCCCACATGGACGTGAAAGACGGTGAGCTGCCGCAGGCCGCTCGCGTGGTGATCATCCTCCTCTTCTCGTTCATCGGCATCGCGGGCAGCTACGGCGTCGCCTGGTACGGCATCCGGGTGAACACGTTCGCGAACTCGCGCGCGGCGTTCAGCTCGCTGACCGGCAAGCCCTTCGGCACCTACGCCATTCCGCTCAAGGCCGGCATGTCGATCGGCATGATGCTCATCTCGACCGAGCTGTTGCTCATGCTCGCCATCCTCGTGTTCGTGCCCGGCTACCTCGCGGGCCCGTGCTTCATCGGCTTCGCGGTCGGTGAGTCGCTCGGCGCCTCGGTGCTCCGCATCGCCGGCGGTATCTTCACCAAGATCGCCGACATCGGGTCCGACCTGATGAAGATCGTCTTCAAGATCAAGGAAGACGACGCGCGCAACCCCGGCGTGATCGCCGACTGCGTGGGTGACAACGCCGGTGACTCGGTCGGTCCCTCGGCCGACGGCTTCGAGACGTACGGCGTGACGGGCGTGGCGCTGATCACCTTCATCCTCCTCGCGGCGGTCGGCGCGGGAGAGGCCGTGCAGGTTCAGCTGCTGGTGTGGATCTTCATGATGCGCGTGCTGATGGTCATCACCAGCTTCCTCTCGTACGTCATCAACGATCTCATGGCGAAGTCGAAGTACGGCACCGCCGACAAGATGAACTTCGAGCACCCGCTGACGATGCTCGTGATCCTCACCTCGGTGCTCTCGGTGGTCGTCACCTTCGCCGCCTCGTACCTGCTCATCCCCAACCTGAACAACGACTCCACCATGTGGTGGAAGCTCTCGCTGATCATCACCTGCGGCACGGCCGCGGGCGCGATCATCCCCGAGATCGTCAAGGTCTTCACCTCGACCGAGTCGCGCCACGTGCGTGAGGTCGTCACCGCGTCGAAGGAAGGTGGCGCTTCGCTGAACGTCATCTCTGGTCTCGTCGCCGGTAACTTCTCGGCGTACTGGCTGGGCATCACGCTCGTTGGGCTGATGGCCGTCGCGTACTGGGTCTCGACCATGGGCCTCGGCGCGCTCTTCCCGCTCGCCTCGGGCATCGACGCCTCGCCCGTCTTCGCCTTCGGCCTGGTGGCCTTCGGCTTCCTGGGCATGGGCCCGGTCACCATCGCGGTCGACTCGTACGGCCCCGTCACCGACAACGCGCAGTCGGTCTACGAGCTCTCGCTCATCGAGCAGGTCCCCAACATCAAGGAAGAGATCAAGAAAGACTTCGGCTTCGAGCCCAACTTCGAGAAGGGCAAGGAATTCCTCGAAGAGAACGACGGCGCTGGCAACACGTTCAAGGCCACCGCCAAGCCCGTGCTCATCGGCACCGCCGTCGTCGGCGCGACCACGATGATCTTCTCGATCCTCTTCTCCATCACCAACGGTCTGCAGACCAGCTCGCTGCAGTACCTCTCGCTGGTGCACGCGCCCTTCCTGCTCGGGCTCATCACGGGCGGCGCGGTGATCTACTGGTTCTCGGGCGCGTCGATGCAGGCCGTGTCGACCGGTGCGTACCGCGCGGTCGAGTTCATCAAGGGCAACATCAAGCTCGAGGGCGCCGAGAAGGCGTCGGTCGCCGACAGCCGCAAGGTCGTCGAGATCTGCACCATCTACGCGCAGAAGGGCATGTTCAACATCTTCCTCGCCATCTTCTTCGGCACGCTCGGCTTCGCGTTCGCCGAGCCGTACTTCTTCATCGGCTACCTCATCTCCATCGCGCTCTTCGGTCTGTACCAGGCCGTCTTCATGGCGAACGCCGGTGGCGCGTGGGACAACGCGAAGAAGCTCGTCGAGACCGAACTCAAGGCGAAGGGCACCGAGCTGCACGCGGCCTGCGTCGTCGGTGACACCGTCGGCGACCCCTTCAAGGACACCTCGTCGGTCGCGCTCAACCCCGTCATCAAGTTCACCACGCTCTTCGGTCTGCTCGCGGTCGAGCTGGCATACGAGCTGGGCTTCGACAAGGTCAGCAACGGCTTCAAGGCCACCGGTCTCACCATCGGCCTCGCGCTGACCTTCTTCATCATCTCGATGGTCTTCGTGTACCGCTCGTTCTACGGCATGCGCATCGAGTCGAAGGCCTGAGCTTCCCGACGTTCTGAAGTGTGACGGCCGTCCCATGCAACCGGGGCGGCCGTTTCGTTTTCGTGCACACCTGTTCGGAAGCTGAAGCGTGTCCGATTTCGTGTGCTAGGGCGTCAGGCCTTCGTGAGCTCCGCCGGCATGTCGATTCTGAGGCTGACGTTTCTCGGCACCTCAGCCGCGATGCCGACCCTTCACCGAAACGTGTCGGGGCTCGCGGTGAAAGCCGACAGCGACCTGCTGCTCTTCGACTGCGGCGAGGGCAGCCAGCGGCAGATGATTCGCTACGGCACCGGCTTCTCGGTCGACGCGGTGTTCTTCACGCACTTCCACGCCGACCACTACCTGGGAATCATCGGGTTCCTCCGCACGCTGGGCATGGGCGGGCGCGAGACGCCACTGACGCTGTACGGGCCCCCACCGGCGAAGAAGATCCTCGACGCGGCGATTCACCTCGGCGTCGAGCGGCTCGCCTTCCCCGTCGACGTGCAGGAACTGCGCGGTGGCGAAGTCGTGCGCCGCAAGGGCTACGGCGTGCGCGCGGTGCGCGTCGACCACCGCGTCAACGCGCTCGGCTATGCGCTCGAAGAAGACACCCGACCGGGCCGCTTCGACCCCGAGGTCGCGAAGACGCTCGGCGTCGCCCCGGGGCCTGACTTCGGCAAGCTGCAGAAGGGCCAGACGGTGAAGCTCGCCGACGGCACCGAGGTGAAACCCGAGCAGGTGATGGGCAGCTCACGCCCTGGCCGCAAGGTCGTCATCAGCGGCGACACCCGCCCCTGCGCGACGATGGTCGAGGCCTCGCGCGGCGCTGACCTGCTGGTGCACGAGGCCACCTTCAGCGACGACGAGCAGGAACGGGCGCTCGAGACGCGGCACTCCACGGCGCGCGAAGCGGGCAAGGTCGCGGCCGAGGCGAAGGTGAAGCGCCTCGTGCTCACCCACCTCTCGTCGCGGCACGACATCGAGCCGCAGCCGCTGTTCGATCAGGCGAAGCAGGAATTCAGCGGCATGCTCGACGTCGCCTACGACGGCTTCACGGTCGAAGTCGCGCTGCGCGAGTAACCGCATCGTGAATGATGTTTGCACCTCGCGAGGTGGGTCCGCCCGTCGCTCTCGAACCCGGTGAAGCCATCGTGATGTCCGGTGGCCGCAGCTGGCACTTCTGGCTCTACACGGTGGTCTTCCTGCCGATGCTCTGCGCGATGCGGCGCTGCCCTTTCTCTTCTCGGGGCGGTACTGGCTCACGCAGCGACGGTTGATCTTCAAGCCGTCGCTCGGGCAGCCGAAGAGCGTGCGCTTGAGCGACCGCGTCGGGATTGACCTCGTCTCGACGCGCGCGACCCTGACGCTGAAGTCCCGTCAGGGCAACGTGACGGTTCGCTTCGCAGAGCACTTCCACCCGCTGTGGGGCGCGCTCATTCTGCTCTCGGAATTCCCCGTGCCGCAGCAGCTCGGCGCGCCGCAGGTGCAGTACCGCGCGAGCGCCGCGACCGTGAAGTTCGCGGGCAGGGGTACGCGGTGAACTTCAACCGCAGCGTGGTGTTTCTGCCCAACGAGAAGCCCCGTCACACCGCAGCCGAGGCGGGGAAGCTCGTGGGTCAGCTCGCGCTCGCGCTGGTCGGCGTGCACGTGCACCGTGCCCAGGCCCAGCTTCCGTTCGATCTCTGGCTCTCGTTGTGGAGCCACCTGTCGACCCCGGAGTTCGAGGCCCTGCTGCACGGCGCGGCTGAGCAGCGCGGCGGAAAAGTGGTCCCACTCGAGCAACTCGAGTTCGCCTGAGCCCAACAGTTCAAGGCGGGAATGTGGTCCCTGAGCTCGAGGCAGCCGCTCGTCGCGTGACCCCCTCGCCAGGGGCGCGTCGATTCCCTGGAGTGACACTGCAACTGATTGCTGGCGCGGTCGGGAGACGCTCGGAGCATGACCACACGTCGGGCTCGCGTTAGGAGAGCGGTGTGCTTCGTCTCCTCCCCCTCCTCCTGGTGCTCGGCTGTGCGACGGCCTCGCCGCATGGCAGGGCGTCGACGCTCACTGTGGCGGCCGCCGGCGAGCCGTTGTGCGCGCACCGGGTTCCCGAGCGGGTTTGCACGCGGCATCACCCCGAGCTGACCGCGGGCTTCCAGAAGCTGGGCGACTGGTGCGCGGAGCACAACGTGCCGGAGTCGCAGTGCCTCGAGTGCCACCCCGACCTCACCTTCGACCCGCTGCCCACGCTCTCGTCGAGCGCCGACCTCGCGTGGCTGACGAAGAGCGGTGACGCCGTCGGCGCGCTCGACGCGCACGCAGTGAAGGGCAAGGTCACGGTGTTCGACTTCTACGCCGACTGGTGCGCGCCCTGCCGCAAGGTCGACCTGCACGTGTACGCGCTGCTCAACCGGCGGGCCGATCTCGCGGTGCGGAAGATCAACGTCATCTCGTGGGACTCGGCAGCGGCGAAGGAACACCTCGCGAATGCGGGCGCCCTGCCGTTCGTGGTGGTGTTCGACAAGCGCGGGCAGAGGCTGAAGACCGTCACCGGGCTCGAGTTGAACCAGCTCGACCTCGCCATCGAAGAAGGTGCCAGATGAGAGCGTGGTTGGTGTTGTTCGGCCTGGCGTTGGCATTCACGCCGACCCCCGCCGACGCCTGAGCGGGGTGAAGCAACCCCAACCTTCCGGTCGGAGGGTCGACAGCACAAGAGAGCAAGAGCGGCGCGCTGACCCTTGGGGCGCGGCTGCAGGCCACGACCATCAACGTCGTGCACGAGGCCGTGTGCCCTGACATCGGGCCCATCTGCCAGGTGCGCGACGAGCCGCCGCAGGTGCACGACCAGCAGTTCTATCTGGGCGAGCTGCGGCTGCTCGCCGACTACGCGTTCCTCGAGTGGTTGTCGGTCGAGGCGCAACTGCCGCTGCGGATCTCGGGCACGGGCATCACCTTCCGTCGACTCGATGGAACGCCGTTCGAACCGGAAGGTGGCGACATTCACCACCGCAACGAGACCCTGATCGGCGTCGGAGACCCCTGGCTCAGCGCGCGCCCCTCGTTCCACACCGGCGGCTTTGCGCTCAGCGGTCGGCTGGGCGTGACGTTGCCGATGGGGCGCACCGAGCCGAATCCCTTTGCGCTCGGTCGACAGGGGTTGACGCACCAGCACGTGCAGTTCGGCACCGGCACGGTGAACCCGCTGCTTGGGCTGCAGCTCTCGCAGCGCCTCGCCGATCGGGTGACGCCGCGCGTGTATGGGCTCGCGCAGCTCTCCCTCTCGGAGAACATGCGCGGGTACCGGGCGGGCGCGCGGTTCCTCGGTGGGCTCGCGGTCGACGTGAAGGTGCTCGAGTCCCTTTCGCTGACGGCGACGGGCGAAGTGCTCGCCGAGCTGCCGGAGACGTGGGACGGCGAGATTGAGCAGGACGGCAACGTGGGTCGCGTCGACGTGCTGGTCGGTGGCGCGCTGGAGTGGCGCATCGCGGGAATGACCCTGTCTCTCTCGGGGCGCGGGCCGGTGTTTCAGTACTTCTTCCACGAGCACGAAGACGGCGGGCAGCTGCGCTTTCCGTTCATCTTCTCGCTCGGTGTCGAGCGGACGTTCGATCTGCTCTGACGCGCTGAAAAAAGCCCAAAGGGAAGGCAGGGGTGCGTGATCCCGGCCCAGCCCAGCCCGTGGAGCCCCTCTGCTTCGTGCACCAGTTCGACAACTCGAGGGGCTGCGACGTGATGAGCACGGCCCAAACCCTGCACGACCTTCTTCCCTCGAGGCCGAGTGACACATCGTCAACGACGGCTCAGGCCATCACCCACGCCACCGCGTTCGCGCGCGCCTTGCCGCGCAACGACGACTTCACCCACCGCGGCTCGACATCCCACCGCACGCGGCGGCGCTTCGAGAACGCCCGGAGCCACGCGGGCAGCTCAAGCAACCCGCTCGGCGGCGCTTCCTTCAGCCCTCGCGCGTGCCGCACCTTGAAGCCGTCGCACGAGAAGTACGAATCGCCATTCGACAGCGCGAAGCTGACGTGCGGCAACTGCGTGGAATCGATGCGCAGCCACAACCGCCACTGCTCATCGACCGTCGAGAACGCCAACTCGAACTTCGCGCTCGCGCTGCCGCTGCCGACGACGTCGAGCCAGTCCTTCAGCGGGCTCTGCTGAGTCCGGGCGTCACGCGCGGCGTCGAGCTCAGCCAGCACGCGCTGAAAGTGGGGACCCCGCGCGAACGGCCGCACCCACATCTCCAGCACGTCGAGCGTCTCATCGCGCGTCTCGAGCGCGCGCAGCACGAGCGGGAGCACGACGTCGGCCGACGACTCAGAGCCGTCGTACGCGAGCACCGCGAGGAGCCGGCGCGCCCGCAACCCGACCGCCGCCAGGGTCGCCTGCGATGCCTCGACCGCGCGCGGGCTCATCAGCTTCGCCAGCCGGGGAATCGCCCTGCGGTCATTCACCATGTCGAGCTGGTGGCGCCATTCCGCAGCTGCACGGAGGTCGTCTCCCCACGCCGCGAGGAAGAGCGTCTCGTTCGACCTCGGCTCGCTCGCGAACACCCGTCGCGCGAGCGGCTCGTATTCGTCAGGCAACTTCCTCAAGAGCGACAGGAGCCCACCGAGGCTCAGCAGCAACTTCATCGCCGGCTCGACGAGCTCGGGGTCGACCCCCTTCGTCAGCAGCGAGAGCCCGCGCGCAGCGAACCACGGCGCGTTGCGGCGCCCGACCTTCGCTTCCCTGAGCGCTTCGATCGCCTTCGCGCGGCTCACGTCACTTCGCGCCGCCGGTGAACTGGTCGAGCCACGCGTTCACCGTCTCGTGCCACACGATGGAGTTCGCCGGCTTGAGCACCCAGTGGTTCTCATCGGGGAAGTACAAGAACTTCGACGGAATGCCCTTGCGCTGCAGCGCAGTGAACGTGCTCATGCCCTGCGTGTCGACGACCCGATAGTCCTTGCCGCCGTGCACGACCAGCATCGGCGTCTTCCACTTGCTCACGTGGTCGATGGGGTTGTGCCTGGCGTAGCCCTCGGGCTTGTCCCACGGGGTGCCGCCGTGCTCCCACTCGGGGAACCAGAGCTCCTCGGTGTCGAAGTACGCCATGCGCTCGTCGAGGTTGCCGTCGTGGCTGACGAGGCACTTCCAGGGCTCCTGCCAGTTCCCGGCGATCCAGTTGATCATGTAGCCGCCGTACGAAGCGCCGAGCGCGCAGAGCTTGTTCTTGTCGATGAAGGGGTACTTCTCGAGCGCTGCCTTGAGGCCCTTCTGCAGGTCTTCGAGCGGCTTGCCGCCCCAGTCGTTGCTGATGGAATCGGTGAACGCCTGCCCGTACCCGGTCGACCCGTGGAAATCGATCATCACCGCGACGTAGCCGTGGCCCGCGTAGGTCTGCGGGTTCCACCGGTAGTGCCAGTGGTTGCCGAAGCTGCCCTGCGGCCCGCCGTGAATGAGGAAGGCCATCGGGTACTTTTTCTTCGCGTCGAAGTTCGCCGGCTTCACGACGTAGCCGTAGACCGTGTCGTCGTTCGCGCCCTTGAAGCTGAACTGCTCGAACGCGCCGAACTGAATCGCCGCGAGCGCCTCGGCGTTCACGTCGGTGAGCCGCTTGAGCCCGCCCTTCCCGTCGAACGCGAGCGAGTACAGGTCGGCCGGCCCGGCGAGGGAGTCGGAGCTGACGAACAGCGAGTCCTTGCCCACCACCAGCTCGACGATGTTGCCGTCGCTGTGCAGCTTCGCGACCGCGCCGCTCGCCGCGTCGATGGCAAACGCGCCGTGCTGGCCCATGTCATCGGCGGTGACGAACAGCGACTTGCCGTCGGCGCTCCACGCGAGCGAGCTGGCCGAGCGGTCCCACTTCTCGGTGAGCACTCGGTCTTTCCCGGTGGCCAGCTCGCGCACCACCACGTTCAACTTGTCGGCCTCGAACTTCGGGCGCGCCATCGCCAGCCACGCGAGCTGCTTGCCGTCAGGTGAGAACACCGGAGAGGTGTCGGTGGCGCGGTTGTTCGCGGTGAGCTTCACCTGCGCCATCTTCGCGTCGAGCCCGACGGAGAAGAGATCGAGGTCGGTGCTCCACGCCTCTTCCTTGCCCACGTCGCGCGCCACGTAGACCACCGACTTGCCGTCGGGCGAGATGACGAAGTCTTCGCTGCCGCCGAAGGGCTTCGTGGGGCAGTCGGCGTTCTGCTTGCGCATCAGGTTGGTGACCGGCCCGCCGGCGATCTTCTGCGCGAAGAGGTGCGCGCGGCGACCGTCCTTCCACGTGTCCCAGTGGCGGAAGAAGAGCGAGTCGTAGACCTGCGCGGTGGTCTTCTGCTTCGCCTTGTCCTCGAGGCGCTTCGCGGTGCACTCGAGCGTGTCGCAGTCGATGAACACCTCAGCCGCGAACACGAGGGTCTGGCCATCGGGCGTCAGCTTGAACGCGTCGACGTCGAGCGGCAGCTTCGTCACCTGCACCGCCTCACCGCCCGTCAGCGGCAACCGCCACACCTGGTTCGAGCCCGAGCGCGCGGACAGGAAATAGAGCGAGGTGCCATCGGGAGACCACACCGGCTCCGACTCGTTGCCCTCGTGCGTGGTGAGCTGCTTCGCCTTGCCGTCGGCCCCGACGAGCCACAGGTCGAGCCGGCCCTTGTTGGCCTCGAGGTCGGTCGCGCGCAGCACGAACGCCACCTTCGTGCCGTCAGGTGAGACGCGCAGCGACGACGCGCGCTTCAACATCACCTGATCTTGAACGGTGTACGGCTTCTTCGCGGCCGGCGCCGCGGCCACCATCACGGAGACGAGTGCAGAGAGGAGCATGCGCGCGCGTCTAGCACGTAAGCTCCGCGCCGCATGGAGCGGAACCTGCACGCCACCCAGCCCGACCCGCGCTTCTGGAACATCGCGGTGCGCCGGGAACGCATCACCATCACCAGCGGGCCGTTGCACACCCCCGGCACGGCGCGACACATCGATTGCAAGTCAAACGAAGTGGCATTGAAGACCGCGCAGGCGCTCGTCGACCAGCGCTTGAAAGACGGGTTCCGTGACGCCGCCGTGGGCGCGCCCGCCGCGACGATGGACCTCGAGGCCGAGCGCGCGCTGCTGACCGATGCCCCCGAAGGCTGGCTGGTCCTGGCCGACGAGCTGTTGGAAGGCGCCGACCGGCTGCGCGGTGAGCTCATCTCTCTGCAGGTGCGCGCGGCGAAGAGAGTCCGCGGGTCCATCACGCAGACGAAGACCTTCATCAAGGAGCACTTCGATGCCCTCGTCGGGCCTGACCTCGGAGCCGTGCACAAGCAGGTCACGCTCGACTGGCGCTTTGGCTACGTCCGCTCGGCGCGCATCTGGTCGGGCCCCCACAGCCCGCCCATCGCAGACGCCATCGCCGCGGTGCTCCACAGCCCGGCCTCGCGCTTCTTGCAACGCCTCGAGTTCGGCAGCCCGGGAGGCGAGGGGCGCTATGACACGGCGCTGCGCGTGCTCGCGAAGGAGCGCTGGCCTGCGCACCTCGACTCGCTGGTGCTGGGGAACTTCGACGTCGACGCCGCCCGGCTGCTCGAGTCGGCGTGGCCGCGGCTCGAATCGTTGGCGGCGCTGGGGCCCGTCGGGTCGCGCCTGCGCTCACTCGACGTGCGCGCGGTGATGAACACCCTCGGGCGCGGGTTGTCCTTCCCGAAGCTGGAACACCTCATGCTCCGCCCCAGCGTGCTCGACGCGCGCCTCGTGGGAGATCTCCAGTCCCTCGAGGCACCCCAGTTGATCACCTTCGGGCTCGGGAGCGACGCGGTCCCGAAGGCTGGCTGGGCGCAGCTCGCAGCACAGGTGCGGCAATGGCTGGTGTGGACCCGGTTGCGCGCGCTGGATCTCTCGTCTCAACGAGACGGGCTCGGCCTGCTGGAGGCACTGGGTCTCGAGGCGCTCGGCAAACTGGAACGTCTCGTCTTTCTGGAAGGCGTGGCGCAACAACGGCTCAACGCGCTGGCGAACTCGCTCTCGAAGACCACCCTCGTGCTCGGCGACGAAGCGCTCGCGAAGCGGCTCTCGCCGCGCTTCCCGCGAATCGAAGTCATCGCGAGCGCCCCGAAGAAGCCCGTCGCGCTGCCCAGACGCCGAAAGCGAACGGAAGACGAGTAGCGCCGCTCAGTACATCTTGCGCAGCCGCGCGGCGAAGAAGCCGTCGAGCCCCTCGGGCCCGGGCAGCGTGCGGAGGTGCCCCATCGAGGTCGGCAGTGCCTCGAGCCCGCGCGGCGGCTCGGTCGTGAAGTCGGGGTGCGAGCGCAGGAACATCTCGATCTGATCAGCCCCCTCGATGGTGTCGGTCGAGCACACCGCGTAGACGAGCAGGCCACCGGGCTTCACCACCTGCTGGCAGTTCTCGAGAATTTCCCGCTGCAGGTGCGCCAGCTCGACGATGTCTTTTTCCTGCCGGCGGTAGCGCAGCTCAGGGTGTCGTCGCAGGGTGCCCAGGCCCGCGCACGGCGCGTCGATGACCACCACGTCGAACTCGCCCAGCACCTCGGGCAACGTCTGCGAGGCGTCGACCCGCTGGGCCGACAGGCGCGACGTCAGCCCCAGCCGCGCCGCCTCGCTGCGAATCTTCGGCAGCTTGTTGGCGTGCACGTCGATGGCGACGACCTCGTTGGTCTGCGCGAGGTGACACGCCTTGCCACCCGGCGCCGCGCACGCGTCGAGCACCCGCGCGCCCGCAGGCACCTGCGCGAAGACCCCCACCAACTGCGCCGCCTCGTCCTGCACCTGCCAGAGCCCCTCGGAGAAGCCATAGAGCTCCTCAACCCGACCCGGTGACTCGAACACGATGCCCAGCGGCGAGAGCGTCGTCGCCCGACACGCCACGCCTGCTTCCTGCAGCTGCGCGAGCAGCTCGTCGCGCGTGAGCTTCGAGGTGTTGGTGCGCACCACCACCGACGGCGCGTCGTTGTCGGCGTGCAGCATCGCGCGCGCCCGCTCGGGCCCGAACTGCCGCAGCCAGCGCTTCACCAGCCACGCAGGGTGACTCGTCTCGAACTCGAGCTTCGCCACCTCGTCGCCGCTCGCCTCGGGCAGCGCGTCGAGCGCCGCGCACTTGCGGAGAATGGCGTTCACGAAGCCGACGGCGCGGTCGAGGCCCACGGTGCGCAACGCGTCGAGGGTCTCGCTCACCGCCGCGTGCTTCGGGATGCGCGTGAAGAACAATTGGTACACGCCCAGGCGCATCGCTGCGAGCACGCGGTCTTCGATGGTCGCCAGCGCGCGGTCAGCGAAGCGCTGCAACATCGAGTCGATGGTGAGCTGCCGTCGCGTCGTGCCGTAGCAGAGCTCGGTGACCAGCCCCGCATCGCGTGGGTCGTCGGGTGGCGACTCGTCGAGCACCGTGTCGAGCACCACGTTCAAGTACGCGTCGGTCTCGGCGACGCGGGTCAGCACGCGAATCGCCAACACGCGCGCGGTCGCCTTTTCGGCGCGCTTCGGCCCACCGGTCGCAGGCTTCGAGTTGGGAGCCTTCGTGCGCCGCGGCCCCGCAGAGCTGCGGCGCGACGCCGCGGCGCGAGCTGCACGTGGGGTCCCGCCACCCTTCTTCGATTCGTTCGTCATGCGTCGAGCCCTGCCATCTGGGTAATGAGCGCCCCGTCGTTGCCGCTCGCCCCGCTCATCAACGCCAGAAGCACAGCCTCGAGGGTCTGCTCCGCGCCGGCCTCGACGCGGGCGCCGCTCTGCATCGCCGACCACTGCTCGCGAGCCCACTTCGTCAGCTCGTCGACACTCGTCTTGCCCTTCAGGCGCGCCACGATGCGCTCCTTGACCTGCGCGCGCGTCAGCTGGCCCTTGCCGCGCCCGGGCTGGGTCACGGCGCTGACCTCGCCCGTCGTCTCGCTCGAACGGCCGATGGTCTTGCCACCCCGACGCGAGATGGCCTCGGTCACGCGCGAGCGCGGTGCGTCAGCGGCGCGACCGATGGTCTTCACGTTGCGCGCGGGCTTCACCGTCTCGGCCTCACCCACGAGGTGCTGGAGCGCCTTCACGTAGGCGTCGCTCTCGCCGACGAAGCGCTTCTCGACCGCGCTCGCGAGCGCCGAGGCTGCGCTCTTGAAGTTCACTTCGACCGCGCGCAGCCGCGACATCGAGAGCCCTTCGGCGAGCGCGTGCGCCGTGGGGGCGATGGCCCCGGCGTTGACGATGACGCCGCGCACGCCGTCGACGTTCGACCAGAGGAGGTCGAGCAGACCCTCTTCCCCGTTGGCCTGACCAATCACCAACTGCGTCGCGGTGGCGTGGGCCTGGGCCTCGAGGCGCGGGTTCAACTCTTCCATCGCGCGTCGCGCGAGGTTGGGCCCATGAAGCACCAGAAGGCGAGCTGACATGCGTCGATCTTCTATCTCACGCGCTGCTGCACTGCGTCGCAGTCATTTCGTGGACGTGTTCGACGCGGGGTCAACAATGCGCCAGCCGTTTGAATCAAATTCCCCTCTCATCGTCGTGTGCGCACCCATGAACAAGACCACCGTCCTCCTGACTGCCCTGATGTCTGCCTCTGCCCTTGCTCAGGAGGCGACGCCTCCGCCGCCCCCTCCTCCCGCGCCCGCCGCTGCGACCGCGACTGCGTCGTCTGACGCGCCCATGGCCGAGCCGGAGACCGACCCCGGCGGTCGAGTGCGCTGGGGCATCGGCGCGGGTGCCGGCGTGCACATCGGCGTTCCGTACCCGGTGTTCGGCATGCAGCTCAAAGGCCGCGTCGGCTATCAGGTCACCAACCTCTTCGGCGCGTACCTCGACATCGGTGGTGACTTCGGGCTCGGCGGTCAGGTCACGGGGACGATGATGGGCGCGAACGTGAGTGGCACGAGCCTCGGGCACTTCTTCGTGCAGGCAATGGCGGAGCTCATGTTCGCAGACCTCTTCTACGTCGCGGGCGGTGGTGGCATCGCGTACGGCGGCCTCGCGGTCGGCGGAGTTGATGTGAGCTCCACGGGAGGTGCGATCAGCGGGATCCTCCAGGGCGGCGTCAGCCCCGCCTTCGACGTGAAGCTGGGTCTCGGGTTCGCCAAGCCCAAGCCGGGCAACTTCCGCCGCGGTGGCTTCAACCTCGGCATCGACTTGCAGATGGTGCTCCACACCAACGCCTCGGTCGGCCGCCTCCAAGGCAATGGTTCGGGCGGCTCCATCACCGTCAACACCAACGAGTCGGTGTTCACCATCACCCCGATGCTGACGCTCGGCTACGACGCGCGCTGAGTCTTCAAGGGCACGCGAAGAGCCCATCGAGCGCGGCGGTGGCTGCGGTGACGTCGAGTCCGGCTGCCGTCGTCGCGCTCAGTTGTGTCTGCAGTTGATTCGCCAACACCGGGTCCCGTTCCCGCGCGGCGCGGTCGAGCCAGGGGGCCAGGGTGTTGAGGAAGGCCAGCCGGGCCTCCTGCACCGAACCGGTCGAGCACGGCACTTCGGTCACCTTCTGGCGCACCACCAGCGCCACGCCGCGAAGCAGCGCGCGATCGAGCTGGTCTCGCGCCAGGTCTCTGCGCGCCAGGTCCATCGCCACGCCCGTCTGGTTGTCGAGCGCCCTCCAGCAGCGCACCGCGAGCACAGCGTCGTAGGCACGCTCTGAAGTCTCGACGCCCAGGGCCCGCACCACGCGCGCGAGCCCCAGCGGCTGCTCACGAGGGCCTCCGCCGGCGAGGTACGCCCACGACGAGTCACAGTCCTGCGGGCGTTGCGTGCAGCTCATCACCTCCGAGAGTGACGACAGGTAGAGAAACCACAACAGCGCGGCCTCGATGCGCGCGGCGTTCACGCGAGGCGACTCACCCTGCCCTCCCGCGAGGAAGGCGGCGTTGAGCACTGGCAGCAGCTTCGTCGGGCCCGCGCAGCGGTCGGGGTACTGGTCGGGAATGCCGGCCGTGCTGCACGGCATGGGCGCCGCCGCGTAGTGAATGTCTTCGCGTCGCTGCACGCGCGAGTCGAGGCCCTGGTCGACGGCGTACAGCACCCGGGCGTCGACGAAATCCGTCGCGCTGGGCGCCTCGGCCCGTTCCCACAACAGCGCGGCGATGTCTTCGAAGGCCGCGACGCGCGCGACGGTGGAGATGTTGGCGTTGATGGGCGTGAAGACGTTGGAGTCTGAGATGCACGCCGGCCAGGTATCGTTCGCGCTCATCGCGTCGCGCGGGCGGTAGTCCGTCGCAAGCGGCGCGCACGCGGAGACGTTCTCTTCAAAGCGCGGCAGCGGCGCGCAGGCGGCACCGGGCGCGGGCGCGTCGGCGCCCCCATCGAGGCCCGCATCGGCAGGTGAGGGCAACGGCTGAGGGCACGCGAGCAACGCCGGCAACAGGAGCAGGACCAGTGAGCGCATGGCCGGGTCTTGCCAACGAGTCCGGCTCGCGTCGAGCGAACTCAGCGACCGGGTTGCACGCCGAGCAGAAAGTGCAGCCCGCGCCCCGCACCGTTGACCGACGAGCCGTGCGCCCGCCACGCGGCGTCGCCCACGTTCTCGAGCACCAGCGAGAGCACGAACGGGGAGACGCGCAGCGAGGCGCGCAGGTCGACCACCGCGAAGCCCGGCGTACCTCCGGGCGGGATGCGCGCGTCCGACAGGTCGGCCACAGCGAGGCGTGACTGCGCCACTGCCCACCGCAAAGCCGCCGCGCCGCTGAAGCCGACGGTGTGGTGCCACGAGACCTCCGCCGTGCCGTTGGCAGGCGGCACGCGGCTCAGGGGAGTGCCCTCGGCCCCGGCCCCCCACGCCCAGCTCGCCGTGGCCCGCGCCCCAAAACCCGCGGGCAGCCGCGCGCGCGCCACGCCCTCCACACCCCGCACCACTGCGCTGCCGGGCCCGTTGACGAGCTGGAAGCGCACGCGCGACGCCGCGCACTGGGGCGTGTCGGACGGACAGTCGGTCACGTCGCGCGGCGCACGCACCACCGCGTCAAAGAGCCACGTCTGGAACGCCCACGCCTCGAACGAGAGCCATGCGAGCCGCACCGCCGCGCCCGCCTCGAGGCCCACGGTGCTCTCGGGCCGCAGCGCGGCGTTCTCGAACTGAAAGCCCGGTCCCGTCTGCTGACGAGACGACACGTCGTCGAGGTTCGGCGCGCGGAAGCTGCGGTCGACGTTGAAGAAGAGCGTGACTGCCGACGCGGGGCTCCACTCGAGCCCGACGTGCCCGGCCACCGGCGCCCACGCCGCACTGCCTCTAGCGGGCACGAACAGCGAGGCCCACCCCACCCGCGCGCCCCCGCGCACGCGCAGCGGCAGGGGCAGCTGCCACGAGGCGTCGGCGAAGAGGCCACCGAGCCACGAGGTGCTGCCGGTGACGTACTGACCCCGGGTCTGCGTACGCACCACGCCGAGGTCGGTGAACTCGAGGAAGGCGACGGAGTCGACGAGGTCGAGCCACGAGTCGAGGCCCACATCGAGCTCGAGCGTCGAGTTCACGAACGGCTCGAAGCGCCGCGTCACCGCCGTCGCCGAGAGCCCCAGCGTGTCGACCACGTCGCGGCCCGTCGAGCGTACGAACGACGCGGGGCGCACGTTCTCGCGCAGCTCGTGCTGGCGCTGCCACGACACCTGGACCCGGGTCGTCGAGAGCAACCCCTCGTGCGCGCGCTTCCACGTCAGCCACGCCAGCGTGCGGAACTGCTCGAGGTAGCGCAGACACTCGTCGGCGCGCGCCTGCGCGGGGGCGCACTGGTCGGTGCGGGGCGCGTCGAACTGCCGGTAGGCCTGGCTGGCGAGCGTCAATTCGTCGCGTGCGCCCGGCCGCCACGAGAGACGCCCATCGGCGGTGAATTCTTTGAAGCCGGTGCCCAGCTGCGTGCGGCCGTCGGCGGCAAAGCGCGGCACCTCAGCAGGCGCGCCCGAAAGCCCGCGCACCGGTCCTCCCGATTCGAGCAGCCCCACCTCGCGGGCGCCCACGCCGCCGATGAAGGCCACCGGACCGGCGACTCCTTCCAGCTCGACGCGGCCGCTCGCCTCGTCGTCGGCGCTGGTGCCGCGAACGAAGAAGCCAGGCCGCAGCCACACGCCGCCATCACCGACGGGGGCCTCGCGCGGAAGAGCGAGGATGGCGCCGCCCAACGCGTCGCTCCCCAGCCGGGTCGAGGCGCCGCCGCGCACCACCTGCAGCGACTCGATGGCCGCGGAGTCGAGGGTGAAGAAGTACTGGTTGGGCCCCTGCCGCCAGGTGCTGGTGTTGAGCCGCACGCCGTCGAAGACGAGCACCGTCTGCTGGCCGGTGAGACCGCGCAGGTACGCCGACGCTTGCGCGTGCGCGGTCTGCTGCACGAAGACACCGGGCTCGAAGCGCAGGGCGTCGGGGGCGCTGCGCGGTAAGCGACGCTGGAGCTCGGCGCGCGTCACCTCCGACGCGGCGCGGCCCGGCTGGGCCTCGTCGGCGACGACGGTGGTCTGAAACGAGGTGAGGCCTCCGTCGCTCGCGCGGGCGGCGGCAGCGAGCAGCCACCCGCAGACGGTGAGCTGCCGCCAGCTCACGCGAACCGAGACCCGACGACCACCGTGCGCCCGGCGAGGAACTCGCGCGCCGTCATCGCGCGCTTCCCTTCAGGCTGCAGTGAGAGCACCAACAGCGAGCCTTGCCCGCAGGCGACTTCGATGGCGTCGGGGGTGACCGCGAGCACCGTGCCGGGCGCGCCGCTGCCCTGGCCGACCGCCACCGTGCCGATCTTGAGCCCCGCCTTGTCGAAGGTGGTGAACGCGCCGGGCCACGGGGTGAACGCGCGCAGCCGCCGCTCGAGCTCGACGGCTGACTTCGTGAAGTCGAGGCGCCCGTCTTCCTTCTTGATCATCGGCGCCATCACCACCCCCTCGGTCGGCTGCGGCTTCGGCGTCAGCTCTCCGTTCACGTAGCGCGCAAGCGAGCGCTCGAGCACCTGACCTCCGAGCACCGCGAGCTTGTCGTGCAGCGTGGCCGAAGTGTCCACGGCGGCGATGGGCAGCTCGGCGCGATCGATGACGGGCCCGGTGTCCATGCCTGCGTCCATCTTCATCAGGCACACGCCACTCTTCAGGTCGCCCGCGGCGATGGCCCACTGAATCGGCGCGGCCCCGCGGAAGCGTGGAAGCAGGGACGCGTGCACGTTGACGCAGCCCTTCGGGAGCGCGTCGAGCACGTCTTGAGGGAGGATCTTGCCGTACGCCGTCACCACCGCGACGTCGGCGCCGTACTCGCGCAGCGTCTTGTGAAAGTCGGTGTTCTTGAGCTTCTCGGGCTGCAGCACCGGAATGCCGCGCGCGCTGGCGTGCGCCTTCACCGGCGAAAACGACAGGGTCTGGCCGCGGTCTCGGGGCTTGTCAGGCTGGGTCACCACGGCCACGACGTCGCCGATGCGAAGACACGCCTCCAACGACCTCACGGCGAACTCGGGCGTGCCCATGAACAGAATGCGCATGAGGGCCTTCTATCGAAGAAAATACGAACGCCGGAGACTCGTGAGAGCCCCCGGCGAAGGGTGGAGCCCAGCTCGCGCTCAGCTCACTGCCAGATGACGGGGCGGTCGGGGCGGCGCATCGCCTCGGTGGCGCGCTCTTCCTTCGAGAGGTGCCGGTTGTCGGGCTGGAGCCCGGCGGCGACCATCTTCTCCTTCATCAGCTCGACGGCCTGCGACACGTCTTTCAAGACGGCCTTGCTGATGTCCTTGAGCTTCGCGAGGTCGGCCTCGAGCTCGGCCTTGTTGGCGGGCGGAGGCGTCGCGGCGAGCTTGTCGTTGATGCTCTTCATCGCCCTCTCGAACGGGTCGGACGAGGCAGTGTCCCACTCGGCTTCGATGTGGAGGCCGCGACCGACGCGACCCGACTCGTCATCGATGTCGACGGGCTGATCCTTGCGGGCCGAGGGGTCGTACACCGAGTAGCGATCGGACGAGATGATGAAGCCGTCGGTGTTGCTTGGCAGGTACTGGCCGTGGCGCTTGAGCACGTCACCGGCCTCGGTGAGGAACTTTTCCTGCGCGGCGAGCTTGTCGGCGTACTTCTGCATCGCGGGGGGAATCGCGGTGCCGGCGGCGGTCAGCTTGTCCATCTCGGTCTTGAGCGCGGTCGCCTTCTGCTGCACCTGGCTGACGCTCTCGAACTGCATGTGCGAGCGGCGGCGCTTCTGCAGCACGACGTGCTTGGGCTCGAGGCGCAGCTGCTGATCGGGCGGCAGCGTGCCTTTCTCCTTCGACAGCGAATAGAGCATGCCCGCCACCTTCAGCGACTGGCCGTCGATGTCCTTGCCGGTGCGGAGCAGGTCCTGCGCCCTGGCCTCGTCGGCGGAATACGTGCCCTCGAAGCGCTTCTCGAACTTGTGCACCGCCGAGTTGCCGTTGGCGTCCACGTCGCGGCCCTGCTTGCCCTGGATCAACACGCGGCGAACGGTGAACGGTTCACGGTCGTCGAAGCGCACGCGCGCGCGCACCGAAGCGCCAGCCCGCTCGAGCGCGCCGTTGCTGTCGTCGAAGTACGTCTCGCGGAACATCTCGTCGCGATCCTGGAAGACGGGGGTGCCGTCGGGCTTGGTCTCGCTCACCTCGAGGTGCATCGGCATCGTGAAGCGGTCGACGAGCTCCATCGTCGCCGGGTCGTTCCAGTCGGGCTTGTGGAGCTTCTCGAAGACGGTGATGACGTTGGTGTTGCGGAAGATGCGGTTGGCCCCGTCGACCACCTTGAAGTCGGCCCACGCTTCCTGCTCGGTGCGATCGCGCTGCCAGTCGTTCTTGTCGATGGGCGTGGCGAGAATCTCGGGGCCAATGGCAGGCGAGGCCACCAGCTTCGCGTCGCTCTTCACGCCGCCCGTACCGGTGAGGTTGAGCACCGTGTCGGCCTTCATCTTCGTGGCGTAGTCGTTGTCGTGCTTGTCGAGCGAGAGCGCCTTCGACACGTTGCTGCGCGGCGAGAGGTTGAGGGTCAGGCCCTTGTCGTCGCTGGCCGCGAGGTCGTCGACCACGTTGCAGAAGTCCTGGAAGGTGATACCGAACTTCTTCGCGAAGTCGTCGGTCTTCTGCTTCGTGCCGGCGTTCTCGGTCAGGAAGTTCTTCCACTCGTCGGCGGTCGAGAGCTTCACCGTCGTGGTGCCCTTGCGCAGCAACACGGTGTTCTGCTGCGACACGAGCTTCTCGCTGGCCTTGCTCAGGTAGGTGCCCGCTGTGCCGCGCTCGTCGAACAACTGGGCGGTGGCGTCACCGGCGAGGAATTGGCGACCACGTTGGATCTTCACGGTCATGTGTTTGGCCCCGGTTGGTACAAAAGAAAGAGGTGTGACCCTAGCGAGAGAGGTCAGGTCTGATCGAGCAACTCGCTGAGGTGTCGGCTTTGTGACGACAAAGTTGCCACTTTCCCTACATGCCTGACTTGGTGCGTCGAAGCCTGCAGAATTCCTCGCCTGTCGTTGATTTCAGAGAGGTGTGGGTCTACGTAGCCCGCGCTTTCCGTCCTGCTTTTCGAAGTGCACCTGTCAAAGGGGTTCGCAATGCGCCGAATCGTCGTTGGTGGACTGCTGTCGTTGGCTCTTCTCACTTCCTCCTGCAAGAGCGACCCCTCGCTGCCCGAGACCTGGGAAAAGCGGCTGACGGGCGCGAAGAACATGAAGGAGAAGCTGAAGATCGTCGATGACCTCCGCGGCTCGAAGTTCATGGGCCCCGCGATGGTGCCGATGCTCGAGAAGCAGCTCGCCGAGCAGAAGAAGGGCGACGTGAAGGCCGCCATCGTGCGCGTGCTCGGTGAAGCGAAGCAGGCCTCGTCGGTGGCGGCGCTGTCCGACGCGATGGATCCCGCGGCGACCGATTCCGACATGAAGACGATGAACAAGGAAATCGCCAACGCGCTCGGGAAGATTGGCGACAAGAGCGGCGTGCCGGCGCTGACCAAGCTCCTCAAGTCGAAAGACAACTTCACTGCGCTCGCGGCCATCGACGCGCTGGGCGACATGAAGGCGAAGGAAGCGTTCGAGCCGCTCTACGCGCTGGCGACCGACGACGCGATCGAGCCCTTCATCACCAAGAAGGCCATCGTCGCGCTCGGTGAAATCGGCGACCCGAAGGCGGTGCCCGGTCTCGTGCAGGCGATGTTCAAGGAGCGCAAGGGCGTCAGCTTCTACATGGAATCGTCGTTCGCGCTGTACCAGCTGGGCACGCCTGCGGCCGACGCGCTGGTCCCCGTCATCGAGGGCAAGAACAAGGAGCTCATCGACTGGGCTGGCAAGAACAACATCAAGGAAGTCGCCCTGCCCTTGAAGGCGATGCAGGTGGTGGGCGACCTCCACGACCGCCGCACCGAGAAGACCATCGTCAGCAACCTCAACTACAAGTCTGACTTCGACGACATCAAGCTGCTGATGCGCATGCGCGCGGCCGACGCGCTCGGTCGCATGCGCAGCAAGGAAGGCGTCAAGCCGCTCGCCGCGCTGCTCGACGAGCCCGAGGCCAACGCCCGCAAGGAATACGTGTGGTCGCTCGCGCGCATCGGCGGCAAAGACGCGGTCGCCAGGCTCGTCGAGACCGCGGGCAAGGGCCCGTGGGGCGCGCGCGAAGAGTCGATGCGCGGCGTGGCGATGCTCGGTGAAGACCCGGGCGCGTTCGACAAGTTCGCGGCGGCCGAACAGAAGTTGTTCGAGGCCGAGTGCAAGGAAGACCCCGAGTACGACGAGTGCAAAGACGTGGGCGCCTCGGTGAAGAAGCACCAGGAGAAGATCGCCACCTACAAGAACCGCGCGGTGGCGGCGGCAGAGTGCAAGGCCGACGCGACCTGCTGGGTGAAGCACCTCGACGCGAAGGACGAGGGCACTCGCGAGCGCGCGGCCTACGAGATTGGTCGCAGCGGCAACGCGGCGGTCATCGACGAGCTGATGAAGCGCCTCACCGAGAAGAACCTCGACACCCGCCTCGCCATCATTCAGGGCGCCGACTGGCTCATCGACGACTCGAAAGACGCGATGGCCCAGGCGCGCAAGTCGCTGCCCGCGCTCGAGAAGCAGGTCGCCGACGAGAAGGGCAAGACCGAGTTCGTGAAGGTGAACGAAGACCTGCGCCGTCTGCTCGCGAAGCTGCAACGCGGCTGAGCGTCAGCTCCGAAAGCGATGCTGGGCGAGCCGTCGCTCGCCTCGACGCGACAACAGCCTTCTCTTCACACCCTCTGCGAGGTCGCGGCTCGCGCTCGCGGCCAGCCGCGTGAACCAGTGAGCACCGAACTCCGGGGCCGCGGCGCCCAACCGGGCCTCGGCGCGCTCGGGGGGCAGTATCATCTGATGCTATCGACCGGGCCTTCTCCATGACGCAAACTGCGGCTGGTGAGAGACCCACTCGACCAACGCGAGGCGCCCCAGAACAAGGGGGTGAGCACCGCGCTGAAGGTCGTCGGCGGTATCGCGGCCTTCTTCGCGTTGCTGTGCGTGGGCTTCGTGTTCTTCATCGCGGTGGTGTGTGGGAAGTGAGGGAGCGCCCTCCCCGCTCTACGCCTGGTTCAACACCCATGCGCTGCTGCTCGCAGCGGGGCTGATGGGCCTCGCGTTCATCGAATCGGTGGTGCGTGCGCTGCGCGGCAAGCCAGTGCAAAACCGCACCGTCGCGCTCAACCTCGGCATGTGGCTCGTCGAGCTCGTGCTGCGCACCGGAACAGGCGCGCTGCGCTTCGGGGCCTTCGTGCTGCTCGCCGAATACGCGCCGGTGCGCTGGGACATGACGTGGTGGCAGTGGCCAGCGCTCTACGTGCTGGTCGACTTCGCCTACTACGCGCGCCATCGGCTGCTGCACGAGACGCGGTGGGGCTGGGCGCTGCACGCGCCGCATCACGCCAGCGTCGATCTCTCACTCACCTCGGCGCTGCGCCTGGGCTGGGTGCAGCGAACGCTCGACGACTTCTTCTACCTGCCGCTGGTGCTGCTCGGCGCGCCGGCGCTGGCGGTGTTCATCGTCATCGAGCTCAACCACGCGTCGCAGTTCTGGTGCCACACCGAGCTGATTGGGCGCATCCCCCTGCTCGACGTGTTCCTCAACACCCCGAGCAACCACCGCGTGCACCACGCGCAAGACCGGAAGTTCGCCGACGCGAACTACGGCTCGACGTTCATGTGGTGGGACAAGCTCTTCGGCACCTACCGGGCCGAGCCGGCAGAGCGCCTCCCGATGGGGTGGGAGCGGCCGTACGCCGGCCACTCCCCCTTCGTGATTCAGTTCCGCGCGCTGGGCGAGTGGCTCACGCGCCCTCGAGCCCAGACAACAGCTTCCACCCCGGCGACCACACCTCGCGATTGAAGAGCGCCTTCGCGGGGATTCGAATCTCGACGGCCGCATCGCACGAGGCGCGCAGCTCAGCGTCGTAGCCCCCGCCGACCTTGCGCAGCCCGACGACGTGGAACTGCCGCCAGCCCTCGACCGGCGCCGTCGCGGTGAACTTCGAGCCGACGAGATGCACGTAGCGTGGTGGGAGCGACATGAGCGTTACCTGTTCGCCCGGAGCTCTGATTTCAACGGCTTCCTGGGTGACACTGCCGACACCCCGCGTGTGTCACCACGCACGGGCCGGAAATCACGTCAGCTGCCCGCGACAAGAGCGCATGGCACGCGAGATGCCTGGGGCTGTGTGAATGACAACTCGTACGGGTCCGCGCCTTCGGCTGCGAGGCGAAGATGCAGGGTCGCTCCAGGTGGCGTCATCAGCGACCACGGCCCACACCCGTGCGGGCGGTGCGTCGATGTCGACCGTTTCTTCAATCACGAATGACGTTCGACTGAGCGCGACCAGCCCGAGGGCCACCGCGACGAGCGACACCAGCCAGACCCGAACTGAACGAGAGAGAGGCGCACGGCAGACCATGTGCTGAGCGCGCGCACGAGACCATTTTGGTTCTTCGGGACTCGTTGTCAGCGCCTGACTGACGACCAAACACGCCGTGCGAACCAGCAAAAGAGCACTGCGAGGGGGAGGAAGCGGTGCGTGAGCGGGCTGGCGAGCAGCGCGGTGAGGCCGATGACGTACAGCGGATGAGGGAGGTCGCGGTCGTCGAGCAACAGCAACGAGCTGGCGAGGCCGGCGAAGAAGAACTGGCCCATCGTGCCGCCCGTCACCGCGAACACGCCGAGGTGGAAGAGCAGGTTGAGCCAGGCCCCGTGCTTCATGTTCGCGAAGAACAGCCCCGCGATGGTGAGCTCGACCGCGATGACGACGAGCCCCGCAAGTCGCCCGTCTCCAACGAGGGTGCGGAGGAGCGAGGCGAGGGTGTTCTCACCTCCGCCGACGGTGTGCGCCGGCGACCACATCAACCCGAAGCGCGAGAGCTGCTCGAGGAAGCTGGTCACGAAGGTGCCGTCTCTCCACGCGGGGGCGAGCAGCTTGTCGAGACCGGCGCAGAGAAAGACGAGCCCCACCTGCGCGCGCGGGAGCCAGCGGTGGCGGCGGTCGCTGAGCGCGATGGTGAGCAGCAGCGCGACCACGAAGAGGCGGTTGTGCGAGAACCACGTCTTCGTCGCCGCGAGCTCGAGGGCGATGGTGAACGACACGGCGAGGCAGCCCAGCCGCGTGAAGCCCGTGAAGAGGATCGCGAGACAGCCGATGGTGCTGAAGAGCGCGAGCTCGATGCGCCATGGGAAGTCCATGAAGCCCTCGAGGATCGAGAGGTGCGGCGGCGGGAAGGCGAAGGATTGGCCGGTGATGAGCCAGGCCGTCGCGAGCACCTGGGCGGCGCGGACGTGGGAGCTCGGGAGTTCACGATGGGACGCGTTCATGGAGGGTTTCCCCTCTCCCCGACCCTCTCCCCCGGTGGGGAAGAGGCAGACCAGTCGCGTGAAAAGGGGGTTCCGTTGAGGGTGCCTTCGAGGTGCACTGCCGCCGGTGGGCTCGCTTCGATGACCCGAAGCACGAAGCGGAGGTCGTTCGTCTCCCAGTTCTCATCTCGCTCGGGCGAATAATGGAACGAGCTCAACCGGTAGTGGGCCAACGAGTCCTTCGTGTTCAGGCCGTTCACCGACAGCCGATACACCGCGTGCTCGTGAAACGGCGCCCACGTCGAGGGCCACAGGGAGGTGAGCTGCGCCACGAAGAAGCCCACGCCCAGCGCGAGCCGCCAGCTCATGACGCCCGCCTGCGCCGCGCGATGTCGACGGCCAGCCACGCTCCGCACGCCAGACAGAACCACTGCGCGCAGCTCAGCGGACCGAACACCTGCTTCTCGTCACCGCGGAAGAAGTCGACGCCAAAGCGCACCACCGCGTACGCGAGGAGGTAGGTGCGGAAGAGCACTCCCGCCGCGCGGGGCTCTTTGCGAATCGCGAACAACGTGCCCGCGAGGGCGAAGTCGAAGAACGCCTCGTAGAGCTGCGCGGGGTGGCGCACGCCGTCGGCCATCGGCGCGCCGAAGCAGCAGCCCCCAAGGAAGCAACCGATGCGACCGAGGCCCTGCCCGAGCGGCAACGCGATGGCGTACGGGTCTCCTGTGGCGACCGTGATGCCGAGCGCCTTCTTCATCAACTCGACGCCGACGAAACCGCCGAAGAGCGCTCCGAGAATCGTGCGGCCACCCCACTCGCCCGGGAACTCCGAGATCGACTTCCACCACGCGTCCCACGGCACGTAGAGCAGGAGGCCGAGCTTCGCGCCCACCATCGCTCCGACAATCGCGCCCGAGGTGACCCACCGTTGTCGCGCGGGGTGAAGAATCGCGAGGCGTCGCTCTTCGCTCTGCTTCACGAAGAAGCCGAGCACCAGACCGAGGCCAACGAAGGTCGCGTAGCCCGCGTTGAACGTCGGGTTCACGGTTCGCGCCTCCACCACTTCGCGAGACCCTCGAGCTGAATCGCGAACGGGTTCACGCTGCCACCGTCGTAGCCCTTCACGCCGATGGGCACACCTGCGCCGTCACCCCGCTGGAAGGTGCCGAAGAGCCGGTCCCACACGACGAGCGCGGCCCCGAAGTTGCGCTGCTGCCCTTCGCCTTCGAGGTGGTGGTGCACGCGGTGGTTGGCTGGCGTGTTGAAGATGAGATCGAGATGACCGAGCGGGCCCACGTGTGCGGCGTGCGCGAAGACCTGCACCACGAAGCTGACGGCGAGACACAGATAAATGAGTGCCGGGTCGAAGCCGAGCAGCACCAGCGGCAACGGCACGAGGTCGTCCACGAAGCGCAGCGGCCACGGGAGGCGCCCCGCCAGTGGCAACGCGAAGGTGTGCCCGGAGTGGTGCACCGAGTGCAGCGCCCACCCGAAGCGCCACCGGTGCAGCAGCCGGTGCCAGCCGTAGAGCAGCAGGTCGACGAGCCCGAAGCAGGCGAGCGCCGAGAGGACGCTCAGTTCGTGGCGCCACGGCACGAGGGAGGCCAGGGCGACGTACGCGAAGAGGAACGCGCCGCGCATCGCGAAACGAATGGCTTCGCCAACGAAGAAGATGACGAGATCCGCCGCGAGTTCGCCCCACGCCAGCGCGGCTCGGCGTGTCACCAGCAGCCACACGCTCTCGACCACCACGCCGACGCCGACCGTCAGGGCCAGAACCGCAATGATCGAGTCGGCCTTCATCGAGGTGCGGTCTATCTCACTGCACCTGCACCGGGCTCCATGAGAAGGTCCGCCGCATGAGCCGTCGCGTGAGGCCGTACCTTTTTTACGACACGACTTCGTCCCTCTGCTCGACGTGCCTGCGCACCGTGGAAGCGAAGGTGGTCATCGAGACCGAGCGCGTCTTCCTCGACAAGTGGTGCCCGGCGCACGGCGGTCAGCGCGTGCTGATCAGCGACGACGTCGCGTACTACCGCCAGGCGCGCGAGGTGTTCATCAAGCCGCCCGAGCTGCCCAACCGGTTCAACACCACGATGCAGTACGGCTGCCCGTACGACTGCGGGCTGTGCCCCGACCACATGCAGCACTCGTGTCTCACCGTCGTGGAGATCACCGACCGCTGCAACCTCACCTGCCCCGTCTGCTACGCCGGCAGCTCGACCGCTCCGCACCTCAAGCACCGCTCGCTCGACGAAGTGAAGGCGATGCTCGACGCGACGGTCGCCAACGAGGGCGAGCCTGACGTGGTGCAGCTCTCGGGCGGCGAGCCGACGTTGCACCCGCAGTTCTTCGAGATCCTCGACGAGTGTCGCAAGCGGCCCATTCGCCACCTGATGGTGAACACCAACGGCCTGCGCATCGCCACCGAGCCGGGGTTCGCCGAGCGGCTGGCGACGTATCTCCCGCGCTTCGAGATCTACCTGCAGTTCGACTCGCTCAAGGGCAGCGTGCACCAGGAGCTGCGCGGCGCCGACCTCACCCGCATTCGCAAGCAGGCGATTGCCCGATTGAACGAGGTCAAGCTCTCGACCACCCTGGTGATGACCCTCAAGAAGGGCCTCAACGACGGCGAGGTCGGTGACGTCATCCGCTTCGGGCTCGAGCAACCCTGCGTGCGCGGCGTGACGATTCAGCCGGTGAGCAACGCCGGCCGCAACGAGCAGTGGAACGAACGCGAACACCGCCTGCCGGTGAGCGCCGTGCGGAGGCTCATCGCCGAACAAAGCGGCCTCTTCACCGAGCGCGACGTGCTGCCCGTGCCCTGTAACCCCGACACGCTGGCGATGGCCTACGCGCTCAAGGTCGACGGCCAGGTGCTGCCGCTGACGCGCTGGCTCGACGAGAAGGCGCTCTTGAGCGGCGATCGCAGCACCATCGTCTTCGAAGACGACCCGAACCTGAAAGCGGCCGTCTTCCAGACCTTCTCGACCAACCACTCGCCCGACAGCCAGGCGCGGTGCCTGTCTGATCTCCTCTGCTGTCTGCCGCAGGTGAGCGCGCCGCCCTCGCTGAACTACCAGAACGTCTTCCGCGTGCTCATCGTGCACTTCATGGACGCCGAGACGATGGATCTGCGCGCCCTCAAGAAGTCGTGCGTGCACATGGCGCGGCCCGACGGGAAGTTGATCCCCTTCGAGTCGTTCAACCTCTTCTATCGAGAGGGCAAAGAGGCGCAGCTGGCGACCATTCGCGCCGAGATCGACCACGCCCGCGAAAGCCGTCGCTGATCAGAATTCGGCTGAAGGGGCTATCGCTTTGTCGAAAGAGGGCGTAGGCGGGGTGCAGGTTCGTGAATGAGCCTGTGGGCAGCAATTCATGCTGACCGCTACGGAAAGCAAAAAAGCAAATGGCGACTGGTACTGTGAAGTGGTTCAACGATGCGAAGGGTTTTGGGTTCATCAGCCAGGACGGCGGCGGTGACGACGTGTTCTGTCACCACACGGCGATCACGGCCGACGGGTTCCGCACCCTCGCCGAAGGGCAGAAGGTCGAGTTCGACGTGAACCGTGGGCCGAAGGGCCTGCAGGCCGCGAACGTTCGCGCGATGCCCTGAGTCGTACCCGCTTCAAGCTGTAGAACCTGAGGCTCGGCTCTCGTCACAGAGAACCGGGCCTCAGTCATGTTCGGCGTCAGAAGCCTGCGTCGGTGCTGACGGCAAACCCGCAGCGCTGTTTGCCAGCGGGCGTGTCGATGAGGCGGCAGTCACACTGGTCGAGCAGCGACTGGCAGGTCGCCTCGTCTTCGGCCGTGATGACGATGCTGCTCGTTTCCTTGTTGGCCGCGGCCTGCAGGCACGAGGTGCGCTCGGTGGCGCTGAGCGTGCAGTCGCAGAGCTTTTCCGAGAGCTGGCGGCAGCTGGTCTTGCACCCGGCGCTCAGGATCACGAAGGCACAACTCACGGCGAGGGCAACGAGGCGCATCGTCCATCGGTCTTGCCACAGTCGCCCCACCCACCCAAGCACTCGCTTCCCTCCGAATTCGGGTTGATGATGCGCACACGATGACGCCGGCGGGGGCTCCCCTCGAGAAGGGGTACAGGCTCGGGAAGTACGAGGTGATTGGCCGCATCTCCGTCGGGGGAATGGCCGAGCTCTATCTCGCGTACCTGGGCGGTCAGGGCGGCTTCCGCAAGTTCGTGGCCTTGAAGCGCGTGCTGCCCTCGGTCGCGGAGCAGGACATGTTCATGAAGATGTTCCTCGACGAGGCGCGCATCACCGCCACCTTGTCGCACGCGAACATCGCGCAGGTGTTCGAGCTCGCCGAAGCCCCCGACAACCGCGAGCCGGTGCTGGCGATGGAATTCGTCGCCGGCCAGAACCTGGGCCAGGTCGCAGCGCGCGCGCGCAGGCGCAAGGTCGCGCTCGCGCCGGCCTTCTTCGCGCGGGTGATGCACGACGTGTTGTTGGGGTTGCACTCGGCGCACCACTTCGTCGAGCCGGCCACCGGCAAGCCGATGCCCGTGGTGCACCGCGACATCAACCCGCGCAACATCATGATCACCTACACCGGTGGCGTGAAGATCATCGACTTCGGCATCGCCAAGGCGCGCGGCCGGCTCGACACCACGCAGGTGGGAATGGTGAAGGGCACGCTGCAGTACATGTCGCCCGAGCAGGTGATGCAGAAGGAACTCGACGGCCGGTCTGATCTCTTCGCCGCCTCGGTGGTGCTCTACGAGCTGCTCTCGGGCACGCGGCTGTTCGACGAAAGCAACGACATCGCGCTCTTCAACCGCATCCTGCAGGGCGACGTGCGACCGCTCGGAGAGGTCGCGCCCACGCTGCCTCCGGCTCTGGTTGAAGTCGTGATGAAGGGGCTCTCGCGCAACCCGAACGATCGCTGGAAGACGGGCCGCGAGTACGCCCGCGCGCTCGACCACGCGCTGCCCGAGCTGTTCGACGACGGCCAGGTCGCCGAGGTGATGGCGAGGCTCTTCGAAGACAAGATCGCGGCGACGCGCTCTCTGCTGCAGAGCACCACCACCGACGCATCGTTCGCCAACCTGAAGTTGATGACGCAGGTCGGTGAAGAAAGCGACCCGCGGCCCGCGCTGCCGTCACCGCCGCCTCCCCTCGAGCTCGACGTTCCCACCAACCCGCACCAGCCGAAGATGGCCTCGCCGACCATGGTGCTCGACCAGCCCGTGGGGCCCGGGCCCACCGAGCGCACCGAGGCCAACCTCGCGCCGGTGGGAGACAAGGGCTTCAACCCTGCGCCGTTCGAACAGCCGACCGACGAGTTCAAGAAGCCGGCCACGACCGTCGAGCCCATGCGCAAGCCGACGGGCAACCTGGCCACGGCCCCCGTCGAGCCGGTGCGCAAACCGACGGGAACTGTGCCCGCGGCGACGCGCAAGAAGACCTCAGACAGTCAGAAGAAGTCGGGGGACTCGGGCCGCAATCTGTCGGGGGACGCGCGCCGCATGTCGGGTGACAAGGTGCCAGCAGCGCCGGTCGACCCCAACGAGCCCATCACCGACGGAGAAGCGCCGGTCCTCGTTTCGAAGCGCGCCAGGTCGGGGCCGCAGCAACCACCAGCGAGGCCGGGCGAAGTGAACTGGGCGCTGTGGATTGGCGTGGTGGTCGGCGTGCTCGCGCTCGCATGGGCGCTCAGCCTGGTGCTCGGCGGGTTCGGCTCGCGGCCTGAAGACGTTCGACCGCTGCAGCTGTCGCCGCCGAAGAAGCGCTGACTGCAGCGATCCCTTGCGCACCGCGAGCGACACCGCGTCGTTGGTGACGGGGTTGCGGTGCCGGGGCGCGGGCTGTGTCGTCTCGGCACTCGCGGGGCTGCGGCCCGTCATCGTCGACACCCAGTCGCGGCTGCTCGAGGCGGCGGTGGCCGCGGGCGTGAAGCGCCTCATCCCTTCCGACTCTTCCATCGACTTCACGAAGTGACCGGGCGGCAACAACCGCAACCTCGACCTCCGCCCGGAATTGAGCGGGCTCGCGCGGCACGCCACCCTCGACAACGCGCGCTACCCAATGCCGAAGTGGACGACCGCGCGTGACGTGCTCGCCGCGCACCTGCGGAAGTGACGCTCACTCGCCGTACGCGAACCACCAGGCGCCGACGACCTGCTTCCCGACTCGCACCGTGACCTGCTCGTACACATGCTCGGGGACGGGCTTCGCCCATTTCTGCCACTGCGCCGCAGACACGCGCCCCCACCGCCACGCGCCTGACGTCGTCATCGCCAGCTTCACGCCGTTGAGCGTGACGACCTCGCTGCTGCCCTTCACGAAGAGCACGATCGCCGCTGCGCCGTTCCACACCGCGCCCTCGGGCCCGCCCCAGACGTGCTCGAACAGAGTGGAGCTCTTCTCCGGCCCCTCGAGCGCGCTCCTCCGCCAGGCCGGCTCGTCGCAGGTGTCGGCGGTGGCCTGCTTGTCGTCGCAGACGAAGCGCGCGATCGCGACGACCGGCTCCGCGGCGTGTGCTCCGAGCGCGGCGGTGCACAACACCAGCAGCAGGAAACGGCTCATCGCAGCGCCGCCTCGACGGTCTCGCGCAGGTAGCGCGCCGCGAGGCCGACCGTGCGCGCCACGCTGTCGGGCTTCGGGGTGAGCGACGGGGCGACCTCCATCACGTCGCCGCCGAGCAGCCCGACCTCGCGCCCGAGCCGACGAATCAGCTCGACCAGCCAGTCGGGCTCGAGGCCGCCGAATTCCGGAGTGCCCGTTGCGTCGGCCCACTTCGCGTCGGTGCCGTCGATGTCGTTGCTGAAGTACACGCCCTTCACGCCGGTGGCCTTCACGTGCGCGAGCAGCGCGTCGAGCTGACCTCGCGGGTCGGCGAGCACGTCTTTCGCCCAGAACTGCCGCACGTCGAGCGTCGATTCCCAGTGCGCGCGGTCGCGACCCGAGGCGCGAATGCCGACCTGCGTGAGGCGACCCTGGCGACCGAGCAGCTCGTTGGCGTGCCAGCTCCACGTGGCGAAGCAGTGCTGGATGCCGAGGCGGGTCTGCAACAGGTCGGTGTGCGCGTCGGGTTGCACGATGCCCCACGGCTTCGGGGCGACGGCGTCGAGCGCCTGCACCACGGGCAGCGCGGTGGAATGATCTCCCCCGAGCACGAAGGGCTTCACCTTCGGGTTGAGCGCGAACACCAGCTCGAAGGCGCGCCGCTCGATGCTGAGCGGAGCGACCGGCAGTCGCTCGCGCTCGTTCGCCGGCACGTTCGGGTACAGCGCCAGCCGCGAGGCCTCGAGCTGCGCGGCGGTGAGCATCTCGTCGCTGAGCAACTGCGGCACCACGAAGACGTCTCCGATGTCGACCACGCCCTGGCTCGCGAGGTCGACCCCGTCGGCGAAGAGTTGCGTGCGAATGAACTGAGGCCCCAGGTTCGCGCCGCGCCGAAAGCCCGCGCCCACGTCCGACGGCACGCCGAGCAGCACGCCCTTCGCGGTGGCGATGCGCGAGAGCGAGTCACGAAACCGCTGCTGCACCTGCGCCGCGTCGCTGACGCCGTAGAGGTTCTGCTGCAGGGCTTCCTGCTCGGCTTTGCCAGTGCTGACGAGGAACAGCCCTCCGCCCGCGGGCCGCAGAATCGTCGCCAGTTCGTCAAGGGGGCTCATTCAGCCGTTCTTACCCCCGTACGCCTCACGGAGTGGACGCCACGACGACCTTGCGGTGAATCTCCTCGGTGAGCGCCTCGATGCGCAGGCTCAGCTCGCGGGTGACCTGCGTGAGCTGGGTGTTCTGCTCGAGTAAGTGGAGCACTTGCCGCGACTGGTCGAGGCTGCCCTGCGCGAGCGCCTTGTCGCGGTCGGCCTGCCGCGTCTGGGCGAGGAGGATGAGCGGCGCCGCGTAGGCCGCCTGCAGACTGAACGCGAGGTTCAAGAAGATGAACGGGTAGACGTCAAAGTGGGTGAGGCCGGTGGCGTTGACGACGACCCAGGCCGCGACCATCAGGGTCTGGGCGAAGAGGAACTTCGGCGTGCCGAAGAAGCGAGCGAAGCCCTCGGCTTTGACCCCGAACCAGTCAGCACCGAACGCTGCCGAGAGGAGTTGGTGTTCAACGTGGAAGCGGAGGTGGTGCTTGTCGTCGGCCATGCACCCGCTTACCCGGTCGGCTCAGCGCACCAGCCACCAGACCAGCAGGCCCAGGCTCAGCAGCGTGCCCGCCGCCGACAGCCACATGGGGAAGCGCACCTCCTGACCGCGAACGAGGGAGAGGAGCGCGGCGACCATCTGACCGCCATTGAGCTGCGGCAGGGGCAGCAGGTTCACGACTGCGAACGCCATCGCCGCCCAGCCCATCGCGCGCACCGGGGACGCGCCGAGCAGCAGCAAGAAGTCCTCGCGGCTGAGCAGCAAGGGCCCTGAGGTGCCGAAGAGCACGACGCCGAGGGTGAGCAGCGCGAGGTTGCCCGACGCGAGCGTCAGCACGCGGGGCCCGGTCGGCCAGCCAGCGAGTCCATCCCGGTGGTCGAATTGCACGAAGCCGCCGAGCGGAATCGAGCCAAGCTGCACGTTCACGCGGCCGATGCGTCGACGCAGCAGCACCGGGCCGAAGAAGAGGCTGACGGTCTGCGACGAGTGCCCGAGCGCCAACGCGGTGAGCGCCATCGTCGAGACGTGTACCGAGACGGCCACCACCGCGATGACCACCAGTGCGAGCGCCGTCGTCACGGGGGAGGCTTCGGCGCCGGGGGAAACTGGTACTCGCGCTCGACCTTCGCCACGCGCACCACGTACGACTCGTACCACCGCAGCTGCCCCTGCCGCTGGCCTTCACGGTGCTCGTCGACGCGCTTCCACGCCGCGATGGCGGCCTCGTCGCGCCAGTACGACACAGTGATGCCCACGCCCTCGGCGTCGCGCACCGACTCGTGGCCCAGGAAGCCCTCTTGCGTGTGCACCAGCGCGTCCATGCGCACGGCCATCTCGTCGTAGCCGTCGTCGGGCGCGGTCCTGCGCTTTGAGGTGAAGACCACCGCCCAGTACGGAGGCGAAGGCGTCACCAACCGCTCCGCATCCACACCGCGCGCAGCAGCGGCAGGTTCTTCTCACCGAGCGTCTGCCGCCCCGCGATCAGCGCCACCGCTTCGATGCGCGTGCCGTTGGGGAAGCTCTGCGTCCACGCGCGCTTCGGAGGAATGAAGAGGAACACCTGGCGGTCGCCCACCTGCACCACGCCGATGTTCTCGGTCACGCCCTCGCCGACGATGCCCTGCAGCAGCACCGCTTTCCCTTCGGCCGACTCAGGTACGTCGAGCACCACCAGGTCCGTCGAGTTCACGGCCAGCTTCAACTTCGGTGCGTAGGCCGACACCGCTTCTTCGAAGCTCGCCACGTTGGTGCCCGGGGCCCACGCCGCAGGGCTGCCGCTCTCGCGACGTCGCGCCAGCTCGGCGTCGACCTCGGCGATGGACGCGTTGAGCGCCTCGCCGCGCACCGCACGGCACTCGCGCAGCCGATCGGCCCGCGCGAGCAGGCCCGTCTCACTGAGCGCACCGACGGGCTTCGTGTCGTTGTTCACCGCGACGCACGCGGCCCACGCCGTGAACTTCGCGCGCCCCTCGTCGTTCAGCTCGACCGCGCGGTCGGCGAAGCGCAGCTCTTCGGGCGTCATCGGTACCTTCGTGCCGTCGACGTCGAGCGCCCCATCGACCGCCTGCAGCGCGAGCACGCCACCCTGCGCCGAGACCAGCGACATCGGCCCCGTCGCGGGCCGCTCGTTGCAGCGCGCGTCTTTCTGGCTCACCACCTGCTCGCCACGTTTGGTGACGATCTCGTCTCCCGTACGGAGCCTGGTCACGAGGCCCACCAGCAGCGAGGGCACGCCCACTCCGAGCGTCACCAGACTGGCGCCCTGCACGTACTGGCGCGTCGAAGGGCCGTAGAAGCCGCCGCGGTTGATGAGGTTGTAGTCGGGTGTGTCCGAGAGGGCGAAGCTGATGCCCAGCAGCACCGCGCTGGCGAGCACGTTGGCGATGCCCGTCGAGAGCGTGGGCCCCACCGCGGCCGACGTCTTCTCGGTGATGTGGTCTTCGGCGTACTCCTCCACCGTCTCGGCGCGGCACACGTCGTTGCCGATGACCGTCAGCTTGAGCATCGGCCATTCGACGCGCACGTCGGCGGTGAGGCCTCCGGCCAGCAGCACCGGCCGATCGAACGTGCGCAGCAGCGGGCCCCGCTCGACGCGCGTGGTGGTCTCGATCTGCGCACACCCGAGGAGGAACAGAGAGAGGGCGAAGACGCGCTTCATCGCTTCGCCTCCACGGCCTTCTTCGTCTTCGAAAGCGCGGTCATCAGCGATTCGCGCGTGGCGCCCGACTGGCCGCCGTGCACGAGAAAGGCCGGCACCGAGCCCGCGGGGTCGGAATACAGCGTGTACGTCAGCTTCGAGCCCTTCTCGGCCGGCTCGAACAGCCATTCGCCCCACAGCTTGTCCATGCGCACGAAGCCCTCGGGCTTCGCCGGCGCCTTGTCGTTCGCGGTGCGAAACCGAATGCGGCACCGTTCGCCTTCCCGCAGGCGGACGATGGTCAATGCGTAGTCGCGCTTCGCCACGATGGGCCTGGTGATCTGGTTGTAGACGACCCGCACGTCGTCACCGTCTTCCACCACCTTGAAGAGCGTGACGCCGGGGCTGTCTCCTTCGTGCGTGCCCCAGTCGTAGGTCGCGTCGCACAGCTGCGCGACGGAGTACGAGCTCGTCGTCGCCACGCGGTACTCGAAGTACGGGCTGTCTTTCACCGCGCGCTTCGAGAGCGTCACGCCGTCTCGGGTCTCGACTTCGGTGAAGGCGCCGGCGTTCTCGAACACGTCCATCGGGAACTGCGAGAGCGTCAAGGCGATCAGCAGCGCGTTCATGGCGTGCCTCCCAGAAAGCGCACCACGTCGGGGCACACGCGCACCGTCTCGTCGACGTCGTCGCAGGCGGGGTGCACGTCGATGGTCTCACCGGCGCGCACCAACGGCAGGCGGCACTCGAGCACCCGCGCGCGGCTGGGCGAGGTGAAGGCGAAGTCGAGCGAGTCACACCCCGTGCGCGCCTGCAGCTTCGCGGTGCAGTCCATCTCAGGCAGCGCGAGCCGCACCGCCGCGTTGGGGCACACCGGCGGGACACACACCCGCGCGATGACGTCGCGACACAATTCGGCGTCGGGCGCAGGCGGCCCCATGCACCCCAGCAGCAGCAGACTGCAGACCCCAACGACGCGCATGCGCGGCAGCATGCCCACTTCCTCGCACGCGACGCCAACGCCTCAAAGAAGGTATGAGCCGCCCATGGCCTGGTTCTCCCTCACCGTCGACGTGCCTGAAGACGAGAGCGACTTCGCGCAGAGCGTTCTCTACGACTACGGCGCGACGGGTCTCGAAGTGCGCGACTCCGCGAACCAAACCGTGCTCACCGTACGCGCGCCCAACAAGGGCGAGGCGATTCTCATCGCCTACTTCGAAGACAAAGACGACGCGAAGGGCGCGCAGGTCGAGCTGGCCGAGAAGGTCCCGACCGCGCGCTTCGCGCTGGAAGACGTCGTCGAGCGCGACTGGAGCGTCGAGTGGCGCAACCAGATCAAGAGCGTCACCGTCGGTCGCCTGTGGGTCGGCCCGCCGTGGGAAAAGGAGACCGCCCCCAAAGACAAGGTGTGTCTCTTCATCGAGCCCAAGATGGCGTTCGGCACCGGTGACCACCCCACCACCTCGCTGTGCCTGGGCGCGGTCGACGAGTTCATGGCCACGCACGCGGGCGCGAGCGTGCTCGACGTGGGCACCGGCACCGGCGTGCTGGCGTTTGCGGCGAAGAAGCTCGGCGCGGCGCGGTGTGTCGGCGTCGACAACGACGTGACCTCGGTGCAGCTCGCGAAGGAATGCGCCGAAGAGAACGGCATCGGTGACGTCGAGCTCTCGACGAAGACCCTGCACGGCATCGACGGCCAGTTCGACCTCGTGCTCGCCAACATCCTCGCCAACACGCTCGTCGAGCTGGCGCCGCTCATCGTGCCGAAGGTGAAGAACCGCCTCGTGCTCGCCGGCGTGCTGGTGCCCCAGGCCGACGACGTGAAGGCCGCGTTCACGAAGCTGGGCCTCGTGCCCGTACGCGACGCCACCATCGGGGAATGGATTCGCATCGAGCTCGAGCGCCGATGATTCGGCTGCTGCTCCCCGGCGCGAGTGAGGGCCCCGCCCCGCTGAGCGGCGAGCGCTTTCACTACGTCACGCGCGTGTTGCGCTTGCGCGCCGATGACAGCCTCGAGGTGTTCGATGGGAAGGGTCGTCGCTTCGACGCGAAGGTGACCTCGCTCACCGAGAGCGAGGGCGTGCTGAAGCTCGAGAACGGCCGGGCCGAGCCGGCGCTGCGTGCCGTAACCATCGTCCAGGGGCTGCCCAAGGGCGACAAGCTCGAGCTTGTGTTGCAGAAGGGCACCGAGCTGGGCGCGACCCGCTTCGCACCGGCGATGTGTGAGCGCTCGGTCGTGAAGCTCGACGGGAAGCAAGAGGCGAAGCGCGCGCGGTGGCAGCGCATCGCCGAAGAGGCCGCGCGGCAGTGTGGGCGCAGCGACGTGCCCGAGGTGATGACGCCCGCGCCGCTGGTCGCGCTGGTGCGCGCGTTGCCCGACTCGCCCCGGGTGCTGGTGCTCGATGAAGAAGAGCGCGCGGTGCCGCTCTCACAAGCAGCGCAGGCGGCGGGGGAGCGACCGCTCGCGCTGGTCATCGGCCCGGAAGGCGGTCTCGCGCGCGGGGAAGTCGACGCGCTGCTCGCGCTCGGGGCACAGCCCGTGACGCTCGGCCGCCTCATCTTGCGAACGGAAACCGCAGCGCTCGCGGCCCTGGCGGTGCTGCGCCACCTCGAAGGCGCCCTCGGTTGAGCAGGTAGGAGACTGTAGGTTTTCTTGCCGAACCCCGATTCTGGGGGTCTCATTGGCTGCACGTGAGCGGAGACCCGAAAAAGCCCTTCGATGCACCACCCGGCCAGACGCCCGAGCTGCTGCAGAAGGAAATGAGCCTCGATCGCCGACAGCGCGCGCCGTCGTTCGAAGAGCTGAACATCTCCAACGCCTCGGCCGAGGCGCCCACCGACCCGATGCAACCCGCTGCGGAACGCGCAGCGATTCCGCCGGGCACCGTGCCTGCGCGCCCCAGCTCGCTCGCTGGCCGCGCCGTGCCTCCCAATCTCGCGCCACGCGCTGCGCCACCGTCACCTCTCGGCCCAACCCAGCCGGTGCGCCCCGCGGTCGCGCGCCCTCCGATTCTTCCCGGCACCGGGCGCCCGCCCGTCGCCACCGCTCCACCTGCGGCACCACGCGCCGCTGCTGCGCCGCCCGCACCGGGCATTCCCCGCAGCTCTCCCAGCGGCGCGATGAACCCGGCTGCCGCTCAAGTTCCACGCAGCTCCCCGAGTGGCGCGATGAATCAGCCTGCCGATCAAGTTTCCCGCAGCTCCCCGAGTGGCGCGATGAATCAGCCGGCCGCCCAGGTTCCCCGCACCGCTCCGGGTGGCGCGACGATGCCGACCGCCGGGCGGACGCCCGTCGATGACCAGGTGACCGAGCCGGTGCCGAGGTCAGCAGGTCCGCAGCGCGCAGCGCCGCCTTCCCCCGTGGAGTTCGCGCAGACGCGCCCCGCGCCACTGAAGCCCGCCGCACCCATGCCGCACATCACGCCCAGCACGGCCTACCAGGGCGCGCTTCCTCCCGAAGGTCACTCGCCCGCGCCGCGCGCACCCCAGATGCAACGACCCGCCTCCCCGCAACCTCCGCGCCCCGCAGCAGTGCCGCAGTTCGACCACGACGAGCCGAAGACCGTTCAGCCCACGCCGCGTCAGCACGTCGCACCGCTGCCGGCGTCCACCATTCCGCCGCGCCAGCACTTGCCCGCGGAGATGCTCGTCACCCAGCAAGGGTTGCCCGGCCCGTTCGCGCGCGCCAGAGAGCTGCCGCAGGGCCAGGCCGTGCCTCAGCGGCCGCCGTCGCTCCGTGATTTGCCCTTGCAGCAGCAGGCCCCTGCGCCCGCCCGCGCCCCCGTCGCACGCCCACCGAGTCCTGCGCTCGAGGCGCAGCCGGTCGAGTCGACGGGCGCCCACGCGCACGTCACCGCCGAGCCCGCGTCTCTGTGGCGGCGCTGCGGCGCGTGGCTGACCGACCTGCTCTTCGTGTCGACCCTGGTGCTGGGCCTGCTCTTCGTGGCGATGCAGGTCATCGCGCCGAGGAACGTCTCACCCGTGCAGCAGCTCATCGCCATCGCCATTCCCGGGGCTGCGCTCGCTGGCATTCTGGCCTTCGTCTACACCTCGCTCTTTGCCTTCTTGTGGAGCGGGAGGACGCCCGGTCGCCGCTTGATGGGCATTCACCTCGTCGACGCCACGGGCCACGCGCCCGCGCCGGTGCGCTCGCTCATTCGCGCCCTGTTGTCACTCGTCTCGTTCGGGCTCTTCCTGTCGGGGTTCTGGCTGGCGCTGTTTGACCGGCATGGACAGACGCTCCATGACAAGCTGACGAAGACGTTCGTGGTGAAGCTCCAGGACGCCTGATCGAATGCCTCAGCGGCTCGCACAACACCTCATCGCCCGGGGACTGCTCCCGGCTCGCGTCGTCGACGAGGCCCTGCGCCGACTCGGCGGCGATGGAGGCACGCTCGACACCGTGCTCCTCGAGATGGGCGCGGTGTCGGAAGCCGGCATTCTGCAGGCCATCTCCGATGTCAGCGGCGTGCGGCTGGTGAACCTCGCCGACTTCGAGCCCAATGGCGAAGCCGGCCCGCTGATGCCGCTGAAGATGGCGCGCCAGTTGAATGTGGTGCCGCTGTCGGTCGACGGCACCGCGTTGCACCTCGCGTGCGCCTACCCGCTGCAGCAGGCTCAGCTGAAAGACGTCGGGTTTCTGCTCGGCCGCAAGCTCGAGCTGTGGGTCGCGCTCGAGGTGCGGGTGCGTGACTGGCAGCAGACGCTCTACGGCCAGGGCCTCGACAAGCGGTACCAGGGGCTCCTCACGGCGCTCGACCCGACGCGCGCGCCGCCGCCGGTGGTGCCGTTCGAGATCGAGACCGAGTCGCGGAGCCCTGAGGTCAGCGAGCGACTCTCGCGCGGCATCGTCGAAGAGCCTCTGTTGCTCGGGGCGCCCAAGCCGAAGAAGCCCGCAAAGCCCAGGCCGAAGATCGAGATCGTCGAAGAGCCGATTCCCCTCGGGTCCGAAGACGAGGATCCCAAGACGTCGGTGCTCGACCCGCTGGCGTATGGCCGCTTCGCGCGTGCCGAGCACGGTGAGAACACCTTCGAGAGCAACCCCGAGGGCGTGGCAGTCGCAGACGAGAGCGACTGGACCCGGGTGATGGACATCCCCGGCTACAGGAACTTCGCGAAGCAAATCTCGAACGCCGCCTCCACCACCATCCCCAAGCCGCGTCCCTCGACGCCGGCACCGCTTCCCCCTGCGGTGCCTGCCTTCCCGGGCGGCGTGCTGCCGCCGCGGCGCCCCTCGAGTGAGTCGGTACCCGACCGCAAGAGCGAGCCCGTGGTGTTCGTGCAGCCCGCCTCAGCGCCCCGCCCTTCTGCCGACCGGGTGCGCCCTGCCGAGCGCAAGGCCGTCACGCCCCGAACGTCTCCTGCGCCGGATCCCGCAGCGCCGAGCTCTCGCGCGCCCGATCCGAAACCCGCGGCGCCCGCCGTCGAACGCGACGAGATGGACTTCTCGGATGTCGCCGAGGTGGTGTCGGGCGCGACGTCGGTGCCGGTTGAAGTGCCGACCGAGGCGCCCACGCCGCCCGACGACTTGAGTCGGGAATACGCCCCCGCGCCGGTTCCACTCATCACGTCGGCGCCGGTGCAACTGCTGCAGCCACCGGGTGGTCCCCCCGCAGCCGCCGAGGCGCTGTCGGGGCCCCTGCCTCCACCGCCGATGCAGGAGGCGCCCCTCATCGAGGCCACCACCGCGGCCCCGGTGCCCGTCCCCGAGCTCTCACAGGTGCAGGGCATTCTCCCTTCGCCCCCCGGGCTCGTGGCCTCGGGCGCGACCGAGTGGAGCCTGGCGCAGGCCCGCGCGGCCCTGAAGGCGTCGGTGGAGGACCGCGAGCAGTTGATCAACGTGGTGCTCGAATATGGGCGCCGCACCTTCGAGTACGTCGGCTCGTTCGCAGTCATGCGTGGCGCGGCGGTCGGCTGGCAGTCGCGCGGTGACGGTGACCCCGAGGTGATTCGGCAGCTCGCCGTGCCGCTCGACACGGCCAGCGTGTTCCGCACCGTGGCGTTGACGCGCGGGAGCTACGTCGGCCCGCTGCCGCCCGACGCGCTCTCGCAGCACTACCTCGCGCTGCTGGGCCGCATGCCGCGCACGGTGTTCATGTGGCCGGTCGAGGTGCAGTCGAAGCTGGTCGCGATTCTGTACGGCGACTGCGGCACGCGGCCCATCTCGCAGCGACGTCTCGCCGACTTCATTCTGTTCTGTCAGGACCTGCCCTCGGCGTTCCACGAGCTCATCGTCTTCCGCAAACAGAACCCGCAGGTGCCGCAGCAGCTCACCTCCACCTCGGCGGTGATGCCCGACCCGGGGTACGCGGACGACGCGGTGGCGCCGCAGCCGGCGCCCGCCGACGCAGCATGGTTCAACGGCCTCATCACGCTGCTCACCGGGCCCGACGCGTCGGAGCGCTCGATGGCGATGCTCGAGCTGCTGAAGTCACCCGATGCGTCGGCGCACGCGCTCGCGATGGCGTTCCCCGGGCCGACGGGGTGGTCGCGGTTGCCGGTGGTCGATTTGCCTGAGCCCGATGAGCTGGGCCCCATTCCCGGTGCGTTGGCGCGGCTGGGTCAAGCGGGTGCGTCGGCGGTCGCGCCGTTGCTCGATCATTCCGACAGCGACACGCGCTACCTGGGCTTGTTGACCGCGGGCTCGCTCCGGTACCCCGACGTGGTCGATGGCGTGCTGCGCGGGTTGTTCGACTACGAGCCCGACATCTCGTCGGCGGCGCGCGCTGCTGCGGCGGCGTTGCGCTTGCTGCCCCACTTCCAGTCGCGGTTGCCGATGCTGCGCCAGGAACTCATCTCGTCGGACATGCTCCGTCGCTCGCTCGCGGCGCGCGCGCTCGGCGTGCTGCACGACCGCGTGTCGATTGAAGGGCTCATCAACCTGACCGGCAGCGAAGACGAGCTGTGTGCGCAGTCGGCAGCCGACGCGCTCAAGGAAATCACCCGCGTGGGTTTCGGCACCAACCCCCCGGCGTGGACGGCGTGGTGGGCGCGCGCGCGCGAATTGCGGCGCATCGAGTGGCTGGTCGAGGCGCTCCTGTCCGATGACTTCGACCTGCGCCTCGCCGCGATTGAAGAGCTCTCGCGCACCTTCGGCGACAACTTTGGCTTCTTCGCAGATGGGCCCGATGCCGAGCGCGCGGGGGCCGTCTCGCGCTGGCAGGCCATCGTCGCGTCGCGCACCGATCTCGACATCTGACCTCCTCCCTCTCCCCGGGTGAGGGGGCGGACCTCCAGCGCGCCCCCCCTTTCCCTCGCCCCGCTGTCGCAGGGAGAAGTCACGGTGACCAGGTCGCCATCACGCGCTGCATCGCCTCGACCCGCGCGCGCAGCTCGTCGCGCCTCGTGGTGACGAACACCATCACGGCGACCACCGCGAGCCCGAGCAGCGAGAGGAAGACGGCGCCCAGCCGCGGCTCGGCGAGCCCGCTGCGCACCAGCGTGGCCACCACCGTCGTCACCACCACGCCGCTGCCCAACAACACGTAGCTGCGAATGCGCCACACCGCGCCGATCGCGACCCCGAGCAGGCACACCGCCACGCACAACACGAGCGCGCCCGCAGACGTCGCGGTCAGCGGCTTGAACGCCATCGCCGCGTAGATGAGCCCCATGCCCCACGCGCGCACTTGAATGAGCACCGCCGGCGACACCTCCGCGCGGAACAGGTGACCCAGCGCGAGCAGGGTGAGCCCGAACGGCACGAGGAAGAGGTGCCACTGGGTCAACCCGGCGCCGAGCGCACCCAGCAGCAGGGCCGCGTTGAGCGCCCCCGCCGTCAGCAGCGCGCCCCCGCGACGGTGCGTCGCGCGCGACAGCCAGGCCCCCAGCATCGAGACACCGCCGAGCCACAGCGCCGACGGCGTGCTGTGCGCCCACGGCACGAAGAGCACGCCCAGCGAGGGGAACAGCCACGCCCCGAGGCGCAGCGCCTTCGCGCTCCGGCCACGGCCTTCTCGCGCGAGGAAGCCAGCGAGGCCCGCGAGGACTGCCGCTGCGGCCAGCAGCAGCCACGCTTCGGTCAGCCCCGGCATCGAGCCGGTGCCGAGCACGCGCACGGCCAGCGCGCCGACCAGCAGCGCGCCCTGCCCCACCCACGCGCTGCCGCGATCGTCTGCCTCCACGATGCGCCGCCAGGCCAGCCCCACGACGACGACGGCGACCAGCACACTGACGACGGCTTCCAACACGTGCGACGACGAGAGCAACGCCAGGCCGAGCAGCACTTCGCCGAGCGCAAGCACCGAGAACACCTGCACCGAGCGTTCCCCGCTGCGCAGGTGACGCACGAGCGCCAGCACCGACAGCGAGAGCGCCCACCAGGGAAGAATGAGGGCCTGCGGCGCGCCCGTCGACAGCCGCACTCCGACGAACGCGAGCAGCACGTGCAGCACCGCTGCGGTGAGCCCCCATGAGAGCGCAGAGAATTGCTTCGGCAGCGCCAGCCACGCGGTGACGCCCAGCGACGCCCACGCCAGCGGCATCTGCCACGCGCCGAAGTCGACCCCGGCCAGCGTGACGCCGAAGAGCGCGAGCACGCCTGCACAGACGTGCCAGAGCCGCGTGAGCGGATGCGTGGTGAAGCGCGCCGCCAGCGCCAACACGACGCTCGCGAGCGAGAACGCCACACCCGCCACCGGCAACGGCAGCACGAGGACCACGAGCAACCCCAGCGCCGTACCGTGCTCACTGCGACGGGGCGTGCACGCCAGCATGGCGGCAGGCAGGAAGAGCGCTGCCTGCGGCTCCGGAGCCGCGAGCGCCAACACCCCCACCAGCGTGGCGCTCGACCACCACATGACGCGCTCGAGCGACGGCACCCCATCGCGACCGAGCGACCGCAACAGCCACTCGACGCGCGCCAGCACCCGCGGGACGCGCAGCACGAGCGCCGATGCGGCCGCAGTGCACACCAGCCACCACGCGTGCGGCTGCACCACCAGCTCGCCGAGCTCGAAGGTGCGCACCGGGTCGAGCACGAGGAGCGCCAGCGCGAGGCCGAACAACGCGGGGAAACCCATCACCACGCCCGACACGCAGAGCACGAGCGGCAGCGAGAACGTCGGCGGCAGCACCACCGAGGCGACGCCGACGCTGACGACCGCGACGAGCACGGAGAAGACCCGCAGCGCGGAACGGCGCGCCAGGCGATGCGCGGCGAAGGTCGCGAGGCCGTGCAGCACGAGGGCGACGATGCTTGAGGAGAGCGACGGACGCAGCAGCGCGAGGAGGCCCGTGAAGGGGACGGTCGGGCTGAGCGTGAAGATGAACGCGAGCGCCATGGACAGGCCCAGCGCGCCGGTCTCGACCCATGCGAGCGAACGCGCTCCGACGAGGTGCTTGAGCGTGGCGGGCGCGTGGTGCGCGAGGAGCCCCGCGGACAGCAACCCGCCAACCATCGCCGGGCGCAGCGAGGGCTCGAGCATTCCGACGGCGGCCGCGAGAGCGAGGCGCAGCATGACCTGTTCACCCCCGAGGAGCGCCAGCGCCAGCGCCAGCGCCCATTCCACCGACCCGCCCGGGTGCTGCCAGAGCGCGAGCGCCGCGGTGAGGACCGTCAACGCGAGTCGCAACGCGCGCTCCACCGGGCCCGCGACCGAAGGCGTGATGAACGCGCGCAGCACGCGCACGTCGCTCAGGCGGCCCCACGCCACCGCGAGCAGCGGCATGAGCCAAGCGGGCCCTGCGCCGAAGAGGAGGGGGAGACTCGCGAAGAGGACGAGCGGCTGGCGCGTCGCGCGCGCCCACAGCAGCGGCAACGTGGCAGCGAAGAAGACCAGCGCTTCGCGGGGAACTTCGTCCTGCATGAACGCCGCCACGAGCAGGGCCGCCGACGTGAGCGAGGCCGCCCACGAGACGCCGACCTGGTTGAGCACGCGACGCCAGAGCCAGTCCGATTCCTCGGCGAACGCGAGCAGCGAGCACCCCACGCAGAGCGCGACGAGGCCCCAGCCCCAGGCGCCACACCACACCACCAGCACCGCAGCTGCGAGCGGCACGGTGAACCAGGCGGCGAGCGCAGGCGTGAGCACGACGAGCGTCAAGGCCGCCAACAACCACTGCTCGTCGACCGCGGCAGCCAGAGCGCTGACGCCCACCGCCAGGACGGCGAGCCACGTCGCTTGCCAATGGCGCCCACGCTGGCTCGCGCGAACCCCGGCCGCGGCTGCGAGCACGAACGTTCCGACCGCCGTGTGCCCCATCGACCCGTCCGGCCAGAGCCCGGCGCGCGCGTGCCAGGGGATGAGCGCTGCCACCAGCAGGGGGAGCGCCACGGCGTCGAGCCACGCCCGCGAGCCATCGCGCCGCAGCGCAACCAGCGCGCCCACGCCCACGAGGCACCACAGCCCCGACGGAATCGCCGTCGCGGCAACCAGCGCCCAGACCGAGCCGCCCACTGCGAGCGAGAAGGCCAACGGCTCGAGCACCCGCGCCCGGCGCGAACCGAAGCGCGCCCACAGCGCCAGCAAGAGGCCCAGCACCACCGGCGCCCACGGCGTTTCCAGCCGAAGGAGCGGCGCCCACAGCACGAAGAGGCTCACCGTCTGCACCTTGCTGCCGAGCAGGCGCCCGCTCAGCCCGATGGCGAGCGTCGCCATGAAGAGCGGGATGAAGAAGCCGCCGACGCTGGCGACGAGCACCACCAGCCCCCCCAACCCGAGCGACGTCGTGGCCAGCCAGCGGCGCGCGAGGCGGTGCGCGCGAGGGTGAAGGGCGGACACGCCCCACGCGAGCGCGGACATCGAGAGCACGATGCCGGCGGCGACTGGCTCGGCAGGCCACTGCGTGAGGGTCGCCAGGCCGAGCCCCGCCAACAGCAGCGTGCCCGAGCCCAGGGCGTCGGTGCGACGCAGCAGAAGACCGACCCCGAACATCGGCACGGCGAGCAGCGGGAGCGCCACCAACGCCGGGCGCGGGTCGTTCGAGAAGCTGAGCACCGAGAGCAGCCCGGCAAGGCCCGCCGCCACCACGGAGATCCGCAGCCAGACGTGCGCACCGCGATGCGAGCGGTTGCGCCACAGGAGCAGCCCGGCCCCCAGCGCGCTGACCGCGATGAAGAGCGCCTGCATCACCGACGCATACGACGCGGGCATCGGCGTGGTCGCGTAGCCCAGCGCGCTCTTCACCTGCGCCCACCACGCCCAGACGGGCTCGGGCACGAGTTGATCGACGCGCTGCCACGCGAGGAACGCCGCGAGCCACGTGCCGCTCAGCCACCAGGGGCTGCGCGTGCGCGCGAGCTGGTACGTCGAGCCCACCACGAAGATGCACGTGAGCACGCAGACCGGCTTCGCCACGAAGAACGACGCGAGGAAGGCGAGCACCAGGACCGCGAGCGAGAGCAGGGAGGTCGTGCTGCGCGCCGCTTCGGTCGACAGGCGCGGCGCCACCGCTGAGAGCAGCGCGAGGGACAGCACGAGCCCTGCGGTGGCTGACGGCCCGGCGTGACCGACGGCGACGAGGCGCACGCCGACGAGCAGCAGCGGCACCGAGAAGGCGAACACCGCCGTCCACGTCTTGCCCGGAGTGGCACGCGGGCCGGTGAGGAAGGCGTAAGCGGCGAGCGCTGCAGGCACGAGCACCAGCCAGCCAGCGCTCGCGGGCAGCACCGGGGCGAGGCCCGAGAGCAGCGTGGCGACCGCGACGGCGACGCTGAGCGTTCGGGCGTTGGGCTCGTCGAGCGCGCGGCCGACCTGCAAGGCGAGCAGGGCGGCGATGCCGCTGCCCACGGCCAGACCGAGCCACGCGAGCGGGCTCGAAGTCGCGGGACCCAGGGCGAGAACAGAGAGCGGCGCGATGAGCGCGGCGATGCGCGAGAGCCCCGCCGAGGCGCCACGCGTCGAGTCCTTGCGGGAGAGCGCGAACGCCCAGGCTGCGAAGCCGACCGCCCAGACCTCGAGCAGCCCGAAGACGGTGATGGCGCGCGTGCTGGTGGTCATGTCGCCCCACGCGTCAGCGATCAGGTACAGCGCCCCCGAAAGAATCAGGAACGCACCGAGGAACCAGCCGACGCTCTCGTGAAGCACCGGCTTGAGGTGGCGCCAGAAGGACGAGGGCTCACCGTGCGGCGGCGGAGCGGGACGGTCGACGGTGGGCGAGTCGGTGAGAGAAGCGCTCACGCTCGGCGGCGACGCGGGCGCCGAGTCGGCCACCGGGGCCAACGTGGAGGCGATGACCAGCGGGTCCACCTCCTGCGCCATCGTGAACGTCGTCGCAGGCACCTCGACGGCCATCGGCTCCGTCGCCTCGATGATGAGCGGCTCCGGCACCTCGACCCCGAGCGGCTCCGGCACCTCGACGACCAGCGGTTCCGCCACCGGCTGAGGGGGCGCGGAGGGCTCTGCGGGAAGGAGCGCTTCCTCGAGCAGGCGCTCCTGGCGCGCGTAGCGATCGCGCACCCAGGAGGTGGCTGAGGCGTCCCCCCACTGGTGGGTCTCCTCGAGCAGCCAGCGAACCAGGGTGAGATGATGTGCGACCTCGATGAGGGGGCGGGTCACCAACGACGCCCCACACCGCACGCAAAAACGGCCAGATCCGCGCTGTTGCCGACATTCACGACAGAACATGACCCAGCAGTCACTTCACCCGTTGGGCCGGGAGCAACCTCGCGCAGAGACGGCAAGAAGGGTTAGAAGCGCGCAGTCTCGTGCGCAGTCGCGCAGCCGACAAAGGCGTGACGGCGGGTTGCACAGCAGCGTACCCTTCCTGGTTGCTAGTGATCCATCATGGCTTCTTCAGCCACTCAGCTCATGACCCCCCGAACCCGCGTGTTGCTCGCCGAAGACGAGCCGGTCACCCGACACCTGCTCGAAGCGCAGATGACGCGCTTCGGGTTCGACGTCACCGCGGTGCCCGACGGCCTGCGCGCCTGGGAAGCTCTGCAGAGCGCCGACGCGCCCTCGCTGGTGGTGCTCGACTGGAACATGCCTGGCCTCGACGGCCCCGACGTGTGCCGCAACATCCGCGAGAGCACGCGCAGCGGCTACACGTACATGTTGCTCGTCACGGCTCGCAACGCGAAGAGCGACGTGGTGCAGGGCCTCTCGGCCGGGGCCGACGACTTCATCTCCAAGCCCGTCGAACCCGATGAGCTGCACGCGCGGCTCAAGACCGGCGAGCGCATCGTGCGCCTCGAGCAAACCCTGGCGACGCGGGTGAAGGAACTGCAGGTCGCGAGCGAACACGTGCGCGAACTGCAGGGCATGATCCCCATCTGCATGCACTGCAAGCGCATCCGCAACGAGACACAGATTTGGGAAAAGGTCGAGACGTACATCGAGACGCGCTCGGGAGCGAAGTTCAGCCACGCGCTCTGCACCGAGTGTCTCGAGGCGCACTACCCCGACGCTGAGTGAGCTGCTGACGCTCTCGTGACATGGTGCGGGCCAAGGTCCGCCACCATGTTCGCCACGCTCGCTTCCATCGTCCGCTTCTTCGTCGGCTTCGCGATCATGGCCCTCGCCAGCACGGTGCTCATCATCGTCACGCTGGTGCTGCTGCCCTTTCGCATCGCGCGCATCAAGGCGTGCAACTTCTACGGCAAGACCATCGGGCGAACCATCACCGCCATCGCGGGCGTCAAACCGGTGGTCGATCACCGCGAGCGCATCGACGCAGCCATGCCGGCCATCTACGTCTCGAACCACACCTCGGCGCTCGACGCGTTCGTCGGCATCTGGCTGTGCCCGTACGGCGCGTGCGGCGTCTTCAAGAAAGAGATCGTGCGGGTGCCGTTCTTCGGCTGGCTCGCCTACCTCTCGGGGCACCTGCTGCTCGATCGCTTCAACAAAGATCGCGCCGTCGAGCTGTTGCGCGACACCGCCGTGTTCGTGAAGAAGAAGCGCCTCGGCATCTGGATTCTGCCCGAGGGCACGCGCAGCAAAGACGGCCGCCTGCTCCCCTTCAAGAAGGGCTTCGTGCACCTCGCCATCGCCACCGGCTTCCCTGTGGTGCCGGTCATCCTCCACGGCGCGCACAAGAACTGGGAAAAGGGCACCTTCTTCCGCTTCGTGCCCATGCAGCTCGACATCGAGGTGCTGCCAGCCATCAACACCTCGAGCTGGAAAGAAGAGACCGCCGGCGAGCACGCCGAGGCGGTGCACGCGATGTTCGCCGCGCAGCTGCGCGATGATCAGAAGCCCGCGCCCGCTGCGCAGCCCGCGCTCATTCCCCTCGCAGGATGAAGGTCACCGGCTCGTTGCCGAGGCTGATCAGGTCGCCGCTCTCGATTTCCCGTTTGGTCAGCCGCTCTTCGCCCAGCCAGGTGCCATTCGACGAGTTCAGGTCTTCGATGAAGTAGCGCACGCCCTCACGGGTGAGCACCACGTGCTCGCGCGAGACGCGCGGCGAGTCGATGATCAAGTCGCACGTCGGGCCGCGGCCGATGATGAAGCGCTCGCGCTCGATGCGAATGGGCTCTTCGCCGTCACGCTCGAGGTAGAGAACGATCGGCACCGAGCGCAGCACCACCGTGCTGTCGGGCGGAGGACCCTCATCGAGCTCTTCTTCGCGCGGGGCGTCGAGGTCGTTCTCACCGGTGTTCTCGTCGATCCGCTCCTGCTGGGTCGTCGAACGAATCGACGTGGCCTCGAAGGGGTCTTCCCCGAGCTGGCTGGGAACCGGGCCCGCAGCCGCTGCGGGTTCTTCGGAAGGGGACGGCTCCTTGTCGTCGGGGGGCAGCTGGTCTTCTTCCTCTCGCGCAGCCGACTCGGGCGTCGCCTCGTCAGCCACCTCCTCGTCTTGCGCGACCTCGTCCTCGTCTGCCTCGTCCTCGTCCCCATCCGGCGCGTTGCTCGGCGCGTCGGCCATCCAGTCGGGCCATGGCTGCGTCAGCTCCTCGAGATCAGCGGCGATCTCCTTCATGCGCACCACGTGAGGCGCGCTGGGGTCGACGGCAACGACGGGTCCCGCCACGACGGGCGCGCCCGCAGGAACCAGAGAAGGGGGGACCACCGGCGCGGCAGACAGCGGCGCTGGCACCACAGCGGGCACCACGGCGACGCTCACTGGGGGTGCGGCGGCCGCAGGAGCAGGCTCGGGCCGATGCGCAGGCATCGAGCCGGTCGCAGGCGCGGGAATGCTGGCCAGCGGCACCGGCGAGGCGCGAGAGACGTGCGGCGGAATGGGCAGCGACGCGTTGGAGGCAGCGGGAGGCACGGCCCCCAGCTCGGGGTTGGTCGTCACTCGCGCTGAAGCCGCGGGCAACACGTACCCGTTGATGCGCAGCCACGCGAAGAGCGCCTGGTTCACCAGCGCCTGCGGGTCGATGGCCAGGTCCTTCGACATGGTGTCGAGCGCACGCTGAAGGTGTGGAGCGATGTGAAGGGGGCTCATGGTGCTCTCTCAACTCCCTCGCAGGTTGTCCTGCCACGGCGTGCGAAGCGCCTCGTCGGTGAGCCACAGGAACAGCGCCTGCAACTCGGCGTATTGCTGCTCGGCGATGCCCGCCACCGGGGGCGGCAGCTCGCCGATGTCGTTGCCTTCCCACTCGAAGCCGGGGACGCCGTGCTGAACGGCGTTGCGGCCCTTGAACACGCGTTGGTCACGCGCGCGCCACAGCCGCTGCTGCGCCATGCCCGCCGCGACGCCAAAGTCCTTCGGGGGGTTGAGCGCCTTGAGCTCGGTGATTTCGGACTCGCCCGCGACCCAGCACAGCCAGGCCAGCGCGTTCCAATCGGCGCGGGCGAGGCGCAACAGCGTGGGGAGGTCTGCATCACCAATCTCGAGCTGCTCGTTGAACTCGATGGTCTGCGTCTCGCCCTCGTCGTCTTCGACCTCGAAGTCACCCGACTCGAGCTCGACCGGCCCGTTGGGCAAGAGCTTCGTCACCTCGGGCGGCACCGCGGGGTTGGCCGGCGTCAGGCGCTCGAGCAGCGCGGCGCGAACGATCATCAACCGCGTGGCGTACTTGCGGCTGAGCATGCGCACCTCATCGAGGGTGCGGGTCGGCGCTTCAGGCAGATCTTCGAAGGTCGACGACGGCTTCTCGGCGGCTGGCGTGAAGCCCCAGCTCGGGAAGAGGCCCGCGAGGTACGCGAGCAGAAATTCTGCGCGGTCGGGCGCTTCGGCGGCGAGGTCGTTCGCGTCGCGTTCGGCCTGCGCGCGCAGCCCGAGGCTCATCAAGATGAGCGAGCGGGTGAAGAGGAACTCGCTGCGTTCGGGGTCGAGCAGAATGGCGGCGTTCGTGAAGTCGAGCGCTGCGCGGCTCTGGAAGGCCTGATCGAGCGCAACGCCAATCTTGTTGAGCAGCACCGCGGGGTGCGCGCCGTGAATCAGCTCGTGGCCGAGCCACTGAACGGGCTTGTCGACCTCCATCGCGAGCGTGACCGCGACGTCTTCTCGCACCGGGCGGGCGACTTGCCGGAGCAGCCGCTGGAACTCACCCAGCTCGCCCGCGCGCACCCAGAGCAGCAGCGCTTCGACCCAGGCCTGACGGCTCTCGCGTTCCTTCGCGAGCACGGCCCAGGCGTGATGGGTGCCGTTGACGAACTCGACGCGGCGCACCACCCCGAGCACCTGCACGTCGCCGTAGTCGCACGTCACGACGACCTTGCCGCTGGCGTCACACAGCTCCCAGAGGCCGGCGCGCTCGCCGTGCTCATGGTGGCCGCGCTCCATCACGATGGCTGCGTTGGTGAAGGGCCGCTCGTCTTCAGGCAGCATCTCCTTCGCGGCGCCGTGCAAGACGTCGTCGACGTAGTGCACGTCGCGCTTGAGCTCGCCCTCACGCGTCCAGATGCGCCAGCGACCGACCTTCTTCTGGGTGTTGCCGTCGGCGTCGCCCTTGTGCCACTCGTCCTTCGGCTCGACGTACTCGGCGCCTTCGTCGACGTGCTCGGGCTTGAGCGGGTACGGCTCACCCTCTCGCGGCAACACCCGCTCACCCTCGCGGTTGAAGTGGCGAATGCCGACGACGCGGTCGTGCAGGTAATCCATCTCGCTGCGCCAGACGCGCTCGCTCACCCCCGGCGGCCGCGTGTTCTCGGTCGTCTCGGAGTCGGTGCTGAACCACTTGCGCGTACCGTGGAGCTTGCCCTTGTCGAAGGTGCCTTCCTGGCTCACCTCGCCGTTCTCGTGGAAACGCTTGAACGGCCCGTGCGCCACGTCGTGCACCATGTGGCACTCGTTGCACTTCGTGCCGTCGGGTCGCCAGAAGGTGAAGTCACCGTGCTTCTTGCCGTCGACCAGCGGGCCGAAGACCCACTCGTTGTCGCCTGCGTCCCACCACGCCTTCGGGTGAAGCCCTGCCGGTCGCTTCGGTGCCTTGGTCACGGGCGCATGTGTACCAAACGGCCTGCGCGCTGGACGGGCGTTCGCGGCGCCTGCTTTGGTAGAAGTCTACCTCGAATGGTAGACATACGACATGGCGATCAATCTCAAGAATCCCGACGTCGAGAAGGCGCTTCAGGCGCTCAGCAAGGAGACGGGGGAGTCGTTGACCGAAGCAGCCGGCGTGGCGTTTCGCGAGCGGCTCGAGCGACTGCGGGCTGAGAAAGCAGCGCACCAGCGACGTTCGCTCCGGGCGTTGCTCGACCTCATCGACGAGGCCAGGGCCGCACCCACGATCGATGGGCGGCCGCTCAAGACCATCACCGACGAGCTGTGGGGTGACGAGTGAGCGACTGCGTGGTCGATTCTTCGGTGCTGCTCGCCATCGTGTTGGCTGAGGACGACGCGCGTGATTTTGCCGAGCGACTCTCGGCGCCGGGGCGAAAGCTCATCTCAGCCGCGACGCTCTTCGAAGCCGCGGTGGCAGCCGAGCGCCGCGGGGGACTCGAGGCGCGCGATCGCCTCGACCGTCTGGTGACGCGCATCGACGCGGAGGTCGTGGCCTTCGACGACACCCACCTCGGCTGGGCGCGCGATGTCTTCCGCCGTTTCGGAAAGGGGCGTCACGCCGCGGCGCTGAACCTGGGCGACTGCATGGCCTATGCGACCGCGAGACACGCCGCGTTGCCGCTGCTCTTCAAGGGCGACGACTTCACGAAGACGGACATCGAGCGCGCCTGAGGTCAGCGGCCCGGCGAGCGCAGCACGAGCGGCACTTCGAGCGTCGCCTCGGCCCCCAGGGGTGAGAGCACGAGTGACTTCGCGGTGCGCACGAGGCACTCGGCCGACGCGGGGCTGATCGAGCTGGCCCCCACGTTCGCGCGCTTCACCTTGCCCTTCGCGCTCACCGTCAGCTCGAGCGTCACTTCGCCCTGCGCGGTGGGGTTCGACTTGAGCCACTTCTCGTAGCAGGCGGCGAGCTTCGGGGTCTGGCTGCGCAGCTCGCTCATCACGCGGGACAGCGCGTCGGCGGTCGGCTCGGGCCCGTCGTTCTTCTCGGGCAGCTCGACCTTGGGGGCGAAGGGCTGACCGCCCACGAGGTCAGCCCACGACTCGATGGCGACACCGTTGGGAGGCACCAGCATGAGACGGCGGCGACCGGCGCCAACGAGCTCAGCGAAAGGAGCCGTGCCCAGCTGCGCGCCATCAAGCGACACCACCGTGCCGGCAGCGAGCGTCGACGCGTCGAAGCGCACCCAGGGCTTCACAGGCACGACCGGCGCCCCGAGGGCGACTGCCGCTTCTTCGCGCGATTCAGACAGCGCAGAGCCGTCGCTCCAGCGCAGCGAGGCAGGCGCCTTCACCACGCGGCGCTGGCCGGAGACGGTGTCGAGCACGTCGACCTGCCCTTCACTCACCGCGAGCGCGACTTCGGCGCCGACGCGGTTGACCGAGAACACCGCCGACGACGCCGAGAAGGCGCGCGACGAGGCGAGCACCGAGACCGCGGCCGACGAGTTCACCTTCGCCACCACCTCGCCCGCACCGAGCGTCACTGCCGCCGCGCTGCCGAGCGACATCGAGCCCGAGGCGACGAAGGCCCACTCCACCGCGTCGTCGCTCAACGTCACCGAGTCGGCCGAGAGCGCTTCGCCCGACTGCAGCACGTCACCCGCAGCGAGCGGTCGCCAGTCGTTCTCACCGGTGCGCGCCTGCACCTTCGTGGCGCGAATCACCGTCAGCGGACGGAACGTGGCGCGCGCCAGCTCGACCTTCGGCGTCGGCAACGTCACCGTGCCCGGAGTCGCAGGCTCGCGCGTCACCAGCACCATCGCCAGCCCCGCAGCCGCGACCGCCCCTGCGCCAAAGCCCAGCCAACGCCACCAGGGCGTGGCCGAAGGCAGCCCTTCCCGCACTGCCTCGTCGAGTCGTGCTTCGACCCGTCGGAACGCCATGTCGGAGAGCGTGTACGGCTTGAGCCCGCGCAGCAGCTGCTGCCTCCCGCGCGCCAACGAGACGCCCTTGCGACACTCGGCGCACGAGGCGAGGTGGCTGGCCGCGCTGGAGTCGGTCGACTTGCCGCTCGCCAGCGTCTCGATGACTTCGGGGTCGAGGTGACTCACGACTCACCTCCGAAGAACTCACTTAGCGCCGGGTCGTCTTTGGCCAGCGCCTCGAGCTCGCGCCGTGCGTAGAAGAGCCGCGTGCGCACGGTGAGGATGTTGGTCTCGAGCAGCTCGGCGATCTTCTGCGCCTCCATGCCCTGCAGGTCATGCATCACCAGCACCGCGCGCTTCTTGGGCGAGAGCTTCTCGAGCAGCGCTTCGACGCGCGCCTGACGTTCGGAGGAGAGAGAGACGTCGTCGGGCGTGGGGCGTTCGTCGACGCTCTCGGGCACGTCTTCCACGATGTCGAGGCGGCTGCGGGTGTGCTTGCGGCGCGACTTCATCGCCACGTGCACGGTGAGCCGGTAGAGCCACGTGGTGAACGCGCTCTTGCCTTCGAAGCGGCGCATCGACTTGTAGACCTCGATGAAGACGTCTTGCAGCACGTCTTCGAGATCGCTCCGGGGCACGAGGAAGGCGAGCTGGCGAGCGACCTGCCGGTGGTACAGCGCGTAGAGCTCTCGAAACGCGGTGACGTCTCCCGAACGGGCGCGCTCAACGACATCTGCGCGGGGAGCGGACGAGGTCACGGCGCGGCGCTGTAACCCTGCGATCGACGGCCTGTAAAGAAGCGCCAGCATTCGGTCGTCAGTGCCAGCGCACCATCTGCACATTCATTTGGCGGCGAAGGATTCGTTCGGGAAAAGAGGCGGGATTCCCGAAGGTTGGGTAGAGGCAGCCCGTGCAGCGGTTCCTCGACAGCCTGGGCAAAGTGCTCTTTCGGCTGCGGAGCTTCCTGCCGCTCCCACTCATCTATCTGGTGATGCGCCAGTCGTGGGACTCGCATGTGGTGGCGGGGCCTGGTGGTCGCGAGGTCGACGAAGTGCTCAACGTGCTCGGGGTGCTGACCTGCGCGTTCGGCGCGGGCGTGCGCTTCGTCACCGTGGGGCTCGCACCGCGGGGCACGAGCTCGCAATCGCGGGTGATGCAGGCGCCGTCGCTCACCACCGAGGGCACGTATTCGGTGGTGCGCCACCCGCTGTATCTGGGGAACTTCTTCATCACGCTCGGGCTGCTGCTCGTCGCGCACGAGCCGTGGGCGTACGCGGTGGGGCTCGGGTATTGGGCGCTGAGCCACCTCCTCATGGCGCGCGCTGAGGAGCAGCTGCTCATCGCGCAATTCGGTGAGCCCTTCCTCGCCTGGCGCGCGCAGGTGCCGGCGTGGGTGCCGAAGCCGTCGTTGTGGAAGCGCGGCGCGGTCTCGTTTCAGTGGAAGCGTGCGATTCAGCGCGAGGTGAACCCGCTGGTGGCGTGGGGGCTCGGCGCGACCCTGCTGTTGCTGTGGGAACGCTTCGTGCGCGGCCAGCTCCCCGGTCCACTGGGGCGGCAGTACCTCACGGTGGCGGCGGTGTTCCTCGTGCTGCTCATCGCGAACAAGGTGTGGAAGAAGGTGAGCCGCGCATGAGCAAGCGGGAAGACATCGAGAGGTCGTTCGAGGGCCGTGTGGTGCTGGAAAAGCTGCTCGCCGCGAGCGGCACCATCGCCGACGCGGAGGACGTAGCAGGCGCGTTCGAGAAGGCCGTGAAGGAAGGCGTGCCCGCGCCGGTGGTGATTCAGGCGCTGTGGGAAGACGAGCCGCGCTTCGAGTCTCCAGATGATGCGGCGCGGTTGTTCGGCAACCTGCTTGGCCTCTACGAGCTCATCGCCGAAGGGCAGAAGGTCGACCTCTCGGCGCCCGGCGCGAAGGTGAAGCGCGAGAAGGCCACGCGCCCCGAGCCGTTTGGTGACGAGGGCCCCACCGACGCGTTCGTCGAGTCGGCGTGGCGCTGGTTCGACGACTTCCCGAAGGAACGGCAGCGCTTCGAACACGCGTTCGAGAACCGGCAAGACGCGCTCATCTCGTGGCTCGACGACGCGGGCCTCGACGATGCGGGCTTCGCGCTCGCGCGGCACCTGGTGGGCGAAGTGTTCGCGATGCTCGAGCTGGGCGGCGTGAAGGTCGACTCGCTCGACGAGTCGATGCTGCCGAAGCAGGGCTCGCTCGACGCGCTGCCCAAAGCGCTCTCGGAGTGGATCGACGAATCGCTCTTCGAGGCCTCCTCAGACGAGCAGGAGCCGATGCCTGAGGCGCAGGTGAACAAAGTGCGCGAGGTGGTAGCGCGCGCGGCGCAGGCGATGTGGAAGTCGGCGTGAAGCAGTAGGGTGAAGTCCTTCCCCGGAGCGACCATGGGTCGAGAGAAAAAAGACGACGACAGCACGGGCTTTACCGGCAAGCGGAACAAGAGCTTCCGCGAGATGGATGCTGCGCGCGGGAAGTCGAAGTACCACTCGCGCCAGGACGACCCGAACCAGCAGCGCATCGAGCGCTCGGCGAGCTACGAGAAGTACAAGAAGGCCGCCGACTCGTTGTTCAGCGGCGGCGCGCTGCCCGAAGGCCTCGCGGCGACGTTCGACCCCGAGGGCAAGCGCAAGGAACAGAAGACCGCGCTCAAGAAGGTCACCGAGGCGGAAGATCGCAAGCAGTGGGCGGAGCGGGCGGTCGAGTACATCGAGAAGTACGACCTGCCCGACGACGCGTTCTTCCTCGACTCGCTGCTCGACCACCCGAAAGACCGCATCGTCGACAAGGCGCTCGCGCGGCTCGAGCTACTCGCGGAAGACGGCCGGCTGGTGAAAGAGAAGGCGCCCCGCTCGCTCGAGCAGCGCCTCAAGTCGCAAGAGATGACGAGCATGGATTCAGACGTGCAGGCCCGCGCGAAGGCGCTGCGGCTCAAGCTGTTCTGAATCCGACCCGGGCCCTACTCCCCGCCGTCGAACACGCCACCATCAACCAGGCATGGCTCGACGATCATCGCCGTCACGCAGCGCATTCCGCCGTCGTCGCTGGTGTTGCATGACGTTTGCGCGCGCTGGCACTCCGTGACGTCTCGCGCGCACCGCGGTTGCCCATCGTGGCCGTCGAGCCAGGCCATGAGCTCGGCGTCTGAGATGGCCGGCGTGCGCACGTTCCTCGTCCAGCTCCCCGCGTCGACCTCGAAGAAGCTGAAGCTCGACCAGAACACGAGGCCTGCGTCCAACGGCGCGGTGAAGGAAGAGCAGGTGGGTCTTCTGGAGCGGCCCTCCGGCGCTCAAGTCAATGGCGTCGAACTCGCTCGGCAGAATCGGCAACGTTGTCTCGGGAAATGGGCGTGCCCGCTCGATGTTGCCGAGCTTCCAGCGGGACAGGCTCCGGCCCTGCGTCTTGGAGACACTCATCAACTCGGCACACACGACCCATTCGGTGCGGGCGTATTCGACGCAGTCACCAGTCGATGGAGTTGTGGAGGTTCGCAAGCCATCAGCACGAAGCATGAAGCGACGAACCGGAGGTTCATTGAAGGCCGAGCATTGCTGAGGGCCGTCGACTGTCGCAACCTGAGACAAGAGCCGCGACGGCAACTGCGGAGTGAATCGATTTCCAGAGGCCCCGTCAGAGGCGCGCCTGTCGTTGACCGACGGCACTTCACACCTCCCTGGAGAACACACATGAAGAAGCTCGCTCTGGCCGTTGCTGCCTCGATGTCGTTCGCTGCTTTCGCTGGTGAGCCGCCTGCCGCTGCCGCTGCTCCTGAAGCCGCGAAGCCCGCCGTGAAAGCCGAAGTGAAGAAAGACGAGAAGAAGGTCGCCACGCCCGTCGCGGCCGAAGTGAAGAAGGAAGAAGTGAAGACGGCCGAGGCGAAGCCCGCCGAAGCGGCGCCCGTGGAAGCGGCGAAGCCCACCGAGACGGCGAAGCCCGTCGAGGCCAAGCCGACCAAGAAGGCCGCTCCCGCGGTGAAGAAGTAACCTCTCGCAGGTGCTGCTCAGCGACTTCCTCGTTCGGTACTTCGTGGGGTGGGTCGCGTTCTGTGTGCTGTCCGCGGTCGTGGCACTGCGGGCGGTGCGCGTCGATTGGCGCGCGTGGTGGGCGTCTCTCATCGTGCCGTGGAAGTTGATGCTCTTCGTGCCGGCGGTGGTGTTCGTCACCTTCGCCGGCGCGTTCACCGACGACGAGACGTGGGACGTGGTGTGCGGCGGCGGCATGGCCGTGCTCACCTGGCTCACTGCGGGCTGGTCGGTCGGCGTGTTCTTCAAAGTCGCGCGCAGGCAATTGCCGCCGTCGTACGCGCTGGTCGCGTTCGCGGTGACGTTGTTCGCGAGCGCATGGTTCTACGACGGCTACCTGCTGTGGCGTGACGGCGCGTACACGATGCGGTGGCTGGGGAACTTGAAGCTCTCTCCGTTCGCGTACCTGAGCGCGGGCGTGGTGTTGAACCTCGAGGTCGTCGAAGGGCGCCTCGGCTTTGGCTTCACGCGTCCGGATTGGCCTCGCCCGGTGAGCCGCGCGCTCTCGTGGCAGTTGGTCGCCATCGCGCTCCCGTTCGTGCTCATCGCCGCGTGGGTGCTCGTCGGCTTCGTGGGGTGGCACTGGTAGCGTGCCGCGCCATGCACATCGTCATCACCGGGGCGTCGAGCGGCATCGGGGAAGCGCTCGCGCGCGAATACTTCTCGCGGCGGGCCAGCGTGACGCTGGTCGCGCGGCGGCTCGAGTTGATGGAAAAGCTCGCGAAGGAGACCGACACGCCGACACACCTCGTGCAGGCCGACTTGAGCCAGCCCGAGGCCGTGACGTCGTGGGTCGACGGCGCGGAAGCGAAGCTCGGGCCCATCGACGTGCTCATCAACAACGCGGGCGTGCAGATCGTTCGCGGGTTCACCGACACGCCGTTCGAAGACGGCGAGAAGTTGATTCAGGTCGACCTGCTCGCGCCGCTGCGGCTCTCGCACTTCGTTGCGAAGCGCATGATGGCGCGGCGGAGTGGAACGCTGGTCGATGTCTCGTCGATGGCGGCCATCGCGCCGACACCGGGCATGGCGTTCTACAACGCGGCGAAGGGCGGGCTCGCGGCGGCGTCAGAAGCGCTGCGTGCGGAGCTCAAGCCGCACGGCGTGCACGTGGTGACGGTGTACCCGGGCCCGGTGCGAACGCCGATGGAGACCGCCGGCCGCAAGGCCTACGAGGAGCTGTCGATGGTGGCGAAGCTGCTCGCGCCGGTGGGTGAGGCCAATGTGCTCGCGCGCATGGTGGCCGACGCGGTCGAGCAGAAGGAGGCGCGCGTCATTTATCCCGTGATGAACACGCTGGGTCGTCACTTCCCTGCGGTCACGCGCGTGCTGCTCGATGCGTTCACGCCAAAGGTGAGGGGCTGAGAACAGCCTTGATGGGGTGGGCGTGCAGGGTTTTGGCACTGCGAGTCGCGTGGTGGCCCCTCACTTCGAGCGTCGCGACCACGCAAGGAGGGGGGGGGGATCTCTGGCGTGGTAGCCCGGGCTACCACCGGGAGGATCACCCCCGTCAATTGAACGAGTCGGGGCCGAAACCAAGGGGCTGCAGGTACCGAGCAGGGCCCAAACCCTGCACACCCACCACCCTCAAGGCTGTTTGCTTCACCTACTCGAGCTGAAGCCCGCAATCGCCGCACGCCCCGGCCTGCAGCGGCCCAACGAAACCACACGCAGGACACGGAGGCTCAGCGCCTTCAGCGACCGGCGTCCCGAGCGAGACCAGCCCGCCCGTGCCCTCGCGCTCGACGGCAGCCACCCACTCCGCGTGCATCAGCTGCGCGACGCGCGGCACGTCTTCCTTCCGCACCAGCAGCTGCAACTTCGAGCTGCAGCCGCACCCTCCCCCGCAGCACTGCTTCGGCGGCGGCTTCGCGAGCTCGACCTCGATTTCACGCTCGGTGAGCTGACGCTCCAGCTCCCGCATCTGCGCCAGGGGACCTTCGAAGTACGGCACGAGCTCGCTTTCCATGCCCGCGTCTTACCTCTGACGGAGCATGTCCTGCAGCATGCGGTCGGCCACCTCGCGCGGATTGTTCGCGTACATCTGCATCGTGAGCCCCACGTTCATGCCGTCGATGTCCCAGTGGCGGCGGTCGTCACTGCCGTAGTCGATGCCGAACGGGCCCGACGTCGGCGCGGTCTGGTTCGAGACGGTGCCCGGCTCCGAGTAGCCCAACGCCGAGAGCCGCTCGCGCATGAAGTCCACCGCCTGCTGCGACGACATCTGGCCGGGGTTCAACGCCACGCGCTCGCCGTTGGTGATGTTCACCGAGCTCGCCGTGGTGGGGCGGAAGATCTCCTCCCGCGTCGGCTGCCAGGGCGCCGTGCTCGCAGCGCCACTCGGAGGCGTCGGCCGCGGCGCCGCGCTCGTCCCCGGCAACACGCGGAACGGCTGCAGCGCGTTGGGCTGTGCACTCTGGGGCGCGCCCGCATTCTGCAACAGGAAGCCGGGCGGAAGGCGCGGCGTGCTCTCCTCTTCCCATGAGGCCGGGCCGCCGCGTGCGTGCTGCATGTCGGCGCGCAACATCGCGTCGGCCACGTGGGGCGGGTTGTTCGCGTACAGGTTTTGAATGAGGCCAATGTTCATGCCGCCGATGTCCCAGTGGCGGTGGTCGTCGTTGCCGTAGTCGATGCGAAAGGGGCCCGTCGTCGGCGAGGTGGTGTTCGACGCCGTGAGCGAGCCCTGGAAGCCCAGCGCCGCGAGCCGACCCTGCACGAAGTTCACGCCCTGCTCGCTCGACATCTGCACCGGGTTGAGCGGCTGGCGCTCACCATTGGTGATGTTCACCACCGACGCCGTCGTCGGCCGCTGGAGCTCCGCGTTCGTGGGGAAGTACGCGCCCGGCTGCGGTCCACCCAACGCCACCCGATTCGCCGCCTGCGACTCGAACGCGCTCTGCGAAAAGAGCGGCGCCTGCGTCACCGGCTCGGGCGTCTCGTCTTCACGCGGCGAACTCATCTGCGAGGTCGACTGAAGAGGAGCAACACTGCGGTTCGGGTTGTTGACCACGAACATGCGGGGTCACCATGGGGCCAGCGGGGGAACTGGGCGTGCAACCCCTCTATCGGCCGACCCGTTCCGTCGATCTAAACCCCGTAACCACCCGCGCTCGCTGGGGATGCGTTGCGTCAATTCAGTCTCAATTCGCCTGGACCGGTTGGTACGCGCGTTGCGCATCGACACTTACGAGCGTGCGGTTGGGCAGCCACAGGCCCGTGAGCCGCTTCCCATACACGCAGCCTGAGTCGAGCCCGGTGGCGAACGGGTGTTGCTGCAACCCGCGCACGGCGTCGTGACCGAAGACCACGTGACGGGGGCCGGGCCAGCGGGAAGCCCAGGGCACTCCGCCCTCGATGCGGGGGGAACCGTTTCCCTCAGCGTCGAGGCTGCGCATGTTGAGCAGCAGGTGCCGGGGTTGCCGTACGAGATCGAGGCCCGGCAGGAGGCCGGCATGCACGACGAGGGCGTTGAGCTCAGGGAAGTCGAGCCACAGTGGAAGTTGATCGAGGTAGTCGAGCTGCGGCTCGCTCAGCGACTTCATCACCGCGGTGTGGTGCGCCTTCGTTGACTTGCCGGCGCGGCAATCGAGCACGTGCGCGTCGTGGTTGCCGAGCACCGCGAGCGCGTTGAGCTCCATCGCGCGGGCGACCACGCCGGCGGAATCGGGGCCTTTGGCAGTGAGATCTCCGACGAGCACCAGCAGGTCGTCGCGCGTCCACCCGGCTTTCTTCAGCAGCGCGCCCAGCTCGTCGTTGCAGCCGTGCACGTCTCCGACGAACAACGTGCGCCGCACGGGAACCTCAGACCTCGCTGCTCTTCTTGAAGAAGGTCTGCTGGTAGTACGCGAGCTCGCCGATCGACGCGCGCAGGTCGCTGAGCACGGTGTGCGAGGCGTCGACCTTCGAGCGGCCCGGCGCGGAGGGGAACCACGCGCGGGTGAGGATCTTCAGGCTCGAGACGTCGACCATGCGGTAGTGCAGCGCGCGATCGAACCCCGGCATGAACTTGCTGATGAACGCGCGGTCGGTGTGGATCGAGTTGCCGCAGAGAATGCCTTCGCCGTAGTCGCAGTGCTGCAGCAGCAGCTTGGTCGCGTCCTTCTCGGCGGTGCGGAGCGAGACCTCCGACTTGCGCACGCGCTCGAGCAGGCCGTTGCGGGTGTGCATGTTCTTCACGAAGGGCTCCATGCGCTCGAGCACTTCGTCGGGCTGCCAGATGGCCGCTTCCCACTCGGCGATCGGCTTGAGCTGGGCATCGGTGATCATGAGGCCCATCTCGATGATGGCGCAGGTTGACGTATCCAGACCGGTCATCTCGAGGTCACACCACACGAAGCGCGTCTCTGAAGTCATGGGCGCCTTATATGGTACGCGTGGCTCCGTGGACGCAGAGAAGCTGATCTCGAAGCTGCAAAGTGAAGAAGGCTCCCGCGGGCTGGCGACGCTGTCGGTCGATGGGCTGCTCGCGAAACCGGTGCGCGAGCTGGTCGACCCGAAGGTGGTGCGCGCGGTCGGGCGGCGGTTGCTCGAAGCGTGGGTGAAGAGCGCCGGCACCGAGCAGCTCGTCACGCGGGTGGTCGAAGATCTCGTGCAGCGGCTCCAGGCGCAGCCGAAGTCGGTGCGCGACGTGATGCCGGCTGAGCTGCGCAAGGCAGCGCGGGAGATCTTCGGGCGGCCGTTCAGCCCCGATCGCCGCGTGGTGCTGACGGTCATCGATCGACCGCCGACGCGGGAACTGGTGCGTGAGCTGCTGCTGACCACGGTGCTCGAGTTCGGGCGCAAGGCGAGCGCTCCGGTGGCGGGCATGGCGCGCGGGCTGGGCTCGTTGGCGAAGTTCGCGGGCGAGACGGTGAAGGCGCGGAGCGGCGGCCTGGGCTCGCTCGTGGGCGCGGTGAGCGGTGAAGTCGAACGTCAGCTCGAGAAGCGCGCGGTGGAGTTCGTCGACGCGTCGATCGCCGGCGTGTTCGGGCAGATCGCCGACGCGCTGTCGGACCCGAAGCGCGCAGAAGAAGCGGCGGAGCTGCGCATGGCCATCTTCGATGGAGCGCTGGAATTGACGGGGCCGCAACTGGCACGCGAGGTGATGAACGCCGACGTCGCGGGCGGGAGCACGGTGGTGCGCGAAGGGCTCGCACGCTGGGTCGCGTCTGCGGAGGCCGATGCGCAGGTCGAGAAGTGGGTGTCGGTCACGCTCGAGCGTGATGGGGCGAAGAGCGGGAAGGACTTGCTGACTGAGCTGGGAATGCTGGACGTCGTGCGCGAGGTCGCGAGTGAGCAGTTGGCGGTGCAGATTCGCGCGGTGACGGGTGGGGCTGCATTTGCAGAGTGGGTGAAGCAACAGCCTTGAGGGTGGTGGGGGTGCAGGGTTTTGGCCCTGCACGACCCCGGCAGCCCCTCGGCTTCGAGCAGCGGTGACGCACAAGGGGGTGTTGCAAGAACTCGTCGTGGGAACGACGTGTTTGCGCATCACCCCGTCAATTGGGTGAATCGGGTGCGAGGTGAGGGGCTGCGCGCGACGAGCACGGACCAAACCACGCAGACCCACCCCCACCCAGGCTGCTTGTCAGTGCCACGCGATACAACGTCGACGCCGGGAATTGGCGGCGAGGGCGACGATGGCAAACGACGAGCAGACGACAATCGAATCGTTCACGAGACAGCAGTTCGGGCTCATCGCGGTACGGCAGGCACTCACCGTGCTCAGCCCGTCCGCGCTCCGGCATCGACTCAACGCAGGCACCCTCGAGCGCATGGAATCCCGGGTCCTGCGCGTCACCGGTGTCCACGACAGCTGGTCCCAGTCAGCGATGAGCAAGGTCCTGCAGCTGCCGGCGGGCTCGGTTCTCTCGCACGCGACCGCTGGCTACCTGTGGGGCCTCGAGGGGCTCGGGCTCCGTGCGGATCAGCGGCCCACCACCCTCGACCTCACCGCGCCGGTTCGAGCGCGTGACCTTCCCGGCTGTCGCATTCACCACACGCGCGCCTGCATCCCGACGGACACCCGCAGCCAACTGCCCGTCACCACGCTCCCGCGAACGCTGGTCGACCTCAGCGACGTGCTCACCCCCGCCAATCTCGAGAAGGCGCTCGACTCGGCCCGACGCAAGCACAAGACCTTCGACACCGAGTTCACCGATTACCTCAGCGCGCTCCGGCACGCTGGCCGTCGGCGACTGTCATTGTTGATCGATCTCTTCCGACAGCGCACCCAGCCGCTCGACTCCAGCCTCGAGGTCGACGTGGTGCGTGTGCTTCGCGCCGAGAAGTTCCCGATGCCGACCCACGGCTACAGCGTCTACGACGAGCAGGGCCGCTACGTGATGAAGGTCGATCACGCGTGGGTCGACCTCAAGGTCGCGCTGCACGACGACTCCTTCGAGCATCACGGCCACCGAGCGGCCTTCGAGCGCGATGCGAAGCAACGCACGATCCTCGATGGCCTGGGGTGGAAGAACGTCATCGTCACCCACCGCTCACTGCACGAATCGCATTGGAAAGACGCTCTGCGCAAGCACCTCAACCGCCAGTCGGCCTTGCACTTCCCACCGATGCGCGGGGTCAAGTGACCGCCATGTTCACCATGCTGGTCGGGCAGCCCGTGATGGGCGCTGCATGGGCGCGGCTCGGAGCGACAAAAGCTGCTTGAGTGCGCCCCGTGTCCCGTCGCCGAAAGTGGCTGCTCGCGTCTCCGTTGATCGTCGTCTCGCTGGTGCTCGTCGCGTGGTTCGCCTTCACCCGCCATGTGCCGTACGAGATTCCTCCGATGCACCGCCCTCCGGCGTCGTGGAAGGGTGAGTCGGGGCTCAAGCTGCGCTCGCTCGGTGTGACCGGCTTCGAGCTCACCGACGGCACCACCACGGTGCTGATGGATCCCACGCCGACGAGGCCGCCTCCGCTGGCGCTCATCACCGGGCCCATCGACGCCGACCCTGCGCTCGGCGCGAAGTGGTGCCCGAAGGCCGACGTGATCCTCGTCAACCACACCCACTTCGATCACGCGCTCGACGTCGGCGCCATCGCCGCCCGTACCGGAGCGCTCGTGGTCGGCTCGCAGAACACCATCAACCTCGCGCTGAGCCGCGGCGTCGCGAAAGACAAGACACGCGTCGTGAAGTCGGGCGACACGGTGACGGTCGGCGCGTTCACCATCGAGGTGCGGAGCTCGCGCCACACCGACATCCTCGTCTCGCAGCCCATGAGCGGCGTGATTCCACCCGACGCGAAGCCGACGTGGTTCTGGGGCTACGCGCTCGACGAGACGCTCGCGTACCGAATCACGGCGAATGGCACGAGCGTGTGGTTCCACCCGACCAGCACGTACGCGGCCGGTGAGCTCGGCGCGCTGCCCGCGAAGACGCTCATCGTCGGCGTGACGGGAGAAAAGCAGACCGCCCAGAAGATTCGCGGGCTGCTCGACGAGTCGAAGGCGAAGCGCGTTCTGCCAACGCACTTCGACAACTTCTTCCAACCGATGGACCTTGGCCTCGCCTTGATGCCGGGCCTCAACCTCGACGCGAACCGTGAGCTGTTCCTCTCGGTTGACCCGACGCTCGAGTGGGGCGTCATCGACTACGACGAGACAGTGACGTTGCCGACCGACTGACGTCACTCCCGCTCGCCACGCGAAGCCGGTCGACTGCCGTGCCTGGAGTCGTGGCCCCAGCCTCGGGCGAGCTCGCGGGAGTCGGTCGAGACGAGCGCCTCGTCGAGCTGCTGCGCGAGGAAGGCGTCGAACGTATCGCGTCGGAGGCGTCGAGTGCAGCTGCCGCGTCGGCGATAACAACGGGTCAGCGGTTGAGGTCTGAGCGGGTGCGGGCTCGCCGGAGGAGCGCGTGCACCCGAGGAGACCGCCAGCACTGAGCCGAGGAGAACGCGGAGGCGCAAGCGAGAGGCCAGCTCACCACAACCGCCTCGCGCGCAGCGACGGTGAGCGCAGCTTGATATCATGCGCCCCCGTGAGCGCTGACCTCGAGCCCGTCGTCTTCGGAACCGCCATCGAAGCGCTCGCGAGGTCGCTCAAGGGCAAGCTGACGCCCGAGCTGCGCGCGGCCATCAAGAGCAAGGGCATCGACCTCGACAAGCTGCAGCCGGCGTACAGCATGAACACGTGGGTCGAGCTCGTGCGGCTGTGCGCGAACCAGCTGCTGCCCCATGTGCCCCAGAGCGAGCGCTACCAGGAGCTCGGGCGCACCTTCATGCTCGGCTTCATCGAGACCCCGCTCGGGCTCGCCGCGCTCACCATCGCGAAGGTGATTGGGGTGAAGCGCACACTCCAGCGCATGGGGCGCAACTTCAAGCAGGCCACCAACTCCCTCGAGGCGGAGGTCACCGAGCTCGGGCCGAAAGCAGTGCGCATTCGCACCTTCACCGCCGAGCGCTACCTGCCGCGCTCTGCCGATCGCTCGACGCTCGTCACCGAGTACCGCAAGGGGTTGCTCGAGCAGACCCTCGTCCTCATCGGCGCCCAGGGCACCGTCACCATCGAGGAGCACCACCCCGAGCGGCAGGACGTCACCTTCCGCATCGAGTGGAAGTGAGAAAATCTCGCCTCGACATCTTGCGACCAAGCAGTCACATCATCTAGATAATTGATTCACCGTGCCGAACCTCATTGCGCTGGCCATTCCGCTGTTTTTCGTCGGCATCCTCATCGAGCTGGGCGTCGCGAAGGCGAAGGGGCGATCGCTCTATCGAGCAGGTGACGCGATGGCCGACATGGGCTGCGGCATCGCGCAGCAGTTGATGAGCCTCTTCGTCGCGAGCGCGGTGACGATGAGCGCCTACTCGTGGCTCTCGCAGTACGCGCTGTTCAGCATTCCGACGACGTGGCTCCCGTGGGTGGTCGCGGTGGTCGGCGTCGAGTTCGCCTACTACTGGTGGCACCGCCTCTCGCACGAGGTCAACTTCTTGTGGGCGGCGCACGTCGTTCACCACCACAGTGAGGACTACAACCTCGCGGTCGCGCTCCGGCAGAGCATCAGCACCTGGTGCAGCAGCCTCATCTTCTATCTGCCGCTCGCGCTGCTCGGCGTTCCGGTCTTCCAGTTCGCGGTCATCCTCGGGTTGTCGACGCTCTACCAATTCTGGATTCACACCGAGCTCGTGCCGCCGCTCGGCTTCCTCGAGAAGTGGTTCAACACGCCCGCGTTGCACCGCGTGCACCACGCCATCAACCCGCGGTACCTCGACAAGAACCACGGCGCGACGTTCTCGGTCTTCGACCGCATGTTCGGCACGTGGGAGCCCGAGACCGAGCCGTGCGTCTACGGCACCACGCGTCCGCTCAATTCGTACAACCCGCTCTGGGCGCAGGTGGAGACGTACGTCGATCTGGCGAAGCTCGCGCGGCGCGCTCCGACCGTCGGTGATGCGTTCAAGGTCTTCTTCGCGTCACCAGGGTGGCGACCGGAATGGATGGGCGTGACGGAGAAGCGCGACCCGAACGTCAAGTACGACCCCCGCGCCTCGAAGCCGACGCTGACCTACGCGCTGGTGAACTGGACGCTGCTGCTCTTTGGCGTCTTCGCGTTCCTGATGTGGGGTGCTGCGCTGCCGTCGCCGACGAAGGCGGTGTGCGTACTGGTGATCGTGCTGTCGCTGCTCACCCTGCCAGCGCTGGTCGAAGGCAAGGCGTGGGCGCGCGCGCTCGAAGCGGGCCGCCTGCTGACGCTCCCGACGGTGCTCGCCCTCATCGTCTTCGCCGGTTGAAGCCCGCAGTTGTCGTCGACTGAAACTCGCGAAGGCTTCCCGGTCTCACGAGGTCGAGACTCGCTTCAGTCAGCCTGACTCGCCGACACGAGTCTCTCGAGAACGGTGACTCGCTGCGGTTGCTTCGTGGGAGCCCCTCGACCTCGAACAAGCTGGCGAAGGGTGGGGTTCGCTCGCGCGACCCACTCGCACGAATGTCGGTCACGCTTGCCTGACCTGCATTTGTGCGAGTCACCCGCGAGCGAGTCCAGGGACCCCTCTCGGTGCGAGGTGCGGACACTTTCCTCGAAGGGGAGGGGCTCGTTGGCGTTCGGCAGTGCGAGGAACTTCAACACCTGCGCTCTCGAGGCATGCTGCGTCTGGTTCGATCACACGACGCTCAGTCCCAGCGAGACGTCACCGACAACCGCGCCCCGCGGAAGACCGTCGGTGCGCCGGTGGTGCCGACGTCCTGCAGCTCGACCACCCACTCGCCGTTGATGACCTCGTCTCCCGGAACCGCGACCGGCGCGCGAAGACCCATCGCCAGCGGCACCCACGTCGACGAGGTGGTGCCGTACGGGTTCACCAGGCGCACCCGCGCGTTGCGCGCATCGCCGTCGATGAAGACCTGGAGCCACGCATCCATCGGCACGGTGGCCTGCGCAGACACCGGCACCACGACGCGGCGCCACGAGCCATCGCGCGGCAACGGCACCGACAGCTGGCCGGACACGGGCATCGAGTAGGTGCCGCGCATCCACGACGGCTGGCAGAGGCCCTCGGGGCTCAGCGCGAGCCCGGCACAGATGCCGCCCGCACCACACGCTGCGTCGGTGGTGCACGCCGCGCTGCTGCCGTCGTACACGGCGAACTTCACGCACGTGCCATTGGTGAAGGTGCCATCAGGCCGCTCGTACGTGCCGAGGCAGAACGGCGTGGTCTGTGGGCAGAGCGGCGCCAGCGCAGACGACGGCACGCACGTCGGACCTACCGTCAGACCGCAGCTCGTCGTCGCACGCGTCACGAACACCCGAACCGAGGTCGGCGCCTTCGCGCGGCTGGGCACCCGCACCACCGAGACCTCGTTCGGTCGCCACGCGGTGCACCCGGCACCGGGCTCCGTCACCGTCGCCCACAGGCTCAACGTGGTGCCCGTGGACGAGAGCTGCGCGCGCGTGACCTCGACTCGCGACTGGGGCGACTTGCCCTCAGGGCGATACGCGATGAGCCAGTTGCGCGTGAAGCTGACCGACGGGAGCGAAGGCCCCAACACCGCGCGCGCCGCCGCAGCGCTGGTGAGCACCCGGGTGACGCGACCATCGAAGGTGCCGGGCGCGACATCGAGCTCCTGCGGCACGACGTTGAGCACGTCGACTTGCACTTCCTGGCTCACCTCGGCCGAGGCATCGAGCTCGGTCACGTTCACGTCGTCGCCGTCGATGGCGGTAGTCGAGTCGACGCCGCAGGCGGTGCACAGCACGAGAGAAAGAGCAGTGAGGTTTCGAAAGAGGTTCATGGCTTTCACTTTCAGATGAAGTCTTCGACCCGAACGGTGCCGTTCTTCTGGAAGGTGACGAACACCGCGTTGTCACCCCACACCCGCGGGAGCACGAACTGCGCGCGGTCGGTGGTGGTGTTGAACCCCACCGCGGAGTCTGCGGGCTGCACGCGCTCGAAGATGGGTGAAGGCATGGTCGGTTATCGGCCGACACTTGCCCACGTTGTGTGACAATTCATGCATATCGCAAATGCTGATTTTACTCAGCTCTTCGACCAGCGGAGTGACCTCGTGACGTGGATGAAGCACACGCCGGCGCCGATCAGGAACAGGTCAGACACCACACCGACGCCCTGCCCCGCGAGGCCATCAAGGCGCACCGACACGTTGGAGGTGATGTTCCCCGACACCCAGAAGGCCTTTCACGTCGACGCGATGGCTGAGCCCTGACCGGCGTGGCTCAACATCTGGCGCGTCACGTTGAACGGCCGCGCGAGGTTGACGAGGGGAATGAACCAGCTCCCCATGCCTGTCACCGGGGCCGCCACCTCGAGTGACGCGCCCCGCGCCAGCGCGTGCCGAATCGCACGGTGGAACCACCTGCACACCAGCACCACGCTGGTGATGAACGTAGCCCAGCGACGCGAGCCCGTTGGCCATCGCCAGCGCGCTGTCTTCACGGGTGTCGTTCGTCGCGACCATCGCACCACCGAGCGACGCCATCAGCCCGTGAAACGCCGACGTCGCGCCCACATCGAGCGCCTCCAGCAGCGCGCGGTTCTCGAGCGGAGGCAGCTCGGCCGACACCCGCGCCACGCAGTCGGTGCACAGCTCATCGAGGTTGGGCAGGCACTGCGCGCACGAGAAGCGACCGCAGCACTTGCACGTCGTCACCGAGCGCACCGCGGGATGCCTCGCGCACATCGACTCGGTCGGCATCGGAGCGTTCCTGTTTTTGGAACCGGTCACACTCCCTTGCCTGAGGTCACCCCGCGCCATACAAGCGCCGCCTCATGCGCAACCTGCTGATGCCCGCGTTCGCAGCCCTCGCCGTCCTCTCCGCGTGTGAAAAGAAGCCCACCGACACGCCGAAGCCGGTCGACCCGAAGCCGACCGAGGTCGCGAAGCCGGCAGACCCGAAGCCGGCCGACGCCAAGCCTGGCGAAGACGTGATTCTGCTCGGTGAGGTCGGTTCGCTCACCGGCAGCGAAGCGGCCTTCGGCATCTCGACCCGCAACGGCATCGAGCTCGCGCTGGAAGAGGCGAACGCCTCGGGTGGCGTGAAGGGCAAGAAGCTCGCGGTGCGCGTGTATGACGACCAGAGCAAGCCCGAAGAAGCGGCGGCTGCGGCGACGCGCCTCATCACGCAGGACAAGGTGGTCGCGATTCTCGGTGAGGTCGCCTCGTCGAACTCGCTCGCCATGGCCCCCAAGGCACAGGAGGCGAAGGTGCCGATGATCTCGCCCTCGTCGACCAACCCCAAGGTGACCGAGGTCGGCGACTACATCTTCCGCGTCTGCTTCATCGACCCCTTCCAGGGCTTCGTGATGGCGAAGTACGCCCACGAGAACCTCAAGTTCACGAAGGTCGCCATCCTCACCGACAAGAAGAGCGCGTACTCGGAAGGGCTGACCGACGTGTTCAACAAGAAGTTCTCCGAGATGGGCGGGAAGATCGTCGGCATCGAAGCGTACTCGAAGGGCGACACCGACTTCCGCGCGCAGCTTACCAACATCAAGAAGCTGAAGGCCGACGGCCTCTACGTGCCCGGCTACTACCAGGACGTGGCGCTCATCGCCGAGCAGGCGAAGGAGCTCGGGCTCAAGGTGACCATGATGGGTGGCGACGGGTGGGATTCCGACAAGCTCTTCGAGCTGGGCGGCGCGGCGGTCGAGGGCAGCTACGTGTCGAACCACTACTCGGCGCAGGACCCGAGCCCGCGCGTGCAGGACTTCATCAAGCGTTACCGCGAGAAGTTCAAGTCCGACCCCGACTCGCTCGCCGCGCTGGCGTACGACTCGGCGCGCGTGACCATCGAGGCAATGAAGCGCGCACCTGATCTCTCGGGCCCCGCCCTCCGCGCAGCCATCGCCGAGACGAAGGAGTTCCCCGGTGTGGCCGGCATCATCACGCTCGACGCGAACCGCAACCCCGTGAAGCCTGCCGTCGTTCTCAAGATCGAGGGCGGCAAGTTCAAGTACGTCGACACCGTCTCGCCGTAATTCGCGATGTACGAGTTCATTCAGCACCTGATCAACGGACTCGCTGCGGGCACCATCTATGCCCTCGTCGCGCTCGGCTACACCATGGTCTACGGCGTGCTGAAGCTGATCAACTTCGCGCACGGCGACGTGATGATGCTAGGCGTCTACGTCGGCTACGCGGTCGCGTTTCTGCTCGGGCGTGAACACCTCGGCACCGTCGGCGGCGCGCTGCTCGTCTTTGCGGTCTCGTTGCTGGCGTGCGCGGCGTTCGGGTTCTTCATCGAGCGCTTCGCGTACCGGCCGCTGCGCGACAAGCCGCGCCTCACTGCGCTCATCACCGCCATCGGCATCAGCTTCGCGCTCAGCTACGGCTTCCAGCTCGACTTCGCGGTGACGGTCGGTGACACGGCCATCACCATTCTCCCCGGCGCGGCGTCGCGGCGCTTCCCGGCCATCATCGCCCCGCAGGAATGGATCGTGCTCGGCGACAGCGACGTCATCATCTGGAACTGGCAGGTCATCTCGTTCGCCATCGCGCTGGTGCTGATGGGCGGGCTGCAGTTTCTGGTGTTCAAGACGCGCTTCGGTCGGGCGATGCGGGCGGTGTCACATGATCACCGCGTGGCCGGGCTGCTCGGCATTCCCGTCGACACCATCATCGCCGGCACCTTCATGCTCGGGAGCGCGCTCGCGGCGGGCGCAGGAATTCTCTACGCCATCAAGGACAAGTCGATTCAGCCACTGATGGGCGTGATGGTCGGGCTGAAGGCGTTCGTCGCAGCGGTCATCGGCGGCATCGGGAATTTGCCGGGCGCCGTCGTCGGCGCGCTGCTGCTCGGGCTCTGCGAGGAGTTCATCGTCGGGTACACCGCGTCGAGCTGGCGTGACGCCGTGGCGTTCGGGTTCCTCATCGTCGTGCTGCTCTTCCGCCCCGAGGGGCTGTTTGGACGGGTGCAGGCCGAGAAGGTCTGAGCCGTGTACGACGCGACGTGGCGGTTGCCGGTCCGGGCGCTCGACCGCGAGCAGGTGACGAAGGCGCTCGAGTCGATCGTCGCGAAGCACGCCGGCATGAAGCTCGGGCCCGCCGTTGTCGACCGCGAAGAGTTCGCCGACGAGCTCGAAGACCTCGTCAACGGTGAGCGCACGGTTCTGTTTTCGATTGGCGTGCGTGCGCATCACCTCCGGACCCACGGAGATCATCCCGAGAGTGAGCCAGACGACGACGGGCTCTTTTGGGGCGTCATCGTGGTGATGCCTGGAGATGAAGTGGAGGGACCGGAACTGTCAGAGCTCTCGGTCGCGCTTGGCGGATCCAACGAACCCGAGCCCGACTGAGAGGGCATGCAGGGCTCGGTCGTGGGCGTGATGCCCGGCGCGGCGGCATGGAGAACTGTCGTACCTGCGGTGACAAGCTCGCGGAGTCACTCGCTCGCACAGGCTGGTGTGTCGCTTGCTCAGTGGCCCCGCAGCCCATGCGATTCCTCAGAATTCTGAGCCTGCTGACATGTGCCCTCGTGGGCTGCCGTGACGCCGCGCTCAGCTCGAGCACCAGCGGCCTCGAGGTGCGCCCCGAGCGCGTGAACTTCGGCCAGGTCTGGCTCGGCCACCCCGCGGCGCAGACCATCGAACTCGTCAACACCGGCCGCGAGACCCTCGAGGTCACGCTGGTCCTCGGCGCGCCGTTCGAGACCCAGCCCACCGCGCGCGTCGGTGGCGGCGACACGGTCGCCATTCCCGTCACGGTCACCTCACCGCGCGCAGGCCTCGTGCTCGGCACGCTCTCCGTGAGCTGGAAAGACCAGACCCGCGAGGTGGCGTTGGAGGCGCAGGCGGTGCTGCCTCCGAGCTGCCCCGCGCAAGATTGCCGTGAGTTCACCTTCGACCCGGCGCGAGGCGGCTGCGTGGAACGCGTGCTCGACGACGGCGTCGCGTGCGGCGCGACCAACCTCTGCATCAGCGGCGGCATGTGCGTGCGCGGCGAGTGCGTCGGTCAGGCGCGCGACTGCAACGACGGCAACGCGTGCACCAGCGACGCGTGCGACACCAGCACCGGCTGCATCCACGACACCGTCGCGTGCGCCGAGCCCAGCGACCCGTGCCAGGTCGCGGTGTGTGACGCGACCAACGGCTGCGGCTTCGCGCCCGCCATCGACGGAGCCGCGTGTGGCAGCAACGACTGCTCGACCGCGCACGTGTGCATCGCCGGGCAGTGCGTGACGAGACCGGCTCCCGACGGCTCGCAGTGCGCCGCGCCCACGCAGTGTCGTGGAGCGGGCCTGTGCCGCCACCAGCAGTGCGAGCTGCCTCCACCGGCGCTGCTGCAGCCGCGCTGGCGCTACACGCCGCCCGCCGACCACACCGTCGCCTTCCTCGGGCACGTCGACGCCGCGGGCAACCTCTACGCCACCGAGTCGTGGGTCGGCGTGCCCAACACCGTCAACGCGCAGAACGGCGCTGGCGAAGACCGCAACGGCTTCGCGATTCCTCCTGCAGACGTCCCCATCACGGCCATCGTCTCACTGACGCCCAACGGGTTGCTCCGCTACCGCGTGGAGGTCACGCAGGGCTGCGCAGGCTGCACGTACGGCCACTTCTTCGCCATCGACTCGGCGGGGCAGCGGCTCTTCTTCAGCTCGATGGGGGCGACGCAGGCGCGCTCGCTCGTCGACGGTCACCTGTTGTGGCGCGTCACGCCGACGCAGGGCGTGCCCACGTACGACGTGCGGACCGATGGGGGCGCCTCGTTCTCCATCAACCCGCCGCTGCTCATCGGCGCCGACGTCGTCGGCATTCCCCTCATCGAAGGCGTCAGCGACCACCACTCGTACGTACAGGTCCTCGACCGCGCGACGGGCCAGCTCCGGTGGCAGTTCCACCGCAAGGGTCACCTCTACGGCACCGGCGTGTCGACGAGCGGAGAGCTGTGGACCAGCTCCGCCAACTGCTGGGCGGTCGCGGGGGAGATGGCGCGGGTCAACCCGGCGGGCGTCGGCCAGGCGACGAAGTTCCTGGCGTGGATGCCCAACATCTATGGAGACGGCTTCGCGCTCGGCACCGCCAACGGGCGGCTGCAGTCGCTCGACTCGACGCTCGAGCTCCACGACCTGACGCCGAGCACCGGCGCGAGCGCAGGGGCCACGCCGCTCGTCAGCGACACCCAGCTCGTGCTGTGGGATCGCGGGCAGCTCAGCGCCCACCCACTCGATGGCGGCGCGCGCACCTTCGCGTATTCGCGCGTGCTCGGCTGGGGGCCGCAGTTCGAGTTGACCGCCCAGGGCGGCGCGACGTGGACCTCCCAGGCCCCCGATGGCGGCTTCCTCGGTGCAGTGAACGCCTCAGGCGACGAGCTCTTCCAGTGCCCGCTCGCGGCGCGCGTCGACAGCACCACCACCGTGGTGCGCGGCAGAGCTTACGTGCAGGCCGACAACACCCTGGTGGCCTTCGATGCACCGGGCCTCGACGTCGCGCCGCGCGGGTGGGTCAGTCGCTTTGGCTCACTGGGAAGAGGCGGGCCAGCGCGGTAACACGCTCAGCGCCGCAGCCGCGGAATCAGGAGCGGGAACGGCACCACGGCGACGAGCATGAGCGCGCCGTAGAAGCTCGGCAACCCGTCGGTGAGTCCGGCCAACGCTTCGAGCTGCACGCCGGCCACCACCGCGCCCACCAGCAGCCCGACGAAGAGGCCCAGACCGCGGAAGACCGGCAGCCGACCTGACGTGCGCGCGTGTTCGAGCTCGAGCTCGTGGCGGAGCGCATCGCGGCGCACCATGAGCTCCTTCTGGCGGAGGTCGAGCGTGCGGGTCTTCTCGACCAGCTGCTGGCGGAGCGGATCGTGCTCGGGGCGGTTCGACGGCTCCTCGGTCTTGAAGCGACGCCAGAGGTCGGCGACTTCCTGCTTGAGCGAGCTGAGGTCTGCGGGCGAGGTCATGAGCGCTTCTCCTGTGCGACGCGGCCCAGGGCGACGAGGGCGATGATGGACAACATGGCGGCGAGGCGGAGCGGATCGTCTGCGCGCGCGTCAGGCGTGAGGGTCACCACCCCGGCGACCCAGAGGACCGCAGCGCCGACGAGCAACGCGCCCCGCACCACGCCTCCGGCGAAGGCGAACGGAGCGCGCACCTGGCCCCGACGCTGGAGGTCCTTCTCGAGCGCGGTGACCTCGACCTCGAGCCGGGGCACCTCGCGCTCCAACAAGTGCAGTCGGTAGCGGAGCGCCTCGAGCGGGCCCTCGCGTCTCCGCGCAGCCACGTCTTCACGCCGCGCCATCCACGTCTTGAGGAGTTGGGCCTCCGTCTTGAGCGTGACCCACTGCACCTGTGTCCTGTCGTCCACACCTCGAGGCATGGACGGAGGGCAATGCGAGCGCCGTGCCGGATCAGCCGGCGACGCGAATGACGTTGAGGCCGCGGGAGTGACCGCTGCCCACGTGCTGGAGCGCCGCGCCCGTCTCGGCCAACGCCCACGTGCGCTCGACGACCGGCTTCACGGCGCCCTTCTCGACCAGCTCGCGCATCACGACGAGGTCGGCGGCGTCGAGCTTCTGCATGAACATCTTGCAGGCCTTGCCCTCAGGCAGGAACGTGAGGAGCCCGCCGAGGATGCGCGCGATGGGGCCCAGCCAGTCTCCGCCGCCGCCAGAGCAGGGCACGGAGCGGCCGCCCGGCACCAGCAGCGTGTCGGCGCTCTGAAACACCCCGACCGAGGCACAGCCCGTCAACGCGAGTGAGCACCACGCGAGCCAGCGCACGGCGCCTTCGTGCGCGCGCGACCGGCCCCGATTCATCGCTTCGTGAGCGCGCCGCGCGTTCCACTCGCTTCGAGGAAGGTGCCCATCAACCGCTGCAGTTCGTCGAACGCCGCGTCGGTGCCTTGAAAGAGCGCATGGTCGTGCCACGGCCGCTCCGCACCCAGAAATTCCCATTCGCCCTCGAGGCCGATGACCTGCGACACGAGCTGCCCCTTCGCGCACTCGGTCACCTGAAAGGTGTCACTGGTGCGCTGCCCCAGGAACGCAAAGACAGTCGCGTCGAGCACGCGGCTGATCTTCCGCGCGAGCTCGTCGACGGGCGTGCCGTCGAGCGGCACGTCAATCCACAGATGCCCGTCGTGACCGACTGCGTTCGCGAGCCGAAACCCCACGGCGCCGAGCCGCGCGAGGGCGTCGGCCGGCACCGGGTTGAGCACGCACACCGCACAGACACTCGCCACGCGCGCGAATCAGACCTTCTTGAACGCGCTCGCGTCTGGCAGCCCACTGCCGGTGAGGTCAGCACCCATCGCGGTGAGCACACCCGAGAAGATGTCGGGCTCGTTCGATTCCATCTTTCCGGGAATGGCGGCGCCCGTGCGCGCATCGAAGCCGTAGGTGAGCGTGGTGTTCCTGTCGATGCCACCGAGGATGGTGTTGCCCTTCACCATCGGGCTGATCATCAGGAAGCCGTTGTTGAGATCGTGCCCGCTGCCGAACACGGTGGCGTTCGCGACCCGCGGGCGCGTGCGACCGAAGTCGGTGGCGACGTAGATGAGCGTGCGGTCCCAGAACGTCTCGCCCGTCGTCGCGTCGAACATCTCGCCCTTGAGCAGGTCGATGAGCTTGTCGACGGTGCCCAGAATGCGCGACCACATGAACGCCTGCGCGCCGCGGTGGTCGTTGTGGCTGAAGTCGAAGGCCAGCGGAGGGTTGGCAAGACCGGTCGCCCCACCGACGACGACGTTGAAGTCGGGGCCGATGGTGACGGCCGAAGAGACTCGGTTCTTGATGAGCAGGAAGGCGAGTGCCGCCTGGCCCTGCACCGGGTCGGTGAAGAAGTCGGGGTACACCTGCCGCACCCGCGCGCCGTCGGGAGAAGTCGCCAGCCCGTATTGATTCAACGGAATCTGCGGCGGCATGTCGGGCAGCACGTTGAGCTGGGTGATGAGGTCTTTCGCTTCGAGCGCCGGCTGGCTCACCCCGCGCTGCTCGTTCCACCGCTTGAGGGCGTCGGCGTCGCGGAAGGTTTGACCGAAGACCGACTCCGCGTCGAGGCGGGCGCGGGTGGCGCGTGCGAGGTCGGCCACGTTCTTCGGCGGAGCACCCAGCACGCCGCGCGTGCCGTCGAGGCCGAGCGGCCAGAGCGACGGGTTGGCGACCACTTCACCGAAGCACGAGGCCGGCAACGAATCATCGGTGCCGCGCTCGGTGTAGCCCGAGGTGCCCATGTTCACGTTGGGGATGGGCATGCCCTGGCCGAACTGCAGCGCCACGACTTCCTGCAGGGTGCGGCCGCGCCACGCCGCGTTGCCGGTGAGCGAGCGCTTCTGCGCGATGACGTGGTTGACCGAGGTGCCGACCGAGGTGGCCACCAGCATCTGGTCTTTGTGTTTGTTCACGAACGCGAGCTGGTCGGTGCTCACGGGAACGGGGATCGAGCCCAGCGAGCCCGACGTGTAGCGCACCGCGCGGAAGGGGCTGTTGGGCACCGACTGCACCTGTCCATCGGGGAAGGTGTTCAGCGTCGCGGCGTTGCTCGACTCGCTCGCGCGCACCGCGAGGAAGCTGTCGACGATGCTCGCGCCGCCCGCCGCCGAGATGACGACCAGGAACTTCGGCTTGCCGTCGAGGCCGTCGCGCCGCGTGTTGAGCTTCTCGAGTGATTCAGGCGTGTCGAGCTGCGCGCGGCAGCCGCTCAGGAAGGGGCTCAACACCGTCGAGCCCGCACCCGCCAACGACAACGCTCGCATCAATTCACGTCGGGACAGACGCCCATTGCTCTTGAGTGACATGGCGTTCGTTTCCCTTTCAGTAGAAGACGGATTCTTCGGTGGTGAACACGGCGAAGCAGGCCGCCTGCATCCACTTCTTGCCGGGCTCGGTGCCGCCCAGCGCTTCGATGTCGGTGTTGAGCTGCAGCAGGTGCTGCACCTCGGCCTCGGTCGGCACGCGCAGCCAGGCACGCTGCGCAAGCTCGGTGATGGCGAGGCGCACTTCCGGGCTCTGCGGGTTCGCGAGGCGACCGTTGGTGAGCGCGAGGTTCTTGAAGATGACGGCCGAAGCCGGGGTGGCGAGGTCGAGTTCGACGCGGCGCAAGCACGCCGACATCGCGAGGCGCTCGACGACGACGGGCGTGGTGCTGCCCGTCACCGGCAGCGGCTCGAAGAGGCCCTTGCCGTAGGGGTCGACGCCCTGCAGCGCGACCGTGTGCACGAAGAGGCAGTCGTACTGACCGAGCTCCTTGCAGACTTGATCGAGCTGGAGCCCGAGGCCGACCGCGAAGTCGAGGTACACGCGCAGATCGCCCTTGAAGCGCACGTTGCCCTTCGCCGACTTCGTGTAGCCGCCGTCTGCGGTGCTGCCGCCGCCAGCGCCTCCGGTACCGCCGCCCGTGCCACCGCCGGTGCCGCCACCGGTTGCGCCACCGCCGCCGCCTCCGGTGGGAGGGTCGATGATGGGGCCGGGGCACGCCGTGAAGACCAGCGCTGAAGCGAGAACCACGAAGCGAAGTTCAGGGCGCACCGTACGCCTCCGTGCGAATGAGGTCGTGGAGCATTCCCTTGACCCGGTAGTTGTGCGTCATCTTGAGCGCGCGCCACGTGGCGACGAACTCGGTGTTCTCTTCGGGCTTCGGCGGGTGACCGACGAGCAGCTTCCAGTAGTCGGTGGCAGTCGCGACGAGGAAGGCGTCGCTGTTCGCAGCCACCTGTCCCCACGCCTTCAGGTCGGCGACGGGCTGACCGAAGATGACACCCGCCTCGGGGATCATCGTGATGTTGGGCGACTCGTTGTTGAACATCGTCTCGATGCGGTTGGGCACGTAGCGCCCCCGGAGGTTCTGCCCACCCGTGAGGCCGTTGTAGTTGCGGAAGGGGTACGAGAGCGGGTCGAGCGTGGCGTGGCACGCGGCACAGGCCTGCGCGGTGACGCCCTTCGCGTCGTAGTCGCGCGGCTCGTTCGCGACGCTGACGAGACCTTCCTGCTTGGCGATGTCGAGCCCGAGGTACGCGCGGTACATCTGCGACGCGGCGTTGCGCGGGAGCGCGGTGAACATCACGAAGTAGACGAGGTTCCACGCGGTGGTCATGTTGCCCGAGCGGCGCGCCTGCGTGACCCCTTGCGTGCTCTTGGTCGTCACCTGCGTGTAGACGGTGGGGTTGCTGCCCGTTCGCGCGACGTAGAAGTCGGCGGTGAGCACGCTGCGCACGTCGTGGTCGTCGATGTGCGCCCACGTGAAGAGCGCGTAGTCGTCGTAGTAGTCGGCGAGCGGAATCTGCCCCTGGTCTTCACCTTCTTTGAGCGAGCCGACGGGGCGAATCTTCGGGTGCGCGAGTCGCCAGAGCATGCCGTTCTTGCCGCGCCAGAAGTCGCTCGCCAGGCAGCGATCGAGCTCGGTGTCGAGGAAGGTGCGGCGCAGGTCGTCGCTCGCGAGCGCCTTGAAGCTCTGCACCTGTGCATAGGTCGGCGAGGCGCCACAGAAGTCGAGCAGGAGCTTCTTGTAGACGTAGTTGAAGTCGTACTGACACACCTTGAACTGCGGGTTGTTGTTGCCCGCGCAGGGGATGTCGTTGGGGAAGCTGCGCGCGTCAGAGGGCAACGTGCCACGCTGAATCTCGACGAGGTTGCTGACGCCATCGCCGTCGGTGTCGGCCGACTCGACTGCGGTCAACGCCGCGGGCAGCGCCATCGAGAAGTCGCCGTCAGAGAGCGGCCGCGGTGCGCCGGGGGCGAGCTGGGCTTCGAGCGCCGCGCCGTACGCGTTTCGTTGCGGAGCGGCGACATGGCAGTACGTGCACGCGGGCTGGCCGCCCACACACACCGACGCCGTCGGATACTTCGTGCAGAAATCTGCGGGAGCGGGCGGCTTGGCCCAGCCCGCTGCTGGCATCAACACCGCCAGCGCGAGCAGTCTTGCGTTGAAAGTCGACAAGCGACCTCCTCGGGAGAAATACGGCCGGAATGAGTGTGGGGAGATGGACACGCTAACCCGCGAAAAAAGAAAAAGTGGCGCGCAGCCGAGCGCAATTTTGATGTGACCGAGTGGTCTTGATTTCTCGTCGCAAGTTGGACACGGTGCCCGCATGAAAGACGTGTGTGGCGTTCTCGCGGTGGCGGTGTTGGCGGCGGGGTGTTCGCAGCCGAGCGAGCCGGCGGTGGTGACGTGGCACAAAGACATCGCGCCGGTGGTGCAGCGCAAGTGCGGCACGTGTCACGAGAGCGGCGGCATCGCGCCGTTTGCGCTGCAGACGCTGGCTGACTGGAAGGCAGTCGAGCCGTTGGCGCTCGACGCGATTCGCAGCGGGCGCATGCCTCCGTTTCCGGCGCGACGTGATTGCGCGGAGTACGCGCCCACGCAGGCCCTCGAGGCGGGGCAGCAGGAGCTCATCGAGAAGTGGGTCGCGGAAGGCGGCGTGGAGGGGAACGCGAGTGCGTTTGCTCCGCTGCCGGGAGCGCCGGATCGGTTGACGCGCGTCGACCTCTCGTTGCCGATGAAGGAAGCGTTCACGCCGACGCAGTCACCCGATGAGTACCGCTGCTTTCTCATCGACTGGCCGTTCGACGTGCCGAAGTACATCACCGGGTACGAGCTGCGGCCGGGGCAGAAGAGCCTCGTGCACCACGCCGACATCTTCTTCTTGAACCCGGTGGTGGTGCCGACGTGGCAGGCGCGCGACGAGGCCGACCCGGCCCCGGGCTGGGAATGTTACGACATTCCGCTCGGCCAGGAGGGCGGGTGGATTGGCACGTACGTGCCGGGCAACCGCGGCGTCGACTTCCCGATGGACACGGGGCTCAAGGTGCCGGTTGGCTCGAAGATCTACATTCAGGTTCACTACAACCTCGCGAGCGGCACGGCGCAGCCCGACGTGTCGACGCTCGATCTGCGGCTCGAAGATCGCGTGCGCAAGTTGGCGGGGGTGCAGGCGGTGAGCGACCCGAACTGGATTACGCAGCGCTCGATGCGCATTCCGGCGAACGCGAAAGACGTCGAGCATCGCTTCGACATCGACCCGACGATGTTCTCGTCGATCATCAATCAGAACTTCGTCGATGGCCGGCCGCTCAAGCTCTACGCGACGACGATGCACCTGCATCAACTCGGGCAGGCCACGAGCCTGAAGATCCTGCGCGCGGACGGCACGACGACCTGCGCGGTCGACATCCCGAAGTGGGACTTCCACTGGCAGCTCGCGTACACGCTGAAGGAGCCCATCGTGATCAACCCGGGCGACACGCTGTCGGTGTCGTGCACGTGGGACAACACGGCGGCGAATCAGCCCACCGTGAATGGCGTGCGCGCGACTCCGCGGAATCGAAACTGGGGCGCGCGGACGGAAGACGAGATGTGCGTCGCAGGCATCTACGTCACGCAGTGAGATGGAGATTCCGAAGGTCGAAGGCGCTTCATTGACGTCGCGCGCCTCGGCGCCGCAGGCTCTGGCAGATGGTGAGCGCCTTGATCATTCTCGTGGTGACCGCATCGGGTGATCGACCCTTTGCCGTTGCCGTTCCTGAGGCGGCACGGGACATCATCAACGAGGCGAACTTCGTCGAAGCCTTCAGACTGGGCGCTGAAGCCGCCATCGGAGCCGAGTTCGACTTCACCGGACGGCTCCGCCCCCGCGTCCTTCAGGTCGGCGACTTCCCCAGAGATCTCTGGCGACGCACACACGGTGGTGCGTTCGGGATCGCGCGGTACCCCGTGTTGGGATGAGTTACGCCGAAGCACCCCTGACGGCCAAACTCCGCACCGCCCTCGAGCGAAGCTTTGCTCCGAGCTGGACCAAGATGTGTGGCCCCCTTCGGCCCGGCATCGCGTACCGGTTCCACGCTGCAGCCGGATACGTCGAGGTGCTGCTTTACTTCCACTGCCTGGAAGCAGATCTCTTCTTCAAAGGTCAGACCCATCGGCTTCAACTGGATGGGCTGCTGCGCGAACTGGTGCAGCTGAGTCTCGAGAGCTTCCCTCTCGACTCGGGGATTGCCGAGTTCCTCGGGAAGGACGACGAGCCCGCCATTCACATTCCGTACAGGCCCGACTACCGATTCCCACTGTTCGGGCTCCCCCCTCACGAAAACTGAGCCGGGCTGACCCGGCGCTTCCGAATCCGCACGCCGAGCGCCTTCGAGACCTTGTCGCGCGTCTTCGCCTTCAGGCCGGCTTCGTCAGCGAAAGCCGGGAAGCGCTCGACGGCTTCGCGCACCTGTTCGATCACGGCTTTGAAGCGCCGCACGTTACCCGCCTTGGCGAGGGTCTCGAGGTGCTTGCTCGTCGGGTTCGCGCCCTCGCCTGACACGGGCATCCAGTGCTCGCCGCCGGGACCATCGGAGAAGCTGAGATCGTAGGCAGGGCTCACGCTCCACTCGCCGCGTTCACTCATCAGAAACGAGAAGTTCTTCGAGTGGTCGTCCCGGTTGTGCGCGAACACGTTGAAGCTGGCGCGGCGAAACATCTCTTCCACCGCGCGCTCGCTCTGCACGAGGCGGCGCGTCACGAGGAGGAGCTGCTGGTAGCTCAACGAAGGAAGCGTGTGCGGCGCGTCGAGCAGGCCGCAGAGCGTGTGCTGATGCCTCTTCTGGCGGCCGTCGCGATCGAAGCGCCGAATCGCGAAGTAGCGACGCGCCCGACCGAGCAGTCGCGTCTCGGGTACGTCGAGGCCCGCCGCCTTCGCCATGAGGAAGTACGCGTGTTCGAGCACTCCGCTGTCGGCGTCATCCGTGGCCGAGCGAAACTTCACCAGCCAGCTCGTACAGCCGACGATGGAGCGCGCGACGCCTGCGTGCAGCGTTCCCTTCGCATCCATCTGCACCAGCGCCTTGGGACGAGCCCCCTGCGGGGAGCCACCGAGCGCAATCAGTCGATCGAAGTCCGACGCCTCGCCGTCAGCGAGCACTGTGGCGACCTCCTGCTCGAGTTCGTCGAGCTTCACCACTGAGGGCACCTCGCGCAGTTGCTCGGGCTCGTACACCAGCGCGCCCATCGTTCGACTTCCGACCAGCGAGAGTCGATCGAGCGGCCCCAGTTGGCTGCGGCGCAAACCACCCTTCTCGGCTCGGAGATCGATCAGCAGCCGACCCCAGCCATCGGGAAGACTGTCGTCGAACAAGCCCAGCAACCCGTCGAAGCGAGCCAGATCGCCGGTGAAGACCCCCGAGCGGAGCGGCACCTTGAACGGCGAGAGTTCGAGACCGCCAGCGATGAAGGCCGGCTCGTATTCGAAGAGCAATTGCTGTCGGACCTTCAGCAGTCTTCCGACCAAATGCCGACGGCCCTCCTCAGGCTCGTAGAACACGGCGAGGCGGGTGACGGGCGTGAACCTCACGAGCGCTTCCTCGCACGCCGTCTCGTGGTCATGGCCTGCTGCGCTTCGGCCTCGGCGAGGGATCTGAACGGTGGAAGCTCGAAGAGCGCGCTGAAGGGTTCCTGCGCGCCAAGTGCCACTGCAACTCGAACGGTATTCTCCAACGTCCCCTGCCCGGCAGACTCGAGCCGCCGGAGCGCCTTGAGGCCCACGCCCGCCTTCTCCGCGAGTTCCTGCTGGGTCACGTTGCGGCTGAGGCGGAGGCGCTGAACGCGCGCCCCGAGCGAAGAAAGGGCGTCGCCGATACTGAGGAAATAATCAGCCATTTGGGGCATTCTAAACCGCTTTTCGGCGGTTAAAGCGCCGTTAAGGGCATGTTAAGTAGGCGTCACTGACAGACGCACTTGCCGCTCGTGCACTTGCCGAGCTCGGTGAGCGACTTGTCCTTCGTGCAGCCCGAGCACGCGCTCTCGACGAACACGCCGACGCCCGCCGTCGCCGACCAGAAGCAGCTCAACACGCGCCCGTCGAGCGGACACCAGCCGTCACCCGCCGAGCTCTCGGGGCACGTCGCGCCGTTCGCTGCGCCCTTCCAGTTGCACGTCGTGCCCGAACAACTCGGGCACGGGTAGCTCGCCCACACGCCCTTCTCACACGAGAGCAACGTGGTGCTGCCAGCGCACTGCGTCGCTGCAGGCGTGCTGCATGGAGAGCCGGCCTCGGCTCCACAACCGACCATCACGAACAACGACACGAAGACGAGAGAACGCATGTCGCGGGTATAGCCTCCGCGGTCATGCACGACGACGACTCGCTCACTGGTGGTCTCTCTCGGCGCCGTTTTCTGCAGGCCAGCGCGGCCGCTTCGCTGAGCCCGAGCGTCACACTCGCAGCGAGCGGCGCGGCGACGGTGAGCGTGCCTGAGTACCTGCTCGCGCGGTTGCAGCAGCACGGCGTGCAGCACCTCTTCGGCGTGCCCGGCGCGACGTGTGATGCGCTCTTCGCTGCGGCGAGTGCGTCACCGGTGCAGGTCGTCGTCACCTCGAGCGATCTCGAAGCCGGCTACGCCGCCGATGCGTACGCGCGGGTGAAGGGTCTCTCGGCCGTCTCGGTCACGTACGGCGTCGGCACGCTGAGCCTCCTCGCCCCCATCGGAGGCGCGTTCGCCGAGCGCAGCCCCGTCGTCATCATCAACGGAGGGCCGAGCGCCGAAGACCTCCGCATTCAAAAGGAGACCGGCAGCTTCTTCAGCCACTCACTGGGCCGCGAGAAGACCGACCTCACGATGTTCAAAGAAGTCACCGCCTTCGCCGAGCGCGCCGCGACGCCCGACGAAGTGCCGCGGGTCATCGATGCCGCGCTCACCGTCGCGCTGACCACGCAACGCCCCGTGTACATCGAGATCGCCAAACACCTGTGGGACGCGAAGTGCCCCGCGCCAGGCAAGCCGCTCGACCTCACCGTCGCTCCGTCGGGCCAGGAAGCTGGGCTCGCCACGAAGCTGCAGAGCGCGCTGCTCGCCGCGAAGAAGCCGGCCGTGCTGGTGGGCATCGAAGTGCAACGCCTCGGGCTCGCCGACGCCGTGACCGCGCTGCTCGCGACGATGGGCCTTCCGTGGGCCAGCACCTTCCTCGCGAAGGGCACGCTCGACGAGAAGACGCCGGGCTTCATGGGGGTGTACGCCGGCGAGCGCTCGGTGCCGGAAGTGAAGGCGTTCATCGAAGAGTCCGACGCGGTGCTCGCGCTTGGGCCTGTGCTGGGTCGGCAGTATCGACGACTCGCAACGAAGGGCGTGCTGCTCGCTGCGGATGGAGTCGTGAGGATGCAGCGGCAACCTCCCGTGAAGGCGCCGCTGCAACACCTCGTGCCTGCGCTCGCCGCGCTCACCTGGGCGAAGCAGACGCCACGCAGTCTCCCTGAGCTGGGCTTCGAGGCGAGAAGAGCCTCGTGGCCCGCCGCTCCGAAACGTCCGAGTGGACCGGGGCTGACGTACGACGAGGTGCTCGGCCTCGTGAGCCGCGCGCTCGACGAGAAGCTGCTCGTCGTCACCGACACCAGCTTGAGCATGTACCCCGCTGCCGAGCTCAACCTCGCCGGCCGCGGAGGCTTCATGTGCAACGCCGTCTGGCAGGCGATTGGGTTCTCTCCCGCCGCGTCGGTGGGCGCCGCGCTCGCGCAGAGCAAACGCCCGCTCGTGATTTGTGGTGACGGTGGCTTTCAGATGACCGCGCAGGCCCTCTCGACGATGGCGCAGCGGCAACTGCCCTGCATCGTGCTGGTGCTCGACAACGGGCTGTACGGCATCGAGCAATTCCTGCTCGACCCGAGTTACTTCAAAGACGCGACGAAGCCAGGCCGCCCGTACCTGCAGCTCAACCCGTGGAAGTACGCCGACCTCGCTCGCGCGCTCGGCGTGACGAACTCGAGCACCGTCACCTCGGTCGACGCGCTCACGCAGGCGCTCGAGGCCGCAAAGACCGCGAGGGGCCCGAGCTTCATCTCGGTACAGGTCTTCCCGCGCGATCTCCCCGGAGGGCTTCGTTCGTGAGCGTGCTTTCCCGACGGCTGCTGTTGCAGAGCGGAGTCGCGTTCGCGTCGTGGCGCGCGTGGGGCGAAGACCGGCTGCGCGGTGACGAGGTATTGCCCGACCCCGACTTCTCGCGCCTGCACGAGAAGACCCCGCACCTCGTCGGCGTGCGGCCGCATCGCATGGGCGGCGTGCGGCTCGAGCTCGAGGCGACTCCCCTCGGCGGCAAGCGCGTGGTGCACAACTACGGTCACGGCGGCGGAGGCATCACGCTGAGCTGGGGCTGCGCCGCACGCGTGGTGTCGTTGCTCGAAGCGAAGCCGCCGTCGTCAGTGGCGATTCTCGGCGCAGGCATCATCGGGCTCACCACGGCGACCGAGCTGCGGCGGCGGTGGCCGAAGGTGCAGGTCTCCGTCTACGCGAAGGACCTCGACCCCCGCTCGACGACCTCGTGGATCGCCGGCGGGCAGTTCGAACCCTCAGGCGTGTACAAGGAATACGAGAAGGCCTCGCGCAAGCCCGAGCTCGCCGCGCTGCTCCGTGCCTCGAAGGTGCGCGTCGTCGAGCTGCAGAACTCGGGGCAACGCCAGCGCTACGGCATCGCCGAGCGAAAGCAGTACACGCTCGACCACGAAGTGCCGGGGATGGACAAACACACGCCGCGCGACGTGGTGCCCGCGTTCAAGCGGGGCGCGCTGCCGTTCAAGTCGCTCAACGGAGTGGGCCGCGAGTACAGCACGTGGCTGCAAAACCCGACGCTGCTGCTCCCCGCGCTCATCGAAGACTTGAAGACGGGCGGCGTGACGTTCGAGCAGCGCACGTTTGAGAACAAGGACGAGCTGGCGGCGTTGCCTCAAGACGTCATCGTCAACTGCACCGGCCTCGGCGCGAAGACGTTGTTCGACGACGCGAAGGTGATTCCGCAGCGCGGGCACCTCGTCGTGCTGCAGAAGACCGACCCGAAGCAGTTCTATTTCTTCAGCGGAGGCTGCGAGAACTTCGCCATCTCGTACGTCTTCTGTCGGCAGGATGACGTGGTCCTCGGCGGCAGCGTGATTCCCAACGAAGACTCGATGACGGTGGGCGAGCGCGATGCGCCCCAGTTCGAGAAGATTCTCAGCAACGCCAAGCTGCTGTTCGGCGGCCAGCCTGCCGCGTGCGCGAAGTGATCACGGCGTGTCCTGAAAGTCCCTCGCCCTGCGAAGCGGGGAGAGGGTGGCGCGAAGCGCCGGGTGAGGGGCTGTCGGCGCTGCGGTCGGGCCCCTCACCCCGACCCTCTCCCCGCTTTCGCAGGGAGAGGGAGAGAATCTCGTCACGGTTCGGGCGTTGACGCGGTGTTCTGCGGCCCGCGCGTCGCACGCGTGACGAAGTCGGCGCCGTTGTCGTTGCTGTCGCGTCCGTTGCCGGCCGTCGCTTCGCTGGTGAGCATCGTCATCGAGGTCGAGCCCGCACTCGCCTTGCGCTCGATGCTGCCGCTGCCGTTCGACGCCCACGTGCCCACCGGAGCCGCCGTGCCTTCCGGTGCCGTCGCGTTGCCCCACCCGACGAGATCGCTGACAGCCGGGTCCGTGTTGCTGGCCGTCGTCGGTGTGCCGGGCAACACGATGCGCACGTGCCCTCCCGTGCCCGCCCACGAGAGGGTCTTCAGGGCAAACGGCGAGCTCACCGCACGCGCGGGGTAGTCCGACGCCGTCGAGCCCGTGTACCCATTCGACGCGACCAGCGACGTCACGAGATAGAAGCCGCGCGCCGGCACGCTCGCACCCGCGGGCAGAATCGTGCTCACCGCCCAGCTCGTGCCCGTCGCCGCGCGGTACTGCAGCACCCAGCCCGCCACCGAGACGCTCTGGTTCGACGGGTTGTAGAGCTCGAGGAACTCGTCGTCGGCACCGCCGGGCCCTGCAGCGCCCAGTTCCGAAATGACCAGGTCGCAGACGTCACCCTTCCCGTCTTGATCGACGTCGTCCTGGTTCGCGCCCGAGAGGCTCGGGCAGTTGTCACAGGCGTTGCCGAACGCATCTCCGTCGTCGTTGGTCTGCGCGGCGTTCGACACCATCGCGCAGTTGTCACACGCATTGCCTTTGCCGTCGGAGTCGTCGTCGGTCTGCGCCGCGTTCGAGACCGCCACGCAGTTGTCGCAGGCATCGCCGCGGCCATCGCCGTCACCATCGGCCTGCGACGCGTTCTGCACGGCCGCGCAGTTGTCACACGCATCACCGCGACCATCACCGTCGGCGTCGAGCTGGCCTGCGTTCGCCACGGTCGGGCAGTTGTCGCTGGCATTCGGCGCGCCGTCGTTGTCCGAGTCGGTATCGCACGCGTCGCCCAGGCCATCGAAGTCGGAGTCGGTCTGCGTGGCGTTCGCCAGCGTCGGGCAGTTGTCGCAGGCGTCTCCTTTGCCATCGCGGTCTGTGTCGACCTGATTCACGTTCATCAACGCGGGGCACGTGTCGCACGCGTCACCGAAGCCATCACCGTCACCGTCGGTCTGCGCCGGGTTCACCACCATCGGGCAGGTGTCACACGGGTCGGCCACGCCATCGGAGTCGGGATCCACCGTGCTGGCCACACACTCCGCGTTCTCGCCCGTTGCGTTGCAGGCGAGCACTCCGCAGCCGGGGACGGTCAGCGCACAGCGCGCTCCGAGGTTGGCCACGTTGGGCTGACCGCAGGCGTTGCAGTTGTTGCGACCGGGGCCCGTGCACGCGGTGGCCAGGCCCGAGCTGCTGCACGACAAGGTCCCCGTACAGCCGCCGGTCGCGCACGCGTCTCCCACGCCGGCCACCGTGCTTGCGCCGCACACGCCACAGTTGTTCTTCGCTGCCGCGATGCACACCGACGACGCGCCGGCGTCAGCGCACGCGAAGGTCCCTGCACAGCCATTGTCGCCCACGCAGGCGGTGTTGAGTCCGACGACATCGGGCTCGTTGCAGGCGCCGCAGTTGTTGAGCCGACCTCCGCTGCAGGTGATGACTTCGCGGCCTGCACAGGACCACGTGCCGCACGGAACGCACGGGTCACCGGGTTGGTGATCGAGCGTGGTGCAACCGCCGCACGCGTTGGTCACGCCCTCGTCGACGGTGCCGTCGCAGTCGTTGTCGTCTCCGTCGCAGAGCTCAGGCTCGGGAACGAGCTCGCCTTCGCAGGCGCCGAGCTTCCCGGCCGCCATGCACAGCGCGGAGCCCTTGCGGCAGGCGCCGACCCCATCGGTCCCCGAAGGGCCGGAGTAGCAGCTGTACATCTTTCCAGGGTCGCACTCGTTTTCGCTCGGCTGCGCGCACGCCGCGAAGACGCCCAGCACCAGCCCCCATGCGATGTGCCAACGGGTTCGGTGGTGGTGGGCCATGACTGAAAGTCACCCTCGCGCAGGGCCCGTGCCGAGGCAAGTCGCGACCCTGTTACTTCGCGAGCAGCGCGTTGATCAGCTCGTCGAGGGTGGCGCAGTCGTGCTCGATGGCACCCGTTGGCTCACTCAGGTCTTCGGCGTTCTCAGGCATGAAGTGGCCGTGCTGCTTCAGAAACGCCTCGGCTTTGTCTCGCGACAGCACGAGCCCGCGAACGCGGTAGCGACCGTCTTCTTTCACCACCGCGTGCGAATGGTGAGGCGCGCCATAGCGAACGGGCCGAGTGGCGAGGCGATCAGCCCCCGCGCGAATGCGGCGAACCACCTCGTGCATCGGCTCGGGAGGACGCGGCGCCATCAGCTGGGGTTGACGAACGTCGTGCTGTCTCTCGTGCACTCGTCGCGCACATCGGCTTCCGTCCTCGGCGCGTAGAACCAGTTCGTCTGCTTGCCCACGCCGGAGTCGGTCTGACAGCCGCCGACCGAATCGGTCGCGGGCCAGCGCTGGTTGGGGAGCCACTTGCCGCCGTTCTTCGCGCCGATCAACGTGCGGCACACACCTTCCTGCGTCACCGCAGGCCCCACGAGATCGCGCCAATCGGTGCACTGATTCGATTCAGGCCTCAAGGTGTAGTTGCCACCGACGAGACCACAACCCGATGAGACTGACCCGACCACACCACCCCCTACGACGAGACGCATTTCGACTCCCACTCAGAGGTGAAGAGGAATCCTGTGCGTCACAGCGCTCAAACGAAAGCGACTTCGCTCAGACCGCGACCGCAGAACGTGGAGTGCGATCGGCCACCAGGGCAACCACCACCAGCAGCAGCCCGATCACCACGTGCAGCACGTCGTCGGCCCGCTTCCACGCGAAGAGGTCTTGCGGCCAGAGAGAGAGGAAGCTGGCGAGCGCCTGGTACAGGTCGATGACGCCGAAGCCGAGGTTGAACGCGCGCGCAGCGGGCAGCTTGTTCGAGAAGGCGCACCCGATGCCGATGAGCCCGAACACGATGTGGAACACATTGTAGGCAGGGGCCCCACTGGTCAGCGCGAGGTCGGCCGGCGTCACGAAGCCGAGTACGCCCACCACGACCAGAATCGGCGCGAACAGCTTGAGGAGTTGGACGTTTCGGGAACCGGCCATCGCGCCAGCATACGGAGTTGTACAGCGCGCGGATTGTCGATCGGGAACCTGAAGCAACGGCGGGTGTCAGCAGGCCATGTCCCAGCTCCGTGTTGCGCTCGTGCAGGGTGGTCGCATCGTCGAAGACCGCACTTTTTCCACGCGCGGACCCGTCTCGGTGGGCTCGGCGCCCGACTGCACCTTCCTCGTGCCGCTCGCCGATGTGCCCAGGCGCGTGACGGTGTTCGACTCGACGCGCAAGGGCACGACGTTGCTCTTCACCGGTGATGCCGACGGGCGCATCTCTCTGGGTGACGGCGAGACGACGCTCAAAGAGGTGACCTCACTGGCCACGAAGCGCGGCGAACACTTCGAGTTGACGCTGGGGCCGAAGGCGCGCGGTCGCATCACGGTCGGTGAAGTGTCGCTGCTGTTTCAGTTCGTGGAGCCGATGCCCAAGCCGCCGCCCGCTGCGTTGCCGAAGGGTGCGCGCGGGCTGGTCGCGCAGATCGATCGATCCTTCCTGCTGGTGCTGGGGCTCTCGCTGGCGGCGCACTTCGCGGGCGTGGGGTGGATCTCCGCGCAGCCGATGCCCGTCGACCCGGAATCGCTCGATGAGGAAGTGCAGCCCGATCGCTTCGCGCGCGCCATCCTGCCCATCGCAAAGAAGCCGAAGGACGCAGAGTCAACGAGCGCTCCTTCGTCTTCACCGAGTGACACGCAGCAGCCAGTGGCGAAGCGCCCGACGACCGTGAAGCCGAAGGGTGATGGTGCTTCGATGAACGAGCGCGTTCGCAACGCGGGGCTCATCGGCATCATCGGCTCGCGCGGGCCGGGCGATGGCAGCGCGTTCGGCGACATCCTCGATGGTACGGGCGTGAGGGACATCGCGG
>JBILUC010000168.1:0-3864 GCA_044371205.1 Archangium sp.
GCGGCGGCTCTGCCAGCCCCAGCCGCTCCTGAATGGCGCGCGCCTGCAGCTCCTCGAAGTCGTCCTCCGGCCAGACGTTCTCGAGCCAGGCCCAGTCTTTCTTCGCCTGGCTCAGCACGCGCGCCAGCGCAGGTACGCCAGCGGGCCCATCAGCGCGACGTCGACCTCGCCCTTGCTGACTGCGACTGCGAGGGCTTCCTGGTCCGCGTACACGCGGGGCAGGGCGCTCTGCTTGATGGCGCTGCTGATGAAGCTCGCCAGCGCGTCGGCCTGCTTCTTCGCAGTGTCGTCACTGGTGGCGGCGACGACTCCCACGATGACGGCGGGCTGGGCCGCGGGGGCGGTGGTCTTCGGAGCAGACCCTTGAGCGAGGGCTGTGGCAGCGGTGAGGGCGAAGCAGAGCGAGAGCAGGCGCATGGGCGCGCACCTTACTGGTGGGGCGGCGACTTCGCTTGCCCACTGCAAACCCCTGTCACGGACTCAGTTGAGTTCGCGCGGCACCGCTGCATCGAACTGAATGAAGTCGGTGATGGGGCGACCGGTTCGCTCTGCAGCGCTCATCGCGTAGCCCACCACACGCTCCCGGCCCAACACGCCCATGCCTTGCGCCACCTTGTCGTTGCCACCGGGAATGAAGGGTGTCTTCTCGAAGTACGACTCTGCCGGGGTCTCGGGCCGCGACCTGGTCGGGTCCTCCAGGGTTGCGATCTGCGGAGGCACGGTGATGCGGCCGATGGCAACTGAGGGCCTCTGCCAGTTTTCCTGCTCGATGAGCTCGGGCGCGTCGTTGGGTCCCATCTCGACCATGTGCACCACCATCTCGACGGGCTTCGTCTTGAGATGATCGGTGACGGTCTGCAGGTAGGCGGTAGGGCTGGGGTTTCCCCTCGCGTCGGCGTAGCCGTTGTCGACGGGCTTGAGGAACAGCTGCACGTTGCGGCCGCCGATGTTGTACGTGTGCCGCGCGAAGAAGGTCGTCTCGTCGAACTTCTCGCCCAGCACCTGCCTCGACGTCACGGCGGCGTTCTTCACCGCGCCGACGTGCCCCATTACCTCGCCAACGGTGGTCTTGATGGCGTCGAGCGACGGCCGCAGGTTCTCTTTCCTCACGTCGAGGACACGGCCCACGATGCGCCCGGCCAGCTCGGCTTTGCCGAGAAGTCCATCGCGCAACGGCTTCGACACGTGGTTCGAAAACTCCGTGTGCTCACGAATCGACCTGGCCTCGTGCGTGGTCGCCCCGCCGTTCGCGGTGATGCTGAGCGTCTGGTTCCCGACGGGGAAGTCGAAACGAATGCCCGGCATGTGCCCCACCTTGCCGCCGGCGAGCGGGTCGGAGTGGCTCTCTGAGACGCGCACCTTGCCGTTCTCGAGGCTGTTGCCCAGCACCTCCTTCAGCCAGGTCGGTGCGCCCGGGTCGAGCTTCATCGACGCCTTGTCGAGCGACACGCCCTTGGCGTGATTGCCACGCGCCATCGGGCACTTCGTCATGCCGGACTCAATGGCCGACTTGTGGGCCTCCATTTTTCCTGCGTCGGTGCCGATCGCCTTCTGGAACGCGGGGTCGTCGAGCAGCTTGTCGATCTTCGGGTCGTTCGAGTTCAGCCGCGACACCTCGGTGATCACCGTCTCGAGGTTCTTCTTCGCCGGCAACACCTCGTGCGTGAACTCCTGCTTGAACGTTTTCACGCCGACGCCGGTGGCGAGCTCGCGGCTCTGGCTGCCGGGAAGCTGGCCGTCTCCCGACGACTTGAGCCCGTTCGAGGCGACCGCCTGCGCGATGGCGTGAGGCGGGTCGGTACGAATCAGCCCGCTGGCCTCACTTCGCTTCGCCGCAGCCACGGCCGCCGGGTCCTGGCTCTTCAGGTTCTGCAGCAACTGTTTCGTCTCGCTCGCGTCGAGCCGCAGCTCGACCTTCGGGAAGTCCATCATCGACTGCCGCGGGTAACCCGCCGGGCCGAGCGTCTGCTTCTGCCGCGCAGAGATCTCCGAGTACGCCGTCGCGACCTGCAGGCCCGAGATCGCCTTCTCGGTCAGCCGACGTTCAGGGTCGAGCAGCCCCGCCTTGAGCGCCGCCGCGACCTTTGGGGCGTCGGCCTGATTGGCCCGCAGCGCACTCATCTTTCCTGCGTTGGGCATCGAGGCGATTCGCGCTTCCAGCTTCGCGGCCTCGAGCTTCGCGGCAGCAGTCTGGGGCGTCGGCGGAGCGAACGCCTGCGCCGTTCCCGTGGTGGAGGCGACCAACCCCGCAGGTGACGCCGGTGCCTTTGTCTTCGACAGAGGTGGCACGGCCCGACGGGTCGATGGATCGGTCTTCGGCATGTGGGAGCTCCTGCTTCATGGGGGTCGAGGGCGCGGAGAATCTGACATACGGAGCCGTATGTCAAATCGAAGGAGCCATGTGGTAACGAAGGACCGTGCCGAAGAAGAAGAAGCGCGTCCCCACACCACGAGCCGAGTCGGCAGCGCAGACGCGTCAGGCTTTGATTCAGGCAGCCAGCGAGCTGTTCGCCGCCAGCGGCCTCGAGGTGAGCCTCGACGCCATTGCCGAGCACGCCGGGGTGACGCGTGGTGCGCTCTACGTGCACTTCGAAGATCGCAACGCGCTGATTGTCGCGGTGATGGAGCTCCTGGGTAACTCGTTCACCGAGGCGCTCAGCGATGCCGTCCAAACCCCGCCCACGACGAACCCCAGCCAGTTTGCAGCCCTGACGAAGCGCTTCACGACCGAGGTGCTCACGGGCCGCTATCCGCTCATGGCTCCGAGGCCTGGCCACGCACGCTTCAAGCCGCACCAGCTGCTCGAGGCCTGCGCCCGCTCTGAGCAGGTTCGCGCCTACTACCAGCTGTTGGTGACCTCGGGGCGCGACCTGATCGCCGCAACACTTCGAATGGACCAGGAAAGCGGCGCGGTCAGGACTGACGTCGACGCCGATGAGGCAGCCATGATGGTGGCCTCGATCGTCACCGGAATTCAGGTGCTGGCTGACCTCGGGCTGCCCGTCGACGTCGCCCAGCTACAACGTGTGCTGACGCGGGTGCTCTCGGAAGAGCCCTGACGGTCATCGCTCTTCCCGCAGCACCTTGAGCTCTCTCACCGACTGAGCGGCTTGCGCGGAGGCGACGCCGGGTCAGGAGGCGGCGATGCAGGCACCCCCAGCCGGACTTCGCGATCATTCGGCAAGACCGCCACCTTGACCATCGCGCCCTTGATGACCGCGAAGGCCTCGGTCGCCTTCTCGAGTCGAGACACCACCACCAGCGGCCCCACGCCCACGTTCTTGTTGTCGAAGAAGATGGGCACGCCCTCGGGTGCCAGCAGGGTCACCGAAGCGCTCATCGCCCTGAGCCCCGTGAGGTGCCGAAAGGCGACGCTGGTGTCGATGCCGAAGTTGATGCTGTTTGCCCCGGTGACCCCGGCGGTGACGATGCCCACCACCACGCCGCGGCGGTCGAAAATCGGCCCGCCTGAGTTGCCCGGGTTGAGGGGAATCTGCGTCTGGAAGACCTCGCGCTGCGACTTGCCGGTGTAGAGGTTCGAGACCATGCCGACGTTGAAGCTCCACACGCTGCCTTCGCCGTGGCCGATGGCGCCGACCCAGCTGCCCACCCGCAGCGAAGACTCGAACGCCACCTGCGCCACGGGCGCGTCATCGAGGGGAATGCGCACCAGCGCGAGGTCGACGTCTTCACTGGCGCGCTCCAGCACCGTGCCGCGCGCCTTGCGGCCGTCATGCAGCACCACGTCGACGGTCGAAGAACAAAAAACACAAACCGGGAAACCGAGAGCCGAAGCTGGTGACCGAGGCTCGATTGGGCGCTGCGGAAGTCGGCAGCACGAGGGTCGGCGAGGCCGTTTCTGCC
>JBILUC010000056.1:0-43162 GCA_044371205.1 Archangium sp.
GGCGGCGGCGCCTGGCGACGGGGGCAGGTGTGCCGACGGGCGCGGGCGGCGGAGGCGGGGCCTGCATCACCACGCGGCGCAGTCGGGCGTTGGGCGCGAAGACGCCATGGAAGCACGTCAGGTGCAGTCCTTGCGGTGGCACGAGGGCGACGAGGCGCTTGACCAGCGCCACCGCGCTCAGCGTCAACGAGGGCCCTCGCTTCGGTTGCCAGCGGTAGAGGCTCGAGGGCAGCCACGACCGCCGACGCGGAGTTCGTGCAAGCACGAACGGATCGCAGCAGAACACCTCGCGAAGTTGGCTCGCGGAGAGGCAACCCGCGCTCCCTTCGGCCCGCTGCAGCGCTCCCCCGGGCTTCGCCCTGAAGACAGGCGTTCGGCGCCGCGGTCTCCGCCAGCGAGGCATGCGTGTGCGCGGTCACGTAGAACTCCGCCATGCGCGTCTCTCTGGCCTGCCTGTGCCTCGTGCTCGTCGGCTGTTCTGGAACCGTCGGCGACCTCGACGCGGGCGATCTCGACGCAGGCACGACGACCGATGCGGGCTCGACCAACGACGCTGGCGCGACGAGTGACGCGGGCTCGACGACTGACGCAGGCTCGCCGACCGACGCAGGCTCGCCGACCGACGCAGGCCTCATCACCGCGACCTTCACCTCGAGCACCGCGAATCTCCCGAACCCCGAGCGCGGCTTCTACGTCTGGGCCAGCAGCGACTTCGGCGCCTCCATCGACACCGGTGCGCTCGACACTGCATACGCCAACGGCACGCGCATCGCGTACACGCCGATCGATCTCTCCGCCTTCCGCTCGACGGCGATCTCCACGCCCTTCCTCAATGCCCTCTCGGCGCGCTTCGTCACGCTCCGCCAGCGTGGCTTCAAGGCCGTGGTGCGCTTCGTCTACGACTACAGCGCCGGTGGCAACGACGCGCCCGCGACGCAGATCGCCAGCCACCTCCAGCAGCTCGCGCCGATCATCACCGCCAACGCCGACGCGATCGCCTTCTTCCAGGCCGGCTTCATCGGGGCGTGGGGCGAGTGGCACAGCTCGAAGCACTCGAACTCATACGGCTACATGACCAACGCCGGGGTCACGCAGGCGCAGGCCGACGCCAACCGACTCATCTTACGCGACGCGCTCTTCGCGGCAGTTCCGCCAAGCATCCCGCTCGGCTTTCGGTACCCGGGCGATCTCATCAAGTGGTTCCCCACTGCGACGCAGCAGTCCCGCGCGGGGTTGCACAACGACTGCTGGCTCGCCGGCCCCACCGATACCGGCACGTACGACTCTGCGGCCGAGCGCACGTACATCGCGACGCTCTCGACCCACGCCGCGTTCGGAGGAGAGACCTGCGACGCCGACACGCCCCCGCGCACGAGCTGCACCGACGTGCGCACCGAGGGCGCGCGGTACCACCTCGCGTACTTGAACCGCGAGTACTTCGCCGGCTTCTTCACTGCGTGGACGAACGGCGGCTGCCTCGACGAAGTGAGCCGACAGATGGGCTACCGCTTGCAGCTCGATCAGGTCCGCCACCCGGAGCGCGTCACCCGCGGCGCGAGCCTCCGCGTCTTCGTCGACCTGCGCAACACCGGCTGGGCGAAGCTCTTCAGCCCGTGCCCGCTGGTGATCACCCTGCAACGGGGGAACGAGCTGGTCACCGCCGCGAGCACGACGCTGCTCAACACCCTCGGGGCGCAGGCCACCTCGAGCTCCACCATTGCGATCGACCTCGCCATCCCGGCGAACGCGACGCCGGGCACGTACTCCGTCTCGCTCTCGGCCCCCGACACCTTCACCACCACCGCGACCGACGCGCGCTTCTCGATTCGCTTCGCGAACGCCGACCCCGGCGCTCAACAGTGGAACGCGACCGCAGCGCGCTTTGCCACGGGCACGAGCGTCATCGTCGAATAGCGCTCATCGGGTGGTGAACGGGCTGCTGAGGGCCGTCGAGCGGGCAACCGGCAGCGTGGGGTTCATGAGCGGTCGCGCCGAATCGAACGACGTGCCGCCCGACCATGCGTCGACGCGCACGAAGTACGTCGTCGCCGACACCAGCATCCCCGGTGGCACCTGCACTTGCGTGATCGTCCCCGGCAGCACGAACTCGTGCTCCTTCGTGCGGCGGCTGCTGCCCGTCGCCGTCGCCACCAACGAATTCAACGTCACGCGGTACGTCGTCACCGCACCCCGGCTGGGCGGGGTCCACGCGATGACCGGGGTCAGCGGCACGCCCGAGAGCCGCACCGTCGCGCCGCGCCCATCGACGGTGAGCGCCCGCGGCGGGGAGAGCACCACCAACTCCGCACCCGTGCTGGTCGGCGCCTCGGTCGAGACCGTGGCGACCTCATTGAAGGCGCCCGTGCCGCCGTCTGCCAGAGGCACGCTCAGCGGAACGCGGAACGAGGCTGCCGCCGCGAACACCGGCCGCCAATCGGGGCCGAACGGGTTACCGAACGAGAGCGAGAGCGAGGGGCTCCCCGCATCGGCCGGCAGCGTGACGTTCACCAACGCTGGCCGCTGCGCTGCGGCGACGGGGGCGATCGGCCCGGTCATCGCATTCACCCAGGCCGTACCGCCGGTGGAGATGGCGCCAGGGTGCACCTCACCGCGCAGCACCTCGTAATCGCCATACCGGGGCGCGAAGGTGAGGCTGCTTCGCTGCAGGGTGGTGAAGGTGCCGCTGACCGGCGTCGCGGCGCCCTGCGGCATGCGCAGCGTGCTCAGCGTCACCCCGCGGGACGCTTCTCGAATGCGCAGCCCGTTCAGGGTGCGCGTGCTGAGCTGCAGCACCACCAGCTCGTCACCCTCGGCGCTGTCGACGAGCGCCGTGCGCTGAGAGGCCCAGTCGAGGTCGCGCCGCAGCACCACGTCGCCCGCGTCGGGCTGCCCGTTGGCGAACCCGCCGAACGAGAGCGACGAATAGAAGAGCCCGCTGTTCGCCGCCGCCGCCTGCACGTCGTCGCCCGACACCCACGGGCTCAGGTTCGAGAGGTTCAGGCGCAACGTCGTGCCCGCGTCGGCGCCCACGACGTTGAGCCGCCCCAGGAAGTCGCTCCCGAGGTCGAGCACGCGCTCGGTGGTGACGAAGCTCTGGCCGCCCACGGTGAGCAAGAACGGGCGCTGCGGCACGTTCGGCACCGTGAAGCTGCCGCTCAGGGTGCCGGTGCCATCGATGACGACGAAGCCGCCGTCACCCTCGTCGAGCACCACCCGCACCTGCGCGGTCGACAGATCGGTCGGTCGGCGATCGACCCCGCCATCGGTGCGCCAGAAGCGATCGACTCGCGTGCCCGTCACGTCGGCGACCACCGCACCACCGCCGCCCGTCGCGCTGCCGCCGCCTGTCGCGCTCCCTCCTCCTGTCGCGTTGCCTCCGCCCGCAGCGGCCCCACCACCGGTCGACGCACCGCCTCCCGTGGCTGCACCTCCACCATTCACGCTCCCGCGGGGCTGGCAGACGCCGAGGTTGCAGAGGTTGCCGATGGCGCAGTCGGCGTCTTGGCGGCAGGTCGTTGCAGGGCTGCACGCCGCGCCCAGCACCAGCGCAGCCCAGAGAACGAAGCGCATCATGAGGACCTCACGACTTCCGGTAATAGTCGACGACCATGTACTGGAGTGCGTACGCGGCGAACGCGGCCGCGGCCACGAACGCAAACCACGCGAAGAAGAACATCTGGGTGGCCATCACACCCCAGCCTTGACCCTTGATGGCCCCGGTGACGACGTCGTTCTTCACGGCGGCGTTGACGAGTAACACCCACAGGTTGCCGACGGTGACCGAGAGGTTGAAGAACGACATCAACACGCCCTTCATCTTCGGCGGGGCCTGCGAGTAAGCGAACTCGAGCCCCGTCGCCGAGACGAGCACTTCCCCGAAGGTGAGCAACGCGTAGGGGAGGATCTGCCAGAGGATCGGCACCACCTGCCCGCCGTCGAGCATGAGCTGAAACACGCCCACCGCGATCCACGCCAGCCCTGAGAACGCGATGCCGAGCCCCATGCGCCGCAACTGCGTGGGCTCGAGGCCGCGCTTCTTGAGCGCCGGGTAGAGCACCACGTTGTTGAAGGGGATGAGGATCATCACCAGCAACGGGTTGAGCGCCTGCATCTGAGATGCGGTGGTGAACCAGCTCCAGCCGGGCAGTTGCATCGCCTTGGCCTGCAGAACCCACGTCGAGGCCTTCTGATCGAACAGCGACCAGAACGGCGTGATGAGCGCGAAGATCACCAGCACGCGCAGCACCGCGCGAACGCCCTCGATGTCTTCTTCGGGGTGTTTGCCGCGGGCGAGATCGATCTTCCACCACAGCGCCGAGCCCGAGAACGCGAGGAAGATGACCAACGCGAGGCAGATGGTCGCGACGGGGCCGAGCGCGCCCCAGAGGAAGAACGACGAGAGGCCCAGCGCGATGCCGGCGATGGCGAGCAGTGAGCCAGCGTTGAGGCCGCCACGAAACAGCACCGTCGTCGCGATGCCGAGAAAGCCGTTGGGGTCACGGCCGGCAGGCTTCACGTTCACGTAGCGGTTGCGGCCCGCGAAGAAGACCACCGTGGAAATGGCCATCAAGATGGCCGGCACTCCGAAAGCGAGCCGCGCGTGCCCCGACTTGAGCAGCGGGGGGATCAAGAGCGACGCGAAGAACGAGCCGAAGTTGATGATGAAATAGAACGCGTCGAACACCAGCTTCGCGAGGTGCTTGTTGGTCTGATCGAACTGATCACCCACGAAGCTCGAGACGCACGGCTTGATGCCGCCGCTGCCGAGCGCGATGAGAAACAGGCCCGCGTAGAAGCCTTCTTTCGAGTCGATGCTCAACGCGAGCAGCACCTGGCCGATGCAGTAGATGATCGAGAGCCAGAGAATGACGCGGTACTTCCCGAGCACGCGGTCGGCGAGGAAGCCGCCCAGCAGCGGGAAGAAGTACACGCCCATCACGAAGACGTGGAAGACCTCCTTGGCGGCGGGCCCGCGTTCGGCTTCGGCGAGCGAGACGAGCAGGTAGCCGGCGAGGAAGTCCGTGAGGACGTTCCGCATGCCGTAGAAGCTGAAGCGCTCGCACGCCTCATTGCCGATGATGAAGGGAATCTGCCCCGGCATCTTCGCGGTCGAAGGCGGGGGCGCGGCTGCGATCGAGGCAGTGCTCATGAGCTCAGGCGGCCTGCGAGGTGGGCGTGATGCCCTGCTGACGCAACCAGTTCAACACCCGCTGCCGACACGCCTCGAGCCGAAAGGCGTGCCAGCGCTTCTGTTGGTCGGGCAACCACGAGAGCGCCTTCTTGAAGTACTTGTCGGGCCGCGGCGTGCTCAGCGCGAGCTCGAGCGATTCCTTGAGCTGCGAGTCGGCCACCGTGATCGCGAAGTTGAACATGTCCTTCGCCACGGTCACGGGGTCGCTCTTCGGCACGGGCACGAAGCGCAGCGTGTTGGTCTCGATCTCCACCGGCGTGAGGCCCTGGTGTTCGGCCGGGTCGTACTCGCGGTTGAGCAGAATCACCGCCCCGCTCTCGGTGTCGAGGTACCACTGCAGATCGGCGCCGAGCGCCTCGAAGGCGATCGACAGCTCCTCGAGATCGACGGGCAGCGCGCGCATGGGAGCGGTCACGTTCGTCTCACTCAGGCCGCGGCGGCCGGAGTGCCCTCTTCCGTCCGCACGAAGTCCTGCTCCTTGTAGAACGACGCGTAGACGATGAAGATCAGGCCCGCGACGATCATCACGCCGATGAAGAAGTAGAAGTACATCGGCCCGACCAGCCGGTACGTCGAGACCTCCCCGCCCTTCTTGTTCTCCTCGGACTTTCCAGTCCACGTGCCCGTGGTCACCAGGGGCTTGCGATCGATCGCGTCCATCAAGCGAACGCGCTTGCCCACCGCGTCAAGCTCGGCCACCAGGTACGTCCCGCCAAGCTTCGCCTCGACCTCTTTGCCGTCCTTGTCTTTCGAGGGGGGCAGGAAGATGCCGGTATCCCCGGTCACGTCGATCTTCTGGCCGAGCTCGAACTCGGCAGCCTCGTCGAGCTTCACCCAGGTCTCAGCGCCCACCTCGACGTTGGTGGCGTGCACGCCCTTCACCATCGCGTTGTTCACCGCCGCGATGCCGAGATTGCCGAGCGTCGTCGAGAACAAGAACAGCCCCATGATGAAGCTCTTCATGCGCAGCGGCGCCTGCTTGTACGAGAACTCGAGCGCAGTGATCGAGACGAGCACCTCACCCGCCGTGAGGATCATGTACGCGAAGATCTGCCACCACGCGCTGACCACCTGGCCGGCCTGAATGCGCGTCTCGATCATCGCCACCACGAGGAACGAGGCGGCCACGGTGAAGAGGCCCGCGCCGATCTTCCGCAGCGGCGTCACCTTTGTGAACTTGCCCACCAGCGGGTAGATGACGAACGAGAACAGCGGCGCCAGGGCGAGAATGAAGAGGCCGTTGACGACCTGCAGCTGAGCGGGCAGCAGCGTGATGCCGAAGCCGAGGTTCTTGTCGACGAGCGACGACTGGGCCTGCAGCGTCCACGTGTTGCCGTTGCTCTGGTCCCACAACATCCAGAAGACGGCGACGAAGAAGTAGATGCCCAGCAGCGAGAAGATCACGCTGCGACCCATCGGGCTCTTCACGTCATCGACCCACTTCTGGCCGGCAGGCGGCACGTGCGCGTATCGGGCGCGACCTGCGACGAAGACCACCGTCGCCAGCACCATCATGATCGCCGGGGCACCGAAGGCCCACCGCGGCCCCCAGTTCGGATCCTTCAACAGCACCGGGCAATAGAAGATCGAGATCGACGAGCCGAGGTTGATGGCCAGGTAGAAGAGCGAGAACGCGCGCTCGATGAGGTGCGAGTTCTTGGCGGTGAACTGATCGCCCACGTTCGTCGAGACGCACGGCTTGATGCCGCCGGTGCCCACCGCGACGAGAAAGAGACTGCCGATCAACGCCAGCTCGCTGCTCCCGAAGAGGGCCAGCAGCACGCAGCCGATCGCGTACACGACGCTGAACACCATGATGGTGCGGAACTTCCCCCAGAAGACGTCGGAGATGATCGCGCCCATCATCGGGAAGAAGTACGCGCCCGCCTTGAAGGTCGACTGCCACGAGGCGGCCTTCGCGTCGGTGAACTGCATCTGCGACACCATGAAGACCGTCAGGATCGAGTTGATGCCGTAGAAGCAGAAGCGCTCGGCGAACTCGTTGCTGACGATGAACCAGATGCTCGACGGCATCTTGTTGTCGCGCTCAGCGGGCGCGGTGGCGGCGGCGGTGGACACGGGCTGCTCCTTCGGGAACCGGGACGTCGGGAGAAAGCGGCCGCGCCCCTTACCAGCCCCTCGCCGTGGTGGGAAGCAGGCCTACACGTCAAAGTTCAGCGGAACGAGCCAGCATCCCTTCGGAACCAAGGAGCTTTTTCTCGAGCCGAGCCATGCGCCGCGCCTCGGGCTTGGTCTGGTGATCATGGCCAAGCAGGTGAAGGAGGCCATGGGCCAGGTACAGCGCCAGCTCGCGCTCGAGCGTGGTGTCGAGCTCTTTCGCGGCCCGTCGCGCGGTGTCGAGCGAGATGACGATGTCGCCCAGTGGCCGGGGGCCAGGGCCGGGAAAGTCGCCGGCGGGGAAGCTGAGCACGTCGGTCGCGGCGTCGATGCCGAAGTACTCGCGCTTCAGTTTGCGGATCGCCGGGTCGCGCACCAGCGAGAGCGAGAGCTCGCAGTTCTTCAGCTTCAGCGTCGTCGCGAACGATTGCGCGAGTCGCGTCAGCCGAGCCGCGTGCGACGAACGAGAGGAAGAGAGAACGAGAAGGCGCTTCCCCTCTCCCCGACCCTCTCCCCCTTCAGGGGAGAGGGCGTCACGTCTTCTCGTCACTTCACCACCGACAGCCCCTTCACCACCTCGCGCTCCGGGGGCTTGCCACCGCCGACCGCACCCGCCGGGTACTGCGGCCGTGCGTGGTAGATGCCCTCGAGCGTGCGCGTGAAGCTCTCGCCGATGAGGTGCAGATCTTTGAGCGTGAGGTCGCAGTCATCGAGCTGCCCCTCGCTGAAGATGAGGTTGATCATCTTCTGCACCAGCGCCCGCAGCTTGTCGGTGGTCGGCTCGGGCATCGAGCGGCTCGCCGCCTCGCACGCGTCCGCGATCATCACCAGGGCCGTCTCGCGCGACTGCGGCTTCGGGCCCGGGTAGCGGAACATCGACTCATCGAGCGGCTTCGCGTCTTCGCGCCCCTCGAGCTCCTTCTGGGCCTTGTGGAAGAAGTAGCCCACCAGCCGCGTGCCGTGGTGCTCGGGGATCGCGTCGGCCACGCGCCGCGGCAACTTGTACTGCCGCGCCATCTCGAGGCCCTCGGTCACGTGGCGCTTGATGATCACCGCGCTCATCGACGGCGCGAGCTCGTCGTGCGCGTTCTCGCCCTTCTGGTTCTCGCCGAAGTAGGCCGGGTTCCGACCCTTGCCGATGTCGTGGTAGTAAGCGCAGCTGCGCGCGAGCAGCGAGTTGGCGCCGATCGCCTCTGCGGCCGCCTCGACCAGCGAGCCCATCACGATGCTGTGGTGGTACGTGCCGGGCGCGTTGAGCACCAGCTCCTTGAGCGCCGGGTGGTTCAGGTTCGCCAGCTCGAGCAGCTTCACGTCTGAGGCGTAGCCGAACACCGCCTCGGCCAGGGGCGTCAGCGCCAGCACCAGCGCCGGCACCAGGAATGCGCACGAGAGCAGCGTGAAGAGGCCGCTCACCAACGCTTCCGAGCCAAAGCCCTTCGCGGCGGCGAGCTGAATGAACACGGTGAGCCCGAAGCCCACTGCGCCGGTCTGGAAGCCTGCACGGAAGAGGCCCGCACGATCCTTCGCGCGCGCGATGCGGTCGGCCGCCACCATCGAGCTGATCATCGACAAGAGGAAGAACGAGAGCGAGTTGCCGAGCAGCACGCCCGCCAGCGCCGAGAAGATGATCGCGAAGAAGAGCGCGCTGGTCTCCGACAACACGAAGCGCACCAGCATCGCCCCCGCCGCGATGGGGAAGGCGAAGTGCAACGCTTCGATCGGCAACGACGGGTAGCGATCGTGCACTGCGTCGGCGATCAGCACCCAGAGGTGCAACCCACCGAGCAGCAGCGCCGCCAACAGCCCCATGAAGGCCGCGTCGCGCCGAGAGGGCCTGAACTGCCGCAGCGCCGCAGAGAAGAACAGCCACGCCGCCGAGAGCAACAGCGCGACGATGCCCGCCCCGCCGAGCTGCAACTGCACGAGGTCGAGCTCGCTGGTCTGCTCGCGCAGGCTGCGCGTCACCAACACGTGGCTCTCGTTGACCAGCTCACCATCGCCGATGAGGCGCTGGCCCTTCTTCACGGTGATGGTCGCCGGCTTCACGCTCTCGAAGGCGAGCTTTCGACGCGCCTCGGTCTCCGCGATGTTGACCGTGAGGTTCGCGCGCACCTGCTTGCGGGCCAGGCGCAGCACGGCGCGACGCATCGCGGTGGGCGAATCGGGGAGCAGGTTGCCTGGCACCGAGGCGAACCGATCGAGTTCGGTGCTGGCCTCACGCAGGTCGAGCACCGACGCAGCGGTGGTGGTCATCTCATACTCGGTGGTGCCTCCGACGATGCGCACCGTGATGCCGTTGGCGTCGATGCGGCTCAACTCGTCGCGCGAGGTGACGATCTTCGAGCGGTAGGCGAGCTCGACCAGGGTCACCACCGCCTGCTCGAGTTCGGGCGCGAAGCGGCCTTGCGCCAGCGTCTCGAAGTCTTCTTCGTCGGGGAGCACCGCGGTGTTCTCGAAGTCGTCGCGCCCCTCGCGCAGCGCCGCCAGAAGGTCCTGCTCTTCTTTGGTGAGCGCCGTGCCCGGCTTGCGGGTGACATCGATCTTCACGTTGGGGAACTGGGTGGCGATCTCCTGCATCGCCTTGAAGCCTTCCGTGAGGCCCCGCTTCACCTTCGGCTCGACCTGGCTGTCGTAGTCGAAGACGGGTCGTACCCGCAGCCGCGCCTCTTCGCGCCGCTGCTGGGTCTTGCGATCGTCGGCGACCTCGAAGTCGCGGCTGGCCTTGAAGCCGGCCACCGATGACGCGCGGAAGGGCCTGCCGATGTCTTCTTCGCCGAGCTCCGGCACCCGCTGGCCCGAGAGCCCCGGAGTCACCAGAAACGCCGCCGCCACCGACACGCCCAGCAGCACGCCCGCCAACGCCAACGGGCGCGGCACGGCGAGCTTTCCCCACGAGATGTCTGCAGGTTGTTCGGTGTCTCCGGCCATGACGAGGCGGGCACCCTACCGCTGCGGGTGAGGCAGGGAAATCATCCCTTCAGATGCAGGCAACCCGTTGAAACAACTGTCAGTTTGGGCCGGCGGTGTTGGTGAAGAGGAAGATCTTCGCGCCGGCGCGGGCAACCCCGAAGTGCTGCTTCAAGGGGCGCTTCTCGTTGGCGACGAAGGCCTTGAGGCCCGGGTAGAGCGACATCAACGTGGTGATGATGTCGGCCAGGTCTGAGCTCGGAGGAACGCCCAGCTCGATCTTCGCCCGGCCCTCACACGCGGCCTGCAACGTCCGGGGAATGATGATGGTCACGTTCATGGGGAGCAGCTGGGAAACAGCATGCCACGCCCACCTTCGTTAAACAGGCCTTCCGAATGGCGAGTCGACGCGCCGCGAGTGACGTGCCCCTCCTCGAAGTGACGGATCGCACCCGGCTGCGCGGCTGGCTGCTGCGGAATCACGCGAGCTCAAAGGGCGTGTGGGCAGTGCGGGTGAAGCAATCGGCAGGCGGCGCACTGGGGTGGAACGACCTCGTCGAGGAGGCGCTCTGCTTCGGCTGGGTCGACAGCCTCCCGCGCACCATCGACGAGCGGAAAACGGCGCTGCTGCTCACCCCGCGCAAGCCGAAGAGCAAGTGGTCGGCGAAGAACAAGGCGCACGTCGCCGACCTCGAGGCGCGCGGGTTGATGCACGCCTCGGGCGCCGCGGTGGTGGCCCTCGCAAAGAAGAACGGAACCTGGTCGGCGCTGGACGCCGTCTCGCGGCTCGAGGTGCCAGCCGATCTCGCCGAAGGGCTCCACGCCCGTTCGCCCGCCCGCACGAACTGGGATGCGTTCCCCCCTTCCACGCGTCGCGGCATCCTGGAGTGGATCGAGGCCGCGAAGCGACCGGAGACCCGCGCGAAACGGGTCGAAGAGACCGCCACGCTGGCGCAAAAGAACGTTCGCGCACTGCAGTGGCCTCCACCGAAAAGGGCGTAACCACGCCAGACCGCTGGAAGAGACGCCACCACGCTCGCCCAGAGGAACGCGCCGCAGTGCCTCCCCCGACCACGCGAGTCGGATGGAGGGAATGCCCCGCCGAAGAGCGTGTCGCCCCCGGAGCGGTCACCACACCCCAGGCGGGTGTCACCAGGCCAGGAGAGACAGAGCGCGCCACGCTCACGCCGAAGAACCCCGAAGCGGGTGTAACCACGCTGCCCTGCACCGCGTAGCCAGTGCATGCATCGTCGCACCCTGCTGACTGGCGCCCTCGGGCTGGGATTCGCCGCATGCCGCCACCCTCTCACCGGTGCACCGATGAAACGACCTGGCGTGTCCTCCGTGAGCTTTGCCGGCGGGAGCACCGGCGCGTGGCGCGTCGTCGACCAGCGCACCCTGACGGGCGCCCCGCTCCCGATCGTCACGCACCTCTCGGTGGGCCTCGCCCGACCCGAGCAGGTGGAAGGCCTCGTCCTCTCCGGCATCACCAGCAACACCCGCTACGTCGAGCGCGCCGAGAAGGGCCCCCTCGACGCGAGCTCACCGCCGCTCGCGCGACCTGAGGCCACGCACGCCGCCCTCATTCCCCTGCGCAAGAGCGACGCCTGGTGGGCCCTCACGCAAGACGCGCGCCGGGAAATCTTCGAGGCCAAATCGCACCACATCGCCGACAGCATGCGCTTTTTGCCGCGCATTGCCCGCAAGCTCTACCACTCGCGAGAGTTGCAGGAGCCGTTCGACTTTCTCACCTGGTTCGAGTTCGCCCCCGAGCACGCCGCCGCGTTCGACGAGCTGCTGGCGTCACTGCGCAGCCGCGAAGAGTGGAAGTACGTCGAGCACGAGGTCGAGCTGCGATTGGTGCGCGCCTGACCGGCAGCCGTCGGCGCGCGCCGGGAGGCGAAGCGCTTGCGTCACTGCGGAACCGCGAAGGGTGCAAGCACGTCGAGCACGAGGTCGAGCTGCGCTTGCGGGGAGCCGTCAGATCAGCACGCGCCGGTAGACGAGCCGACCCTTCACCGCGTCGGCGATGGCGAGCAGCGTGCCCGTCGGTTCGACGATGCGATGCAGGCCGGTGAGCGTCAGCGCGACCTCGACCGCACCGCCGTGCTTCACCCGCGCCGCTTCGACCGCGGTGATCTTCAGCTCGGGGATGTCGCTGAGCGCGTCAGAGAGGCCGACCAGGCGGCTCGCGACCGCCGGGCCCTGCGCCACCACGTCGGCCAACGGCATCGACTGGGCGAGCGTGAACGGCCCCGACTGCGTGCGCCGCAGCGCCGTGAGGTGCGCGCCACAGCCCAGCGCCTCGCCGATGTCGGCCGCCAACGACCGCACGAAGAAGCCCTTGCTCGAGCGCACCGAGAGCCGCACCTCGTCAGACGAGAAGTCGCGCAGCACCAGCTCGAACACCGTCACCTCGCGGGGCGCCCGTTCGACCTCTTCACCCGCGCGCGCGAGCTCGTAGAGCCGCTTCCCGCCGATCTTGATGGCCGAATACATGGGCGGCACCTGCTGCAGCGTGCCGCGGAACTTCGCCAGCGTGGCCTCGAGCAGCTCGCGCGTGATGGGCGGCACCGCGCGGGTCTCGAGCACCTTGCCCTCGGCGTCGAGCGTGTCGGTGGTGACGCCGAGTTTGAGCGTGGCGTCGTAGGCCTTGGTGGCCTCGATGATGAACTGGGCGATCTTCGTGCCGTCGCCGAGGCAAATCGGCAACACGCCGGTCGCCATCGGATCGAGCGTGCCGGTGTGGCCGACCTTCTTGATGGCCACCGCGCGACGCACCTCGCGGACGACGTCGAACGACGTGATGCCCTTCGGCTTGTCGACCACCAGCACACCGTTCATCGCGAGGCTCACCACCCTTCTTTGGTGCGCACCTGCTTGAGCAGCTTCTCGATCTTGTCGCCCTCTTCGAGCGAGGGGTCGAACGAGAAGAACACCTCGGGCGAGATGCGCAGCTTCACGCGCCTGGTCACCTCGCGCCGCACGAAGCCCTTGGCCGCGGTGAGCCCGGCCTGCGTCGCGGCCTTCTGCTCGTCGGTGCCGATCATCGAATAGAAGACCTGCGCCACCGAGAGGTCGGGCGAGACCTTCACGCCGGTGAGGGTGATGAAGCCGATGCGCGGGTCGTGAATGGCACCGCGGGTCAGCAGATCGGCGACCGCCGCCTGAATCTCTGCCGCCACCCGCTCAGGTCGAATCGAAGGCATGCGCTACTCCTTTTCCCACTCTCGACGATTCCGCAGGCTCCGCGCCACTGCCCGGGCATCTTCGAGGTTGAGCTCTTTCTTCTTTTGGGCCGCCGCCGCCTTGCGCGAGGGGGCCGACGGTGAGGGGGGCGGCATCTGCCGGGTGTGTCGATCTTCCCACGCGCCCAGCCCTTCGGCCTCGGCCAGCGAGCGCTCGCCTCGGGGAATGGTGAGCACGTCGAGCCCGTCACCCAGCGACGGCATGCCCGAGAAGATGTCGGAAAACGGAATGACCTCGCGCTCTTTGCCGCTGACCGGGGCGATGTACAGGTCGTCCATGAACTGGATGATCTTGTCCATCATCTCCTGCACGTGACGGCGCTCGTTGCCGACCACCGAGAGCGCGACGACGGCGCGGTTCCAGATCTCGTTGTCTTCGACCTCGGCCACCGCCACGTTGAACTTCGCCTTCACCCGATCGGTCACACGACGAAGCACCTGGCGCTTCGCCTTGAGCGAACCCGCCGCGGGGATGTCGAGGGTGATGCGGGAAACACAGACGAACATGAGGAACCTCGGAACAGCGGAGGGAAGGACGCCACGGTGCCGGCGCACTGACCGACAACGCTGATCGCCCCGAGGTGCATCCCCGGGGCGACACCTCACCCCATCGGCCTCAGTTCAACGACGGGCGCGTTTCCTCGACCTCGAAGGCCTCGATGATGTCCCCAGCCAGAATCGCGCTGAAGCCCTCGATGCCGATACCGCACTCGTACCCGGTGGCGACTTCCTTCACGTCGTCCTTGAAGCGACGCAGCGAGGCAATCTTGCCCTGGTAGATCTGCTTGTTCTCACGCATCAGGCGCAGAATCGCGCTGCGCTTGATGACGCCCTCGGTGACCGCGGAACCCGCGATGGTGCCCAGCTTCGGCACGTTGAAGAGGCTGCGCACTTCCGCGCGACCGATCTTCTTCTCGGTGCGAATCGGGTCCAGCAGGTCCTCCATCATCTTGGTCACGCCGTCGAGCAACTCGTAGATGATGGTGAAGGTCTGCCACTTCACTTCCTTGTGTTTGGCAGCGGCCTCAGCGCCCGACTCGGGCTTGCTGTTGAAGCCGATCACCATCGCCTGGAAGGCCTCGGCGTTGCCGATGTCGGTCTCGGTCATCATGCCGACGCCCTTCTGCACGATGGTGACCTTCACCTTCTTGGTCGACAGCTTCGAGATGGCGTCGGCCACGGCCTCGAGCGAACCCGAGACGTCGGCCTTGAGCACGATCTTGAGTTCCTTCTGCTCGGCCACCTTCTGCTTGGCGAGCAGGTCGTCGAGCGACTCGCGGCTGGTCTTGCCCGCTTCGGCCTGACGCGCCTTCAAGATGCGGTGATCGGCGATCTGCTTGGCGGCCTTCTCGTCGGCGACGACGTTCACCACGTCACCGGCCGTGGGCACACCCGAGAGGCCGATGATCTCGGCCGAGTAGCCGGGCTTCACCTCGTCGATGAGCTCGCCGCGGTCGTTGAGCATCATGCGCACGCGGCCGTAGTGGATGCCGCTGACCAGCGCGTCGCCCTTGCGCAGCGTGCCTTCCTGCACGAGCACGGTGGCGATGGGGCCACGGCCCTTCTCGAGGCGCGCCTCGAGAATGAAGCCGTTGGCGGGACGATCGGGGTTCGACTTGAGCTCGAGCACTTCAGACTGCAGCGCGATGTTCTCGAGCAGCAGGTCGAGGCCCAGGCGCGTCTTCGCCGACACGGGCACCATGATGGTCTCGCCACCCCAGTCTTCGGCGAGCAGGCCGATGTCAGCCAGTTCCTTCTTCACGCGGTCGGGGTTGGCGGCCGGCAGGTCCATCTTGTTGATGGCCACGACGATCGGCACCTCGGCCTTCTGGGCGTGCTGAATCGCTTCCTTGGTCTGCGGCATGACGCCGTCGTCACCGGCGACGACCAGCACCACCACGTCGGTGATGTTCGCACCGCGTGCGCGCATGGCGCTGAACGCGGCGTGGCCGGGCGTGTCGAGGAAGGTGATGTCACCCTGCGTCGACTTCACGGTGTACGCGCCGACGTGCTGCGTGATGCCACCGGCTTCGCCTGACGCGACGTTCGCCTTGCGGATCGCGTCGAGCAGCGAGGTCTTGCCGTGGTCGACGTGGCCCATGACGGTCACGACCGGCGGGCGGAGAATCTGCGACTCGGGCTTCTCTTCGACCTTGGGGAGGAAGTCTTCGACCTCGAAGCCCACCTTCATCACCGTCCACTTGTAGTCGGAGGCGATGATCGCCGCGGTGTCGACGTCGATGGTCTGGGTGGCGGTGGCCATCTTGCCGCTCGCCATCAGCTTCTTGATGATCTCGGTCGTCTTCACGCCCATGCGCTGCGACAGCTCGCTGACCGTGATGCCTTCCTGCACTTTGATGACCTTCTTGTCTTCGGCCATCGTGGTGATGAGGGTCTTCTGACCCTTCTTGGTGGGCTTCTTCTTCTTGCCGCGCACGGGGATCGCCGTGCGGCCGAAGATGAGCTCCTTGATGTCAGACGTCGTCGCCGTCTCTTTCTCCTTCTCGCGGCGCTGACCACCGGCACCTGGCCGACGGGCGTCATCGCGACGGCCCGGCGCTTCCTTCGCGCCCGGCGCACCGGGAACGACGTTGAACACGCGCTGCGGGCCGGTGGTGGTGCCGATGGCCTTGCGGCCGGGCGCCATCGGGTAGCGGCTCGCCGAAGGCTGGTTCGGCGTCACCCGCTTGATGGGGATGAGTGGCCTGCTGACGAGCACGGCCTGCGTCGCGGTGGGAACCGTGCGCACCGGCGTCGCGGGGCCGGTCGCGGTGGCACCAGCGCCCGGCAAAGGAGGACGCACGGTCACGCCGACGCCCGGGCCGCGGGGCGCCGAAGCGCGAGGCTGCAGCGTCGAGGCGGGGCGAACCATCGGGGGCACAGCGGCCGCGGGGGGTGCGACCGGCGGCGGCGCAGCGGCCACCGTCACGGCGCCAGGGCGCGGGGCCGACGCACGCAGCCGGGGCGCCGAAGCGCGGGCCGGCGGCACTGCGATGGTGGCGGCGGTGGGAGCAGCCGCGGCAGCGACCGGCACGGCGGCGGGCGCAGGGGCTTCAACCGCAGGGGGCGGGGCGGCGACCGGGGCCGCAGCCTCGGGGGCCACCACTGCAGGCGCCGGCGTGGGCGACGACTCCGTCGCCGCAGGCATGTTGGGGATCAAGGTCGCCACCGCGGTGTGCGAGTCGGCGGGCAGGTCGACCGGAGCGGCGACTGCCACGGGAGCAGGCTCGGGGGCCCGCTCAGCGACAGGCACCGGTGCGCCGGCACCGACGTTGGTGCTGACCACGTTGTCGCCCACCTTGCGGCGAACGACGAAGCCCTTGGGCGCGACGGGCGCCGGGGCGGCCTTCGGCTTGCGCTTGTCGACGATCTTTTGAACGGCCGCGACGGCCTGATCGTCTTCGAGTGAAGAGGAGTGGCTCTTCACGTCGTACCCGAGCCCGACGAGCTCAGCGACGACCTGTTTGTTGTCGAATTCGATGCCGTGCTTCTCTTTGAGCTCTTTGACGATTTCGTGGACGCGCTTCTTTGACATAGGGCAAGGCCCCCGTACTTCAGATGTGGAACGAAAGCTGTGAATTTGAGCGGCTCCGCCGACGGCGGACGCTGAGCACAACCGAGGCGTGACGACAGCAACCGGCCGCCCGCGCAGCTCCGACAGGAGCGCCTCGGGCGGAGTGACGATGCAACTTCAGTTCACTTGGGTTGCTGCAGGACAGCCTCCAGGTTGAGCGATTCCAGCGCCACGTTCTTCTTGAAGGCCCGCTGGAGAGCCTTCTTCTTCACGGCAGCCGTGAGGCAGCCTGGACCGCAGAGATACGCCCCCCTGCCAGGGGCGCACTGTGTCCTGTCGAGTCGTGGCTGGTTCTGCGCGTCGAGAACCAGCCGCCGCAGCAGGCGCTTGGCCTGCTTCTTTCCACACCCCACGCAAGTCCGGATCGTCCGGTCCTGCGCGGGCTCCTTGTCGTTCACTTCGTTGGACAGAGAAATCACGCTTCCTGCGTCTGCGCTTCGCCGATTCAGGCGGGCGTGGGCGTCTGGGCCTTCTTGAGGGCGTCGAGCTCGGCGCGTCGCTTGTTTTCCTCGTTCATGTAGTGCTCGGCGGCGGCCTTGATCTGACGGGCCTTCTTGATGCCGATGCCGGCCACGTTGCCGATGCGGGTGAGATCGTTCTCGCCCACGATGTCTTCGACCTTGTTGAAGCCGGCGAGCTTGAACGAGTCGACGTTGGTGGTGCCGATGCCGCGCACCCGGGCCAGGCGCTCTTCCTGGGTGAGCTCGTCGGGGTGACGGCGCTCTTCTTCGAGGCGGCGCTGCTCGCGATCCTTCTGCATCTGCTCGAGCTCGATGGCGTCGTCGACCATCTGCTTGCGCGCCGCTTCCTGAATCGCGGGCACCTTCGAGGGGTCGAGGCCGGGGAACTGGCCGAGCACGTCGGGGCTGGCGTTCGCCAGGTCCTTCGCCATGCGGAAGCCGTTGGCGTAGAGCGCCTCGATCAACATCTCGTTCATGTGCGGCAGCTTGCCGAGCGAACGGTCGGCGAACTCGCGCATCTCCTTCACGCGCGACTCGCTGTTGATGTCGAGCTTCCAGCCCGTGAGCTGCGCCGCGAGGCGCACGTTCTGACCCGAGCGGCCGATGGCCAGCGAGAGCTGGTCGTCGGGCACGATGATCTCCATGGCGTGGTTGGCCTCGTCGATGATCACGCGGCTGACCTCGGCGGGCTTGAGGGCCTCGCACACGAAGCCGACCGGTTCCTCGTCGAACTCCACGATGTCGATCTTCTCGCCGCGGAGTTCCTGCACCACGGCCTGCACGCGGCTGCCCTTGATGCCGACGCACGCGCCGACCGGGTCGACGTCGGCGTCACGCGAGCTGACCGCGATCTTCGAACGGCGGCCCGGCTCACGCGCAGCGGCCTCGATGACCACGATGCCTTCGGCGATCTCGGGCACTTCCATCTCGAAGAGCTTGGTGAGCAGGTTGACCGACGAGCGCGAGAGGATGATCTGCGGGCCCTTCGACTCGCGCAGCACGTCGAGCACGAAGGCCTGCACGCGGTCGCCCGGGCGGTACACCTCGCGGGGAACCTGCTCTCGAACCGGGAGCACCGACTCGGCGCGGCCGAGGTCGACGACCAGGTTGCCGCGCTCGAGGCGCCGCGCGATGCCGGTGACGATCTCGCCCTTGCGATCCTTGTACTCGTTGAAGACGTTCTCGCGCTCGACGTCGCGCGTGCGCTGCAGCAGCACCTGCTTGGCCGTCTGCGCCGCGATGCGACCGAAGCCGCGACGGAAGGTGCGCAGCCCGAGGATGTCGCCGTACTGCTCGTCTTGCGCTTTCGCTTCGGCGGCGTTCTCGTCGAGGTAGAAGATCTGGAAGACGAGCTCGTCGCCCGCCTGCACTTCCATGCCCTGACCCGCGGCCTGCTCGACCGTGATCTGGTTGACCGCGTTGATGGGGTCGGTGACCACGTCGACCACGGTGATGGCCTGAAACAGCTCGACCTGGCCCTTGCCGGCCTCGAACTTGGCCTCGATCGCACGGTCTTGCCCGAAGTGCTTCTTCGCGGCGGTCTTCATCGCGTCTTCGAGGGTGGCGACGAGAATCGTCTTGTCGATGCCCTTGTCCTTGGCGACCTGGGTGAGAACGTCATCAAGGCGAAGAGCGGCGGGGGCGGGGCTGGTCATGGTCTTTCCTCAGTCCTCAACGAGGACCTGTATGTGGTTACGACTGGAACTCCAGGTTGGCGCGGGCGATGTCCTTGAGGGAGATGGTGTAGGGGCCTGCACCCTCCACTTCCACCGTGACGGCTTCCGGCGACACGTCGGACAACGTGCCGAGGAAATTCTTACGAGGCGGCTCGAACAGCGGGGCGAAGGTCTTGATGCGCACCTGCTGGCCCTTCACGGCCACGAAGTGCGCGTGCTTCTTGAGCGGCCGGTTCAAGCCCGGGCTCGAGACCTCGAGGCTGTATTCGTGCGGAATCAGGTCTTCGACGTCGAGCGCCTTGTCGACCGCGCGTGAAGCCAGCGCACACTCGTCGACGCCCACCACGCCGCCCGGCTTGTCGATGAACAGCCGCAGCACCCAGCCCCCGTGCTCGCGAACGAACTCGAGCTCGAGCAGCTCGAGCCCTTCAGCGGCAATGAGGGGCTCGCACAGCGCGGTGACGCGCTCTTCGACTCCCTGTCGGCGGTTGGCTTGCGGCATGACTTCGACCCCTGAAAACAAAAAAAAGCGGGCTCGGCGGCCCACTTTTCGGTGCTCCGAAAAATTGGTGAGGGCCATCTACGACACTGCCCTACCCCGTGTAAACAGCCGCCCATGCGGATCGCAGCCGTCCAGATGACCAGTGGTGCCGACAAGGCGCACAACCTCGAAGTCGCGACGCGCTTGATTCAAAAGGCAGCGGAATCAGGCGCGAAATTTGCCGGGGTGCCCGAAAACTTCTCGTGGTTGGGCCCCGAGTCAGAGCGTGCCGCGAACGCCGAGACGCTCGAAGGCGAGACGCTGGCGCGCATGGCGAGCCTGGCGCGGGAGCTGCGCATCACGGTGCTGGCGGGCTCGGTGCTCGAGACCGGTGCCCCGGCAGGTCGGCTCTTCAACACCTCGGTGCTCTTCGGGCCCGACGGCGCGCGCCTCGGCGTGTACCGGAAGATCCACCTCTTCGACGTCGAGGTCGGCGATGGGCAGACCTACCGTGAGTCGGCCGCCGTCGCGCCGGGCACCGAGGTGGTGGTCGCCGAATCGCCGGTGGGGAAGATCGGTCTGTCGGTTTGCTACGACCTTCGCTTCCCCGAGCTGTACCGCAGGCACGCCGAAGCCGGCGCGGTGCTGCTGACGGTGCCAGCGGCGTTCACGCTGATGACCGGGAAGGATCACTGGGAGGTCCTCCTGCGCGCCCGGGCCATCGAGAACCAGGCCTACGTGATCGCGCCTGCCCAGCAGGGCCGTCATCCAAAAGATCGGCTCACGTGGGGCCACGCGATGGTGGTCGACCCCTGGGGTCTCGTGGTCGCGCGCGCGTCAGAAGGCGAAGGCCTCGCGATGGCTGAGCTCGACGCCGAGTACCTCGCGAAGGTGCGCCGTTCGCTCCCGGCGCTGCAGCACCGCAGACTCTGAGTCACCCCTCGGAAGGGCCGGTGTTATAGCCAGAGACATGCACCTGCGGTGGTCGTCGATCTTCTGCCTGCTGTGTCTTGGCTCGGGGTGTGCCACCGCGCGCCTCGTCGGTGAGCGCGCCTTCACACCCGAAGATCCCCGCGTCGAGCGCACCGTCGTCATCGAGCCGCTCTTCGAGCTGGCCGAGCTGCAGACCAGCACCCGCACCGAGTACACGCAGCTGAGCAGCAGCCCCTACGGTTTCGGCGGCATGGGCTTCGGCTCGAACTTCAACAGCATGAACTCGATGGGCGGCAACACCATCGCCGTCACCCGCGAGGTGCAGGAAAAGCCGCTCTTCGCGAAGCACCCGATGCTGGTCGAGCTGCAGGCGCGCGTGCTGGCGGAGGTGCAGCGGCGACGCACGGCGTGGCGCGTGACGTCGACCGGTGGTGCCGGGCTCCTCAAGGGCAACGTCAGCATCGTGCGCACGGTGATTCAGGGCAACGAGCTGGTCGAGAGCAACCGCTCGCTCAAGAACCTCGCGTTCGGCTTCGGCCTCGTGATCTGGCCCCTGCAGCTGGTGAACATCTCGCCCGTCGAAGAGACCATGCGCGTGTTCGGCATCCTCGAGCGCTTCAACGTCGACGCGGCGGTGTTGCCGACCCGGTTGGTGAAGTACCCCAGCCAGCCTGACTTCGCGGTGAACCTCGCGGGCATCCTGTCCGTTCGGCACGAGTTCGGGCTCGACGTCGCCTACGAAGAAGGCCTGCTCGCCGACGAGAAACCCCGCACTCGCGTACTGGTCGACGGCTTCGTCGATCGGCTCGCCTCTGCCGTCATCGCCATCGTCGAGGAAGCGCCATGAGCATCTGGGATCAGGTGAAGAAGCCCGCCAAGAAGTCGCCCGTCGCCACCAACGTCACGCTCTCGAAAGATCAACGCGAGCTCTCGTTCACGTGGAGCGACGGCACCGCCAGCAAGGTCGCCTCGCGCCGCCTGCGCCAGTTCTGCCCGTGCGCCGAGTGCGTCGAAGAGTGGAGCGGCAAGCGCACCTTCGAGATCGACACCATCCCCGTCGACACGAAGATCGTCGCGGTCGAGCCGGTCGGCAACTACGCGCTCTCGTTCACCTTCGGCGACGCGCACCGCACCGGCATCTTCCAGTGGTCGTATTTGCTGGACCTGTCGACACAGCCTTGACGCGACTCAGCTCTGCGTCGAGCGCGACAGCAGCGGCAACTGCACCACCCCCAACAGCACGCCCGTCACGCAGCACAACGCGCCCACGGTGCCGAGCGGTGTGAGCGGCTCCGAGAGCCAGGCGACCGAGAGCACCCACGTCACGGCCGGCACCAGCTGCGTCGTGGCGCTGCCCATGGTGGCGGTGGTGAAGCCCATGCCCCACGTGAACAGGAGCTGACCGCCGATCGAGAAGAGCCCCACCGCGAGGCAGAGCCAGAGCGTGCGGCCTTCGAGCGGCACCCACGCCCGCGCCGCCACCGGGGCGCTGAGGAGCCCGCCGACCACGCAGAACGCGAAGAAGATCGTCACCGCGTCGGTGTCGTTGCGCAGCTTGCGGATGCTGGTCATCGCGGCGCCACCGACGACGGCCGAGGCGACGCCTGCGATCGCGCCCACGTCGGGCACGAACGAGGTCAGAGGCGCGCTCGAGAGCGTGACGAGCGCCGAGCCGAGGGTGGCCGCGAGCAGCCCGGTGCGCTTGAGCCAGGTCGACTGTTCGCCCAGAAACCACGCGGCGAAGAACGCGGCGTAGATGGGCGAGGAATAGTTGAGGACGGTGGCCGCGGCAGCGCCGAGCCGCTCGATGGCGAAGAAATAGGTGAGCACCGCGAGTGCACCGAAGACGCCACGCCCGAGGAGCAGCTTCCACTGCTTGAGCTGCGGCCCCGAGCGGCGCGCCAGAAAGAAACCCAGGCAGGCGACGACGCCGATGGTGAAGCGCACCGTGACGATCTGCGCCGAGGGCACCAGCCCTGAGAGCAGCCGCGTGGTGACGGCCATCAACCCGAAGAAGACCGAAGACAGCGCGATGATCGCCACCCCATTGAGACGTTGCTTCGGCTGGTGCGTCACCACGGCGACTCACCCATAATGACTCGCGTGACGGATCCCAACTCCAACGACGATGAGCTGTTCAAAGGGCCGACGCTGAACGCGGAAGGGCGGCTCGAGCGGTTCGACATGGTCGAGAAGGCGGTGCCGTTGCCGACCGCTCCGGCACCCGGGAACGACGAGCCGCCTCCTCTCGAAATCGCCGATCGCCAGCCGAAGAAGTTCGAGCCACGCGTCGAGCAGTTCCGCGAGTTGCCGCCGTCTCCGGTCGATCGGCGGCGGCGCCAGGCCGTCATTGCCTTCGTGGTGTTGCTCGTCCTCGGTGTTGCGGGGTTCGCTGCGTTCGCGGCGTTCCGACCCCGCCTGCACGACCTCCCGTTCGGCGTGAGTGAGTCATCCCTCTTCGACCAGCTCAACAGCGGCGAGCCCATTCCCGTGATCATCAGCTCGACCCCGACCGGCGCGAAGCTGACCATCGGCACGACGCTGGTGGGCGAAACGCCGTGGGCTGGCGAGAATTCGTGGCAGGGCAAAACCCCCGTTCGGCTCGAGGCACCGGGCTACAAGACGTGGGAAGGGCAGATAGACGGTCAGAAGCCCGTCACGCTGGACATCGAGCTCAAGAAATAGAGGACCCAACCGTGCACCCCAACGCGCAGCTGCTGACCGACTTCTACACGGGCTTTGCAAAGCGAGACGCGGGCCCGATGCGGGCCATCTACGCGCCCGACGCGCACTTCACCGACGAGGCGTTTCCGAACCTGCGCGGCTCGGGGCCCGGCGACATGTGGACGATGCTCTGTGAGAACGCGACCGGGCTGCGCATCGAGTTCCGTGACGTAAAGGCCGACGACACGCAGGGCAGCGCGCACTGGGAGGCCTGGTACCAGTTTCAGGGCAAGCGCGACGTGCACAACATCATCGAGGCGAAGTTCACCTTCTCGAACGGCAAGGTGACACGGCACATCGACTCGTTCGACTTCTACCGCTGGAGCAAGCAGGCGCTCGGCCCCATGGGGCTGCTCCTCGGGTGGACGCCGATGATCAAGAACGCAGTGCAGAAGCAGGCGGGTGCGGCGCTGGCGAAGTGGCAGGCGAAGCAGAAGAAGTGACGGCGAAGCGCAGCACGAGCATCAGCGCAACCCACACCGCATCGGCGAGCAGCAGGTGCACGAGCTGCATCGAGATGGGCGCCTGCAGCGCGACGTTGGTGAGGCCGGCGATCACCTGAAGCACGAGCAGGCTCCACAGGGCGACGATGGCCCTGCGGGCGGGCTCGACGTGCCAGGTGAGCGCTCCGGCACCGATGGCTGACGCGACTCCGGCGATGGCGATCAGCGGGTGGAGGATGCGGAGCTTGATCAGCAGCTCGACGAAGGCGTTGGTGATCGACTGCTGCACCAGCGTGTCACCAAGCGCTGCGATGCTGCCGCTGACGCCGACGACCAGGATCAACACCGAGGCGAGCAGACCGAGCTGAGCCGGGGGGCTCTTCCACCTGGCGGCCGCTGCGTCGGAGCGCCACGCGTGGAAAGCAGTGAGCACCATCGCGCCGACGAGCAGGAAGGTGTTGATGAGGTGAATCGACATCGCGAGCGCGCGGCTGGCGGTGGCGTTGTTGGCGACGAGCTCGGCCTTCACCAGCAGCGCACCGAAGGCGGCCTCGGTGAGCATGAAGAAGAGCGACCAGAACGCCCAGCGGCGGGTCTCGTGACCGAGCGGGGCCGCGCGGCGGGCCCAGACCAGCAGCACGACGACGCTCAGCAACGCGAGGCCGCTGGTGGTGCGGTGGGTGAACTCGATGACGGTCTGGGTCGAGGGCGCGCGGGGGATCAGCTCGCCGTTGCAGGCCGGCCAGTGATCGCCGCAGCCAGCGCCGCTGCCCGAGGCGCGCACGTAGGCGCCCCAGACGATGACCGCGAGGGTCCACGCGAGCGCGATGACGGTGTAGCGACGAAAACCGGGCGACATGCGAGGGCTGTAATGCAGCTGCGCCGTGGCGTCACCCTCATCTCCCTCTCCTCCCGTGGAGGAGAGGGAGAGAAGTTTCACTTCACGATGCGCAAATGACCGCGCTTCGGGGCGGTCGGCTCGGCGGGCTCGTTCGAGGCGGGTTCTTCATTCGACCGATCGAGCACCACCTCACGCAACACGGCGCGCGGGCGCTCAGCAGGTTCCGGGCCGGGAGGCAGCTGGGCCTTCTCGGTCGCCGCCGCGGCGAACTCTTCGGGCATGTCGTGCGGGAACATCCACGACTCGCGGGTGACGAGCGAGGCGACGGCGTAGAGCGCCGACCACGGCACCGCCACGGTGAACCGCGAGCCGCCAAACGAGAGCGTCTGCCGAATGCCCCAGTCGCTCACCGCGAGATCCGGCGGGTCGAAGCGGTAGCTGACGTTGAGCACCAGGTGGTGCTGCCCCTTGAACTTCTCAGGCACCAGCACACCGGGCCGACGCGCATCGAGGTGCAGCTGCGTCATGCCCTTCTCGAGGCACTCAAGGACCTGGTCCTTCTTGGAGGTGTCGCTTCGCTCCGTCACCGTCAACGCCTCCGCATCGCGCGATCCATCTCGCGTTTGGCTTCTCGATCTTTGATCGTGTCGCGGCGGTCGAGCCCCGTTTTGCCGCGCCCCAGCCCCAGCTTCACCTTCGCCTTCCCGTTCTTGAAGTACAGCACCAACGGGATGATCGAATAACCGCGTTCCCTCACCTTTGCCGACCAGCGGTCCAGTTCGACCCGGTGGACCAGCAGCTTGCGCGCGCGAATCGGCAAATGGCTGAAGGCCGACGCGGGTTTGTACGCGCCGATGTGGGCATTGAAGAGGTACAGCTCGTTCTTCTCGGGCAGGGCATAGGCGTCGCTCAACGAGGCCTCGCCGCTGCGCAGCGCCTTCACTTCACTGCCCATCAGCGCGATGCCGGCCTCGAGCGTGTCGTCGAAGACGTAGTCGAAGTTCGCCCTGCGGTTCTCGCAGATGATCTTCTCGCCTTCGGGCTTCACCGCGGCCATGGGGTGCGCGCCTCATGCGTCATCAGGCGGGGAATGTCACCCCCGAACGATGCGGACGTTGTCGATCAGCCGGGTGGTGCCCATGAACGCCGCCACCAGCGCCCGCGCCGGGACGCCGTGCTCGAGCCGGGTCAACGGGCGCATCGAGCTGGCGTCGCAGATCTCCACGTAGTCTTCGCGCGCGTTCACCGCGGAGAGCTCGTGGCGAATGGTGGCGAGCAACGTGGAGACCTCACCCTCGCCTGCCGCCGCCAGCTTTTGCGCCGCGAACAGACCCTTCGAGAGCCCCAGCGCGCGCTTGCGCTCATCGACGCTCAGGTACGAGTTGCGAGAGCTCATCGCGAGGCCGTCGGTCTCGCGAATGGTGGGCATGCCGATGATCTCCGCGCCCAGGTCGAGATCGGCGTTGAGCCGCGTGATGACCTGCAGCTGCTGGTAGTCCTTCTCGCCGAACAACGCGACGTCGGGCCGGAACAGCGCGAGCAGCTTCGCCACCACGGTCGCCACGCCGCGGAAGTGGCCCGGGCGCTTCTCGCCATCGAGGCCCTGGCTCACCTCTTCGACGTTCACGTACGTCTGGTAGCCGCCCGGGTACACGGTCGACGGCTCGGGCATGTACACGCCGGCCACGCCCGCATCGCCGCACCGCTTCACGTCACCTTCGGGATCGCGCGGGTAGCGCGAGAGATCTTCCTTCGGGCCGAACTGCGTCGGGTTCACGAAGATGCTCGCCGCGACGACGTCGGCGCGCGTGCCGCCTTCACGCATCAACGAAACGTGCCCGTCGTGCAGAAAGCCCATGGTCGGCACCAGCGCGAGCGTCTTGCCCGCGCGGTGCTGCACCAAGACCCAGGCGCGAACTTCGGCCGGGGTCTTCCACACCAGAGGAGTGCTCATGCGTTGCGCCGCTCAGACCGGAACGCCGTACACCGCGCTCTTCTCTTCACCCTCGGCCGGCTGCACGTCGGGGTTCGAGGCCACGAGGCGCATGTTGGTGTTGCGGAAGCTGTGCTCGTCGTCGGGGAAGTTGCCCGCGCGCACCTCGTCGAAGAACGTCTTCGCCGCGGTGTCGACGTCGTTCGAGAGCATCGCGTAGTGCTTCACGAACTTCGGCTTGAAGTGGGGGTTGAGCCCCAGCAGGTCGTAACAAACGAGCACCTGGCCATCACAGTGCTTGCCCGCCCCGATGCCGATGGTCGGAATCGAGAGGCGCGCGGTGATGGTCTTCGCGAGCTCGAGCGGAACGCCTTCGAGCACCAGCGCATAGCAACCGGCCTGCTCGAGCGCGACCGCGTCATCGAGGATCTTCCGCGCGGTGTCTTCGTCGCGGCCCTGCACCACGTAGCCGCCCATCTTGTGGATGGACTGCGGGGTGAGCCCGAGGTGACCCATCACGGGAATCGACGCGCGCACGATGCGCGAGATGACGTCGGAGAACTCGGCGCCGCCTTCGAGCTTCACCGAGCCGACGCCACCTTCCGCGACGAGGCGGCCGGCGTTGCGAACGGCTTCCTCGACAGAGTTCTGGTAGCTCATGAACGGCAGGTCGCCGACCACGTGCGCCCGCCTGGCGCCGCGGGTCACGGCGCGCGAGTGGTAGACCATCTGGTCCATCGTGACGGGCAGGGTCGAGTCGTTGCCCTGCACGACCATGCCGACCGAGTCGCCCACCAGCAGCACGTCGGCGCCGGCTTCATCGAGCAGGCGCGCGAAGGTCGCGTCGTAGGCGGTGACCATGCAGATCTTCTGACCTGCAGACTTCAACTTCTTCAGAGAGTGGATGGTGACCTGGTTCTTCAAGGTTCACCTCCGCGATGTGGACTGCGAGTGGAGCCCTTCGCCTGCTTCGTTTCGCCGCTCCGGTTGGAGTCGCCGTCGATGAAGGGGAACTACAGAGACTGACTTAACCAGCTTTTCACTTCTTGCTGGGCAGGGGTTGGTAGTGAACGGTGCCCTTCTTCGTCTGGCGAACCACCGACATCAGATTCTCCAGATCATCCGCGTTGTTGACGAAGTCGATGTCTGACGTGTTGACCACCAGCAGCGGGGTCTCGGTGTAGTGGAAGAAGAAGTCGTTGTACGCCTTGCAGAGCGACTCGAGGTACTGCACGTCGAATTTGCGCTCGAACTCGCGGCCTCGCTTCTTGATGCGCGCGAGCAGCACGTCCATGCGCGCCTGCAGGTAGATGACGAGGTCGGGCTTGGTCACGCGCGGGCCGAGCGCATCGAACACGCGCTCGTACAGTGACAGCTCGTTCTCTTCGAGCGTGAGCGCCGCGAAGATGCGGTCTTTCGCGAAGAGGTAGTCACTGACGGTGACGCTCGCGAAGAGGTCTTGCTGGAAGAGTTCCTGCTGCTGACGAAAGCGCGAGAGCAGGAAGAACATCTGGGTCTGAAACGCATACTTCGCGCGGTCTGTGTAGAAGCTCGCCAGGAAGGGGTTTTCTTCGACCACCTCCATCACGCGACGGGCCTGGAAGCGCTCGGCCACGATGTTCGTCAGCGACGACTTGCCGACGCCGATCGGGCCCTCGACCACGATGTAACGGTGTTCCAGTTTCATTCGGCCCTGATGGCGCTGGGGCCGATTTTCCGGCCTGAAAGCGAGGTCGGGCACACAACCACAAGGGCGCTGGTGGTGCAACGAAACAGAGAAATTCGTGAGCAAGATCAAGTCGTTCGTTGACCTGACATGTCACGTCACGTATGGTCACCTCATGCCGATTCGCCAGCGGGGGAAGCCGTCGAGCGTCGTTTCTCTGGAGTCGCAGCAACAGCCCGTGGTCGCCGAATCCGTCCCCGCCGAGTTGTCGGCGAGCCCCCTGTACGGCGTGGCGATGCTCAAGATCGCGATGGAGCTGAAGAAGGCCGACGCGCGCCCGGTCGACGAGCTGATCACCGGCGTGTTGACGCGCATGCGGCTTGACGAGACCGAGTTCCGTCGTTTCCTCGATGCGAACGGTGGGCTGCTCCGCGCCATCGCGCAGAGGCGGTACGCGTGAAGTCCCGCGGATCGAAGATCCCGACGACGGTGCTCGAGCGCGCGAAGGTGGCGGCGCAGACCACGGTCGTGAAGAAGCCGGCGCCCGCGGCGAAGGTGGCTGTGGCTCCGCGCACCAAGACCAGGGTCATCGCGGCGCTGAAGAAGCTGCACCCGATGGACTGATCATCTGTTGCGACGCAGACGCTTGGGACCGATCAGATCGCGGTGGCGATGTAGACCACGTGGCGCAACCCACCGCGCCCGGGTCGCTCGCTGCGCACGCGGAAGCCGACCTTCTCGAGCCGCTTCACGTACGCCTCGTCGTGGGCCTCGCCCCAGATGCAGAACGTGCCGCCCGCGGTGAGGGCCTGCCGCGCCTTCGCACACGCCTTGATCCCATAGAGGGGATCGCTCGTGCGCGTGCCCGCATCGGGGCCGACGTAGAGATCGATCACGATCGCGTCGTAGCGACCGCCCGGCCCGCCCTGCGCCGCCTGGCCGACCAGCTTCATCACGTCGACGAACTCGAGCTTCACGCGTGCGTCTTCCACCGCGCGGTTGGTGAGGTCGGCCATCGGGCCCTTGCACCAGGTCTCGACGATGGGGTTCAGCTCGGCGACCACCACCTTTGCCGTCGGAGGCAGCTCATCGAGCGCAGCGCGCAGCGTGAACGCCATGCCGAGCCCGCCGACGAGCACCTTCGCCTGCGCGTAGCCCTTGAGCGGCCGACACGCGACCTTGCCCAGCACCAGCTCGGATCGATTCGCGGTGCTCGTCATCAGCACGCGGTTGTCGATGGTGATGAGGAAGTCTTTCGGCCCCCGAGACTTGAGCTCGAGCAACCCGTCCTTCGTCTTCACCGCGTCCAGCGTGCGCAACGGCTTCATGGGCGGGCCCAATACCGCTATTCCCCGCTCATGGCCCTGCCCCGTTTGCAGTTGTTCGAGTTCAACGATGCGTCGTGGGCCCCCGCTGCGCTGCGCGAGACGCTGACTGAGGCGCTGAGCCGCGCGATCCGCTGGGGGAAGTTGACTGACGGCCTGCTCGACCCGCTCGCGCGCTGCCTCGAGAAGGCGGGCACCTCGAAGGTGCTCGATCTCTGCGCGGGCGCAGGCGGCCCGGCGAGCGTGCTGTCGGCGGCGATGGCTGCGCGCGGTCACCCGGTTCACTTCTTGATGTCAGATCTCTACCCGTCGATTCCCCACTGGGAGGATGCGTGCCGTGAGCACCCCGAGCGGCTCGGCTTCGTGCGCGAGAGCGTCGACGCCACGGCGATCCCTCCGGGGCTCGTCGAAGGGCGTGTGCCGATCATCGTCAACGCGTTGCACCACTTCCCTCCCCCGCTCGCGAAGAGCGTGCTGCGCGGCATGTGTGAGCATGCACCGGCGATCTTCGTCGGCGAGACGCTGACCCGAAACCCGCTCTCGTTTGCGGCGATGGGCGCGGTGGGCCTCGTGGGGCTCTACTCGACCCCCTTCTTCGCGAAGGACAAGCGGCTGGCGAAGACGGCGCTCACGTGGCTCTCTCCCGTCGCGCTCGCCGCGTCGGTGTGGGACGGCACGGTGAGCTCGATGCGCACCTACCTCCCCGAGGAGCTCCACGAGATGGTCGCAGATCTTGCGGGGTGGACCTGGTCGTGGGGAGAGTTTGCCCACTCCGGAGGGCTCGGCGTGGGCAATTGGTTCAGCGGACAGCGCGCTTCTGACGCATCACCCTGAAGGTCTGAGCGGCCGGTGCAGCGCCCACCAGCGGCGCGGCTCTTGCTGTGTTCCACCTTCATGCTGATTCAAGTGCATGGCGACAACCACATCACCGCTGATGGACGAACGCGCACCGAGGTCACCGCGCAGGTGACGAGCGCGCTGGAGCACCTGCGCGAGCACCTGACGCGCGTCGAGGTGCATCTCGGTGACGAGAGCGGCAACCGACAGACCGAGGGCGACAAGCGCTGCATGATGGAAGCCCGCATCGAGGGCCGCTCTCCCATGGCGGTCACTGAGCACGCGGCGAGTCTCACCGAGGCCATCGACGGCGCCGCCGAGAAGCTGCGACACCTGCTCGAGCACTCGCTCGGCAAGGCTGGCACCCTGCGCAACAGCCGCGCGACGGTACGGGCGCGACATTGAGCACTCCGCGCTAAGAGACGGGTCATGTCCCCTGCCTTTCTTGCGCTCCTGGCTCCGTGGGCTGGTCCTCACGGCGGTGTTCCCCCGTTCGACAAGGTCGTCGTCGAGCACATTCAGCCTGCCGTCGAAGAAGGCATGGCGCAGCAGCTCAAGGAGATCGACGCCATCGCGAACGACGCGAAGCCGCCGACCTTCGAGAACACCTGCGGTGCGCTCGAGCGTGCCGGGCTGCCGCTCTCGCGCGCGATGACGATCTTCTCGGCGTGGAGCTCTTCGAAGAGCTCGCCCGAGTTCCGCAAGATCGAAGCGACGCTCTCGCCGAAGCTGGCGGCCTTCTCGGATCAGATCATCCAGAACCCGAAGCTCTTCGCGCGGCTCAAGGCAGTGCACGACTCGGCCGAGGTGAAGAAGCTCACGCCCGAACAGCAGCGGCTGGTCGAGGTGACCTACACGCGCTTCGTGCGGCAGGGCGCTGCGCTCGATGACGCGCAGAAGGCCGAGCTCTCGAAGTTGAACCAGGCGCTGGCGACGCTGTTCACGAAGTTCAGCCAGAACCAGCTGGGCGACGAAGAGAGCGACGGGCTCGTCATCGAGAAGGAAGCCGACCTCGCCGGGTTGTCTCAAGCGCAGATCGCCGCTGCTGCTGCAGAGGCCACCGGCCGCAAGCTGACCGGCAAGTGGGTGATCGCCAACACGCGCTCGTCGATGGAGCCGTTCCTCATCTCGTCGTCGAACCGCGCGCTGCGAGAGAAGGCCTTCCGCATCTGGACGAAGCGCGGCGACAACGGCGGCGAGCGCGACAACAACGCCATCGCTTCGGAGATCCTCGTCCTGCGGGCGAAGCGCGCGAAGCTGCTCGGATACCCGACGTTCGCGCACTGGCAGCTCGCCGACACGATGGCGAAGAGCCCCGACGTGGCGATGAAGCTGATGCTGTCGGTCTGGACGCCCGCGGCCGCGCAGTTCCGCGCCGACGTCGCCGAGTGCCAGAAGATCGTCGACGCTGAGAAGGGTGGCTTCTCCATCGAGCCGTGGGATTACCGGTACTACGCCGAGAAGCTGCGCAAGGCGAAGTACGACCTGAACCTCGAAGAGGTGAAGCCGTACCTGCAGCTCGATCGCCTGCGCGAGGCGATGTTCTGGGCCGCCGACGCGCTCTACGGGTTGCAGTTCAAGCTGGTGACGGGCGTGCCGGTGTTCCACGAGGACCAGACCGTCTACGAGGTGACGCGCGGCAAGGAACACGTCGGCTATTGGTACTTCGACCCCTACCAGCGCGCCGGCAAGCAGTCGGGCGCGTGGATGAGCGCGTACCGCGATCAGCACCAGCTCGCCGGGGCGGTCACCACGCTCGTGAGCAACAACTCCAACTTCGTGAAGTCGGGCAAGGGCGAGCCGGTCACCATCTCGTGGGACGACGCGCGCACCCTGTTCCACGAGTTCGGCCACGCGCTGCACGGCCTCAACTCGCACGTGAAGTACCCGTCGCTCTCGGGCACCAACACCACGCGCGACTTCGTGGAGCTGCCCTCGCAGTTCAACGAGAACTTCCTCTCGACGCCGCAGGTCTTGAAGTTCCTCGTCAACGCGAGGGGCGAGCCCATTCCCACCCCGTTGCTCGAGCGCATCGAGAAGGCGGCGCACTTCAACCAGGGCTTCGCAACCGCAGAAGCGCAGGCCAGCGCGCTGGTCGACATGAAGCTGCACCTCGCGGGCGAGACCAGGCTCGACATGAAGGCCTTCGAGAAGCAGGCGCTCGCAGAGATCGAGATGCCGAAGCAGCTCGTGATGCGCCACCGCATTCCCGCGTTCGGGCACATCTTCTCGGGCGATGGGTATGCGGCCGGCTACTACTCGTACATCTGGGCCGAGGTGCTGGAAGCCGACGTGTACGAGGCGTTCCTCGAGGCGGGAAACCCGTACGACAAGGCGACCGCAAAGCGGCTGCGCGAGACCATCATGAGCGTCGGCAATACCGTCGATCCGGCAGACGCGTTCCGGAAGTTCCGCGGACGTGACCCGAAGCCCGACGCGCTGTTGCGCAAGAAGGGCTTCGCCGTTCCCAAGTGATCAGGGCCAGCGCAGCTCGACAGGCGCGCGGTTGCGCAAGGGCAGCACGCACTGGTACCGGGGCGGCTCGGTGGTGACCTCGACGCTGACCGACTGAATCGGCTCGCCGTCCCCCGCGAAGGTCACGCGGGGGAAGTTCGCGACGAAGGGGTCGTCGTGGAACACGGGCTCATCGACGGTGTACGCGGCGCCGTCGACCAGCACGAGGCGCATGCGATCGCGCGCCGCCGCGGGGAGGCCCCAGGAGATGGCAAGCCCCTGCCCGAGCTCGAAGCGAAAATCGAACGAGCCTTCTTCAGACTCCTCGTTGACGAAGGCGTCAACGTCGTAGCCGCCGAGCGAGAGCTTCGTCGCTGGCTTGAACCGATGGACCTTCGCTTGCGACCTGCGGTCATGATCGTGGGCGCGCATGCTGGCCTCAAGGTCCCGACGCTGTCGAGCTCACGGCGACAGCCCCTGTTCACCAGCCGGGAGGTCGCACCGCGTTGGTGGGCAACGGATCGAGCAAGGCGCTGCGCCGCACATCGACCTGCCGGGCACGAAGCCGGGCCCCTGCACGTGCCGCACGAGAACGACGCATTGCAGCCATCGCTTCGTGACCCGCATGGGCGGCCCGAACATGCCGTCATCAGGTCGGGCACGCAGCCCTGTACCCCGTCGACGCACTGCTGGTTCGCTCCGCATGACCCGCAGGCCACCGTGAGGCCGCACGAGTTCACCTTGTTGCCGCATGCAATGCCGCAGGTGACCGACAGCGGCTCGTCAGACGGAGGCGGGAGGTCCGGGGGGCGGTTCCGCACACCCGACGAGGACCACCAGCACAGCGAGCCGGCGACCCATGCGCGGGTGCGACGTCGAGGCGCGGCCGCGCATCCGCTTCAAGACGAACATCCGCGTGATGCAGTTCGACTTGGGCGACTACTTCGCGTTCATGTGGACCCGGGGCCAGGTATCGGCGGCCCGTACGCGAAGACGTGGTTTCAGATTGAAGCGCCTGCAGCTGGAGACCTGGCGGCGGGCGCAGTCGGCGCTTCACGTCAGAGCTTTGCCTCGATCTGCTTCTCAAGCTCGGTGATGGCCTTCGCGAAGGAATCGATGCCTTCCTTCAGCTTCTCGGTGGCCATGCGATCTTCCGAGTGCATCGCGTCGAACTTCGCGCGGTCGAGCGAGATCTTCACGGACGCGGTGGTGTTCTTCGCGTCGAGCTTTCGCGGCAACTCAGCCTGTGACGCCTCGAGCTCGGCCAGCAGCTTCGGCGCGATGGTGAGCAGATCGCAGCCCGCGAGCTCGGTGATCTCCCCGAGGTTGCGGAACGACGCGCCCATCACCTCGGTCTGGTACCCGTGGCGCTTGTAGTAGTTGAAGATCTTCGTCACCGAGACCACGCCGGGATCTTCAGCGGGTGCGTACGAGGTCTTGCCGGTGCTCTTGAGGTACCAATCAAGAATGCGGCCCACGAAGGGCGAGATGAGCGTCACCTTCGCCTCGGCGCAGGCCACCGCCTGGTGGAAGCCGAAGAGCAGCGTCAGGTTGCAGTGAATGCCCTCGCGCTCGAGCACCTCGGCGGCCTTGATGCCTTCCCACGTCGAGGCGAGCTTGATGAGGATGCGTTCCTTCGCGATGCCCTCGGCGGCGTACATCGCGATGAGATCGCGCGCCTTCGCGATGCTCGCGTCGGTGTCGTACGAGAGCCGTGCGTCGACCTCGGTCGAGACGCGCCCCGGCACCACCTTCAAGATCTCGATACCGAATTGCACCGCGAGGCGATCGACCGCGCGCTTCGCGATGGCGCCCTTCGAGCTGTCTTTCGAGTTCTTCCGCGCCCACTCGAGCGCCGCGCTGACCACGCCCTGGTACTGAGGCATCGCCGCCGCGGCGGAGATCAACGAGGGGTTCGTCGTCGCGTCGCGCGGCTTGAACTTGTTGATGGATTCGAAGTCACCGGTGTCTGCGACCACCACCGTCATCGCCTTCAACTGCTCGAGCAGGTTCGCCATGAGGCGATGTCTAACCCAACGCACGCTCGATGGCGGCGAACTCCTCGATCGACAACGTCTCGGCCCGGCGGCTGCCGTCGACCCCGGCCTTCTCGAGCACAGGGGCCCAGTCGGCACACAGGGTCTTGTCGCTCTTGAGCGAGTTGCTCAGGGTCTTGCGGCGTTGCGCAAAGCCCGCCTTCACCACCCGTCGAAACTGCGCCTCATCGGTGATCTCGGCCAACTTCTTCGGGCGCCTTGTCAGCTTGAGCACCGCGGAGTCGACGTTCGGCGGCGGGTGAAACAGATGTCGCGGGATCTCGAGTGGAGACTCGATGGAGAAGTGCAGCCCCATCATCACCGAGAGCACTCCCGACTCGCGGCCCCCCGGCTCGGCCGAGATGCGCTCGACGACTTCCTTCTGCAGGGTGAACACCGCCCGCGGCACGTGCGAAACCTGGTCGAGCACCTGAAACAGGATCGGGCTCGAGAGGTGGTACGGCAGGTTCCCCACCACGACCACCTGATCAGCGCCCGCCACCTTCGCGAAGTCTGTCTCGGAGGCGTTGCCCTCGACAATGGTGAGCCCCTCGAACTTCTGCAACTGGAGCGCCCTCACCATGTCGCGATCGCGCTCGACGACGGTCACCTGCGCGCCGGTCTCGAGGAGGAATTTGGTCAAATGACCAAGCCCAGGCCCCAGCTCGACGCACGGCTCGCCGGGTCGCAGCAAAGCCTCTTCGACGATGCGCTCGAGCACGACCTCATCGCTCAGGAAGTTCTGACCCCAGCTGTGCTTCGGCGAGAGCCCGAGTCTGCGAAGAAGGTCTTTGGGGTGCTCGAGCATCGAAGTGTCACAACCGCCAGGAAGGGTCTGCGTCCAACGAGAGATCTGAGCGCACGCCGCGCTGCAACGCCTCGTACCCTGCCACGGCGATCATCGCACCGTTGTCGGTGCACAGCCGTTTGGGAGGGAGGTACAGCTTCAGCCCCGCCTCGTCGGCCCGTTCCTGCGCCAGCGAGCGCAGCCGGGAGTTCGCCGCCACGCCACCGCACAGCACGAGCTGCTTCGCGCCCACCTTCTTCGCGCCGAGCATCACCTTCTTCGTCAGCGCGTCGGCGACGGCTTCCTGGAACGAAGCGCAGAGCTCGTTGAGCGCCTGCCCGGTGGGCACGCCGTGCTGCTGCACGTGGTTGAGCACCGCGGTCTTGAGGCCGGAAAAGCTCCAATCGAGCACGTCGTGCTGCTTGAGCGCGCGCGGGAAGGCGATGGCCTTCGGATCTCCGGTCTGCGCCAGCTGGTCGATGGGCAGCCCGCCGGGGTACGGCAGCCCCAGCAGCCGTGCCACCTTGTCGTAGGCCTCGCCCGCCGCGTCGTCGCGCGTGCTGCCGAGCTTCAGGTACGTGCCGAACGCGGGCACTTCGTAGAGCGTGGTGTGGCCGCCAGAGACGACGAGGCCGAGGAAGGGTGGCTCGGGCGCGTCGGGCGCGAGGCGAATCGCGAGCAGGTGGCCTTCGAGGTGATTGACGCCCACCAGCGGGAGCCCGGTGGCGAGCGCGATGGATTTGGCGACCTGCAGCCCGACCAGCAGCGCGCCCTGCAGCCCCGGCCCGCGCGTGACGCAGAGCCCGTCGAGATCGGTCAGCTTCAGGCCCGCACGCGTCATCGCTTCGTCGATGACGGGCATCACCTGCAGCACGTGGTTGCGGCTCGCCAGCTCGGGGATGACGCCGCCCCACCGCCGGTGAATGTCAATCTGCGTCGAGACCACGTCGGACAGCGCGACGCGGCCGTTCTCCACCACCGCGGCGGCGGTCTCGTCACACGACGTCTCGATGCCGAGCACGCGCACGGCCGGGCTCAGGGAATCGACTGCAGCGCAGAGCGCACGTCGTCGGCGTGCTCCCCGTTCGGCTTGAGCTTGAGGTATTCCCGGTAGGGCGCCTTCGCTTCTGCGGTGCGGTTGAGGCTCTGGTACGCGATGCCCAGCGCCAACCACGCGAGGTGGTTCTTCGGGTCGCTCTTCACGCCTTGCTTCAAGTACGGGATGGCTTCTTTGAACCCCACGTCGGTCATCACCAGCGCAATGCCCAGGCCGGTCTTCACCTCCACGTCATCAGGCGAAAGCTTCAACGCCTGGCGGTAGAGCTGCGCCGCCTTGCTGTAGCGCTCCGCCACCAACGCCACGCGTGCGTCCTCGATCACCTTGCCGAGGTCACCAGTCGCCGCGACGGGAGCGACACCGGCATCGACCACCGCGATGAGCGCAGGGCGACCCGCATCGACCGCTGCGACGACCGCTGGCCGACCTGCATCGACCACCGCCACCACCGGGGCACCCGCGTCGACGACCGCCGCGACCGTCGGCTTGCCGGCGTCGATGACCTCGGCGACCACCGGCTTGCCAGCGTCAACCACCGCGGCGATCGCCGGGCCTGCGTCGACCACTGGCGCGACCGCGACCTGACCTGCGTCTTCTTCCACGGCCTCACCTGCGTCGAGCTGGACCGCGGCGACGGCCGTGTCTCCAGCGTCCACCGCTTCGGCAGGCGCATCACCCGCGTCGACCGTCGGCGCGATGACCACCGTCAGTCCGGAGTCGACCGCGGTCGCGGTCTCGCCGCCACCCCCGGTGAGCACGATGGTGCCGATGATGCCGATGGCGAGGCCCGCGATGATGACGAGCGGCAGCGTCCGATTCGAACGAAGCGGGGGCATCTGGTTCTCGATCGACAACGGCTGCGAGTTCTTCCCCTCGGCGTCTGAGAAGAAGTCTTCCTCGAGCTTGTCGGGGGGCGCCGCCGGCGTGGGAGCCTTCGGGGCCGGCGTCGGCGCCGACACCGTCGTGACCTTGACCACCGGCGCGGCCGGCTTGCTCTTCGGTTCGGCAGGCGTGAGCGGGAAGAACCCGTCGGCGGTAAGGCCGGGCGTGGGCGCGTCGCCGGGTGGAGGTGGCGCTGGTACCGGTGCGGCTGCCTTCACACCGGGCGGAGGCGGCGTCGGGGGCGTGGAGTGTGGGGCCAGCGCCGTCACGGTCTCGTCGACCGGCTCGGGGATCGACTCTTCGACCGCGGGCGGGGGCGGCGCCGGAGGACGAGCGCCAGGCTCACGGCGCTCGAGCGCAGCCCCCCCGAACACGGGTGGATGCAGCGGCGTCTCGGGCGCGGGCGCAGGCGCTTTTGGTGCAGGCGGCGGCCGTGGCGGGCTCATCCTCGGCTCGTGGCGGCCGAAGCCTGAGGTGGCGCCCCACGACGAAGCGGCTTCGAGGCCTTCGCCTTCGATCGACGCCCACTGATCGAGCAGCTGGCGCCGCGCCCGTTCGAGCTCTCGCGGAGGCTGCTCGACGAGGAACTGCGTGGGACCCGGCGCTTCAGGCGGCGGGGGCGCTGCAGGCTGACGCGGCGGCGTGGGCGCAGGTTCACCCTTCGGCCGCGGATCGAATCGGTGAATCGGCGCCTTCGTCGTGTGCGCCGCGTGCGGAGGTGACGCCATCGGGGTGATCTGCTCGGGCTCCGGTGGCACCTCGACGGGCATCTCTGCGACGGGCAGCGGGATCTCGGGCTCGGCGGCGTCGATCTGCTCTTCGACGCTGGGCTCGGTGGCGGTGACCGGCGCAACTGCCGGCGGCGGCGGCGGCACGGGCATCGCCGGCGCGGGTGTCACGGCGGGGGCGACGGGCGCTTCACCACCGGTCGGTGCGGGGCCGGTGTTCAGCCACTCTTCGATGCCTGGCTTCTTCGGGCGCTCTCCATCGGGGCGCGGCATCGACGGGGCGCCGACCTCGCGAATGAGCCCCTCGAAGTACAGCTTGGACACGATGCCGAGTGCGGCGAGATCTTCGAAGTCAGAGTCATCGACGACGCGCGCGAGGTTGCGACGGCCGTCGAAGAGACGGAGCAGGCCGTTCACCTCATCGGGGATCTCGGCGAGTCGGTCGGGCAGCTGGGAGTAGTCGAGCTCGAAGATGGTCTCGAGGGGTGGCAGCTGCTCGAGCATGCGGCCCCACTCGTCGAGGCGGCGCATGCCTTCCATCAACAGGCCCTGCGTGGACACTTCGATGCGATCGGGCCGATCGATGGCCGTGAAGGACACCTCGAACTTGCCCTCGAAGGTGTTCAGCATTCGGTAGAACGCGTTCTCACCGCGCAACCGACCGAGCTCGGCGTCGATGACGCGGCCTTCCTTGAAGAACACGATGCCGGCGCGCTCGCCCTCGAGCTTGACGGTGCCGGTCTTGCGGCCAATCTCGAAGGTCTGCACGAGATCGACGACGCCCATGTCGGCGAGGTTGCCGACGAAGCCGTTCTTCGTTTCCTTCCGCTCGCTGCGATCTTTCTCCACCTTCTGGAGGATCATGCGAACGCGGGTGACGACCTCTTTGATGTAGATCGGCTTGGTGAGGTAGTCGTCCGCGCCCTGCTCGAGGCCCTTCACCTTCGACTCGACCGCCTTCTGGCTGGTGAGGAAGACAAAGGGAATGTGACGGAAGCGATCGTCGCTCTTGAGGACCTTGCAGAGCTCGAGGCCATCCATCTCCGGCATGCGCGTCTCGGAGAGCACCAGATCGGGCGGGCTGATCTGCACCTTCTCGAGCGCGTCCTTGCCGTGGATGGCGGTGGTGACCTGGAAGCCGGCCTTCTTGAGGCTGACCTCCATGACGCGAAGACTCTTCGCATCCGCATCGACCAGCAGGAGGTGCTGCTTCGCCAAGGTGAAGCCTTTCCGAACGAGAGAAGAACGCGATGTTTCGCCTTGCTACGCGGGGTGTCAACGTTTCCAATGCATCGAATGACGCAGACCCCGCCTCAGCGAAGGGAAGATCGGGCGGCGGTGCAGACCCGATTTTCGGCCCGTGACGCCAGCGGGGCTGGCACCTTGACGTTCGAGAGCGCCGATCTGTCGACGGGAGGGGCCTTCTTGAAGTCGGACCTCCTGCTCGAACAGGGTGAGGCGCTCTCGTTGTACTTCCAGTTGCCGGGCGAAGGCTCGGTGCAGGCGCAGGCCCGCGTCGCGTGGGTGCGGCGCTTCCCCGAGGCGGGCCAGGTGGCAGGCATGGGGGTCGAATTCCTGAGCATCAAAGACGCCGAGCGGCAGGCGCTGGCGCGGTGGTTGGCGCGCTGATCAGCCGAAGAACCCGCCGCCGCCCTTGTTGGTCGGAGGCGCGGCGGCCTTTTTCTTGCGCATCTCGATCAGGCGGATTTCCTGGTTGGCCTCGAGGTGGCGCGGGTTGGCCTTCACCGCTTCGCGGAAGTGACGCTCGGCGCGATCCATGTCGCCCTCGACCCGGGCGATGACCCCCACCTGGTAGTGGGTGCGATCGCTCGTGGGATCCATCGCGAGCGCCTTCTGCATCATCTGGCGCGCGGCCTGCCCTTCCGGCTTGCGGGTGGGATCCATGTAGATGCACCACGCCTGCGCGGCGAGCGTGTTGGCGTTCTTGTCGAGCGCGAAGGCCTTGCCGTAGCTCTCTTCGGCGTGCCGGTAGTCGCGCTTCTTGAAGAACACCTCGGCCTGCTTGAGGAGGTCGGCGGCGGTGGGCTGGCCTCCCGGCTGGAACGCGGGGTTGCTGCCGGTGTTGCCGCTGCCTGCGGGGGAGGCCTGGCGCGAGGCGATCCACCCGGCGCGCTTGCCCTCGTCGTAGAGCGTCTCGTACGCGTCGCGAATGCCCTCGAAGACCGAGCTCATCTTTTGCGCGAGGTGGGGCAGCGAGGGCGGCAGGCGATCGGGGTGGAAGATCTTGGCGAGGTTGAGGAATGAGGCCTTCACCTGTTCTTTCGTCGCGCTGGGCGGGAGCCCGAGCGTGAGGAAGTGATCTTTTCGGGTGAGCTGCGCGAAGCGGGCCTCGATCTGCGCCGCGAGCTGCTGATCAGCGCCCGAGGGCACAGGGCGCGGCGGGGGGACGGGGCTGCTGGGTGAAGGGCCGGTGTACGTGCCGGAGTTGGAACTCTGCGCAGGCAACGCGCCGAGGTTTTCCATGGCGCGCCTGAGCAACCGCTGGCGGCGCAGCTTCCCCTCTTCGTCAGGGGAGCCGACCTCCTCCACGCGGGGCGCGGCGACCTCGGCCTCGACGATCGGCTCGACCAGGGGCTCAGGGCCGCGGGGCTGGTTGGGCCCAACGAGGTTCTTGAGCGTGGAGTCGACCCGGCGGAGCGCTTCCTCGAAGCTCTGCACGCCCGGTGCGGGCGCGGCCCGGTTTGCTGCGGGGGCGGACCCCCAGAGGTTCGCTTCAGCCTGTGCATCGCCGCTCAGCTTGAGCGGCTGCTTGCGAGGAGCCGACGGCGCAGGAGGCGGGCCGTTCTGCGTGAGCGGGACGGGGGCAGCCTGCGTGAGCGGGACGGGGGCAGCCTGCGTGAGCGGGACGGGGGCAGCCTGCGTGAGTGGGACGGGGGCAGCCTGCGTGAGCGGCACCGGCATCACGATGTGCGGGTCGGTCCTCTCTTCTCTGCGCGCTGTCGGAGGCGGGCCGACGTAGGTGGCCTGACGCAGCGCCGCGTTCATGCGCTCGAGCAGAGATTGCTGAGTGCCCGTCTGGCTGGGCCTGGCGGACTCTGCGCGCTTGCGCTCTTCAGCAATGCGGGCGGCCTCGGCAGCGAGACGTTCCTCTTCAGCGCGAAGGCGCGCCTCGTCTTCAGCAGCACGGCGGGCTGCCTCCCCCGCAGCAACGCGGCGGGCCTCTTCCGCAGCGGCGAGACGCGCCGCTTCTTCAGCAGCGAGACGGGCCGCTTCTTCAGCAGCGAGACGAGCCGCTTCTTCAGCAGCGAGACGGGCCGCTTCTTCAGCAGCGAGACGGGCCGCTTCTTCAGCAGCGAGACGGGCCGCTTCTTCAGCAGCGAGACGGGCCGCTTCTTCAGCAGCGAGACGGGCCGCTTCTTCAGCGGCGAGACGGGCCGCTTCCTCAGCGGCGACCCGAGCTGCTTCTTCTGCAGCGAGACGGGCTGTTTCTTCAGCGGCGACCCGAGCTGCTTCTTCTGCAGCGAGACGGGCTGCTTCTTCAGCAGCGAGCCGGGCCGCTTCTATTGCAGCGAGACGGGCCGCTTCTTTTGCAGCGAGACGGGCTGCTTCTCTTGCAGCGAGACGGGCTGCTTCGTCTGCAGCGAGCCGGGCTGCTTCTTCAGCAGCGAGCCGGGCCGCTTCTTCAGCAGCGAGCCGGGCCGCTTCTTCAGCAGCGAGACGGGCCGCTTCTTCAGCAGCGAGACGGGCCGCTTCTTCAGCAGCGAGACGGGCCGCTTCTTCAGCAGCGAGACGGGCCGCTTCTTCAGCAGCGAGACGGGCCGCTTCTTCAGCAGCGAGCCGGGCCGATTCTTCAGCGCGAAGTCGGGCTTCAGCCTCGAGCCGCGTGCGAGCAGCCGCGGCCGCACGGAGAAGCGCCGCCTCTTGCTCCAGTTCAGCCAGGCGCAACGCTTCGGCTCGCCGCGCCTCCTCGATCGCTCGAGCCTGAGCGGCGCGCGCATCCTGCTCGGCCAGTTCGTCCTGATACGCCTTCTCCGCAGCAGCCCTTGCAGCGGCAGCAGCAGCTTCCTCGGCTTGCCGGCGCAGACGGGCCTCCTCTTCAGCGCGGAGACGAGCCTCTTCCTCGAGACGCAGACGCTCGGCTTCGGCAGCCTGCCGGGCCTCTTCCTCTGCGCGGAGACGAGCCTCGTCTTCGAGGCGCAGCCGCTCCGCCTCGACGCGCTGGCGGACTTCTTCCTCGGCGCGACCGCGAGCCTCTTCTTCGAGGCGGAGCCTCTCTGATTCGGCAGCCTGACGCGCTTCCTCCAGAGCACGGAGACGAGCCTCTTCTTCGAGACGCAGCCGCGCCTGCCGGGCTTCTTCCTCAGCACGAAGCCGAGCCTCTTCTTCAAGGCGCAGACGCTCTGCTTCAGCGCGCTGCCGGTCTTCTTCCTCAGCGCGAAGGCGTGCCTCTGCTTCAGCAGCCTGACGGGCTTCTTCCTCAGCCAGAACACGGGCCTCTTCCTCAAGGCGCAGACGCTCTGCTTCAGCGAGCTGCCGCGCTTCTTCCTCGGCACGGACGCGAGCCTCTTCTTCGAGGCGCAGACGTTCTGCTTCAGCGAGCTGCCGCGCTTCTTCCTCGGCGCGGACGCGAGCCTCTTCTTCGAGGCGCAGACGCTCTGCTTCAGCGCGCTGCCGGGCTTCTTCCTCGGCGCGAAGGCGTGCCTCTGCTTCAGCGGCCTGACGGGCTTCTTCCTCAGCCCGAACACGAGCCTCTTCTTCGAGGCGCAGACGCTCTGCTTCAGCGCGCTGCCGGGCTTCTTCCTCGGCGCGGAGCCGAGCCTCTTCTTCGAGGCGCAGACGCTCTGCTTCTGCGAGCTGCCGGGCTTCTTCCTCTGCGCGGAGCCGTGCCTGTTAGTCAAG
>JBILUC010000169.1:0-3759 GCA_044371205.1 Archangium sp.
GCCCCGCGTCGCGCACCGGCAGTGGACGTTGAGCGTGCCCTTCTCGGTGCGCTTCGCCGTGGTGAAGAAGCCGAAGTTGCTCAAGCGGCTCGAGGTGCGCACCTCGAGCAGCCGCCTGCCCCCGGCTGCGTCAGGGCTGAGGGAGGTGAACCGAGGCAGGGCCTTCGGTTCCTCTGGTGGCCCGCGCAGACGGAGGCGCACCGGGCCCGCCGCACAGTAAATTCCACAGGACCACCTGAGCCGATACCGCGGGCTGACCACACGTGCGGCCAGCACCGCAGCTCCGACGCAGACCCGTTACCGACTACGGAGCAGTGCGCGTCGCACAGACGCCGTTCAGGCAGAAAGTTGCCTGGACGGGTGATGGGGTGCCGCACCAGCCCTTGTATTCAGCTGCTCGATTCAGGCACCGATTCTGGTCGAAGCCAGAATTCTGGAAGTTATCGAATAATGCTCTTGCTCCACCTTGAGCTGGCTGGTTCGGGCATGATGAATAGGATATCCAACAGAATGACCCAGCTGCTTGTGACTGCAGGATGGTTCGGGGCGAAGTTTGGCTCGCGTTGCGTACGAATGAAGCGGTGGCGTAGCTCGGCCCCCCGCACCAACCACTGTAGTCCGTAGCTCGCTGGATGCAGCGTGATTGGTTGCTCGCTGAGCCCTGGAAGTTATCATCAATCAGGCCTACCAAATTCGGGTGGTTCGGGCATAGCATGACATTGACCTCGCATTTTGTGCTCACAGTCTGTTGCTGAACGACCACGCCATCGACGCTGAATTCTGCTGTCGAGATGTTCGGGCTTCCACACCAGCCGTTGTAGTCCCAGGCGCGCTGCATGCAGCGAGCCTGATTGGTTCCCGAGCCGTCGAAGGAGTCGAATATGACGCCCTTGGCGCTGGGTTGGTTGGGGCAGAGGGTGTTTGTAACTTTACAAAAAGTACCAACTGTATTGCTCTGAACAAGCCAGCCATTCACGATGAATTGAGCCGTCGATTGGTTGGGGTACCCGCACCAGCCATTGTACTCTCCCGCTCGCGCGATGCACCGGGCCTGGTTGGCTTCAGAGCCCTGGAACGAATCGAACAATTCACCTGCTGCGGTCGGGTGGTTGGGGCATGTGGTGTTGTTGATCTTGCAGAAGGTCCCAGATGGCGAGTGGAGGAGGCGGTTCGGAGACCCCGGGCCGGGATTCCCGACCACGTTGGTCGTAGCCACGTTGCTGAGCGACCAAGCGAGTCCGGCCGTGGTCTGCGCTGAGTTCGCCTGAAGCATCAGCGCAACGGCGCCGGCCACGTGGGGGGCGGCCATCGAAGTCCCAGTGAGGACCCGAGATTCGGTGTCGCTTGCAATTCCTGCCGACACGATTTCGTGCCCCGGCGCGAAGAGGTCGACACAACTGCCGAAGTTTGAAGTGACCCAGCGCGCATCGGTTCTGGTGGTGTTACCGACCGTGATCGCGCCGCTCACGCTCGCAGGGGAAAAGTTGCATGCGTCGGTATTATCATTGCCTGCGGCGACCACGACCGTCACTCCGCTCAAGATGAGGTTGTTCGTAGCGGAGTCGAGAGAAGGCGAAAGGGGACCTCCAAGGCTCATGTTGGCGACGGCGGGGAGAATCCGTGCTCCGCGAACCCAGTCGACGCCCGCGATGACAGTGGCCGAAGTGCCGCCTTGGCAGCCAAGAACTCGTACGGCGTGTACGATGGCACCTTTGGCAACACCCCAGGTGGAGCCCGCAAGGGTTCCGGCCACATGGGTTCCATGCCCGGTGCAATCTCCGAAACCCCTGCCGTCGTTGATTGACGAGAAACCGGCACCGATTCTGCCAGAGAACTCGGCGTGCGAGGTTCGAAGCCCTGAGTCGATGACATACGCGTGGACACCCGCGCCAGTGAGCCCATAGGTATAGCTGGCATTGAGCGGGAGCCGGCGTTGGTCGATTCGGTCGAGACCCCAGGTGGCTCCGGACTGAGTGGCCTGCTCCTCGACGACGCCGTCCTCTTCAACATACAAAACTCGTGGATCTTCAAGAAGTTGCCCAACGACGTTGTCTGGAGAGCGGAAGGCAAAGCCGCGCAGAGCCTGAGTGTACACGTAGAGGATTTCGAAGCCCATCGCGCGCCTGATGTCTTTTGCAACATCAGCAACGTCGGGAGCCATGGAGTCCTCATGAGCCAGGCGTGCTGCGTCAGGCCTCAGCACGACAATGTACTGACCCTTGACGGGCTTCCTGCTTTCATAGAACCGACGGAGCGGCCCATCTTGTGTTTTACTGGAAGCTTCGCTTGGCGCCGATTCCGAATCTGGCGGCGTTTCATCTCCAGTTGTGGGTGAGAAGTTCGAGGGCTCAAGTTCACGGTATTCTGGGGTAGTCAGGCTGGCTCGCGGGGGTGTCTCGGTTCTCGTGGCCGAAACGCTGGGGGCCGCGGGTGTGAAGCTCACGACCGGCGGCTCGGACGGACGCTCCCCAACCTCTGTCACTCCAGGGGTGCAGCCAAGTACCAACAGCGAGAAGGTCGTTACGGAGTGCTTGAAATAATTTCTCATGGTGTGTTCATGTGGGGTGAGTGTTGCCAGTGGCGCTAAGCAGACGACATGCCTTCCGTAAGGTCCTGAAAAGTCTTGGTGAGGAGGGCTTGTTGACATCTCAGAGTGTTGCCTTGTCACCCCACTTTGGAGTGTCGAACCGTCAGGCGTGGAACCGGGGTGCGGGGTCCAGGGCGGCTCGGAGGCGGCGGTGTTCCGTCTCGGGCTGATTGCGGCCAGTTGAGTGCTGTTGTCCCGGACTGATGACGGGAAGTGCTGACGCAGAGGCCGCCAAATCACGACGTGAGTGCGGGGCGACGGCGAGCCCACCACGTGACGGTGAGCCGCCGGAGCGAGCGAAGCTCGCGGAGGCGCCCTGTGGCTCGGTGACTGAACTGCGGGTGCGATGGGACGAAGCGCCGGTGGGGTTTGAGGTACTTCGGGCTTGCGAAAGAACGGAGCGACTTCGGTCGACTCAGGCGAAGGGTAGTCGTTGAACGAGTACGCGGCACCTCGCGACGGAATCAGGCCGCGTGGCCGGAAGTACGAGCCCTTCGAGTACTTCAGCTGCAGTGACTGAAGCCGCGAAGGCTTCAAAGGCGTGACGATGACTCGACTCTTCTCGGAGAAAGCTGGCGTCGACGCGATCCGCAGCAGCTGAAAGCCACTTGAGGTCAGTTGGGGCGCGGCTTGGGAGGCTGCGACGACGAAACCGGCAGGTCTGTGCCGTTGCAGTCTTGATCGATGCCGTCGCCGGCGATCTCAGTGCACCCCGGGCACACGGTCGCCGCCAGGTCGTTGCAGTCTCCGGCGCGGAGGACCCAGCCACTCGGCACCTGGCCACACACCGCGACCTCTGTGACTGCCGCGTTCCCAGAACGGTCGCCATCGCGGTCGCGGTAGATGGTGATGGGCCCATCGAACGACCCATTGCAGTCGTCGTCGAGCCCATTGCAGTCGATCTCCGTCGTGCCGCAGGTCCGGGGCCGGCCTGCGCAGCGCCGCGCGGGGCCCACCACTGACTCCACCCAGCCCAGCACCAGGTCAGCGCGTCCGAAGTAGCCGCTCGAACAGCCGCTATTCCCGCCGACGACCGTGCCCACGAGCACTCGTCGGCTCCATCACCGAGAAAGACCGGCCCGCCCGAGTCGCCAAAGCAGGTGTGGGCCTCGCCGGGCTCCTGGGTGGTGAAGAGGTAGAGCTGGTCAATGTCGTCGAGGTCGGCCGGACCG
>JBILUC010000170.1:0-3726 GCA_044371205.1 Archangium sp.
GGCCTGGGTCGCGAAGAAGAACACGCACCCCATCAGCGACCTCAGTGGCGCGCGCGGCCGCATTCATTTCACCTCCAACAGTGGCATCTGGGCGACGAAGGGCGCGCTGGGCATGTCGCTCCAGACGCCACGACAGCTCACGGCAGCTGACGTCGAGCTGATGCTCGGCTCCCGGTCGGGTGCGACGTCGAAGCGCGAGCGTGCCACTCCCCTCTCCCCGACCCTCTCCTCCGCGGGGGGGAGAAGGAGAAAGTCGACGCGAACGCCCGGCTGCGTCGACCGGCGTCACGAGCATCATCGAAGGCCGCATGGAGCAGGCCATCGGCGCCATGCGCGAGCTCACGGCGACGGCTGACGCGTCGGTGGTGCCCGAGCTGGTGCGGGTGGCTCGACCTCGACAAGTGGCGCTCCAGCGAAGCGACGAGCTTCTGGGTGTCGGTCTTGTTTCTCCTGATGCGGTTCGGTGAGCCCGCGCACCTCAAGGCGCTGCGCCGCGCGTCACCGCACAAGAGCTACAGCCAGATGCACGAGTGGCTCACGCGAAACCGCAAGCTCGTCGCCGAGGTCATCGAGCTGCGCGCACACCCCCGACCGCGCTCGTGGACCGACGCGCCGCTCCCGAAGACGCGCGCCCAGGTGATGGCGCACATCGCGAAGCGGCTGGGCGACCCGCGCTGGAAGCAGGCCGGCGAGCTGGTGGCGTTCGCACAGAAGCCACCCTTCAGCCTGCAAGGGGAAGAAGGCCTGCACGTCTTCGCCGCGCTGCTGCTGCACGCCGACGCGGCAGACCTCGAGCCCCTCAAGGGCCTCGCGCGCAAGGAGCCCATCTTCGCCCAGCTCCTCGCCTCCCGGGGCAGCGCGAGCGGGGAGAGCGAGCTCGGTGCCCGACTTCGCAAGTCGGTGCTCGCCGAGCCGGCGAATGACCAACCCCGCCTCGTCTACGCAGACTGGCTCATGGAACAGGGAGACCCACGTGGCGACTTCATCTCGGCGCAGCTGGCTCACCGCCCGGCCCCGCTCGACCTCGAGACCGCAGTGGCGTGGGCCGGCGACGTTCGCTCGAAGCTCCGCTGGCGCTCGCCCTTCGCCAACGAGAAGGCCTTCCACGTGCCCCGGTACACGCGGGGGCCGCGGTCGACTCGCTCGATGGGAAGACGGCCGACTCACCCGACTGGGCCACCATCGAAGTGCTCGACGTGCACGGCGCGCTCGACGGCCTGCAGCACTACGACCTCCGCAGCCTCGTGGTGCTCGGCGGGTTGGTCGTCAAGGACCTGGACACGGTGCTCGCGCACCCCTCGCTGAGCAAGCGACTGCTGGGCCTGGGCGTGAAGGTGTCAGCCGATGACGACGGGGTGTTCGAGCGGCTCGCCCGGTTCCCACGCCTGCGCTTCCTCGCGTGGGACGGCGTGCCGAAGACATTGCTGGCGCACCCGCTGCTGAAGCGGCTCGAGCTGCTGGCAGTGGCCGACGACCGTCGCCTCCCGAAGTCGCTGGGGCCCACGGTGCTCGGCACGTACATCTACGCCGCGCGGTGGTTGCCGCACTTCGACGAGCTGCAGCGGAGGGTCGCGACGCCGCACCCGGCGTGACCTGCAACCATGCCGGCATTTTTCCGGCAGATCTGCCGACCCTGCTCTCGCGACCGAGCGGGCGCCCCCTCCGGAACGACGTCATCACATTGATTGCGTACGATTTCGTCGAGCTCGCCGTCTTTTGAGTCACGGCGTCTGCAACACCGCGCCGTCGCTCTCGAGAAACTCGAGCGCCTGCTCGCGAATCGCGGGGATGTCCCACATGACGTTGTGGCCGTTGTAGTCCTGCGCCTCGCCGAAGCGCGTGCCGTCGACCTGCATGAAGACGGTGCGGTTGCCGGTTGCGGGCGCGGTGAGCCGCAGCGCCCCGGCGAGGTCACGGCTCGTGTCGAGCGGGATGACCTTGTCGCCGAGGCCCGCCTGCAACAACACCGCGACGTCGCTCTTCACGGCAGGCGCGACGTTGACCGGGTCGCCCGGGTCGAACAACGGCTGCGCCACTGCGCGGAAGAGCGGGAACGACGCGACGTACTCGGGTGAATCGAACGCGATGTCGGTCTGCGCGACGATGAGCAGGCCGATGAGGTCTTGCAGAAAGCGGCTCATCACCACGTTCGACAGGCCCGCGCCCGGCACGTTGAGTACTGCGCTCGTCACGCGGTTCGACACCGGCACGAAGCCGCTGCCCATGATGGCGCCCATCGAGTTGCCGAAGTAGCGAACGCGCGGCGCGAAGTCGGGCTGCGCGTCTCCGTCGACATCGAACCCCGCCAGTGCGCTCTCGACCTGCAGCAGGTCGAACGTCATCTCGCGCAGGCGGTCGCGAATGAGCGGCAGGTTGTCGATGCTGAAGAAGTTGGTGAAGTTGCCGCGGCTGCCGTGGTCGGGCGCGTCGATGCCGATGCAGCCCATGCCGCGCGCGGCGAGCGCTTCGGCCCACTCGAGGCAGTAGGCGTCGAGCACCCCAGTGCGCGGCGTGTTGCGCGCGTTGACGCCGTGCTGCCCCATCACGATGGGCCAGCCGCCCGCGGGCTTCGGGCCCTTCGGCACCGACATCACGAAGCGCAGCGGCACGACGGGCGCAGCGCTCGGGTCACCGACCCACTCAGGCTTGAAGAGGCCTGCGTCGCGCACGTCGCGCGCCGAGAGCTCACCGATGATGACGTGCCCCACGTGCGTCGCGGGGCGGCCGAAGGTGTGACGCTCGACCCACGGCACGAGCACCGACCAGTCGGAGTCGGTGGGCAACCACTTCCCCACAGGGCGCGTGCCGTTGTTCTCGTCGGCGACGACGCCGCGCGGGGGAATCGTCACTGAGGGCGCGTGGGCAGCGGCCCAGGTCGCGAGCGTGCGCGGCACGCCGGTGATGTTTCCCGAGTGCTGCGGCAGGGCGAAGAGCACGTCGTCGGGGTTGAGCAGGAGCGCAGCGGCGAGGTCGGCGTACTCGGGGTGCGCCTCGGTCCACGCGCGGCTGCGGCCGAACGCGACGCCGCTCTTCGTCTTCGGCCCGCGCACCACGACGAGCAGGCCTTCGCTGTTCTCAGGCAGGGGAATGGTGGGGCGCGTGGTGAGGAACTCGGGAAAGCCCTCGGGGAGCGAGAGGCCGCGTTTGGCGAGCACGTCGCGCGGGTGCTCGAGGGGCACGTTCCGCTCGAGGACCTGCCAGCCGGTCGCGGTGCGCACGAGGCGCAGCACACAGCCCTGCACGGTGTCGGGGTCGAGGGCCTCGCTCACGGGGAGCAGCGTGGCGCCGAAGCTGCCCGTCGCGTCGACCTCGCGCGCGAACTGGGCGCCGACCTTGTTGAAGTACGACGCCGAGCGCGCGCTGATGGCCTTCGCGGGGAGAAAGGGCTGGTACCACTTCGGTCGCAGCGCTCCGGTGCCGAGGAGGCGCTCGTCGGGGAACGGGTTGTCGAGGCTCTGCGCGTCGGCAGACCAGAGGAAGTGCGGCGGCTCGGCGGGCGTCGGGGTGGGGCCACACGCGAGGAGGAACAACACGGGAACGAGGCGGAACTTCACGGGCGCGATGGTAGCCACCTCGGGCGGCCAGCGTCAGCCCGCGCAGCGGAGCTGTCACCTCAACGTCTCTCCTCGCTCGCAAAACTGAGAAGACCCGGTCCGCCTCGAGGCAGCACGAAGCGGAGCGAGGCCTCTGGGAGCGCGAGGCAGCGAACGCTCCACGCCGCCTGTG
>JBILUC010000171.1:0-3654 GCA_044371205.1 Archangium sp.
GCCGAAGTTGCTCAAGCGCCTCGGGGTACGGCTGGTGAAGGCGGTGTGGCGCTGGCAACGCCGCGAGGCCCGGCGCTCCGGAGCGACGGGCGCGTTGACGGGCGGCGCCGTCTGCTTCTGGCAGTGGCCGCCTTGCGCCGAAGACGTGCGCCGTCACCGTTCAGCCACACGTTGTGGCTGACTTTGTCCACGTCTGCCCGAAGTCCAGCGTCAGCCAAGACTGGCCGCGGTAACGAAACGAAGCGCAGGGCCCGCTCGCTTTGAATTCGAGGTCGGCGAGGTCGGGACCCCAATCATCGTCGTGGCGGTCCTCAATGAGGGTGACCCAGTGTCCACCGACAGCCTTGACGTCGATGTTCCGGAAGGAGCCTGGCAGGAGCAGAACAACTCCGCGCTCCTCCCAAGTCGTCACGCGAAGCACGAATCGGTCGGTTGCTTGTTCGAGTTGATCAATTTGGCGGCCCTTCCACGAGGCGACAAACACGAGCCACAGCGCAGCGATGCCAGTGACGAGCACCACCAGGGCCCACGCGATGAGAGTGACGAAGGTCCGTGGCCTCGGGCGAGTTTTCATTCGAGGGCGGCAACCTGCGCGGGGCCTGAGCCATTCCCCGAAGTCACTGCCTCAAGGCGAGCGGGGCCGAGCTCATTGACGGACGGCGAAGTCGGAAGACCTCAACGGAAGACCAGGCGATTGCTTCTGTGGAGTGGATTGGCTTTGGTGGTCATGATGGCCTTCGCCTGTGGCAGGCCCCCCTGCGAGGCGACGTGCTCGGGCTGTTGTGACGCGCAAGGCACTTGTGCGCCCGGGCTCTCGACGCTCGCGTGTGGAATTCGCGGGGCGCAGCGCAACGGGCCCAGCGCACGCCTTGCTGCGGCGTATACATCATATTTTCGGGTGATGTATGTTGCGCCTATGATCCGCACGCAGATCTATCTCGACGAAGGCTTGCAACAGGCGCTCCGCAGCCGTTCGGCCGCAGAAGGTCGATCGGTCGCCGCTTTGATTCGCGAGGCCGTTGCGCATTTCCTCAAGCCAAAGAAGAGGAATTTTAAACCGCGAAACTGAGGACTCCTCCAGACGGCCAACGTGATTTCGATAGTTTAGCCTGCCGCACACGCCGCTGCGATTGCGCGACGAGATCTTCCGCGTGGTCGGAGTCGACGACGGGCGCAGCCCACCGGGCTCGTGCAAGACCATGCTCGCGCGAAGACTCCCCGGAATTGCGCTCGTGCACCGACTCCCCAAAGCGGGTCGCTACACCTCGGTGCGTCGGTTCGGCCGCGGGAAGCGCGTGACCTCGGCCGCAGTGCCGAGCATCAGTGTCGAACTGTCCGACTTTCTTCGCTGATCAGGTCGTGTACTCGGCGTTGACCTGCACGTAGCGGTACCCGAGGTCAGACGTCATCACGATGGCCTTGCCGCGACCGTCGTTGAGCTTGAGCTCGAGCTTGACGTCTTCAGCCGCCATCGCCTTCGAGGCCGCCGCGCGGTCGAACGGTGTGGGCTCACCCGCCCCTCACCCGTGAAGCAGGAATGTCAGTGGTGGCCAGTAGACAGAGGTGGTGGACGAGGGCGGGGAGGGCCGGCGACGGGCGCCGGAGAAGTCGGTGTTACGCGAGGCTTTCCGGCGGGGCTGGCCGGAAGTGTCTTCAGCGATGCCGACGCGGGTGAGGCGAGAGGTGGAGCGATTTCTGACGTGCGGCGACGTGCGGGCCGGCTTCGTGGAAGTCAGTTGCCAGAGCTGCGCAGAGTCACGGCTGGTGGCCTTCAGTTGCAAAGGCCGCGGGTGGTGCCCGTCGTGCACCACCCGACGCGCGCTCGACACGGGCGTGCACCTCGAGTCGCTGCTGCCGCGCGTGGCGCATCGGCAGTGGACGTTGAGCCTCCCCTTCTCGGTGCGCTTTCTGGTGGTGAAGACGCCGAAGTTGCTCAAGCGCCTCGGGGTACGGCTGGTGAAGGCGGTGTGGCGCTGGCAACGCCGCGAGGCCCGGCGCTCCGGAGCGACGGGCGCGTTGACGGGCGGCGCCGTCTGCTTCTGGCAGTGGTTTGGCTCGAGCCTTCAATTGACACCCCATCTCCACCTCGTCGTGGCCGAAGCGCAGTGGGAGGAAGACGGCACGGTGGTACCAGTGGCTTCGCCCTGTGACGAAGACGTGGCCCGAATTCTGGCTCGCGTGCTGAGCCAGGCGAAGAAGGACTGGGCCTCACTCGAGGACGCCTGGCCGGAGGACGACTTCGAGGTGCTGCAGCAGCGCGCCACCCAGGAGCGGCTGGGGCTGGCAGAGCCGCCCCAGCCTCGACACCACCCTCGACGAGTCGCGGTGCGGATGGGCTTCTCACTCCATGCCGACACGGCCGTGCATGGCCATGACAGGCAGGGGCTCGAGCGGCTGTGTCGCTCTGGGGCCAGGGGCGCGGTGGCTGAGTCTCGGCTCCGGCGCCTCGACGATGGCCGGTACGCGTATTCGCCGAAGAAGGGCACCACCTTCACCGTCACCGCGGCAGCGCTGGTGCGTCGGCTCGTCGCGCTCCTCCCTCCAGAGCGCCTTCACCTCACCTCGTTCCACGGCGCCTACGCCCCCAACGCCAGCCTGCGCGCCCTCATCACCCAACCGGCCATGTATCCCGAGCGCCAAGGAGAGGCGGTGACTTCGGGCGCGAGAGCAAGCAGCATGCGCCGCTATGAACCGAATGATCTCCCTCGTCGTGGTGACGTCCCTGTGTGCGCTCGCTGCCCCCGGTGATTGGAAGATGGTGGGGAAGAAAGGCGAGTTCGGCGCCACTGCCGCCGGCGCGGTGCTCGACGGCAAGCTCTACACGCTCGAGTCGACGGGCAAGCTCTACGTGACCGACCCGAACACCGGCGTGTGGAAGCAGCTGGGTAAGCCCGAGTTCGGCAAGACCGAGTGGCTCCACGGCGCGGCGGGCGCGCTCTATTCCATCGAGCGTGACGGAAACCTCTACCGCATCAACCCCGCCAACGGCTCGTGGGTGCAGGTGGGGGAAGCGGGTGGCTGGGCGAACACCATCGCGCTCACCGACCTCGACGGCACGCTGTACTCCATCTCGAAGGACGGCGGCCTCTACGCCACCAACCCGGCCGACGGTTCGTGGAAGCAGATCGGCAAGGCCGAGTTCGGGAAGACGGCCGTGCTCGCGGGCCTGGGCGGCATGCTCTACAGCATCGAGCGCGACGGCAGCCTCTTCGCCATCAACCCGAAGACGGGCGCGTGGAAGCAGAAGGGCAAGGCGGGCGCGTGGGGCCCCACCATCGCCATCACCTCGCTCAACGGAAAGCTCTACACGGTCGAGAGCAGCGGGAAGTTCTACGTGACCGAGCCCGCCGCGGGCACCTGGCAGCAGCTGGGCAAGGCGGAGTTCGGCCGGACGAGCCGCATGTTCGGCGTGGGCGACAAGGTCTACACCATCGAGAACGACGGCACGCTCTACGCGGTCTCGGTGAACTGAGCCGGCCTCAGCGGGGCCGGGTGGTCTGCGCCGCGAGGCGCGCCATCACCGATTGGAAGAAGAGGAATTTTAAACCGCGAAACTGAGGACTCCTCCAGACGGCCAACGTGATTTCGATAGTTTAGCCTGCCGCACACGCCGCTGCGATTGCGCGACGAGATCTTCCGCGTGGTCGGAGTCGA
>JBILUC010000172.1:0-3647 GCA_044371205.1 Archangium sp.
CTTTGACCCTGGGGGCGGCGATGCGGAGCCTGCGTCAGCTTTGCTGAATGTTCCACACCACCGCGTAGTGGAGCCCGCCAGCCACGAGGGTCATGAAGTGAAACACCTCGTGGTACCCGAGCAGGTGCGGCGCGGGGTTGGGCCAGCGCTTCGCGTAGACGCCAGCGCCGATGATGTAGATGGCCGCGCCCGACGCCATCATCAGCGTCTGCGTGAGCCCGATGTACGGAGGCAAGCTCGCCACCATCGGCGCCGCGCACAACCCGAGCGCCACGTACACGCCCGCGCGCGCGTTGCGGCTGCCCCACAGGTTGATCATCGCGTGGATCATCCCCGCGACGGCGCCGGTCCACATGCCGATGAGCCCGGGCGTGAGCTGATCAGGCGACTGCAGCGCCGCGAACGGCGTGTACGTGCCCGCGATGAGGAAGAAGACGCCGAGGTGGTCGACCGCACGCAACCGGCTGCGCATCGAGTGAGACCACATGGGCCGGTGGTACAGCGCCGACAGGCCCAGCATCATGATCAACGAGCTGCCGTAGACGACCCCTGCCCAGTACCGCCACCCGCCGATGGGCGCGATGATCAACTCGCACAACCCAAACAGCGCCGCCACGAAGCCGAAGAAGTGAAACGACCCGCGATACCGGGGCTTCACCTTCTCTTCACCTGCAGGAACCTCGTCGGCGGACATCGGAAAGAGCGCTGCCTGCCCGAGTGCCCGCGCCGTGTCAGCGAAAACATGCGGGACTGTGCAGAGACCTGCACACTCGACCCGCTGCCCTCTGACAGCAAGGTCCGGAGGGGTGGTGCGCGGTTGCTCCACCGACCACCTCGGCGCTCGGAGGGCTGCGCTGGTCCGCCCTTTGCTCACGGGCCGGCGCATGAAGAACACGCTGCTCTTCGTGGTGTCTGCGCTGTGGCTGGCCTGCCCTCCCGCTCCGATGCCGCCGCCGGTGACGCCGTGCGACCAGAACACCGAGACGTGTCCGTGCGGCGACGATTCGAACTGCGGCCCGCTCTTCTTCTGCGACCCCCTGCGCGCGGCCTGCATCGCGGGCTGCACCTCTGATGACGAGTGCAACACGCGCCCGACGCCACTCGCGCGCTGCGAGGGCATGGGCTGCTGGTGCGAGTTCGGTGAGTGCGTCACGCGGCAGTGCTCGAGCGACGCCGACTGTGCCGGCCAGGCCTGTCGCGATGCGGTGTGCGGGGCCCAGCCGGCCGACACAGCGGTCGCCCGCTGTGAGGTGCAGCCCGACTTCGTGGTGGTGCAGGTCGGAGACCGTCTGCAGCTCGACGTGCTCGCGTGGAACACCGTCGACGCGCCGCACGTGAGCGCGGTCGGCCCGACGTGGAGCGCCCCTTCCCCGTTCGAGGCCATCACGTCGCGCGGCAACGCGCTCACGGTGACGGTGGGTGCAGCGACGGGCGCGTTGCCCGACCTCACGGCGCAGTGGGGCAGCGTCTCGTGCCGTGCGCAGGTCCTGCTGTTGCCGACGCCGGCAGCGGGCGAGGTCGTGGTCTCGGTGGTGGATGACGTCACGGGCCGACCGCTCGCCGGGGCGCGCGTGCTCGTGTCCGACGAGAACGGCGCGGTGGTGCCGCAGAACGGCGGCGACGCCACCCCCACCGATTCGCGCGGCGTGGTGGTGCTCAGCGGCGTCGCGGCGCCGGTGACCATCTCGGTGTTCGACGCCGCGTACGGCTTTCAGACCATCGCGAACACCAGCGCGCGCACGGTGCGCTTCTTCGTGCGGCGCAACCCGCTCGACACGCTCGGGGGCGTGCAGAGCACCTTCAACGACGAGCCGCGCGACGCGAACGTGCACCTGGCCCGCGCGGGGCTCTCCACGCCCGGCGACGTGACGACGCTCGAGCTGACCGACGACGAGGAGCCGACGGTCAGCACCGACATTCGCATCGGAACTGCGCTCTCTGCCGAAGACACGCCGGTGCCCGTGGGCACGTTCTTGAGCTTCGGGGGCTCGGCCCTCAAGCCAACGGTGAGCGCGTTCGGCGTGCCGGGCGTGTGTTCCGGCGTGGCCGATGGCACGTGTGGCACGCAGTCGGCCTGGGCCCTCACCGGCAACGTGCCGCTCGGTTCCTTCCCCATCGACCTGTTGTTCGCGAGCGGGCGGGTGGAGTTCATGCCCTTGCTGCTGCGCATGCCCGTCGATGGCCTCGCGCTCGGGTCGTCGGTGGTGCGCGACGCGAAGTTCACGTTCGTCCCGACGCCGGGCGTGGCGACCGGCCAGCCCGACCTCACGGCGACCTCCCACTTCGCCCGCGAGAACCACGTCTTCGCTCAGGTGCGGAGCGGGTTCCTCTTCGGGGTGCGCCCGCCCACACTGCCCCGAGGGCCCGCGGGGTTTCCTGATCAGGTGATCAGCACGGGCGCGGTCCACGTCGGCGGGCGCGGGCTGATTCCACTGGGCTTTGGCGTGCGGGGGAACATCGTGCCGGCCGATGGAGAGGTCGACGCGCTCGGCGGTGCGCCAGGGCAGATGCTGGTGCGGATGGCGCCGGCGCACCATGGCCTCGAGGGGCGGCCATACGAGCTGATCACCGTGGCGCGGTGGACGCAGTATCGGCTCGTGGCGTGGCTGGGCCGCGCGAGCTCGACGGTGCGCACGACGGTGGGTGACGGGTTGACGTTCGCGCCCGAGGGAACGCCAGTGGATCAACGCGGCGCTCTGATGCTCTCACCGCCGACGGGGCGCTTCGACTTCGCGGCGCGGCGCTTCACCGCTGGGGCGGTTGCGGGGGCGAACGTGATGCGGGTGACGTTCGTCGACCGCACCGGCGCGAAGTGGGACGTGCTCGTCGACGCGGCGCTGCCGGAGTTCGTGTTGCCGATGGCTCCGGTGGATCTGCTCGACCGCGTGTTCGCAGATGGAGCTCGGCTGTCGGTGGCTCGCTCGAAGGTGACGCTGCTCTCGGCGCGCCATGGTGGGCTGGCGTTCGATGAGGTGGTGTCGCGCGGCGCGTCGGAGCGGAGCCCGTCCGCGTGGGCGCAACAGGACGTGCGGCCGCTCGCGGTGGTGCCGCTGTTCGGCGAGGGCGCGTCGCTCGGGCGCGGGGCGAAGCTCGAGGCGAGCGTCGAGGGCTTTCAGCTCGGCGTCGATGGTGCGCTGCGCATCAGCTTCCCGGGAGCCATCTGCCCGGCGTTCTCGGTCACGCAGATGCCGGATGAGTCGGGGCTGGTGCCGTTCTCACTGCCGAGCGCGTGCGCGGGACGACTCACCGTGCGCATGGAGCTGGTCGACGTGATGGGCCAGCCGCTGGTGCCGGCGGTGGCCAGTGAGCTGGACGTCGTGGTCACGCCGTGAACCTCACGCTCACAGCGCACCCCAACCGCTGCAGGCCTCGAGACCGAAGGGGGTTCGGCATTGGTGCACTGCCCAAAGGCCGACGTGCCCCTCTGCCTCGCGGAGTCGCGACCCGTTCTCTCGATGGGGGCCGACTTGAGCACCCTGGCGTGATGCTCAATTCGACCGATATGCGTGAGTTGAGCCCACTAGCAGGGCGTTGAAAATACTGCGTTGAGGGCCGTAATGAGTGTCTTGTGGAATTGGACGAGGGGCCTCGTTGATCAGCTCTCGCTGATCAACTCAGGCGGTCGGCAGCAGCGTCGCCAGGCGCCG
>JBILUC010000057.1:0-41281 GCA_044371205.1 Archangium sp.
GTGACGCCGACGCTCCAGCCCGTCTTGAGCACCACGTAGAGGTTCGCGAAGCACATCAAACAACCGACGACCATGCCGGTGATGATGGCCCGCACCGTGAGCTCGACGGCGTTCGGTTGGTAGACCTCGTCGAGCCACTTCTTCTCGGCAGCGAGGGCCTGCGCTTCGGCTTCTTCGGGGGAAAGCGTGCTCACGGGCGGCGGACCCTACACGTTCTCCCTCTCCCCCCGCAGAGGAGAGGGGTGACGCTGGTACGCTGCGCCCCGATGCGAACACTCGCTCTCGCGCTGCTGCTCTCCTCCTGCGCCACCACTCCCGATTCGGCCGACGAGTCCGACGCCGAGCTGCAGATCACCGACACCAAAGTCGGCGACGGCGAGAAGGCCGTGCGCGGCTCGAAGGTCACCGTGCACTACCGCGGCACCTTCCCCGACGGCACGCTCTTCGATTCCTCACTGACGCGCGAGCCGCTCACCTTCAGGCTCGGCGCGCGCCAGGTCATCCGCGGGTGGGACTTCGGCATCCTCGGCATGCGCGTGGGCGGCAAGCGGCGCCTCGTGGTGCCGCCGAACCTCGGCTACGGCGAGCGCATTCACGGCTCGATTCCCCCCGGCTCCACGCTCGTCTTCGACGTCGAGCTCAAGCAGGTCATGCCGTGAGCCGCGCGCTGGTGCTGCTGGTGTCGCGCTCACGTCGTGCGCCACCGTCGGGGATGCCACCCGGAGCGCGTTGAAGCGCCAGGATGCGAGCACGGTCTTCACGGCCCCCATGCCGGGGCGCAAAGGCGCTCATCCCCGCCATCGCGCTGGTCGGGCAGTACTCGGCGAAGGCGGTCGAGGCGATGAACCGGTCCCGCCCGCTCCAGTTCGAGGGGCTCGACCCGGGCGCGCTCCTCGCGCTGGCGCTCATTCAGCGGCTGACCGCCCTCGGCTGGCCCGTGTTTGCCGCCCCGGCGATGCACGATGAGCGGCTCGCTGCCGTTCGAAGCCACGACCGGGTCTCGCTGCACGTCGAGCGCGCGTCCGACTGCCCGAGGTGTGCCGAGCGTCACCACGTTCGCGACCTGCACGGCCTCGCGTTTTTCGCCGGTGGGCGACTTCGAGGTCACCTTCGCCGTGGCGGTCAGCGACTCCGTCGACCCTGCGCCTTCCTTGCGGGTGGAACCGGCGTCAGGCTCGACCTTTCCCCTCGGGCGCACCACGGTCACCGCGACCGCCGTCGATGAAGCGGGCCACACCGCCTCGTGCACCTTCGACGTCCTCGTCGTGGCCCCTGCTCCAGCCGACGCGTTGCCACCCCCGACCCAGCTTCGTCCCATGAGCTGCGGGTGCTCCGCCTCGGAAGCGCTGCTATTCCCCTTCATCGCGTGCTGGTTCGCGGCGCGACGCAGGCGCGGCTCGTCTCTGCGCTGACAGCCGTCGTCACGCAGCCGCGCGCGTGTGCAGCTGCGCCTGCAGCCACGCCACGGTCGCGCGCGTCCCCGCCTCGTACGACGTCGCGGTGCCGCCGAAGCGCGCACGGAACTTCGCGTCGTCGAGCACGAAGGGCGTCTGCCACTGGGAGTGCATCTCGAGCATCTCCTTCACCGGCGGCGAGAAGACCCCCATCACCTGCAGCACGAAGCCCGGCACCTGGCTCGTCGGCAGCGGCCTCGGGAGCCCCATCGCGCGACCGAAGTGCGCCACCACTGCGGCTGTCGACTCCGCTGGCGCGACCGGGAGGTGCCACACCTCGCCCATGCTCACGTCGGCCTTGAGCGCCAGCGTGACCAGCCCTGAGGCGACGTCGTCGACGTAGGAATACGAGTGCGCCAGCGTCGGCGGCCCGAAGCACTCGCCCGGCTGGCCCTTCTGCAGCCGACCCAGAAAGCGCTCGCCGAAGACGGCCGCGAGCGGCTCAGCACCACCGTGACGCCATCCGCCTTCCACTTGAATGAGTCGACCTGTGCACCCCGCGCGAACAGCTCGTCGATAAGCCGCTTCGCCTGCGCGCCATCGGCGACCTCGACGTGCTGGCTCGTCTCGTCCGGCGAGGTCACGGTGGCGGCGGGCGCGCCGGCCCACTCGATGAGCCGGGCGTCGGTGACCTCGAGCCGCCGCGCGAGTGACGCTTCGAGCGCTGCCTCCCGCGCGACACCCGCATCGAGCGAGGTCTCGAACTGAGAGCTGAGCACGCGTTCGAGGTCGCGTTCCGTCTCGTCGTCGCGCGTGGTGCGCCCCGAATCACACGCGGAGCAGGCCAGCCACGCCGTCATGAGAGCGCCGAGTCGCGTGATGTTCAGGGCGTACCTGCGCGAGCCCACCGCGTCACGCCAGAAGCTTGCGGCGTCGCGCTTCCTTCTCGAGCGCTTCCCGGTGCTGCGGCGCGGCGATGGTGATGAGCGAGCGCGCTCGTTCGCGCAAGGAGGACGCGTAGAGGTCAGCCACGCCGTGCTCGGTCACCACGTACCGCACGTGCGCGCGCGTGGTGACCACGCCACCACCGGGCTTGAGCAACGCGCAGATGCGGCTCTCGCCCTTCGAGGTGGTCGAGGGCAACGCGATGATGGCCTTGCCGCCCTCGCTCAACGTCGCGCCGCGAATGAAGTCCATCTGGCCGCCGACGCCCGAGAAGATGCGCTCGCCGATGCTGTCGGCCACCACCTGCCCGGTGAGGTCGACCTCGATGGCCGAGTTGATGGCCGTCATCTTCGGGTGGCGGCGAATCACCTGCGCGTCGTTCACGTAGCTGCACTCGCGCAGCTCGACGAGCCGGTTGTCGTTGACGAAGTCGTACAGCCTTCGCGTGCCGTTGACGAAGCTCGACACCGTGCGGCCCTGCTGGCGCGCCTTGAAGCGGTTGTTCACCACCCCGCGCTCGAGCAACGGCAACAGCCCGTCGCTGAACATCTCGGTGTGCACGCCGAGGTTCTGGTGCGAGCCCAACGCGCGCAGCACCGCGTCGGGAATGGCGCCGATGCCCATCTGCAGCGTCGCGCCGTCTTCGATGAGCTCGGCCACGCGGCGGCCGATGGCGTTCTCGACCTCGTTGCTCGCGTCGCTGGGCATGTGCTCGAACAGCGGCTCGTTCACCTCGACCACGGCCGTGAAGCGCTCGAGGCGAACGCCTCCGTCACCGAGCGTGCGCGGCATCTGCGGGTTCAGCTGCGCGATGACCACCTTCGCGCAGTCGACCGCCGCCACCGTCGCGTCGACCGAGGTGCCCAGCGACACGAGGCCGTGCGAGTCGGGCGGGCTGACGTGCACCAGCGCCACGTCGACGGGGAGGATGCGGTCGCGGAACAGCCGCGGAATCTCGGAGAGGAAGATGGGCGTGTAGTCGGCGCGCCCGTCGGCGACGGCCTGCCGCAGGTTGGCGCCCACGAACAACGCGTTCGGGCGGAACGAGGCCGACACCTCGGGCTTCGCGTGCGGCGCGTCACCCTCGAGGTGCAGGTGCACCGTCTCGACATCGCGCAGCCGGCTCGCGTGGCCCACCATCGCGTTGAGCAGCACGGTGGGCGTCGCGGCCTGACCCTGCACGAAGACGCGCTGCCCTGACTTCACGTGGCTCAGCGCTTCTTCGGCGCTGACGAACTCCCGCTTCACGGCTTCGTCCTGGCGCCGGCGAGCGACAGCACCCGCGCGAAGTGTTCCTTCGTCACCGTCTGCACGCTCAACCGCTGGCCCTTCGCGAGCACCGGCATGCCGGTCAGCGCCTTGTCGGCCTTGAGCACCTCGAGCGGCACCACCTTCTTGAAGCGCTCGACGAAGGCGAGTTGCCGCATCATCCACCGCGGCTCGTCTTTGGGGCTCGTCGCGTCGTAATAATCGCTCTTCTTGTTGAACTGCGTCGGGTCGGGCAGCGGCTGGCCGTGCACCTTCGCGACGCCGGCGACGCCCGAGGGCTCGGCGTTCGAATGGTAGAAGAGCACCAGGTCGCCCTCGCTCATCTCGTCGCGCATGAAGTTGCGCGCCTGGTAGTTGCGAACGCCTTCCCAGCCTGTGATTCCGTCGCGCTCGAGGTCAGTGATGGAAAAGACATCGGGTTCGCTCTTCATCAGCCAGAAGCGGTTCGCCATGCGGCGGCTCTCTAGAGGAAGGTGACGGCTCATGCGAGCGCTCCAGTACGACGCGTATGGCGGCATCGAGCGGCTCACGCTGCGTGAGGTGCCCACCGTGCAGCCTTCGGGTGGGCCGCTGGTGAAGGTGCAGGTCGCGGCGTTGAACCCGAAAGACGCGCTCTTCCGAAAGGGGAAGTTCCCCTGCTCAGCGGGCGCCGCTTTCCGAAGTTCTGCGGGCTCGACTTCGCGGGGCGCGTCGAGGTGGCGAGCGGTGAGCTGAAGGTCGGCGACGCGGTGTTCGGCATGCTGCAGGAGTTCGGCTTCGCGCGCGGCTCGCTCGCCGACTACGCCGCGCCGAAGGACGACGAGGTGTGCCGGCTGCCCGACGGCGTGAAGCCCGAAGACGGCGCCGCGGTGACGCTGGTCGGGCTCACGGCGCTGCAGGCGCTGCGTGACTGTGCGCACCTGGTGCCCGGCATGCGCGTGCTGCTCAACGGTGCGTCGGGCGGCGTCGGCACCGTGGGCATTCAAATCGCCCAGGCGCTCGGCGCCGAGGTGGTGACGGTGTCGAGTGAGGGGACGCGCACGCTCTGCAGTCAGCTCGGAGCCAACGAGGCGCTCGACTACACGCAGCTCGACGCACAGCTTCGCTCGCGCGCCTTTGATGTGGTGTTCGACGCGTTCGGCAATCTGCGCTTCTCGCGCGCGCGAGGGGCGCTCAAGCCGCGTGGCACCTTCGTCTCGACCGTGCCCACGCCGGCGCGCGCGCTGAAGAACGTGCTCCTGCGCTTCGGCGCGCACCAGGAACGGCTGGTCGTCGTGTCACCCAATCGCCGCGACCTGACGCAGTTGGGCGCCTGGTTGAAGAGCGGCCAGCTGCGCGCCGTGCTCGACGGCCGCTTCGCGCTCGCTGACTTCGCCGCCGCGTTCAAGAAGCTCGAGGGCAAACACACGCACGGGAAGATCATCATCGACGTGAACGCGACTGACCTGTAGGAGCGCCTCGTCGTTGGAAAGGGAACCCGGTGCGATTCCGGGACTGCCCCGCAGCGGTAAGCAGGAACGAACACCGTCAACTCGAAGCACTGGTCGCCATGGGGGCGACTGGGAAGCGACGGTCAGTAGGAGCGCCACAGTGGCGCGCGCCTGTGAGTCCGAAGACCTGCCAACGATGAAGGGTCCACCCGCTCCGAGGGGAGTGTGATGGCGTCGCCGGGTATTCGTGTGTTTTCAGGTCGACCTCGCGTCTCCATCACGCGTCTCCAGACGAGCATTCGCGCCCCGAGGGGGGCGCGCTGGAGTCATCGTGACGAAGAACATGTGGTTTGTGGCAGCCGTGTCGGTGGTGTTGTTCGCGTGCCCGGGTCCTGCGCCGCAGGGTGATGGAGGTACCGGTGGCGGCGTCTCGACCGGTGGAGGAAGCGCGACAGGTGGTGGAGCAGCGACAGGCGGTGGCAGCTCGACGGGTGGAGGAAGTGCAACCGGCGGCGGCGGTGGTTCCGCGGTGGACGCGGGCGTCTGTGCGACGGCAATGCACGACGTCGCGCTCGGCACGTACACGCTCGCGTCAGGCGCGACCGTGGCGCAGGTGACGACGCTGCCCGCGGGCATCACGCAGGTCGCTGAGGTGAACGGCACGTTCTACGGCCTCGGCTCAGATGAGACAGTGAAGCGGCTCGGCGCGTTCTCCTCCTTCTCGTCGAGCACCACGCTCGGCAACCTGCGCGCCCCGGCCGACTCGCAGGGCACCCTCTTCGTCGGCGCCTACCTCGCGGCGAGCGGTACGAAGCTGTTGGCGGGCTACACGAAGGCTGGCGCAGCCGGCAGCGTGGCGATGTTTGAGACGCTCGACGCAGGCGTCCTCTACGTCGACGCGCCCGGGAACTACGATGCGACGGGCGTCTCGACCGGCTTTGCGGTGAACGGGCTGCTGGCTGGCTCCACCAACGGGGGTGTGTCTGCGCTCGGCACGCAAGGCGGCCCCGGTGCACCCCTCGCGACGTTCGACTCGAGCTGGTTGGGCTCGGGCTACGCGGCCGCGACGAACACCGGCGTGCTGCTGCTCGGCTACTACGCGATGACGCCCAACGCGGGGAACTCCGTGCGCGCGGTGACGCCGATGGTGCTCGCGCAGGCGCTCACCAACGGCTCGAGCTTCGCGCTGGGGCAGCAGCCGCTCGTCGCGAGCCCGACGGCGACCGAAGACATCATGGATCTCGCCACCGCCGGCCCCGACGCCATCGTGGCGATGGGCGGCTACGACGCCGACTTCAACGTCGTCGTCAGCCGCGTCGAGCGCGTGCCGCTGGGCCTCTCGGGCTCGGGCACGCAGACCCTCGATGCCGGCGCGCCGGTGCCGCTGCTCACCACGACGAACACGTGCACCAGGGTGCTCTTCCTCCAGAGCCACGGCGCGCGCGTGCTCGTCGGGCTTGAAGACAAGAACGGCCGTCGCCTCGTCGACCTGCAGCCGTGAGCTGGCGCCGTCTCTGTCCTGAAAGTCCCTCGCCCTGCGAAGCGGGGAGAGGGTGGCGCGAAGCGCCGGGTGAGGGGCTGTCGGCGCTGCGGTCGGGCCCCTCACCCCGACCCTCTCCCCGCTGCCGCAGGGAGAGGGAGAGAAGCCCCGTGGTCGACGCAGCCCTCGGGGAGAGGGGTGTGCGTCGTTCCGAGTGCAACACGGGGTCCCTCCTCTCCCCGACCAGAGGTGCGGCGCTCCCGTTGCTGCTGCTCCTCGCCGCGTGCGGACCTGAGCCCGTGCCGATGCTCGAGCCCCTCGGGGTCTTCGATGCGGGCACGCCACGCCCTGACGACCCCTTCGCCGACACCGTGCTGTTCTTCGACGCAGGCGTCGGCGCGGGCTTCGGGCAAGACCGCTTCCCCGACGTCGTGCTCGGCCCTCCTCGGGGAGGCGGTGACACCATGGGCTCCCTCGACGTGCTCTCGTTGGGCCGCGGCGGCACCCTCGTGCTCGCCTTCACCGACCTCCACGCCATCGACGGCCCGGGCGTCGACTTTCTCGTCTTCGAGAACGGCTTCAGCGGCTTCTTCGAGTACGCGCAGGTCTCGGTCAGCGACGACGGCACCCACTGGCGCGACTTTCCCTGTGCTGCGCTCGTCGACGGCGGCAGCGAGGGTTGCGCCGGCGTGCGGCCCGTCTATTCGAACCCCATGAATGGCCTCTCGCCGCTCGACCCGACGGTCGCCGGCGGTGACGGCTTTGACCTCTCGCTCGTCGGCCTCGGCGAAGCCCGCTTCATCAAGGTCACCGACACGGGCCTCAATCGCTTCTACGGCCCGCCCGGCGGGGGCTTCGACCTCGACGCGGTCTCCCTCGTGAACAGCAGCCGGTAGTCAGCGCCCCAGACGCTACGCGACCAGAGCCGGCAGCGACGCGACGAGCTTCGCGTGCGAGGTGTTGATGGCGGCGATGAACGCCTGCCCGTCTTTGGTGAACTTCGCCTCACCACACGCCTTGCGCGCCGCTGCGTACACCACGTCTCTCACGTGGATGCCGCTGCGCACGGAGACGAGCTGGGAGCTCTTCCCCCACGCCGGGTCGTGCTTCTCCACGGAGGTGCCGATTCAGTCGGCGTACTGCTTCTGACGCTTCACCCACGCCTCGACGCCACCAGCGTGTCGCCCGCGCGCTCGGCGTTGACGAAGACGAAGGCGCGCGTCGCCTTCTTGAAGCGCAGGCCGCGCTTGTTGCACTCCGAGCTGTCGTCGCCGATGACGTCGAAGGTGACGTCGGTGAGTCTTTGGTTCCCAGCATCAGCACCGCGCCCGCTCTCGTGTCGGTCAGCTCGAGCACCCGGCGAAGTCACTTCCCACTGCGAGCGGCGCGGCGGCCAGCACCAGAGTCGGCGTGAACATGCCGCGGTGTGTACCTCTCGTTCCTTCACACTCCAGCGGCCGAAAGCAGTGCTAACCACGCCGCGCATGTACGCCGGTCTGCTGCTCCTTCACTCGTTCCTGCGCTGGGTGGTGCTCGCCGTGGCGCTGGTGACGCTCATTCGCACCTCGGCTTCGGCGAGCCGCCAGCGCGCGTGGGAAAAGCCCGACGACCAGTTCTCGGTCGCGCTGCTGGGCCTGGGCCACGTCATGCTGATTCTCGGGCTCGTGTTGTGGCTGTGGCTCAGCCCGCTCACGCAGGTCGCGATGAGCCAGGGCCAGGTGTTCGCCGGTGGCACGCTCACCTTCTTCACCGTGGCGCACCCGGTGTCGATGCTGGTGGCCATCGTGCTGCTGCACCTGGGGCGCGTGCGGCTCAAGAAGTCACCCGACACGAGCGCGCGTCACGCGCAGTGGCGTCGCAGCGTCGCCGTCTTTCTGGGGCTCACGCTCCTCGCCATTCCCTGGCCGTGGCTCGAGTGGGGCCGGCCGCTCGTGAGGTTGCCATGAAGCTCTTCCGCATCGTCAGCCTGGTCGAGGGCGTGTCGTGGCTGTTGCTGCTCTTCATCGCCATGCCGCTCAAGTACGGCTTCGGTGAGCCGCTCATGGTGCGCTGGCTGGGCCGCGCGCACGGTGGGCTCTTCGTGCTCTTCCTCGTCACGCTCGCCATCGCCGCTGCCGAGGGCGAGTGGAAGTTCTTCAAGGTGGTGCGCGCCTTCGTCGCGTCGCTCGTGCCCTTCGGCGCGTTCTGGCTCGAGAAGAAGCTCCGCGAAGAGGAAGCCGCTTCGAAAGCTTCGCGCTGAAAAGACAACGGGCCGGCCAACCTCGAGGCTGACCGGCCCGCGTCATCACTGCAGTGGGGCGATTACGGCGAGGGCGTGAAGCGCCAGCCGCTGCCCTGCGTCGTCGCACCACCGAAGTTGGCGTAGATGCCCGCCGCGGTGTCGGTGCTGGCAAGGCCCATGATGCCAACCGTGGCCGAGGCGCCGCCGAGGCGCGCAGCGCCTTCGCTGCCCACCGTCAGAGTGCAGTAGTGGAACTCGACGACGTTGGTGGTCTCGAAGAGCTTGACCTGGAAGGTCATCCGGTCGGTCGACGGGACGGTCGTCGACCCAATGTAGAAGCCCACGTCACGCCACTGGATGACCTGCGTGCGGTTGGGGGCCGTGCCGACGGTGGTGGTGCTCAGAATCGACGACGAAGCACCCACGAAGTCGTCCCAGTAGGGGGCGATGAGGTTGGCAGTCGTGCCGGGAAGCGCCGTGTTGATGCCCGTCGTGGTGACGGTGCCGCTCGCGGCCGCGAAGAGCTGCATCAGGCCGTTGGAGCTCGCCGAGAACGAGGTCATCGCCGTGCCGAAGTGCGTGAACGGGATTGCCAGCGCCTGGTTGGTCGACGAACTGTCGTCTGCGCCGCCCAGCGTGATGGCGGTGGCCGCCGTCATGTCTTCACACGCCGCCGTGAGCGTCGCCGTCAGGTAGGTCTGACGCGTGGCGGTGACAGTGAAGGTGCCCGCGGAAGTGCCCGCCGCAGAGCCGACCGCGATGACGAAGGGTGCGGCCGCCGCGGTGGTGTTGCGCACCGTGACCACCTCAGCGGTGGCCGACGAGAAGGTGATGTTGTCCGCGGCGTTCTGGCACGCCGTGGCCGAGCAGCTGTCGATGACGCGAATGTTCGCGTTGAACGAAACCGTCGGGGTCACGCGCACCGTCACGCCGTCGCCCGCGGGCACGGTGACCGTGTAGTAGCGGGTCGGGCCGGTGGCCGTCGCCAGGCAGCCCGCCGGAGCGAGACCGCCGTTGCCGATGGTCTCACCGGTCAGCGGGGTGCCGATGGTGAGCGCCGTGGGCGCCGAGCACACCGAGTTCATCGCCACCGGCGACTCAACGCTGGTGATGTTGAAGGTGCCGTTCGGGTTGCCACCCGTCGAGTCGTTGACCACGATGTAGAGCGGAGCGACCGCCGCGACGAACTGGCCAGCCGAGCTGGTGCCGGTCTGCAGCAAGGTGCCGGCCGCGTCGAAGATGCGGGTCGACGCCGTCCACGAGGGGGTGCCGGTGGTGGTCACCGTCGCCGTGATGCGAATCGGCGCCGCCGTGGGCGTGTACTCATAGACCGCGCCGCGGATGGTGCCGAGCGTGCCCGCCGTCGAGGTGGTGGGCAGCGGGATGGGGGTGGTGGCCGCGACGTTCGCGAGCGTCACGACCTCAGTCGCCCCGCCATCGAAGGTGATGGTCATCGTCGGGCTCGCCATGGTGCTGATGACCGGGCTGATCAACGCGGTGATGTCGATGGTGCTGTCGTTGATCCAGCGAATCGGGCCGACGAGCGTGAAGCCCGCGCCAGCGACCGTGGTGTTCAAGGGCACGATGTTCGAGCCCGAGACCGAGGGAGCAAAGCGCTTGCCCGAGGTCACTTCGATGCGAAGCGTCGCCGCGCCGCCCTGCGCCAGAGCGCCAGCGGTCACAGTGCCCGTCGCGCCCGGAGCGAGCGTGAGACCACCCGTCAGCGTCAGCACCTGCGTCCCCGTGGTGACGACCACGTCGCGGGCACCCAACGTCGCTGCCACGTCAGCCGTCAGCTCGACGCGGAGCGCGCTCGGCGTGACGACCTGCGTGGTGTGAATCGTCACGTTGGCGCCAGCGGCCACCGTGGTGGTGCCGTCGAACGACGTGCCGACGCCCAGCACCACGATGGTGGTGCGGCGACCCACGGCGACCGAGCTCGGCAGAATCGCCTGCAGCTGTGCGCTCACCGTGCCAGGGGGGCCGGCCACGCCTGCATCACCCTGGCTCCCGGCGGGGCCGGCAGGGCCGGCGGGGCCAGCGGGGCCAGCGTCGCCAGCAGGGCCAGCCGCACCTGCAGGACCGGTGGCTCCAGCCGCACCTGCAGGACCGGTGGCTCCAGCAGGACCCGCAGGGCCCGCAGGACCGGCCGCACCAGCAGGGCCCGCAGGACCTTGCTCACCCGGCCCGCACGCCGACAACGCCGCGACAACGCACAATGCCAACAGACGCTTCATTCGATTCTCCTGAGAGTGGAAATGCCCTTGAAGGACCGGACGGCCATAGCACAACGTGTTCTCCGAAGAGGGGTCGCCGTGCACGCACTGTCGCTCGTTGTGGCCTGACCGAATCTTCACGCTCGCCAGCGAGAGCACGCTCCGCGAACAAGCGGTTCACAGTTCTTCACGGCGCGGATCCGCAGCAGTCGGCAGCTTGCGCGCACGACGACCTTCGGCGCAGGCACCGCAGGGCACCTCTTTGACCGGCAAGACGGCCATCGCGACTACACGCCCTGCGGTGCGCAGGGACGCGGCGCAGGCGTGTTCGATGAGCCCGGTCGCAGCTCGAAAGCCGAGCGAGCCCACTGCAGGATGACCGGCCTGGGCGAGGCGACGGGTGACTTCCTGAGAGGTGCTCAACCGCCACGGGAGGCCGTGCGACAACAAGAGGAAACGGAGTCGTCAGGGCGCGGTGAAGAGACATCGCGTCACAGGGAGCGCGATGTCCTGCATCACGTACAGGTAATACGTCTGGCCTGAGGTGAGCGGCGTCGGCGCACCCTCGGCGGGCGCCTGCTGAACCTGACCCTCGGGCAACACGCCGTACTTCACGCTGCCCGACGCCATCGGGGTGCCATTCATCCACGGCACGTCGAGCCGCCACTGGGTGCCGATGGGCAGGTCGAGGTTGGGCGGCACACCGGGCGAATTGGAGTCGGCCGCGAGCACGTACAGGTAGCGCGCGGGCGAGCCGGCCCAGGTGATGGTGCCATCGGCGCCGACGCCTTCTCCGTTTTCACACGCCTTCGGCTTGAAGCTGTACTGCTCGTCGAGCGGGCCCACGCCGTAGGTCTGCCCTGCGAAGTCGGCTTGCGTCAGGCCACGGTGCGCGAGCTCACCCGCGAAGAAGCGGCGCATGCGCGCGTCGTCGGTGGTGACGAAGATGGAATGGCCGGGGTTGGTCGGCGTGGCGCGCGTGAAGCCGTTGTTCTGCTCGGGCGGGTAGGCGCCGAAGGTGGTGGTGTTGATCCACCCCGCCCCCATCGCGAGCCCGCGCGGCAGGAACGAGTTGGCGAAGTTGGGGCCCGACTCGAGGAACCAGTTGCTCGTGCCCTGCGGGGCGCGCGTGGTGTGGCAGCACACGCACGCCGTCGCCTGCACCTGCTGCTTCACCCACTGCACCTCGGCCGCGTACGCCGCATCGTCCATGCGCGGGTCGGCCTTGTTGGCGTCGGGGCTTGCGGGCGCCGGGTAATACGGTCGCTGGGTGCGCACCGTGTTGCAGTCGCCGTAGTCGCTGAAGTCGCGGCCTTCCTCCGTCGCTGCCGAGATGGCCGACCAGGTGCAGACCTGGCCCTGCTCGCCGCGGCCCGCGGGCTCGCCCGGCATCGGCGCCTTGCAGGTCAGGTACGGCTGCTGGAACGTCGGCAGCCCGCGCGGGCCGACCGTGTCGGGCAGACCTCCACACAGCGCGGTGGGCTGAAACGAGCCGCCTCCGAAGAACTCACACCCGCGCTTGACCGACGCGCAGCGCGAGCCGTCGGTGCCCGGCAACTCGACGCGCGAGAACTTCTGCTTCGCCTCGTCGACGATGAAGATGCAGTCGCCGTACTTCGCGTCGGCCGCGATGCCGCAGCGGTTCCCCAGAATCACCATCTGGCCGTTGTTCTTGCAGTCGGCGGTCGCCTCGGCCTCCGTCCAGTTGCCGACGTAGTCTTTGCACTCGGTGCTCTTGCTGAAGGTGTTGATGTACGTGCACGAGCCGACCACCACCTCGGGGAGCGGCGGCGGGGTGAAGCCATTGCAACCAGCCAGCAAGCCACTCGAGAGCGCCACGACGATCCACTTGTTCATGGCCTCCAGCTAACCGACCCGTTCGGGTAATGCACAACCTTTGTATAGGGTTTGTTTGAGACGGAGATGGCGGGAGACAACCCCATGAAATCACCATGTTTCTCAGCAGCCGCTCGTGGTGCGTCGCGCGACCTCTCGCACCAACTGGCCTCGCTTCGCCTTCGACGACAGCAGCAGCCGTGTCGTCTGCTGGGCGTAGTGCTTCTCGGCGTCGATCAGGAAGTCGGGCGCGCCGTCACCGTCGAGGTCGCCGGCCCAGCGCAACTGCCACCCATCGGTGTCGCTCTCAGCGTGCTCGAAGAGCGTCTGCTTCACCTCGCCGCGCAGCAACACCAGCCGATGCCCGCGCTCGCCGAATGCCTCGGTGCGCAACGTCATCGCGCCCACGCTCACGTCGCCGACCTGCGCGAGCGACACGTTGGTCTCGCTCAGAGGCCGGAGTTCCCGCGCCGCAAGCCCCCGCAGCAACATCAACGGCGGCTCGGCTTCTCCCGAGACCTTCACGTCGATGGCCGTCTTCACCGACTCGGGCTTGCCGTCGTCGTCGATGGGGTGCCGCGCCGGCTCGAACGTGACCTGCGCGGGGGTGAGCTTCTGCGGCCACAGCCCGAGCCAGCCCTTCGCACCCAGCTTCTTCGCGTCGCCCGACTGCAGCCCTGGCGACAGCACCGCGTACTGCGCGAACGCCGACGTCGAGAGCATGGTGATGAGTGAGAGCGCCTTCATGGAGGGGCCACTCCCGTCACCAGCGCGAGCCCCGCGAGGCTGGCGTCGAGCTCATCGCTGCGCGCCGCAAGCGCGAGGTGCTGCAGCGCCTTCTCGGTCTTGCGCGTCTTCCAGTGTGTGGTGAGCGCTTCGTAGAGCCGCGACGCCTTGCCCCCGCGCCACACCTTCGCGAACGACGGCGCGTCGAGGTGCTGGCCTTCGTAGACGAGCTCCCCGGGGAAAAAGAGCCGGCTGCCCTCGTGCACCGTGGCCTCGCCGCCCTCGTCGAACTGCTGCATCGAGTCGCCGCGCACGCCGCGCGGCCCCAGCGCGAGCGGCTGCTTCCACCCGTGCCTGAAGTACTTCACGCGCTCGTAGACATCGAAGGTCTGAATCATCGCCAGCCGCACCGAGTCGGGCGGCAGCCCCATCGCCTCGAGCCCGTCACGGCCGGCCCGGCGCGGGTTCTCGTTGTCACCCGTGTCGCCGTCGAGCATCGCGCCCATCGCCGCCTTCGCCCGCTCGAGCGCGCCCTCGGGCAGCGGGCCCCGCGTCGGGCTCAGCCACAGCAGCACCTGCCGGTCGTCGCGCAGCGGCACCAGCACGGTCGCGTCTTCAGGGCGCGCCAGCACGCTGAGCTCGAAGCGCCGCGTGCGGAACGTGCGCGGGCTCACCTCGGGGGGCAGCGACGTCGCCAGCGGCGCAGACAGCGCCCGAATCGCCGCGAGGCGCACGTCACCCACCGGCGCGGTGGCCGAACGGCGGTGCTTCTGGAACTCGGCCCAGAAGGCGTTCTTCGCCAGCGTCACCACGCGCAGCGGCTCTTCACCGAGCTGCGCGTTGGCGACCTCACCGAGCACCCGCGGCCCTTCGGAGTGCCCCCGCGCCCCGCGCCCCATGAACCCCGCGGAGGGGATGAGGATGAGGTCTTTCGTCGCGAGGTGAATCGGCGTCGCGTTCGAGAAATGGTCAGACGCCTCGCGCAGCATCTTCCGCTCGAGCGCGGCGTGGTGGCCGTCGAGGCGAAGGGCGCGGCCCTCTTCACCCGAGGCCCACATCAGCCCGTGCGTGACGCCCGCCGCGTAGCTGATGACGCGCATGTGGCGGGGCTCGAACAACACCGCGGCACATTCGAGGCGGTGGTCGAAGGGTTTGCTGCACAGCGTCTCGAGCGCGAGGTTCGCGGCGAGGCCCGGGTCACCGTCGTCTTCGAGCGAGCGGCGCAGCGCTTCCCAGGCGGGGCCGAGGTCGTGCGACTGCGGCTTGCCCTCGCGGTCGACCACGCGCATCGACACGAAGGCAAAGCGCTCATCACCCAGCTCGAGCCCGGCGAACAGCTCAGGCACCGCCTGGGGAATCTTCTGCTCGATGATGGACAGCTCGAAGCGCGGGTAGACCTTCGCCCACAGCGTCGCATCGGGCTCGGGGTAGGGCTGCTCGTCGTCTTCTTCGGTGCCGGCGCGCGGGGGCTCCACGCGGGGGCGGCGCGTCGAGACGCGGTCCTCGTCGATGACCAGCAGCGCCTGACAGTACGAGCACGTGACGCGCGTCGCGCCCGCAGGCACCTCGAGGGGCGCACCGCACGACGCACAGTGGGGGAGTTGAACGCGCATCACGCGCGGGGACTGTAGCGAGTCGACCGGCCAGGACGAGCCAGGAATACGACGAAGGCCCAGCCTCCGTGTGGAGACTGGGCCCTCGAAGGACTTCAGAAGTCAGAGTGACGAATCAGCCGACGATACGAACGTTCGCCGCCTGGAGCCCCTTCGGGCCGCGGTTCACGTCGAACTCCACCTTCTGTCCCTCGGCGAGGGTGCGGAAGCCGTCTGCCTGGATCGCAGTGTGGTGGCAGAAAACGTCATCGCCCCCGCCGTCCTGGCTGATGAAACCGAAACCCTTCGCATCGTTGAACCACTTCACAGTACCAAGTGCCATTTGCTGTTCTGCTTTCGAAATACGGGCCGCATCATGCGGCCCGACCGCGCTCACGTTCGGCGCGGTGGAAGACGAGTATCCGCAAACCCCTCAAAGCGCAAACCCGCCCGTCAGGTGCGGGCCCAAGTGCCTGAAATCTGAAGCGAGAGTAGGGTGGCCGAATGGGTGGCCTGAGTGCTCAACGATGGGTGGCGGCGGTGCTGGTGGTGCTCCTCTCGTGCACCGCGCTGGGTGGATCAAAGAAGAAGAAGAAACAGCCCCAGGAGAAGCACGACGCGTTGGGCGCCGTGGTGCTCAACGGGGTGCGCCACGAAGTGCGGTGGACCGATGGGGACTCGTTCAAGTTCCTCGACGGCGAGGTGAAGGGCGAGGGCACGCGGCTGGTCGGGTACAACACCCTCGAGGCATACGGACCTGTGCACCAGTGGGGCGAGTGGTCTGCGAAGGAGCTGTTCGACCTCGCGAAGGCCTCGAGTCAGGTCGCCGCCACGCAGGAATGGGTCTGCACGTCGGACCTGAAGCGCGACGGCTACCACCGGCTGTTGATCAAGTGCCCGAAGCTGTCCATCGAGATGGCCCGACAAGGCCACGCGCTCGCCTACGCGGTCGACGGCGAGAAGGTCGACCCGGAGGTGCTCGCCGCGCAGGCCGAAGCGATGAAAGAGAAGCGCGGCATGTGGGCGAAGGGCACCACTTTCGGCGTCATCACCTCGCTGCACTCCGTCGGGGAAGACGACGACGAGCAGACCGAGGCCTACAACCGCGTCGTCGACACGCGCACCGGGCAGGCGCTCAAGCGCAAGCACACCCAGCGGTACGAGACCTGTCAAAACGTGTGCGAGACCACCGACGGCCAGCAGTCGTGCATGGTCTACGTGCCGTTCAAGAAGCGGTACCGCGGTCAACCCGACTGTCTGAAGTGAGGCGCATGCGAACGCTCTCGGTGTCGTGCCTCGCGCTGCTCTGGGCGTGCAGCAAGAAGCCCCCGGTGGTCGAGCCCGCCCCCGATGCCGGTTCCTCGGCCCTCGCGCTCGAGCGGCCTGCGCCGACGTCACCGAGCACGCTGTCGATTCTCGAGCCCGTCGACGGCAAATGCGTGTGGCGGCAGGAAGACCCGTCGCGGGCAAGCGGGTGGTGCTCACTTTGTTTCCAGGCTCGTGCGTGGGCGCGCGCCTGGCGTGGAGCGCCGACGCGTCGCAGGCCGTGGTGTGGTTCGACCCGCACCTCGTGCAGAGCGCGGGCTATTTCAGCCAGACCTCGACGCCTGCGGGCCACCCCGACGAGAAGGTCGACCAGACCGCGAAGCCGCGCTGGTTCCTCGTCGCGCCGCGCACCGGCAAGACCGAGCCGCTCACCCCGCCCGAGGTGAAGAACGCCGAGTTGATGGAGCTCGGGCTCACCGCGAAGGGTGAGGTCGTCGCGCTGTTCACCGAGTCGATTGCCGAGGGCGCGAAGACCGTCACCGCCGGCGGCGAGACGTTCGACGTCACCACCATCACCGAGGGCATCCCCGTGCTGGTGCACGCGTACCGCCGCGAGGGCGCCGATTGGAAGCGCATCGAGACGAAGCTCTCGTCCCAAGGGTGGGATTACGGGCTCGGCGTCGCTGTGCTCGAGGCGAACCGCACGCTCGGGCCGCGCAGCGGCGAGCTGCTGCAGTCGCACGCGCAGGGTGACTCGGCTGAGGGCGAGGTGCTCACGGCGCTCCTCAAGCACGCCCCGAAGAAGGCGAAGCGTGAAGACGACGGCCATTGGACCTTCCTCGGCGCGGGCGGCACGCGCGTCTTCATGTGGGAAGTCACCGGCGAGTTCGCGCACACCACGGGGCTCGTGGTCGTCGATGATCAGCCGCTGCCTGAGCTCGGCTTCACCGATGGAGATCTCGTCGCGATTCGCTCGAGCGGCGCGCACCTGTTGATCAGCAGCTCGAACGTCGGCACGCCCCCGCGGCTTCCATGAAGTACCGAGCGGGAAGTTGGTCTACCGATCCGACACGGCGCGCGCGGTCACCTTCTGGCCCACCACCGCAATCAGGGCGAGCAGGTGAACGCGCCGGTGCTGATCATCGGCCCGGTGACGGTGCCGTCGCAGCACCCCGAGGGACAACTGGTGGCGTCACAGCCCGCCCCGGCATCGCACGCACCTCCCGCGCACGTCGTGCCTGCGTCGCTCGTTCCACCGTCGGAGGTGACACAGTCCGTTCCGTCACAACGCGAGCCGGATGGGCAGCTCGGCTGACACGCCCCCCACGCGCCGCCCGAGCACTGCTGCGTGGGGTTGCAGGGGCCTTCGCACGTGCGGGCGGAATCGGTGACGCAGGTGTCCAACGGCGCGCCGGAATCGAGTGCGCGCATGGGCGCCGTGCAAGCTGCGAGCAGGACGACCATCGGCACGAGACGGCGCATGCAGGGCTCATACAGCCGACGGAGACGAGTTCGCGAGCCCGACACGAGAACGGGCAAAACGCCACGTCGCGAGGTGCCTCACGCAGCCAGGGGCACGCAGAATCCGCGCGGCTGCGCGTGTGGCGCCATCACCTCGCTCAAGGAAGGCCGCTCGGTGGGGTCGCCGCCGAGTGCCCTGTGCGACGCGCCCAGCGGTGACAGCTCGAGCACCGAGCCGCGCATGCCGACGCCGATGACCACGCCCGCCAGCGCTCGCCGCGAGGACGAGCGGAACGAGGCGCCACATGGGCGCTTCAGCGCCCGTTGGTCAGTTGCCGGAACAACCCGAGCGCGGTGTTGCCGAGTACGTCGCCCAGGCCGACCTTCCCGGGCACGGCGGGCGGGCTCCAGCTCGAGGGAATCTGGCCGTCGACGAAGAGCTGCTTCGCGTCTTCGCGCGTCAGGTACCGCGAACCGTCGTTCGCCGTGCGGCCGAAGATCTCCAGCACGATGGTCATCTCGGCCTGCTGCGTGACGCGACCGCGGAGCCCCGGGTCTTCCTTCGCGAAGGCCTCGGCGGCGTCGGCGAGGTCTTTGCGCGTGAGGCGCTCACCGTCTTTGCTGAACGACATCAACTTGTCGAAGCGCTCAGGGTGCACGCCGTTCTGCCGAATGCCGCTGCTGCCCGTGTGGTCCAGGTTCGAGCCGTTCAACGTGAAGAGGTTGAACTGGCCCTCGATGGCGTCGGTCTTGTCGGCGCCGTTGGTGAGAATCTTTCGCACCGTGGCGTTCGGCCCAATCTGGCTCAGCGCGCGCTCGAGGTCGGGGATCTTCACCGTGCCGTCCTTCTCGACCTTGAGCAGCCCGGAATTGAACATGCCCGCCAGCGCCGGGCAGGGAATCTTCTTCGAGAGCTGCACCCGCTCTTCCGGGCTGAAGGGGCTCGCGACCTTCGTCGGCGAGGTGTACCCGTGCGAGGCGCCCTCGAGCTCGTTGCCTCGCGTCGCGCCCGAAGCGGCGTTGAACGTCGTCGGGGCGGGCGCAGCCCCAGTGGGCGTGGGGGCCGTCGCAGGCTTCAACTGGCTCGGGGAAGACGTCGGGACGGCAGGCAAGGGCGAGGGACCACCGGGGGCGCGCGTTTTCATGGGGCAGCAACCTAGCGGGTCGGGGGACCCGCGTCGCGTCAGCCTCGCCCTTCGAGGACGAGGCGGTCTGCCCGGATGGTGCGCGCCAGAAAGTCGAGCAGCACCCGCACCCGCGGCGTCTTCTGCAGGTCGCGATGCACGGTGAGCCAGATGTCTTCGCGGGGCGGCTCCCGCAGCCGCACGTGCGTCAACGTGGGCTCTGCATCCCCCAGATAGCGGGGCAGCACCGCCAGGCCGCTGCCTGTCTTCACCGCCGACAGCAGCGCCAGCGAGAGCGTGCTCGCGAACGTCGGCCGCGCGCGTGGGTCGAGCTTCTGGAGCCACCGCGCCTCGAGGTCGTCTTCGCTGACCGAGCTGAACAGCGCGTGCTGGTGCAGCTCGTCGGCCGAGCGCAACGGCCGGCGCTTCACGTACGCGTACGTCGCGTACAGCCCATAGACCACGGTGCCGACGCGTTGCACGACGAGGTGGTCCTGCTTCGAGCGAAAGGGGCGCACCGCGAGCTGGGCTTCGCGTCGGCCGAGGTCGAGCACCGTGCCCGACGGCACGAGGTCGATGCGCACCTGCGGGTGCTCGCGGGCGAACTGCGCCAGCCGGGGGGCGAGGTAGCTGGCGCCGAAGGTCTCGGGTGAGGTGACGCGCACTGGCCCTTCGAGCGCGTCGGTCGAGGTCGCGAGCCGCTCGAAGTCGTTCATCGCCGCCTCGACGCGCTGGAGCGGCTCGAGCAGCCGCTCGGCGTCGAGGGTGCGCACGTAGCCTGCGGTGGTGCGGGTGAAGAGCTTGAGGCCCAGCGTGCGCTCGATGGCCTCGACGCGGCGGCCGACGGTGGTGTGGTCGACCTCGAGGCGCTTCGCGGCCTGCGCCAACGAGCCGGTCTCGCTCACCGCGAGCAGGAAGCGGAGGTCATCCCAGTTCATGGGCGTGCAGCTTTGCACGAGTGTCGTGCAGGCTCCGGCGTTTTCGCACAACCTGCGCCGGGCTACTCAGGGGGCTCCACCTCCACCGGAGCTCCCCATGTCGAAACGTCTCGTCGTGCTGGCCGTCGTTGCGCTCACCGCCTGCGGGGTCGACCCCGTCACCCCCGTCGCCCCCCGAACCGTGGAGGCGCCGCTCACGCAGTGCGAAGTCAGCGTGCCACCTGAGGTGACGGGGCTCCTCGCGATGCCCGATGGCGTCGCCTTCATTCGGGGCGACGAGGTGCTTCTCGCGCGCGGTCACGGCTGCGCGCTGGAGGTGTCGGCGCCGGTGGCGCTCGGCCCGCTCCAGGCGGTCGACGACCTCGGTCGGCTCTACGTGATGGCCAGCGAGGAGCTGCGGCAGGCCCACTTCCCCGAGGCCTTCGGTGACACGGTGGCGCGGGTCGACCCGTCGGGCGCGGTGACGCCCCTCGTGAGCGCCGGGCGCGGCATCTGGACCTTCTCGGTCTCGCCTCGAGGAGAGACGGTGGCGATGACCGCCTGTGGCCCCCAGGGCGTGCTGGCGCTGCCCAGCCTCGAGCCGGTGTTCCCGGACTTCACCGGGGACCTCGCCAACACGGTGCTGACAGGCCCGAGCACGGCGTGGTCCTTCGCGATGAACGAGTGCGTGCGGGGGTTCTGCGCCGACCGGCAGTTGGTGCGCTCGACGCCCGAGGGCAGCACGCCCGTCGCCGGCGTGGGCAGCGGCACCTTCTCGACTCGCCTCGCCCGGTGCGGGGACGGCGTGTGCGTGTACGACCACGCCAACGTCACGGTCTTCGCCGCCGACGGCCGCGGGGTGCAGCAGCTCACCGTGAGTGACCTGGGCGCGGGGCCCGACGCCGTGCTCGAAGCGGTGAGCGCCAACGCGCTGGGGTTGTACCTGACGGTGTTGGACACGAGCCGCCGCGTGACGTTCGTGCCGATGGGCGGCCACGCTCGCTGAGTCAGAAGCGCGAGAGCCGCTCGCGCGCCGAGACGGTCGCGTTGAAGGCCAACACGAACGCCCCGAGAACACGGCGCAGAGCGCGACGCGGCGACACCGGCGCACCCACCTTCGACTTCCCGCATATCGGCCGACTTGAGCACCGTGGCGCGATGCTCAAGTCGACCGATATGGGTCAGATGAACACGTCGGGCCCGACGGCGCGCGCTCGCGAAGGAACCACCACCCTGACAGCGCCCCGAACGCCGCCTCCAGCGCCAGCTCCGGGCGCCTTCGGCTCAAGCCTCCACGCTCAAAGGGGCTTCATCGGCCTCACTCCGAGCCACGGCCCCAGAGGGGTGCGACGCACGAAGAGCACGAACGTCACCCAGGCGAAGGTGAGCGTCAGCGCGATGGTGAGCGCGTACTCGACGACCCCCGGCAACGACTGCTGCACGAAGAAGAGCTGCAGCGCGAGCACCACCGGGTAGTGCACGAGGTACGTCCAGTACGACGACTCGACGAGGAAGCGGAGCGCGGGAGGCTCGCGGCGCTCCATCGTCTTCGGAGAGAGCGCGAGGCCGAGCGCGCCCAGGGTGATGAGCCACGCGACGAGGCCGGCGCCGACCTGCCCCCGCACGTCCCACTGCAGCGGCCCGCGGAAGATGACGAACGCCAACGCGAGCCCCGCTGCGAGAAAGTACGGCGCGAAGCCCTGCAGCCGCGACGTCTCGCGCTTCACCGGCCACAGCCACCAACCGAAGGCGAAGAAGAGGCCGTAGTGAAACGTCTCGTACGGCATCGGCCAGAAGTGGAGGTCGGGCTTGTTCTCCGGGTGCAGCCACAGGCCAACGCAGGTGGGCACCGCCAGCAGCAACAGGAGCGGAGGGAAGTGCAGCGCGCGCTGGAGCCACTTCGGAGGGCCGCTCCAACTCGGCGCGAAGAAGGCGAGGGCGCAGAAGACCCACAGTGAAATGAGGAACCACAGGTGCAGTGGTGCTGCGCGAAAGCCCGCACCGGTCTCGAAGAGCGGCGACATGAGCCCGCGCGCCTGACTCGAGCTGCGGAGCGTGACGTCGAGGAAGAGGATGACGGGGGTCGCGACGAGCAGCGGCACGAGCAGGCGCTTGCTCCGGTCTCGCAGAAAGCCGCCGGGCCCGCGTCGCTCGAAGACGAGGTGCGAGAAGAAGCCCGAGAGCGCGAAGAAGAGCTCCATGCGGAAGGCGTGGAGCGCGGCCGTCAGCAGCACGAGGGACTCGATGGGGTTCGCGTCGGCGACGAAGTACCAGCGGCCGACGTCGGGAAGCCACGCGTACGCGGCGTGGTAGGCGAGGCCGAGCAACATCGCGGTGGCGCGAATCGCGTCGAGGCCTTCGTACCGGCGGGAAGAAGGGTCACCCCTCTCCCCGACCCTCTCCCCTGCGGGGGGAGAGGGAGAAAGAGAGGTCACGTCGGCGTGGCGACGGCGCGCAGCATGTCGAGCGACTCGAGCGCCTTGCCGGCGCCCATCACGACCGACGAGAGCGGGTCTTCGGCGAGGAACACCGGCAGGCCCGTCTCTTCACGCAAGAGGGTGTCGAGGTTCTTCAAGAGCGCTCCACCACCGGCGAGCACGATGCCCCTGTCGGCGATGTCACCGGCGAGCTCGGGCGGCGTGCGCTCGAGCGTCATCTTCACCGCCTCGACGATTCCGTTCACCGGCTCGGCCAGCGCGTCGCGAATCTCGTCGCTGGTGACCGAGAGCGTGCGGGGCACCCCGGCCACGAGGTCGCGGCCCTTGATCTCCATGTTCATCGCTTCGTCGGTTGGGTACGCGGTGCCGATGCCCATCTTGATGAGCTCGGCCGTGCGCTCGCCGATGAGCAGGTTGTACTTGCGCTTCACGTACTGAATGATCGCCTCGTCGAGCTTGTCGCCGCCGATGCGCACCGACTTGCTGTACACGATGCCCGCCAGCGAGATGACCGCGACGTCGGTCGTGCCACCGCCGATGTCGACGATCATGTTGCCCGACGGCTCGGTCACCGGCAGCCCCGCGCCAATCGCCGCCGCCATCGGCTGCTCGATGAGGTGCACCTCGCGCGCGCCCGCATTCTCGGCCGCCTCACGCACCGCGCGGCGCTCGACCTCGGTGATGCCCGAGGGGATGCCGATGACGATGCGCGGCTTCACGTTGAACTTTCGCTGGTGCGCCTGCTGAATGAAGTACTTCAGCATCGCCGCCGTAATCTCGAAGTCGGCGATGACGCCGTCTTTCATCGGGCGAATCGCGACGATGTTGCCCGGCGTGCGGCCGAGCATTTCCTTCGCCTCTTTGCCGACGGCGAGCACCTTCTTGCCGCCGCGCGCGTCCTGCTGCACGGCGACCACCGAAGGCTCGTTCGAGACGATGCCCATGCCGCGCACGTAGATGAGCGTGTTGGCAGTGCCGAGATCGATCGCAAGATCGCGAGAGAAGAGCGTGTGCAGCCAGTCGAACATGTCGGGTCCAGTGGCGGTGAGGGCGAACGGCGGACCGCCTGATCGTCGATTTACAGGGTTGCGAACGGCGAGCCAAGCCGAAGAGAGAAGAAAATCAATATCTTGGACGTATCGCGCTGCGTCAGCGTGATGGCTGATCGGGTTTGGTGCGGTGAATCAGCCGCGGGCCGATTCTCCGCGCCCGCACGTCGGGAAGCAGGTGCCCCGTGATCGCGACAGCGAAAAGAAATCGCACCTCGTCAACAAAAGGCCCACGGGTACATTCCGCGCCGCCATGAGCAACGATGACGTCACCGGCGAGATGCCCCCGCCTGAAGAGGAACTCGATCAGCTCGACCCCATCGAAGACGCCTGGCTCCAGCAGGAACCCGAAGTGGTCGAGAAGCTCGCGCGCGAGCGCCTGGCGCAGAACCCCGGCGACTTTCACAGCCACGCGTGGCTCGGCCTGGCCTTGTGCATCACCAACAAGAACGCTGCGGGGCAGGGCTCGCTCAAGAAGGCCTTCGCGCTGATTCGCGCCGCCGAGGCGAAGGCGACCGACGACGAAGAGAAGCACATGCTCACGTGGGAACTGCACGGCATCGCCAACCGCCTCGTCGACACGCTCGCCGAGAACCCGACGCTGGGCCTGCCCGCCGCGCAGTTCGTGGTCGACGCCCTCAAGCTCGAGCACGCGCCCAGCCTGCGCATGATGTCGGAAGACGTCGCGGTGCGTGAAGGCGACCCGGTGAAGGCGGCCGGGCTGCTCAAGCGCGCGCTCGCCGTCGACAACACCGACCCCGAGTCGCACTACCTCGCGGCGCGTCTCTTCGCGCGGCTGGGCAAGAAGGCCAACGTGCTCAGCCACCTGCAGAAGGCGCTCGACAACGCGGCCGGCACCATCGCGGTGCGCACGCTCGCCCGCTACGAGCCCGACTTCGACGGCTTTCGCAAAGACGCCGAGTTCAACACCCTGACCGACCTGCTGCCGAGCGACGTCGCGCTCCGCCCGCTCTATGCGGCGCTCGACACCGGTGACTTCGTGAAGGTGGCCGAGCTCGCCGCGGCGGCCGAGAAGGGCGCGAAGAACCCGCTCGACGTGCTCTACCCGTTCCGCGAGGCGGTCGAGCTCATCCTCGATGGCGAGGGGTCCGACGAGAAGAAGTGGGCCCCGGTGCTCGACCGGCTGCAGGTTGAAATCGAGCAGTGTGAAGAGGCCGACCAGGAAAGTCCGGTCTACGCGCGCTTCTGCGGCGACGCCTGAGCTCGAAGGCCATGCGCGTTCACCTCGTCGACGGCACGTACGAGCTGTTTCGTGCGCACTACAGCCACCGGCCTCCGCACGAGTCGCCCGAGGGGAAGGACCTCAAGGCGACGCTCGGCGTGGTGCAGTCGCTGCTGGGCCTGTTGGCCGAGAAAGACGAGCGCTGCACGCACCTCGCGGTGGCCTTCGACAACCCCATCACCTCGTTTCGCAACCGGCTCTTCGCTGGCTACAAGACCGACGCAGGCATCGACCCCCCGCTGCGCGCGCAGTTCGACGACGTGGAGCGCGCCGTGGCTGCGCTCGGCGTCACCGTCTGGAGCATGAAGGACTTCGAGGCCGACGACGCGCTCGCCACGGGCGCGGTCAAGTACCAGGCCGACCCGCGCGTCGAGCAGGTGCGCATCTGCACGCCCGACAAAGACCTCGCGCAGGCGCTCGAGGGCACGCGCGTGGTGCAGGTCGACCGCATGCGCAAGAAGCTCATCACCGTCGAGACGGTGTGGGCCGAGAAGCACTTGAGGCCCGAGAGCGTGGCCGACTTTCTCGCGCTGGTGGGTGACGACGCCGACGGCATTCCCGGGCTCGAAGGGTGGGGCGCAAAGTCGGCCGCCGAGGTGCTCGCCGTGCACCCGCACCTCGAAGACATTCCGTCGTCCATCGCGCAGTGGAAGGTCAAGCCACGGGGCGCCGAGAAGCTGCTGGCCTCGCTCAACCGCGAGCGCGAGCTGGCGATGCTGTACCGGAAGCTGGCCACGCTGCGCTTCGACGTGCCGCTCCAGGAGACGCTCGAGCAACTCGAATGGAAGGGCGTCGACGACGCGACGTGGACGGCGTGGTGTCGCGCGGTGGGCAGCGACTCACTGTCGGCGCGGCCCCGGCGCAGGGCCTGACGCGCTACACTGTTCATCCCATCACTCAGCAGGAGTCTTCGTGAACCACCCCCCCTCGGACCTCGAAGTCGTTCGTGAGCGCCTCGCCGTCGTCGAGCGTCAGCTCGCGGAGTCTCGCCGGCCCGCGCTGCGGCTTCGCCGGCTCGCTCCGCTCTTCATCGCCGGGGTGGTGTTTGCTGCCGGGGGCGTGTTCGCCGCGAACGGCAACTGTCCCAACGGGTTGCCGTTCTGCTTCGCCGTCGACACGCCCGCTCAGGCCTCGCAGGTGAACCACAACTTCATGCAGTTGAAGGAATGGTTGGAGACCAAGGTCGGCGCGGTGAGCTCGGGCAGCATTACAGCGACGGGCATCACGGCCACGGGGCTCACGGTGAATGGCGCGGTGCAGGTGAATGGTGATCAGACCACCAATGGCCGGGTCATCGGCACCAACGGCGCGGGCAACTTCCACCTCGACACGGCGCCCGCCGGCAATCAGGCGATGTATTTCAACTGGTTCTCCGGGAACAACGGAGTGGTGTTCGGCAACGGCGGTCAGAGCCAGGTGGGGCGCCTCGACGGCGCCGGCAACCTCGCGGTGAACGGGCGCATGAATGCGGGTGGCAGCGGCGGCAACGTGCCCAACCAGTGCGTGCTGCGCACCGCCAACAACGCCTACAACGTGGGGTGCGCTGCGGGGGAAATCGCCGTCGGCGGTGGCGGGCGGTGCAATTCCTTGTGGCGGTTGACCGAGAGCGGCCCGTGGGGTGGCGCCACCGACGCCGAAGGGCCGGTGGCTGGCAGCCCGGCACGAGGGTGGCGGGCGGTCTGTCAAATCTGGGGCAGCGCGGGCACCTACACGCCGCCGCAGGCCGGGGTGTGGGCCATCTGCTGTCGCTATTGAGTCACCCCGCGTTTCGCTGAGGTCCCGTGGTCTCGTCGAGGGTGTCGAGCACGTACTCGAGCCACACGCGGCGGGCCTTCGCGAGCAGGTCTCCGCCTCCCCACGTCACGCGCGCGAGCTCGAGGTGCAGCTTCTCGCGCATGAGGGCGAGCTGTGTGGGGCCTTGCGAGCTGAACTTCATCCACTCGTCGATGCAGGCCATTGCCCACGTCTCGAAGACGTCGTGGAGCTCGGGGTGGTCCACCAGCACGGATTCCACTCGACGCAGCGACGGTTCGAGCTCGGTCATGACGCAGCGTTGAGCACCGCGCATGCCACGCCCTCACGGCGTGGATCTCAAGGCTTCACGCGACTTCGGGAGGGTGTGCCCCGACCCGAGTGGGTTCAGCGCACGCCGGTGGGTGTGATTGAGTGCCGATCAAGCGATGCGCGCTCTGCCCCTCCTGTCCCTCGCGGTGTGCGTCGCGTGTGCGCCCTCGGTGCCCGCGCCCGTGCAGCAGTCGCGTGAGCCCATCCTCAATGGCACGGCGGCGACCTCGGCGAACCAGGTGTTCCTGCTCGACCTGCGCTTCGACACCGGCAGCGCGTCGATCTGCACGGGGGTGTTGATCAGCCCGCGGGTGCTGCTCACTGCCGCCCACTGCGTCGACCCTGCTTTCCACGGCGCGGCGAGCGTCACCGTGCGCGCGACCAACGAGCCTGACGACACGATGTTGATGAACTCCGACATGATCCCCGTGACAGCGATCAGCCGGCACCCGAGCTGGAACGCGGCGCAGACCGAGAGTGACTTCGACCTCGCGGCGCTCCTCCTCTCGACGCAGCCGCTCATCGCGACCGCGCCCGCACCCATGGGCAGCCCCCCCGCCACGGGGACACAGGTCAACATCGTCGGCTATGGCCGCCTCACGTCGGGGTCTGGCGCCAGCTCGGGCACCCGGCGTTCGCTGTCGGTCAACGTCAACTCGACCACCGCCGCCACGTTCAACTTCGGTTCGGGTTCCGCGGGGCTGTGTGTCGGTGACTCGGGAGGTCCCGCGTTCTTCAACGGCTCCGTCGTGGGCATCCATTCCCGCGCGGTCGGCGGTGCCTGCGGTGAGGGCGTCGACATTCGCCTCGACACCTACCGCTCGTTCATCGACGCGTTCGTCAACGCCAACGACGCCGCGCTCTGCACGATGGATTCGCGCTGCGCGACCGGCTGTCCGAGCCCCGACCCCGACTGCGCGTGCGCGGCCGATGGCACCTGCAACTCAACCTGCGGCGCGAGCGACCCCGACTGCTGCGGCGCCGACGGCACCTGCGACACCGCGTGTGGGGCGGGTGACCCCGACTGTCGCTGCCGCGCAGACTCGACCTGCGACATGACGTGCGGGCCGAGCGGCGCGAACGACCCCGACTGCCCGTGTGGTCTCAACTCCGCCTGCAACGCGACGTGCGGTGCGAGTGACCCCGATTGCCGCTGCCGCGCCGATGGTCGCTGCGATCCATCGTGCATGCCCACCGACGTCGACTGCAGCCATTGCGACACCGACGGCACCTGTGAGGCGAGCTGCGGGTTGAGCGACGCCGACTGTCTCGACGACGGCCAGGTGTGCAGCGACGCGGCGCTCTGCTGGGGCGGGCTGTGCGAGACCGACCCGCGCGGCTTCACCTTCTGCACACGCGCCTGCAGCGACGACTCAGCCTGTGCGAACGACACCACCTGTCAGATGCGCGTGTGTCGCGCACGTCCGAAGCCCCCGCCCGATGACGTGCAGGGCGGCTGCAGCGCTGCGCCGGTCCCGGTGCTGCTCGTGCTGCTCGCGCTCTTTCTCCGGCGTCAACGCTGATCAGCTCGCGCACGACGAAGCCGGTGACGTCTTCGGGTTGCCCGTCGCGCTCCGCTGACGAACTTCAGAGAGGTGCGCGCTCGTGAACGGGGAATCTCCTTCATCGTTGAACGCAGACGAATAGCATCTGCGACCCCATGCTGACCCTCGCCCTGACCACGCTTGCGCTCTCGCAGCTCCCCACCGTCAACGACTTCCTCGACAACGCGGAGATTGGCGACGCTCAGCAGTACATCCACCTGCGCAGCCGGGGGCAGTACGAGTCGCAGATTGTCGACAAGACGAAGGGCAACACCGTCGTCAACGGCACCTGGAAGATTGTCGGCGACAAGCTCGAGGTGAAGGCCACCTCATGCCGTGGTCCGCAGTGCAAAGACGCGAAAAAGGACTACACGGCGACCGCCACGGTGGCGGCGGCCCGCGCGATGACCATCGACTCGACGGCACCCCGGCCGTTCTTCCCTTCGGGCGCGTACTACTGCCACTACCTCGGCTGTGAGTCGCGCGTGGGCATCGAGATTCTGAGCAAGGGCGCAAACCTGAAGGCGATGCACGCCGTCGAAGACCACCTCATCGGGAAGAACCGCGGCCGCAACAGCACCGTGGTGTGGATTGGCGCTCGCCCTGAGGGCGACACCAGCAAGTCGCGCGTCGAGGTGTGCGGGCGCGACGCAGAAAAAGCAAAGGCCGGCCTCGCAGAGCTGAAGGCCGACCTCGGCGAAGCGGCGTGGTTTGGCGAGTACACCGTGGTCGAGGCGCCCGTGACGGGCTGCCTGTGGGACGTGCGGTTGTACGTGCGTGACGACATCGAGCCGCCCCTGAAGAACAAGCGCAAGGCGCCCTGAGAAGTCAGTTCTTGTTGTCGAACTCGATGCCGGCCTTCGTCTCGGCGATGGCGGCGTTCACGAGGTCGATGGCCTTCGCGCGGTGACCGCCCTTGTCGGCCGTCGCGGCCTGCAGCGCGTCCTTCGCGGCCTCGAGCTGCTTGAGCGCCTTCTGCATCATCGGCTGCCTCTCGGCGAAGGCCTGCGTGGCGAAACCAAGCGAGAAGGCGACGGCGGCGATGGCGAGGGACTTCTTCATGGGGAAGCTCCGGTGCTGAAGGGTTGAACGGCGAGCGGAGCCTCTCTGCTCGCTTCCCCGAGGGCCACCGAAAAGTCAGCGATCGCTCTTGTTCTCGGGCGGTTTCGGCTCGACGGGGGTCTCGCTCTTCGGCACGTCGGTCGCTGGCGCGGGCACTGACGGCGCCGACGGCGGCTGCGTGATGGCGCGCGCGGGGTCGACGAAGGGCATGGGCGTGTACGACGAGCTGAAGCCGGGCGGCGGCGGCGTCGCGCCCGGCAACGAGGGCGCGGCGGCCATGCGCGGCAGCTCGAGGTCGGCGTACTGCAGGAGCGTCGCCACCAGCGTGAGGACGAGCGGACCCATGAAGATGCCGGCGAAGCCGAAGACGCCGATGCCGCCGAGCAGGCCGACGAAGACGAGCAGCGTGCTGGCCTTCGAGCTGCCCGAGATGATGAGCGGGCGGATGACGTTGTCGCTGCCCGCCACGAGGATGACGCTCCACAACGTGAGGAAGAGCGCCCAGCCATTCTGACCCTGCGCGACGAGCGTGATGGCGGCCGGCACCCAGACGAGCGCCGTGCCGACGACGGGGATGAGCGCTGCGAGCGCCCCGACGGCCCCGAAGACGAGCGGCGAAGACAGGCCCGCGATGGCGAAGCCGATGCCCACCAGCGTGCCCTGCACCAGCGCGGTGACGAGCGTGCCCAGCACCACCGCGCGCGTCACGCCGCCGAGCGTCGCGGCGAGGTCTTCCTTCCGTTCCCGCCGCATGGGGATGAGTCGAATGCCCCGCTGCAACATCGCCTTGCCGTCGCGGAGGAAGAAGAAGAGGAGGAAGAGCGTCAACCCGAAGGAGGTGACCACGTTGACCGCGCCGAGCACGAGGGTGCCACCCAGCGACGCGGCCTGCTGCAGCGCGCCCTGAGCGGCTTCGGTGGCCGACTGGATAATCTGGGCCGTGCTCAGCGAGGTGAAGTCGTGCGTGCGCTCGAGCACCGCCTGCACCGGCCCCAGTTCGAGCACCATCTGCAGCGCGGGCAGCTTTCGCTCCGAGGCTTCGGCCTGAAAGCGCTGCAGCAGGTCTGATGCCTGGCGCAGGAAGGCGACCACGAAGAGCGACACCGGGCCGATGATGACGATGGCGGCGGCGCCCGTGAGCAGGCCCGCACCCAGCCCGGGCTTGTTGGGCCACCTGCGCAGCAGGCGGTTGTTCGCGGGCTGCAGCATGAAGGCGAGCAGCGAGGCCCACATCAGCGGCACCGCGAAGGGCGCCAGAATCCGAAAGAGCAGGAAGGCCAGCACGGCGGCCGTCACGAGGCCGAAGACACGCGCGTAATACCGCGAGGGGGGCAGCGAGCTCATCGAGTGGCGGTCTTACTCCGCTCGCGCTACTTCGCACGCGCAGGAAGGTGAGCTACAGCCGCTCACGTCTCACTCATGTTGAAGGAGTTGGCTTTGGGTTTCCTCGGCTCGTTGTTTGGCAAGAAGAAGGCTCCGGTTGAGAAGAAGCCGGCCGCCCCGGTGGCGCTCTCGTGGCGCGCGACGAGCGTGACGAAGGAGACGCCGACGACCGTGAGCTTCGAGCTCGATGGGACCATGGCGTTCAAGGCCGGGCAGTTCGTGCTCTTGCGCCCCAACGCGTCGATGCCGTGGCGCGCATATTCCTTCACGCGTTCGCCGAAGCAGACGCCGCTGCGCTTGACGGTGAAGGCCGTCGCCAACGGCACGGTCTCGGTGCACCTGACCTCGAAGCTCGCGGCCGGTGACACGCTCGAGGTGAAGGGGCCCTTCGGTCAGTTCGTGCTGCCCGAGACGTTCACGCGCGCGCTCTTCATCGCGGGCGGCAGCGGCATCACGCCGTTCCTGTCGCAGCTTCACGAGCAGGCCGAGAAGGGCTGGCCCTCGCCCATCACGTTGCTCGACTACAACCGCTCCGCGGCCGAGCAGATTCTCAAGACCGAGCTCGACGCGCTCGTGGCGAGCAGCGGCGGCAAGCTCGAGGTGGTGCACTCGCTCGACGATGCGGGCGGGTCCCCGACGAAGCAATCGCTCTCGGCGAAGCTGGCGGGGAAGCCTGCGCCCGACGTGGTGGCGATGTGCGGGCCTGAGCCGTTGATGGTGCTGGCACGCGACGTGGTGATGACGACGTACCCCGGGGCGCTCGCGCTTGAAGAGAAGTTCACGATGTCGCACGACGGCGATGCGGGCGGCGCCACGCACCAGGTCGAGTTCGTGCAGGACGGCAAGGCGAAGCCGTTCGCCGTGAAAGACGGCGAGCACGTGCTGGCCGCGGCGCGCAAGGCGGGGTTGAGCTTGTCGGCCGGCTGCGAGATGGGTGCGTGCGGCGTGTGCCGCGTGAAGGTGTTGGCGGGTGCGATTCAGGTGCCCGACGACGCGTGCCTGAGCGACGGCGAGAAGTCAGATGGGTACGCGCTGGTGTGCGTCGGTACGGTGAAGGGCAACTGCCGCATCGAGCCCGCGCCCTGAGTCGTCTGAGCTCCGAGTGAGCTGGAGCGAGCGGGCTACCGTGGAGTGAAGGTGGCGCGGCGGTTCTGGTCGGTGAGGCCGAGTTGACCGGCGTTGTTCTCTCCGGTGCACGCCACCACGCCGTCGCTGCGGCGCACGCAGGTGAAGAAGAAGCCGGTCGCGACCTCGGCGATGCCCGTCGCTGAGGAGACCGGCGTCGCGCTGGCCCGGGTCATCCCCGTGCCGAGCTGCCCTTCGATGCCACGCCCCCAGCAGAACAAGGCGTCCCCGGTCGTCAACGCGCAGGCGTGAAACCACTGCAGGTCGATGGCGCGCACGGTGCCGTTGACCGCCATCTTCACCGGCTGCTTCGCGGTGATGCGCTCGCCCGTGGCGTCGTCAATCGGCGTGTCTCCCCAGCAGAACACCTCGCCGCTCTTCACGGCGCAGGTGCCGAACGCGCCAGCGACCACGGTGCTCACGCCGTCGAGTACGCGCACCGGTGAGCGCTGCTGGCGCCCGGTCGAGGCGCCCAGCTCGCTGCCTGTGTTGCGGCCCCAGCACCAGAGAACGTCTTGCAGGTCGATGCCGCACGCATGCCCTTGACCCGCACTGACAGTCTTGAAGCGCTGGTCCTTCGCGACACGCACCACCGGCGTCGGCACCGGCCACGTCATGGGGTTCTCATCGCCGCGCGCCAGGGTGCCTTCGCTGTCGTTGCCCCAGCCGAGCACGCGCCCGTCGCTCGCCAACGCGAGGCCATAGTCGGAATGCATCGCCAGCTTCGCGATGGGCAACGGCAGCACCACCTCGAGCGGCGTCGCGGTGAAGGGCGGCTCGACCGCACCGAGTTGCTGATTCGCGTTGTCACCCCAGCAGAAGACGCGCCCCGTCACCGTGCGCGCGCAGGCGGTCGTCGCGCCGACGGCGATTTCAGCCGCAGGTTCCGGCAGCGTGACGGGGCCCGTCTGACCGACCGCGTTCGAGCCCCAGCAGCGCACCGCGCCGCTCTTCAGGTCGCACGCGAACTCGAAGCCGGCCGCGAGCTGGGTGCCCGGCGTGTCGTTGACGGGAGGCGCACCGCCCCCACAGTCCGACGTCACTTCGTAGAGCCGAACCAGCAGCACCACCGCGAAGAGCCTCACCACAGCCACCCCGCCTGCAGGCCGAACGTGCCGGCCGTGCCGCGAACGCGTTGAAGGCGCGCGCCCTCGAGCTCGACCGCCGCGCCGGCGATGACGAAGCCCAGCTCCGAGAACGCGAGCAGCGTGACGTGTCTCAACTCGACGCCGAGTGTGACGCCGCCGCCGGCCTGGACCCAGGGCGTCACGCCAGTTCCGCCCACGGAGTCGGGCTCGCGCACCGTCACCGACAGCGCCGCGACCTGCAGCGACGCGCGCGGGCCGGCGCGAAAGACGCCGGGTCGAACCGGCAGCCACGAGAGCGACAGCCCGCCGCCGACGCGAAAGCCTCCGACGGTGCCCCCGGTCGCGAGCGGCGCGCCCTGCAGCCCGCTGAAGGTCGCGAAGAGCTGCACCGAGAACGAAGGCCACAGGAAGAGCGTGACCCCGACGCCACCGCCGGCAAGCCATTGCCCCGCGACGAGCGCGTCGAGCTCCCCGCGCGCCAGCACGCCGAAGCGCGGAGGCGGGGGCGCTTCCCACGTCGAGCGCGCGAGCTCTTCGGCGGCTGCCGCGACCTGGTAGCGGAAGAGGCCCGCGTCGGAGCTCTTCGGCACCGAGCGCTCGCGCCGCATTCCCTTGAAGGTGAACTCGATGCGCGCCTCGAGCCCGGTCCCTTCGAGGGCCAGCGCCTCATCGCTCGTGCGGGCGCTGCACAGCGTGCGGTCACGCTCCGTCACCCAGCGGGCGAGCTCGGCCTCGAGCCACGCTGCGTCGTCGGCCGACCACCCCACGAAGCGCACGGGCACTTCGGCCTCTGCGCCGGAGCACACGCTCGTCGCCGCCATCGAAACCGCCGCCACCAGCGTCAGGGGGGACACGCCTTGGTCACGCCTCGCACATGCGGGCCTTCGGGGAACCGACGCAGGTAGTCTGCCTGCACCCGACGGCAAGAGCCCGCATCGTAGCGCGCGTAGGCTTCGGTCAGGCGCGCCAATGCGTCTTCGACGAGCGACGCCGAGGTCGCCAGTTCCAGCGTGCGTTCAAACGCGCGCGCGGCCTGACGCGGGTCGCCCTGCACGTCCAACGCGAGGCGGCCCCACTCGAAGGCGCTCATCGGTGCGTACGCGCTCGACGGCCAGCGCTCGCACACCAGTTGGAAGCCGATGATGGCGTCTTTGGAGCGGCCTTGGGCGCGATCGCGCATCGCGTTGTTGAACGCCTCGGCGGGGGATGGCTCGACGGGCCTGGCCTGGAACTGTGGCTGCAGCGGTGGGGCGGGGTCGAGCGACGAGCCACCCGAGGCGACCGGCGTGGGCGCGTCGTCGACGGGCTCGCTCTTCTTCTTCGCGGCCACCGTGCGGCGCTTCACGTTCTTCTTCTTCCCGGGCGCCGTGGGCTGGCGCGGTTCATCGACGGCAGGCGCGTCGTCGACGGTCTCGGCTGCAGGCTCTTCGACCACGTCGACCGCGTCGTTGGTGGGCGCCACTGGAGTCGCAGCCCCGGCCACCTCGCTCTTCGCGCGCTTCCACGACGCGCCGCGCTCGAGGCGCTGCACCGACTCGCCGTCGCGCACCTCGACGATGCCTCGCTCGACCTGCACCGACACGTCGTTCCCGTTGCGCTGCACGGTGAAGCGGGTGCCGATGACGCGCACCTCGACGCCGTCGGCCTTCACCACGAAGCGGCGGCCGGGGTTCTTCTCGACGTCGAACAACGAGCGGCCGTGGCCGAGCACCACCACCACTTCATTCGTGTCGGCGCGCGACAGTTCGACGCCGGAGTTGCTCGCCACGAAGACCTTCGACCCCTCTGCCAGCTGCAGCGTGCGCGCGCTCTCATCGGTGAGGACGACCTGGCCGGGGATGAACGCGTCGGGGCCGGGGCGCAGCGCGAGGGCGGCGGCGACGAGCAGCGCCACCACCGGAACGATGGCCATCGCGACGCGCAGCTGCTTGCGGCGTCGCACGCGGCGGCGCACCGAGTGCCACTCGAGGTGCAGCGCGGCGGTGCTGACGTCAGCGGGCTTCACGAACTCCGAGAGGGGACGTTGAGGACTCATGGGGCCTCCTGCAAGGCGGCGAAGTGGGCCTCCGCAGCGGCCAGCCGGCGCTTCACCGTGGCCAACGACAGGTCGAGCTGCTGGGCAATTTCTTCGAGCCGGTACCCTTCGACGCGGCGGAGCACGAGCGCCAGCGCTTCATCGGTCGGCAGGCGTCGGAGCAACGACGCGACCTGCTTCAATTCAGCCACGGCTTCCGGCGGGGCATCGTCGCTCACCATCGCTTCGACTTCCGTGGGCTCGACGTCTGAGAAGCCAAGGCGCCGCAGCAGGCGCTGTTTGCGGAACCGGCGACGGACGTGGGTCAGCGCGATGGTGCGCAGCCAGCCGCGAAACGACTCGGGCTGCTGGAGCGACTTGAGCTGCGAGAACGCGGTGACGAAGGCGTCCTGGGCGATGTCTTGCGCGTCGTCAGACCCGAGGACGACCCGGCTCACCCAGCGCACCAGGTCGGGGGCGCAGGCGTGAAAGAGCTGCTCGTTGGCCTGGGCGTCACCCCGCATCGCGGCCCGCACGAGGGCTGTTTCCGCCGCCGCGTCGTCGACGACCTTCAGCGATGGCCGGGGGTTACGGACTTCCACGTTGCCTCCAGCGGAAGAGAGCCTCGGCACCGGAGGAACGGCTCGTTCCTGATCAACGCCCCGGTACTGCACAACCGTACCGTGTGGCGAGCCGGGTCACGACTCGGCCGCACATGTCTGGTGAAAGTGGCTACAACCCCAGCCTCTTCGTCGGCCGACCGAAGTGGGTGTCTTCCATGCGTCTTGTCTCGTCTTTGGTGCTCGCGCTCGTCGTGGTGGGCTGTGAGTCCGCTCCTGTCTCCTCTGCTTCGCGGCGCACGAGCGATGCGCTGGTCTGGCACCCCACGAAAGACCGGCCGCAGCTGCTCGCCGACCTCTCGTTCGTCGGCGACGGCGATGCCGAGACCACCGCGCGCGCGTTGCTGACCTCTCGCGCGAGCGAGTTCCACCTCGATGGGCCCGGGCTCGAGCTGACGCTGCCCACCACGCGCGTCGGGCTGGCGGGCACGTACCAGCGCTTTGCCCAGCACCAGCTCGTTGGCAGTGAGCGCCTGCCGGTGTTCGGCGGCGAGGTGATCGTGCTGGTCGAGGACAAAGGCGCGCAACGCGTGGTGCGCGCGGTCAACCTCGAGCACTTCGAGGCGGCTTCCACCGTGCGTGTGGAAGGTGACGTCGGTGCGCGGGCGGCCCTCGATGCGGCGCTGCTCGCGGTGCGCGCGCTGTCGCTCGACTTGAACGGAGAGCCGAGCGTGACGAAGGGCGTGCACGTCGCGCAGCAGACCGACGTGGCGCGGCTCGCGTGGCGGGTGCACCTGCCGATGGACGAGGCGAGCCCTCCGCACGACTGGGTGGTGTTCATCGACGCAGCGACGGGCGCCGAGCTCGAGCGGCGCGATGGCATTCGCTTTCAGGCTGCGGTGACTGGCACCGCGTACGTCTACGACGCGAACCCGGTGGCCTCGACGGGCGACCTCACGCTGGTCGACGGCAACAACGCGGCGACCCCGGCGCTCGACGCGGCGCGCTTCCTCGTGCCCCTGCCGCGCCTCGACGGGAGCGGCTTCACGCGAGGCGCGTTCGCCGACGTGCGCACGCGAGATGCAAACCTGCGGGTGGTGTCGATGAGCAACGACTTCCAGTTCGCACGCAACAGCCTCGGCTTCGAGCAGGCCAATGCGTACTACCACCTCGACCGGGCGCAGACGCGCATTCAGGCGCTGGGGCTGATGAACGTGAACAACCGCGTGCAGGGCGCCACCGTCGACGCGCAGAACGCCGACAACTCGTTCTACTCGCCCAACAGCCAGCGCCTCAGCTTCGGCCTGGGCGGCGTCGATGACGCGGAAGACGGTGACATCGTGGTGCACGAGTACGGGCATTCCATTCAAGACAACCAGGTGCCGGGCTTCGGCGGCGGTGACGAGGGCGCGATGGGCGAGGGTTTCGGCGACTACCTCGCGGCCTCGTTCTCGTTGACCCTCGCGCCCGATGCCGGCCACCCCCAGCTCACCGACCCCGCCTGCGTCGGTGATTGGGATGGAACGGCCTATTCGATGGCGACGCCGAAGTGCCTGCGTCGCGTCGACGAGCGCAAGCACTACCCCGAAGACGAACAGAACCAGGTGCACGACGACGGTGAAATCTGGTCGGGCGGGTTGTGGAAGTTGCGCGCGCAGCTCGGCGCCGACGTGACCGACCGGCTGGTCATCGAGAGCCACTTCCTGCTCGGCACGAACGCGACCTTCTTCACCGCGGCGGGCGCGCTCGGTGCGGTCGACCTGCGGCTCAACGGCGGCGCGAACGTCACCACCATTCGTCGCACGATGATTGCCCAGGGCCTCTCGCGCACGCTCTCGCCGCCGCCGCCGATGGGGCCGGTGACCGGCATCCCCGTCTCCATCGGCCCTGCGCGCAACGCCAATGGCACGTACTTCAACGACACCGACGACGTGCAGACGCTCACCGTTCCCGGCGCGACGGGGCTCGTTCTGGTGTTCGAGCGGCTCGAGCTCGAGACCAGCAACCAGTGCCTCGACAACAGCTGCGACAACGTCTACCTGACCAACCGCGACGGCGACCTCTTTCAGGTGTTGAGCGGCGTGCGCGCCGCGTCGTTCAGCTCGACGGCCATCGACGGTGACACGGTGAACATTCGCCTCGTGAGCGACCCGTCGCAGACGCGCTTCGGCTACCGCGTGATTCGCGTCGACGTGCTCGGCAACGTGCCCGACGCGGGCGTGCTCTTCGACGGAGGGGTGGACGTGTTCGACGCCGGCACGCCGCCGCCGCCTCGCGATGCGGGCGTGGTGCGAGACGCGGGCGTGGTGCGCGATGCGGGGCTGCCTCCGGTGCCCGATGCGGGAGATCCACCGGTGGGCGACGCGGGCATGGCGCCGCCCGCCCCTCGAGACGCGGGCTTCCTGCCGAGCGACGGGGGCTTCGTGAGCACGCGCTTGCCGAAGCTGGGCACCGAGTCGCTTTCACCTGCCGTCAATCGCGGCTGCGGTTGCGGCGCTTCGTCGGGGGCGCAGTGGCTCGCGGGGCTCGTGCTGCTCGCGCTGCGTCGTCGTCGCGCGCGCTCGTAAGGGTCACCGCATCGGGGCGCTGGAAATCCACCCGAGGGCTTGCAGCAACACCTCCGGTAGCTTCGCCATCGAGGGAATCTTCGTGATCGAGCCCTCGAGTCGACCTGCGAAGTGACTCGCCATGTGCTGGTGCACGGAGCCGTGCGCCGCGCCGAGGAAGTGCACGTCGAACTCGCGGAGCCCGTCGAGCAGCGGGTCGAGCTGGCCTTCGCTTTCCGAGAACGCAAAGTCGGACAAGAGGAACAGCACACGACGCTCCTGCTCGGCCTGGCTGCCGAACTCGTCACGCGCAAACTGGAGCGCCGCGTCGACGCACGTGCCGCCCGTCGCCCGGAGCTCGAGCAGCCCTGAGGCGACGTCATCGAGATCGGTCGACTCGGCGAAGCGCTTCACCACGTGGGTATTGCTCTCGAAGAGCGCGAGCGCGACCTCTTCTGGCTTGAGCCGCCCGAGCAGCATCACCACTGCGATGGCGCAGATGGCCAGGTCCTTCCCCGACATGCTTCCCGAGATGTCGATGAGCACCGTGAACCCGGCGCGCCCGCTCGAGGTGTCGGACACCATGAGGTCCTCGTTCGACATCGCAGCGAGCGACTTGCCTGAGGTCGCCAGCGCCTCGAGCGTGCCGTCGATGTCGAGGTGATCGAGCTCGTCGCCTGCGCGGAAGGGCCGCGTGCGCGCCTGCGGGAGCAGACCTCGCTCCGCTCCACCGACGCCTTTGTGCATCCACGGTAGCGCGGCGTCGAGCAGCGCCTGCCTGGCGAGCGCGCGGACGCGTTCCTTGAACCCGGAGGGGATTTCGTCGCGGTGCGTGTACCACTGCAGCAGCAGGTTCTCGCCGCCACCGATGCCCTTGAAGCCCATGCTCTGGTCGGCGAGCCCCGAGAGCCCGAGCGCGCCCACGTGGTTCAGCACCGGGCCCAGCGCGACCGCGAGGAGCAAAGCGAGGCCCATGCGGTTCGTGTCGCGCAGACAGCACGCGAGCAGGTGCTGCAGCAGCTCGTCGGGGACATGGGTGATCTTGTCGACCAGCTCGAGGTGGCGCTGGAGATCCTGAATGTTCCCTTCGATGAGGAACTTGAGCTGCTCGAGCGGCTGCGAGAGTCGCGCATAGACGTCTTCCTCCGAGAGCTCGAGCGCGAGGGCTGCCTTCACCACGGCTGCGGTGTCGTGCGGCACGAGGCCGAGGTCGATGACCGCGTCGAGCAGCGGGAGAAAGCGCGCGCGATGCCCGACCAGCACCATCGCCTCGGTGGCGAGCTCGGCCGCGAGCTTCTTGCCGAGGGTGGTGCCTGTTTCTTTCAGGCGCTTCCCCAGCTTCAGCGCTGCGGTGAGGTGTTCCATGCGCGCTTCGGGGGAGAGCAGATCTCGCGCACGGAGCTCAGGCAGAAAGCGCGCCCACGCCTTCTCGACGAGCGCAGTCCACGCGGCGCCGGGCACGCAGAGGTCGAGGAGCACCTCGAGCTCGGGCACTTCGGTGAGCGACCCCGCCCACGCAGCGAACACGGTGTGGCGGAGGTCGGTCTCAGGCGAGGCGTCTTCGGCTGCGGAGGCATCGTCATCATCCGCGTCGTAGAAGCGCCACTCTCTGCGCTCATCGGCAGGCGAGAACGCCTTCTGCATCACCTCGGCCGCCTGCAGCGCGCGAACGATGTTCTCCCTCGCGGAGCGCTCGATGAGTGCAGCGGGTGGCTCGACGAACTCGCCCAGGCCCTGGAGGATCTCCGCCCAGTCCGCGAGGTGTCGGGCTGACGCGAGCGCCTTCTTCTGAAACGGCTTCGCGGCCTTCGTGTTTCCCGCGCGCACGAAGCGGAGCGTCTGCCCGAGCTCACGCGCCGACCCGTTCTCGAGCAGGTCTTCGAACAGCGCCTTCAGCTCGCTCGAGCTGCCCTCAGAGGCCGCCAGCAGCCCCGCGCGCTCCCACGGCACAGCGACGTCGGTGAGCAGCTCAGGTGTGAAGCCCGCCTGCCCCGCAGCCAGCACGGTCTCGGGTGGCAGCTCGCCCAGCCCTCCGAGCAGCCGCTCGAGCAGAAAGCGCCGAGCGCTCGACTCATCGTGAATGCCATCGGCCTCGAGCTCGGCCGCACCACCGAACTGCGTCGCGAGGGCGGCGAGGCTCTGCTGCGTGGGGTCCTCCGAGGTCGCGAGGCTGGTCAGGAGGTCGAGCGAGCGCATCTCGGTTGCCGCCGTGACCTTCGCGTCGAGCGCTTGATCGAGCGCGGCGAGATCGAGGTTGCCCAGGTCGAGGTTCAGGCCCGACAGCGACTCGAGCACCGACATGCCGTCGTTCACCTCGGGCACCGCGGCGGTGATGGCGACGGCGCCCTCGATGCCGAGCACCGGCGCCGCCGCTTCACTCGTCTCGCCCGAGCGCTCCCTGGGAAACATCAACTCGCGCGCGAGCTCGAACGCGACGCCCTGATCTTCGAGCGGCGTCAGCAGCACGGCCGCTTCGACGTAGTCCTTCGCGGTGAGCGCGCCGAGGCGGAAGTAGCGCGCCGTCAGGAAGCGGGGCAGGGCGATGGCCGTGCGCACGCTGGGGACGTGCGTCAAGCCGTCGTGCTTTCTCATCGCGTGCACGAACGCGAGCGCGAACGAGATGGGCGTGTGGCGCGTGACGCGATCGCCTGAGAAGCGGTGGGTCGCCGTCGGCTGGTCGTCATCGACGCTCATCGTTCACCCCGAGGTGCCGAGGAGCTCGTTGAAGAGCGCGTCGAGGTACGGCCCGACTTCCTTGCCGGGCTTCATCTGCAGCGCTTCCTTCAGCACCAGCTTGCCGGCCTGCGCGAGCAGCGCGTTGTCGACTGGCTTGCCCATTCGTTTCGCGCGCTCTGCGGCCAGCCGCGCCATGCCGATGCTGGATCGAATGGACGCGGGCTGGGCCACGGCTGCGTCGTCGCGGGTCTTGTGGATGATCTCGAGCACCAGCTCGATCTGCTTCGGGGCCAGCGAGTACTCGGCGCACTGCTGCTCGACGATCTTCTGTTCGACGCCGCGCTTCGGGTAGCCGAGCTGAATCCACACCTTGATGCGGTCTTTCACGGCCGAAGGCAGTCGACGCGTGCCGCGTGCCTCGGCCGGGTTCATCGCCGCGATGAAGTAGAAGCGCGGGTCGACCTGGAACCACTTCTTCAAGCTGGGGATGTAGAGCTTCCGCTCTTCGAGCGCGTCGAGCAGGCTGTTGAGCACGTACTCGTCGCCGCGGTTGAGCTCGTTGGCGAGGAACACCCCGCCTGACAGCGCCGCGACCGTGAAGGGCCCCGGCACGAACGACTCGTTCGCGTAGCC
>JBILUC010000173.1:0-3589 GCA_044371205.1 Archangium sp.
GCGGCCTCGAAGGCGATGGCGGCTGAAGACGTCAAGCTCGAGCTCAAGCTCAACGACGGTCGCGGCAAGGCCATCGTGATGACGTCTGACCTCGGGTACCGCTACGTGCAGGTCAACGCCGAGTACAGCGCATCTTGGATCGCCGGACGCATGACTCAAGAGGACTTGCGACTAGGAACGCCCGCTTGTGCGGGCACCGGCCCGTTCCTACGCTTTCTGCATGGCCCCCATGGAACTTGTCCGCGATGCCACCGACGTCGAGCTCGAGCACCAGGACGCCGAACCCGTTCAGCTACGTGAAGCGCGCCTGGGCCTGACCGCCGTGGAACGGCGGGCCGTCGAAGAAATGGTGAAGGGCTCCAGCGGGGAGATCGCCGACTTCGTGGCGGAGCGGGCCGCGGCGCTGGCTGCCGATACCGAGGGGGCCGTTCGCCGCCGTTCCCTGGCGAAGATGCTGGCGATCCAAGAGGCGCTCTCGTCACAGCTCACCGCGCTTCTCGCCGCCGCGGTAGCCCGACGGGACGACGCTGCCGTGAAACTGCTCGACCGCGCGCTCACTGGGGCCGTAGCCCGGTGCACTCGACTCACGGATGAATTGCGGGCCGACGCCGTCGGTGGTCGTCGTGCCGTGGTCCAGGTCGGCGTCGCGCAGCAGGTGACCATCACCGGAGAGCGGTGACCATGGCGCTCCAGCGGCACCGACCGTTCACCGATGAAGTCGCCAGATTTTCCGTCGCAGATTTCCGCCGGGCCGTCGGTCCTGCGTGGCGGGCGATGAACGCCGTCACGGTGACCATCGCCGGCGAGACCACGGTCATTCAGCTCCGTAACGACGAATGCCCGACGGCTTTCGGTCACAGAAAGCGGTGGCTGGTGTGCCGGTGCGGTCGACGCGCCATGGTGCTGGGCGTCGTGCCGGGCCGCGGCCTGCGCTGCAGGACCTGCGGGCGGTGGAAGGGGAGAGACCGGCGCGGTATCGATGTGTCTCAGTCCCCCACCGGTTCCTGCGTGACCTTCGAGACGCTCCAGCCTTCGCCGGCGCGCTTGAACTCGACGTAGGTCACCACGCCCGGGCAGTTGGCCGGTGAGCAGGTCGTGAGGGACGCAGTGTCGGACGCGCTGACGTCCAGCACTCCGTCGCGGGGTTGCTTCAGAGAGGCGACGGTGTCGGGGTCGCACTGGCCGTTATTCGCGTTGCACCAGGCGAGCGCTGCATCCCGCGCGGCGGCCCATTGAGGGGTGGCAGACTGGAAGACGCCGGCTTCGAGGCTGACCGGACCACCTGGGGCCGCCTGCGCCTGAACCTCCCGTTGACGATCCTCCTCGTAGCGTCGCTTCCGCTCGGCCTCCTCCATTTCGATTCTCTTGATTTCTGCCGCTTCCTGTTCCCGTTGCTGCCGGCGTGCGCGTGCGGCCTCAGCTTCCTTATTGGACTGTGCCAGCGCGTCGGCCTCCTGGCTGCGCCGCACCGCGGCGGCCACCTGAACGATGACGACGAAGACGAGGATGACCGCGCCGCAACCGCCGAGCAGATACATGTTGGTGCGACGGTCGCTGGCTGCTTGCTTGGCTTCTGCTTGGTGCTTCGAGACCCAATGCGGGGTGCTCGGCATGGGCGGCGTCATGATCGCCTCTGCCTGAGCGAGGAGCGAAGTCGAGAGAGAGGGTTCCAGAGGTGTTTCTCTCAGAAACCGGATCGCGGCAGCCTTGGCTGACTCGAAGGTCCCTATCCAGCCCGGGGCGTGCATCTCGAATTGGCGCCATGCCTCGATTGCGGCGTCGCGCTCCTGTTTGAGCTGCGCGCTTGCCGATCGTCTACGTACCTCGAGCACGATGGCGACCGGAATGCCGAGAAGCGAAATGCCTGCCGTGAAGAACGCGAGGACGATGCTCCCAATGAATACAGCCGTAGGGATCGATGAACCCGACTCGACTGGCGGCTCCTTGGGGATCGTCGCCAGCTGCCCGAGCAGCGTCTGCCGCGCGGCCGTCACTTCATTGAGCACGGACCCGCAGGCCGCGGAGACGGCCTCGCGCAGTTCGGCCTGGTACCGCCTGGTCACCTCGACCAGCGCAGCGAGTTCGTCGTACCTGACGGTGAGGACCGACTGAAGGTGTGCTGCCCCCGCGGCCCGAAACTCGCCCGCGCGCCGAGAATCGAGCCGGTCCATCCGTCCGAGGTCCTGCGCCGTGGCCTCGAGGTTGACGAGGGCGGCATTGCGAAGTTCTCCGTCCAGGTCGATCAATCGCTGCGTGAGTCGCGGCTGCGCCGGAATAAGTCGTTCAGATGCAAGCGCCGCGTAGTACGCGCGCGCCGACAAGCGAACCGACCCCGCAACGGACTCAAGGGCAGTTGGGATGTCGCCCATCGACGCAAGCAGCTCGGCCTTGTACAGCGACCATGCAGCGGAGGTGTCGACGTCGGGGGGCGGGAGGCTCATCGCCGCGTCGAGCTCGCCGACGGCCTCATTCAGGCGACCGGCCCGGTCGAGGAATCCAGCAAACTGAACGTGAGCGAAGCCCTTGATTTGAGGACTGGCTGCCCCCGCGAACCGAGTTGCCCGGCGGAAGTGGTCCTCCGCCGCCGGCCTGTCCCCGCGCTTCTCGAGCAGTCGGCCGAGCTCCGCGTGCGCGAGGTAGACCGTGTTGTCGTGATCGAGCGAGCGCTTGAATCGCGAGAACGCATCGTCTTCGTACCCGTTCCGCAGGTTCTCCCAGCCCTGCCGGATGAGCTGCTGGGCCTCGACCGTTCGCGACGACACCAACGTCTCGAGGATTCGCTCCTGCGTGTGGAGGGTTCTCTCAGCGAAGGAGATGAGGCTCTCTAGGTGCGCGTTCGCCTGCCTCTGCAGGTCGATCAGAACCTGCCCCTGCGCAGCCAGCTCGCCGTGCATCGCCTTGACGTCGCCGCGGAGCTGATTGAGCCGCGTCGCGACGACGGCAAACCCCGCCGCCTGAACCGCGAGAGATGCACCGGATATCGCCTGGAGCCCCGAGAACCCCGATGCCAGGCGCTCCCCCAGTTGCGAAAAGCCCTGCTGGTTGACGCCGACGATGCGGTCCGTCTGCCCCACGATGGTTCTGGCGAGCCCCCCAAGATCCGCGTGCATCGTCGTCGCGAGGTTTTGGATGTTGGCCGAGACCATTCCGGCGCCGGCCGCGTTTGTTCCCGCGACAAGGCCGAGTGCGCTGTCGGCCGCCACCCTGAAGCCGTTCGCCGAGAATGCTCCAGTGATCACGAGCCCCTCCCTGCTGATCGATTGAAACCTCACAGGTTCTACAACCCCATAGGTTTCACTGGAAGCGTCGTGCGCGATGTCGGCCCGCGCCTCCCTTGCGAAGCTCCAGATGGCGACGAGGCGAGTCCTCGCTGCCAACCTGCGGCTTCAACGCGAGCGGCTTGAGCTGAGCCAAGAGCGTGCTGCCGAGAGGGTCGGGTTCAGCCTGCAGTACGTCCAGCGCATCGAGCGGAAGAACAAGAGGAAGAACCCGGGAAACCGAGAGCCGAACCTGGTGACCGAGGCTCGAGTTGGGGGTGCGGAAGTCGGCAGCACGAGGGTGAGCGTGGCCGTTTTCTGCCGAGGAGAGT
>JBILUC010000105.1:0-12939 GCA_044371205.1 Archangium sp.
CACTCAGGATGCTGGGCACCCCTGCCGATTGAAGCGCCTCTCCCGGATGCGCTGCGCGCGATCGCGACTGACTTCTCGTGGCTTCTCGAGGCCTGATCAGCGAACGAACTTCTGAACTGCCGTACCAGGGCGCACCACTTCGTGCAGCACCGAGCCTTCCGGCCGGCGCCGCGTCTCGTCCCCTCCACCCGTGCCGCCCACCCATCACCGTCTCCTCGCCGCCACCGACAGCGCCGGGCTCGGCCGCGGTCCGTGGGGCGTGCGGGTGGATCGCGTGTACGTGCGATCAGCCCGCAGTGTAGAGGCGCTGGCCATGAAGCCCTCTCTCTTCGTGCTCGCCTCCGCCCTGCTCCTGCTCTCCGGTTGCCCGACGAAGCCCACCTGCGACGCCAGCTCGTGTACGGGTTGCTGCGACGCGAGCGGGCAGTGCCAGACAGGCTTCGCGCCGACCGCCTGTGGCCAGTTCGGGAGCGCCTGCGACGTGTGCGTCGGGCAGCAGAGCTGTCAGCTGGGGCGGTGCATGTTCCTTCAGGGTGGCGGCGGAGGCGGCACCACGGGCGGCGGCACCACGGGCGGCGGCTCGGGCGGCGGTGGAGGTGCAGGCGGCGGCGGGAGCTCGACCTTCGGCGCCTGCGGCATGCGCGGCGAGTGCACGACGGGCGTTTGCAACCGACCGACCAATCAGTGCGTCACCTGCCGCGCGCCCATCGACTGCGATGACGGCTTTGTGTGCACCAACGGCGCGTGCGTCGCCGCCACCGCCTGCACCAGCGACCTCGACTGCACGCCGCAGGGCAAGGTGTGCGACACGGCCGGCCGACGCTGTGTGCAGTGCACGGGTTCGGCGGAGTGCGCGATGGGCCAGGCCTGCGTGGGCTTCGCCTGCACGGCGGTCGCCAGCTGCGCCTCGAGCCTCGACTGCACGGCGCGCAAGCAGGTCTGCGCGCCAGTCACGCCCCCGAGCTACCCGGCCACGGCGACCCAGGCCTGCCAGGACTGTGCGACGAGCAACGACTGCCCGGCGGGCAACGCGTGCCAGAGCGGCGTCTGCGTGGACGTCTGTGGCGCGCGCGTCTGCGGCAGCGTCGACGGGGTGGACTGTGGCACCTGCCCCGGGCAGGGACCTGTTCAAGCCATCTGTCTCGACAGCGGTCGCGCCTGCATGGAGATGATCGCCTACGCGACCAGCGGCCGTGGTTTCGGCGACGACCCCATCTTCGCCCTGGGTCAGCTGCTGTGGACCGAGCGCGTCTCGCTTGGCTCGGTCTACGCACTCGACGTCGCCACGGGGGACACCGTGGTCATCGCCACCGGGCAGGACAACCCCGAGGGCGTGGCCTCGACCGCGACGAACTACTACTGGGGCGCCGGCAACTCGGTCTACCAGCGGGCGCGCAGCGGTGGTGCCGCCACCATCACGGCGTCCTTCCCGGGGCAGGAGGAGCGCTGCATCTCGCTGACCATCGCGCCGGGGCAAATCTACTGCGGCGTCTACTCGTTTACCGAGAACGGAGACGGCGTCTACCGCGCGCCGCTGGGCGGAGGCGGCACCATGACGAGCGTGGTGAGCGACGGGTACCCCTCGGTGATCAGCCGCGGCCAGAACGTCTACTTCCTCGGCGACGCGCGGCTGGGGTTCCATGACGCCGTCGCGGGCACCTCGACGGTGCTGCTCAACCACAGCAACACCATCGCCAACTTCTTCGCCGACGACACGTCCGTCTTCTTCTGGAGGAACGACGCGCTCAGGCGCATCGACGTCGCCTCGCGTGCCGAGACGGTGGTCTACCCGAGTGGAAGGGGCGCGACGTCGCTGGTGGCCGGCATCTCGGACGGGACGAACGCTTGGATCGTGCTGGCCACCAGCAGAGGGCTGAACCTCAGCAGAGTGAACCTGGCGACTGGGCTCATCACCGTACTCGCCGATAAGCTGCCCGCCGTCGGGGCTCCGCTGGCCCTCGCCCTCGAGCCGACCGCGCTGCTGCTTGGCTCGCCCGGTGTCATCCAACGCATCTCCCCGCGCTGAAGGCGCAGCCTCCGCCGCCAAGGCGACGATTCAGGGAGCACACTGCTTCTGCGCCCTGGAGCTGGACGCCGACGCCCACCCCGTCGCGTTCTCGATGCCCGCGCCGCAGAGGTTGGGCGGCGCGCCGGCGCGTGTGGCAGCAGACGCGGCCGAGTGCGTCGACGCGTTTCGTCGCCCGGCGATGGCGGCGATGCGCGATCACTGCGCGCAGAACCTCAAGGCGAGTGAATCACCTCGTGGGGAGCTCGGAGACGATCTTCTCAGAGACTTCCCACAAGCGCCTGGCGATGGCGGCGTCGTTCGCATCGGCGCGCGACTTCGCCACGTTGGAGTCGGCGAAGTACTCGCCCGAGACACCGGCGAGCGTGGGGCTGGTGGCGACGAAGACCTGGGTCGCGGCGCCCTGCGGAATGTCCTTCATCGCCAGCGCTCCGACGAGGCCGAAGAAGAAGCCGGCCAACGTGCTGGTGTGACGCCAGAGGTTGGTCTGGATGACGCCGGGGTGCACCGCATTGGCGGTCTTCTTCGTGCCAGCGAGGCGGCGCGCGAGTTCCTTGGCGAAGAGCACGTTGGCCATCTTCGACTGCCCGTAGTTCCGCCACGCGCCGTAGCCCTTCGAGCCGTCGAGGTTGTCGAACTCGATGGTCTCTTTCGGCGCCTGCGTGTGCGCGGCGCTGCTGAGCATCACCACGCGGCCGGCCTCGGTGAGCTGACCGAGCAGCCCCGTCACGAGGATGAAGTGGCCGATGTGGTTGGTGAAGAACTGCAGCTCGTAGCCGTGCGCCTTCTCGAGCCTCGGCAACGCCATGATGCCCGCATTGCAGATGATGGCGTCGAGCCTGAGGTTCTGCTGCTTGACCGACTCGACGCAGGCGCGCACGCTCGCCGGGTCTGAGAGCTCACACGCGAGGGGAATGGTCTTGCCCTTCACGCCGTCACAGGCGGCCCTGGCCTTCTCGACGGTGCGGGCGGTGCCGATGACGCGCGCGCCACGCAGCGTCAGCACGCGCATGGCTTCCAGGCCCAGGCCGGAGTTACAGCCCGTAACGAGGATGGTCTTTCCCTCGAGGTTGAGGCCCTCGGTGACCTGCTCGGCGGTGCTGCCGTAGCCAAAACCGCTGGGGCCCTTCGAGGTGAACATTTCGTAGAGGGACATGGTTCGCGACCTGTAGCCAATCGGTGCGAGGCACGCCGTCGAATTCTCGGAAGCCGGCCCGAATGGTGGAGCGTCTTCGCACCAGCCGGCGCAAACCGCCCCGACAGGCCGCGACTCGTCAGTTCGCGAGCAGCGTCGTCAGCGTGGCGACGTGCAGGGCGGTGAGGAGCTTGTAGACGAGTACGGCGACGTTCACGACGAGCGAGACCATCAGCAACGAGGGCATGCGGCACCTCCGAGCCTGAGACGCAGAGGGTTCAGTCCGGGAGCGCCGACCCGTCAGCGCCCCTCAGGACCAGGCGCCGCGAGCAGAGTGCACCCGCGGCTGTCAGCCCTTCTTCGCCCCGCCGGGCACCATGCCCACCTCGCTGTCGTACAGCGCGAACTTCTGCGGTTGGTCGGGGAGGTAGAGCAGCGGCACCCGGTCGCCCGCCGCGCAGCGGATCTTTGTCCCCGTGGTCGCCGTCTTGCCGACCCACCGCTGGGCCGCGGCGTCGACGTACTCGAGGTCGATGATGATGTACGTCGCCCCGCCCCCGCCGCCGCCGGGCATGTCCACCTTGAGCACCGTGGCGAGCGTGGCCTGGCCCTCGACGAAGACCTTGAGCGAGCGCTTGAGCTGCAGCCAGAAGGTGAGAAGGAACAGCACGAGGAACACATCCACGATGAGGCCGATGCCGAGCCCCGACGCGGGCGTCATGCGCTTCACACCGAGGAAGCCCGCCACCAACAGCAGGAGGGGGAACAGCACCAGCCCCAGGGCGACGCCCTTGAGACCCTGGCGGTTCCTGGCGACGAACTTCTCAGCCGCGGCGGGGTTCCTCGGCGGGGGCGCTTGCAGTTCGGCAGGAAGCATGGTCCGGACTATGGCTGGGCACACGCAGGCAGGGAACGAGAAGCGCCCTGCCGACACGGTTCAACCGCGAGGTCGGGGGCCAGCCTGGCCGGGCCGTCTCGTCTCGGGAGGCCGTGCTCACCGAGCTGTTCGATGTGCTGTGCGAATCGGTCGAGAGGACCCGCGCGCAGTGCGGCCTCCCGAGCTGGACGCCGTCGCACTCGATCGAAGCCCCTCGTCAGGCGCACCACCACCCAGCAGCTGCAGCTCAAGCACGCCGGCGGGCCCGCACGAAGGCGCAGCAGAGCAAGGCGCTCGCGAGCCAGGACTCGCCAGCCCGGCACCCACACCCGACTGCATAGCTGCGAGGGACCGAGGAGCCGGGGTCGACTTCCCCGGCATCGCTCGCGAAGGAGCCACCGTCGCCCTCCCCGGCATCGCTCGCGAAGGAGCCGCCGTCGCCCTCCCCGGCATCGCTCGCGAAGGAGCCACCGTCGCCCTCCCCGGCATCGCTCGCGAAAGAGCCGCCGTCGCCCTCCCCGGCATCGCTCGCGAAGGAGCCGCCGTCGCCCTCCCCGGCGTCGCTCGCTGTCCCCCCGGTGCCCGCGTCGGGAAATCCGCCGTCCGAGGAGAGCACCGTTACGGTGACCCGCTGGTTCTGGAGATCGGCCTGAGCGTCGTACCGCACGACCCCGAGGAGCCCCTCGCCCCGAGGACCGAACGCGGCCGCTACCTCGTCGACGCCGGTCACCACCACCTCGGGTCCCGACAGCGCGAGGAGCTCCGTCGAGTACCGGCGAAGCTCGTACGCCCGGTTCGAGACGAAGCCGAAGGCCACCCCCTCAGGCAACGCCAGCGCGACGGCGTCAAACCGATACGGGCTGTCGAAGACCGTCACGGCGGCGCCGAGCCCCCCGTCCGGCTCGAGGCGAACCGCCTTCGCCAGGAGCCGGTTCGCGTTCGTCTGCTCCATCCAGACCGCGAAGGTGAAGCCGTTCGAGCGGACGAGCGCGACCTCCTCCCTCAGGAAGTTCTGGGTCGGCAGGACCCGCCTGCCCCCCGGAGATGAGTCGAACACGTCGTTCAGCACCAGGCCAGTCGACGAGCCATTAACCGCCCCGGTGGTGAGCAGGAGGACACGCCCGTCCGCGAGGGCGAGGTCTCCTCTCCCGCTGGACGACGAGATCGAACGCCCCGCGTCGGCCCGGGTGGCGGAGCGATCGATCGGAAACACCGACAGCGCCCCGAAGGTGCTCACCAGCGACCAGGTCTGCGCCCCGTCGTCCGCCAGCGCCAGCACCTCGCCGCTGCTCGACGGGCTCGTGAGCGCCCTGCCCGGTGCGTCGGGCGAGGTGCCTGCCTGGGTCACCCTCGCCGAATACGCGGTGGCGAGCTGGCTCGAGGGCGGGCCGGTGAACTCGGTCCACGCGACGAGGAAGTCGGTGCCGTTGAAGGTCACCCGGGGCAGCGCCTGGGTGACCGCCTTCGCCGCCACGCGAATGGGGGGATCGTCGAGCACCACCCCCGCTGCGGTCACCCGCACCGCGTAGACGTTCTTGAAGCCCGAGCGGTCGTCCGTGAAGACCGCCAGCGAGTGCGTGCTGCCCACGGCCACCGCCACCTCGTCCTGCCGCGCGGCGGCGAGGGAGATCGGGAAGCTCGCCTCCACGGTGGTCCCATTCACCCGGCTGGCGGTCAGCGTCGGAGGGTTGGACTGGGGGCAAACGACGAGCGCCTCCGCGCCCGGGGACTGCAGGAGCGCCGCAGCCTCGTCGTAGGACGCGGAGGTCGGCAGCACCGGGACGAAGCGTCCCCCGTCGAGGGAGATGACCACCTGAGACGACCGCTCGCCGACGAGGACCCCGTCTCCCAGGTCGAGCGAGGGGCGCAGGCCCGCGTCGGCGATCGAAGCGGCCGAGCCCAGCGCCGAGAAGTTGAGCACGAGCGAGTCGACGTGAGAGGTGGGCGGCTGATCGCGGATCCACGCGGCGACGCAACGCGCACCGACGCAGTGCACCCGGGGCGACCAGAGGGAGTCAGGCCAGGTGCGCAGCAGCACGCCCCCGGGGTCTCGCACGAGGCCAGCCGTCGTCACCCGGGCCGCGCGCACGTTCAGGCCCGACTCCGTCCAGACGACGATGAAGTCGGTCCCATCGAAGGCCACGTCGGCCTCGAAGGCGCCACGGCCCCCCGAGGTCACGGCCCTCGGCGAGGGGTCGAGGATCGCGAGGTTGGCGCCCAATCGCTGAAACGCGATGTCGTAGCTCGAGAAGGTGCCGTTCAGCATGACCTGCAGGGTGACGCCCTGGCCTGAGGCGGTGGCGAGCCCCTGGGAGACCCGGCGACGCGTGCTGCCGGAGGCGAGCACGATGCCCCCGGGGTCGAGGTTCTGACCCGCGCGGGTGATGCGCGCAGCGTAGATGCGAGCCACGTCGTTCGCGTCGCTCTCGGTCCAGGTCACGATGAAGTTCGCGCCGTCCCAGGTGACCCCCGCGCCGTACTGGACCAGGTCGCGCCCGCCCGTCCCGAGGGGGATGCCCCGCGGGTCCAACACCGCCCCCAGGGCCGAGAGCCTGGCGGCGAAGATCTGATTTCGGGCGGCGCGGTGATCAGCCCACACCACCAGCCACTGCACACCGTCCCAGGCGCCGCGCGGTTCCCACGGGCTGAACTCAGGCTCGCGCGCGGTTCCGATCCCGGCGCTGGAGGTGACAGGGCCGAGCGGCCCGGCCACCAGCGGCTCTTCACGCCGGCGCGCCGGTGCTCCCTCGGGCTCGGGGGCTCGGGCGCACGTCACCCCGAGCATGACTGCGATCATGAGCAGGAGCACACGGCTTCGCACGGCCATCGAAGCTCGAGCGTGCAGGAAACCCGTGGACGACGCCACTGGGGTGAGGTCGAGGGCGCGAAGAGCTCCGTCTCGCCCGGCAGCCCCTTGAGCCCGAAGGCCAGCAGCAGGCGCCGTCACTGCCCGAGGACGGGGAGGTGGTGCGACGTCATGGAGCTCGGATGGCGACGGTGCACGGCTTCTCGCTGCACGCCAACACGGCTGTGCCCAGCAGCGACAGAGACGGCCTCGAGCGTCTCGCCCGGAACGGGGCGCGGGGACCGATGGCTGAGGAGCGCTTGCGTCGGCTGGCCCCCAACGACCGCCCGGCCGGTTTCCCGCTTCGAGTTTCCTTTGCACCGCACGCGAGGGTGCCCCGGTTGACCCGGATGCTGGCCGAGGGGCTGCGGCACCAGCGGGGGGCGGTGATCACGTTGCTGGTCCTGTCGCTGGTGAATATCGTGCTCGGCGTGTGGCGGCCGCGGCTGGAGCTCAAGATCACTTGACGCCTCACGTCACTCGTTCCCCTGCCGGGAGGCGTGCGATGTGCAGATATGCCCTGAGAGGTCAGTACAAGCCACATCACGCGTGTTTTCGCTGCCGGAAGGCCTTCAAGCGCCGGTTGCTGGATGACGTCAATCCGGGCGGTGTCGAGCGACCCAGCGTTTGCCCCCAGTGTCGTTCGCCCATGGCATCAATGGGGTTGGATTTTGCGCCGCCGCGCCGGACCGCAGCACGACAGTGGGCGACCCTGGAGTCCCTGTGGTCGCTCGGGGTCACGTTCCACAGCTGCGGGTGTTCCGGTCCTGGGTATCGCCCTCGTGACCCACGCGCCTACGTCGAGTTCCTGAAGCAGATCCACGGCGAATACGCCACGCAGATGGGCAACTGGAAGTCAGGCCGCCCCCCGAGAGGCGAGGAGGAGTCGCTCTCGAGAAGCCAGGAGCGGGCGGAGGCATTGGCGACGTGGAGCGCCCGCCTCGATGCCGTCGAGCGTGAAATGCGGGCGCACCGCGCTCGGGTCCCGCCGAGGGGGCGGTGAGGGCGAACCCCAGCGATCGTTTCGGGGCAGCGGGCGTCAGTTCGTCCGGCAGCTCAGGTCGGGGTCAAGCGACGCCGTCTGATTCGCCTCGGACTGCGTCGGCATCGAGCAGGACTTGACGTTGCCTGCGTCAGAGCAGCTCTTGGTGCCACCAACCTTGCACCCGCGCTTCTCGCAGGCCTTGCGCGCCTCCTGGGTGTCCTTGTCGCCGTAGCTGCACTGCTGGCACCCACCCTCGCTTCCTCGTTGACAGATGTAGCAGCCGCCACGCGCGAGGGCGGTGGTGGGAACAACAGCCAGGGAGGAGGCGAGTGCGAAGGACAAAGCGGCAAAGAAAGAGCGCATGGGCTTTCCGGGAGAGAGGGGCACTACACCCTGGACTCTAAGGCATTGCCCGCGCTTCGCCAGCGCAATTGGTCAGGAAATGAAGAAAGAACAACCCGGGCAAACGAGAGCCGACGCGACGCGGTCACCTCCAGAACCCTCGGTCAGCCCATTGGAGGCGTACGAGCAGCGCGCGCTTCGGAGCCAACTCGCGCGCGCCATGGAGCAGCTTCCGCCGCTCCAGAAGGAAGCGCTGCTGCTGCGGTTCGAAGCCCAGCTGGACTACCGGGCGGTCGCGCAGGCCGCCGAGTGCTCCGAAGGCGCCGCTCGCGCACGAACCTTCGATGCCATCCGTTCCCTTCGAGCCAGGTTCGAGGAGTCAGAATGACCTGCCCCAACACCGAAGCGTGGTTGTGCCTGGCCTCCGGAGAAAGCTCGCCTGACGAGCGTGCGCTCATGACGGCCCATGCGCAGGGCTGCGTGCCGTGCACAAGAGAGCTCAGGTTCGCTGTGGCCCTGGCGACTTCCGCGGAGGCTCCGAGTATCGACGTCGAGCGCTTCACCAAGAGCGTGTTGGTCGCGACGAAGCGTTCCCCCCATCGAGCTCCAGTGCGGTTCCTGGCCGCTGCGGCCGTGTTGGCCCTCACGGTGGTGAGCGCGGCATTCATGGCGCGAACACCTGAGTTCACCGCGCGCGGCGGCACGGCGACGCGCGACTGGACCGCGCGGGTCGCCGCAGAACTTCGACCCGTCAGCGCGGTCACTGCCTCAGTCACCGAAGGCATGTCCATCGCGACGCAGACCCGTTGGGCCCTTTGGTACCGCAACGCAGTGACCGACCGACCGTTGTTCGTCATGGCCTACGTCGTCGACGCGAGCGGCGCACTGCACTGGGTGGCGCCCACGTACCTCAAGGAAGGCCACGAACCCGCGCCCGTGACGCTGCCGACCGCGTTGGCGCCCCAGCTCGTGGGCGAAGTGGCGCAGTTCGATGACGAGCAATCCGGCACCGCGTCGATCGTCACGTTGATTTCCACGACACCGGGCTCGGTTCTCGCTTTCGAAGCTGCTCCTTCTGTGGCCGCGGCAGAGCCAGAACAATTGCTGCCAGGCGCCATCGTTTGGCGGCGGGTGGTCCACATCACCACGAAAGAAACCACGCCATGATTCTCCCTCTCGTCCTCGTGCTGGCCGCCGCCCCGGACAGCTACGTCATCGTGGTCGGCAACAACCAGAGCCCCATGCTGGGCCGGCCACAGCTCGCGTACGCCGATGACGACGCGGTCCGCGCGGCCGAGGTCTTCGAGACGTTGTTGGCGCCTTCGCGGGTGGAACTCCTCACCGAGCTCGACTCCGACACCCGGCGCGTGTTTCCTGAAGTCGAACTCAAGGCCCAGCCGCCGCGGAAGGACGCCGTCGTCGCTGCTTTGGGCGCCTGGCTGCGTGGGCGTCAACGCAGCGCGCATTGGGCCATCGAACCCGCGGCTACTTCGTCTTCGCGGGCCACGGTGACATCGCCAACGGCGAAGGCTTTCTCGAATTGCAAGATGGTCGGCTGACGGGCAGCGAACTCGAGACGCTGCTCAAGAGCGCCGGCGCCGACGAGCTGCACGTGGTGCTCGACAGCTGCAATTCGTGGTTCGTGTTGAGCCCGCGGAAGCCGGGGGGGGGGCGCCGCTTCCCCACGCCGAATGAAGTGCCCCTCAGCTTCAGCATCACCCCGACCGCCAACGGCGCCGTACTCGGCCTGAGCGGTCGCTTCTAAAGCCTCAATCACAACTCAACAGGAGCAGTCATGCGTCTCGGCTCAATCGCAGTCATGGTCGTGGTGTGTCTTACGTGTATTCATTGTGGTCCGATGGAGTCGCCATCGTCGGACGCAGGTGTCGACGCTGGTCTCGATGCCGGGGTCTACGCAGGGCCCGGGCCTGATGCCCGTCTTGATGCTGGGCTCGACGCCGGTTCTTCAACCCGGTTCGGGCAAGTCCAGTTGCTCCAATTGAGCTTCGACGCAGGCAGCACCGCCATCACCATCGGAGTGCTCACCACCACCTTCTCCGAGTTCACCAGCTGTCGCAGCCAACGTTTCGCTGAATGCGAGCTGCTGACCTGTGAGGGCACGCCCCAAATGCGAAGCGGTGGAATGCTGCGCCTCGACGGCAGCTCCATCGACGGAGGGCTGACCCTGGACACGGGCATGATGGACGCCGAAGTTTTCCGACAGGAGCCGCTGTGGCTCAGCCCGGGCCAGGAACTGAGCGTGACCACCACGGGCGCCGCAGTGCCCGCCTTCACTGCTTCGCTCAGCGCGCCCGGCGAACTCGAGCTGAGCCCAGCGGTCTGCACTTCCGTCGGTTGCACACGCCACGCGCGCACCACGCCGCTCCGTCGCGAATGGGCGGGAAGAACCCCCGGGACGCTGCTCCGCCTGACGCTGGCCGACACCACCCAGCGCCTGCGATGCGAAGCCTTGGCAGAGTCTGGCGTGTTGCTCGTGCCTGCGGCGGCGCTGCAGTCGCTGAGGGCAGGAAGCGCCACGATGATGTGGGAAGTCCTGAGCCGGACGAAGCGTTCGACTGGCCCGTGGGACCTCGAATTTTCTGCTGCCAATCGCTTTGAGGCACAAGAACTTACACTGGAGTAGCCACACGCTTCGAAAGAAATGGCCGCTTGCTCAACTGCCGAGGCAACGCAGCCACCTCGTCGCTCGCCGTGTCGTTCATTCGCAGTCGATGACCGGGCTACGGCCGAACAGGTCTTCGCTTCGGAGCGGTTCGGCGACCTGACGCAGGTGCTGGCGGCATGGGTCGGCGAGCGGCTGCCAGACCTGGAGGGCAATGAGTTGCTCAGCGACGTCGGCGACCGCCTGCTGCTTGACGCCGTCCACCCGAGCGGGACACCCGTCACCAGATGAAGGCCGCGCCGGCTTCAAAGGCCGCCGAGGTGACGTTGGGCGGCGTGAGGTGCACACCCCCTGTCGGAGACACGTCGTACGGCGCCCCGACAGCCACGTGCTGCCCGCCGGCGCCGATGGTGACTGACGAGCCGTACCGATTGAGCGGCGGCACGTTGTAGTTCATCGGCCAGGGGGCAATCTTGAGCACGGATTGGCGCACCCAGGCGCCTGCCTCCAGGAGGTACACGCGCGCCGCGCCGGAGTTGACCTGCGAGGAGGAGAAGGTCCCGAACCACCCTTCGAGCCCCAGGCGGGACCCGCGGTCCCCTGGCACGCCCACGACGAGGTAGGGCGCCCGGAAAGAGAGGCTCTCACCGTAGCGGTTGTTGGCCTCGGAGTTGAAGGTGCCGAGGACGATCAGTCCAAAGGTCGAGTTGCTCCACGAGGTGCCCTTCACGTAGTTGGCGACGTAGCCGGTGTCGGTGAAGGCGGCCGTCGGGCCGCCGTCGAAGTACGGCGCCGAGGCGATGACCCGGTTGCCGTCGATCGCGACCGCCGTCCCCAGACCGTCATTCGCTCGACGGGCGCTGCCGCTGGGAAAGGGGAGCGTCTCCGCAGCGCCCCAGCTCGCGCCGCCGGTCTGCCGCGACCACGTGTACACGGCGCCGCGCGCGGCATCGAAGAAGGGCGCGCCGGCGACAATGGTCTGGCCCTGGGGGTCGATGGCGACGGAGCTGCCGAGCTGCATGCTGGCCGTCACCGCCCCGGTGCCCGAGGACGGCGCCTTGAGGTACGCCTGCTGAGCGCCGGTGACTCCGTCGAAGACGTAAACGGCGCCGGCCTGGGCGGCAGCGTTGTTGGCGGGGTCGCTCGAGGCAGAGTCCTCGGCGGGCGCGCCCACGGCCAGCGTGCTTCCCGCGCTGTCGAGCGCGACGGCGGCGCCGAAGCGGTCATCGACGCCGAAGTTCGACGCCTTCACACGGACGCGGTTGGACAGGGTGCCGGTGAGCGGGTCCCGCGTGTAGAGGTAGACCGCGCCCGAGTTGGCGGCGACGCCGCCGTCGGCGAGCGCCATGGGCTCGTCTTCGCCGGGCGCCCCGAATGCGATGCGCGTGCCGTCGGCGTTGACGGCCACCGAGGTGCCGAGTTCGTCAAGCGCCACGTCGCCGACCACCGAGGCCTCGAGCACCCAGACGTTGCCGGAGCGGCGGTAGGTCTGGATGCGGCCCCGGAGCTGGACCGTGTTGTCACCGAAGCGCGGGTTGCCGACGACGAGCACCGGGACATCGCGGGCCATCGCCAGCGTGGTGCCGAAGCGCTCGGCAAGGACCACGGGCGCGGCCTGTACCTGCACCGGTTGCTTCGCGCTGAGGTTGAGCGTGTAGGTGCATTGAGCGGTGGCGGTGGCGATGTTCACCGTGTGCGTCGCGTTGCCGCCGGGACGCGCGCCGGCAGTGATGGACTGCGTCGCGAAGCCGTTGGCCTGCGCCGCTTCACTTCCGTCGATGGTGACGGTCACGGTGCCGGTGACGGCGACGTTGATGGTCGCGTCTGCCACCCACGAGATGGTCTCCACCGCATAGCTCGTGGTGGCGCGTGAGAAGGAGGGGCTCCAACTGGAGAGCGTCGTCGAGCCAGCGTGAAGCAGCGTGATGGAGTCGGTGCCCGCGAGGCCGCAGTCCACCGGCAGGCCTGCACCGCCGCCACCCGTCGCGCTGCCGCCACCCGTCGCGCTGCCGCCACCCGTCGCGCTGCCGCCACCCGTCGCGCTGCCGCCACCCGTCGCGCTGCCGCCACCCGTCGCGCTGCCGCCACCCGTCGCGCAGCCGCCAC
>JBILUC010000174.1:0-3555 GCA_044371205.1 Archangium sp.
TCCCCTTGCCCCTCGCCGCTCCTGCGCAGACCTTCCTCGGCTCCGCTCCGGGCCCGACGGCACGCCTTCGGGCGACTCGGCCGCGTCGCGCCAGCTCTCGTTTGCCCGGGTTGTTCTTCCTTCACTTGGTGCAGGTGGCGTCGCCCACGGTGCGGAAGCGCACGCGCCGTTTCTCGGCCTGCTCGCCGGGCCCGGGCTGGAGGAAGGGCGTCACCGCGTACCAGAGCCCGTCGCGGCGGAAGACGGGCCGCTCGTGCGCGAAATAGATCGGGGGCAGAGCCATGCCCTCGCGCTCGATGAAGCGCCACACGTCGAGCTCGGTCCAGTTCGAGAGCGGGAACACACGAAAGTGCGCGCCCGCGTCGAGGTGCGGGTTGACGAGGCCGAACAGCTCCGGCCGCTGGCGTGACGGGTCCCACGTGGTGCCGACGCGAATGCTGAAGGTGCGCTCCTTGGCGCGAGACCGTTCTTCGTCGCGGCGCGCGCCGCCGAAGACGGCGTCGAAGCGGTGGTGGGCGATGGCGTCATTGAGGGTGACGGTCTGCAGCGGGTTGCGGCTCGGCGCGTCCTGCACGCGGCCGGCGTCGATGGAGTCCTGCACGCGGGCGACGAGGAGCTGCAGGCCGAGCGCGGCGCAGCGCGCGTCGCGGAACTCGATGGCCTCGGGGAAGTTGTGGCCGGTATCCACGTGCATCACGGGGAAGGGAATGGGCGCCGGCCAGAAGGCTTTCTCCGCCAGGCGCAACATCACGGCCGAGTCCTTGCCGCCCGAGAAGAGCAGCACCGGCCGCTGACACACCGCGACCGCCTCCCTGATCAGGAAAACGGCTTCTTCTTCCAGCCAGGGCAGCGACATCGCGCGCGCATGAAAGCAGAAACGAAAGCGGCTGCGCGGGCGTCGTGAATGCGCCACGCTCCGCGCCCATGACCAAGCGCTACTTCGAGTTCGTCGAGGGCACCTCGAGCAAGTTCTGGGAAGTGTGGATGGACGGCAACAAGGTGCTGACGCGCTACGGGAAGATCGGCGCCAACGGCCAGACCACCATCAAGGACGAGGGGTCGCCGGCGGGCGCGCAGAAGCTCCACGACAAGCTGGTGAAGGAGAAGACCGGCAAGGGCTACGTCGAGAAGGGCGGCGGCCAGGCGCCTGCGGCTCCAGAGAAGGCTGCGGCGTCACCGAAGCAGCCCGTTTCTGCGAAGAAGACGGGCGGCACGCCTCCGAAGGACGACGGCTACCGTCGCTTGCGCAAAGGCGAGGGCCCAACCGGGGAGTTCTACGAGATCAAAGTGAAGGGCTCGGCCCAGTTCATTCGTCTTGGCGTGAACGAGGGTGAGCACGAGGAGTTCGAAGACGAGTTCGGGTCTGAGCGCGAAGCCCAGGACGACGCGAAGCAGAAGGTCGCTGAGCGGCTCGCCAGGGGCTTCGTAGAACTCGGCGCGTCCACCGCACCAGCGCGCGAGGTGACCGTCGAGCCCGGCTTCCGCCGCTTCGAGTTCGTCGAGGGCAGCTCGAGCAAGTTCTGGGAAGTGAAGGTCGAGGGCGAGCAGCAGATCGTCCGTTTCGGGAAGATCGGCACCGCCGGCCAGACGAAGGAGAAAGACTTCGACAGCGCGTTCGAAGCGAAGGCCGACACCAGGAAGCTGATCGCCGAGAAGACGGGCAAGGGGTACGTCGAGGTCGGCGGCAAGCCGAAGGGTGAGGGCAACCCCGAGCTGGAGGCCGCCATCGAGAACGATCTCGACAACCCGGCGCCGTACCTCGTCTACGCCGACTGGCTGCAGAGCAAGGGCGACCCGCTGGGCGAGCTCATCGTGCTGCAGGCGGGCGGCAAGACGAAGGAAGCCGACGCCCTCATCAAGAAGCACGCCGAGGCCCTGCTCGGGCCGCTGACGAAGTTCGAGGCCGATACGAAGGAACCCGGCAGCGACGAGCAGAGCCGCTGGAACATCAGCCGCGGCTACTTCGTGGAGTGGCAGTTCGGCTTCATCAAGCGCCTCGTCTGGCGGTGGGATGCCTTCAACTTCGACAGCGAGGACGGCCCGGGCGAAGACATGGAGGCGCTGCTCGCCCTGCCCACGGCGCGCTTCATTCAGTCGCTGCGCCTCGGCCCGTGCCCCGGCGAAGAAGAGATGAACCCGTACCCCATTGTCGAGGCGATGGAGGCGGCGAAGGGCCCGGCGACGCTGCGCGAGCTGTTCCTCACGGAGCGCGCAGAGTGGGACATCTCCGGAACCGTGTCCGGCGACTTCGGCAGCATTCACCAGAACTTCCCGAAACTGCGGAAGCTCACGCTGCACGGTGGGCAGATCGAGCTGGGGAAGAACCTGTCGCTCCCCGAGCTCGAGGAGCTCACCATCGAGACCGGCGGCCTGACGAAGGAGAACATCAAGGAGCTGGTGTCGCTCAAGGCGCCGAAGCTCGAGCGGCTCTCGGTGTGGTTCGGCGACGAGAACTACGGCGCGTCAGGCGGCCTGAAGGACTTCCAGCCGGTCATCGACGCCAGGGTGTTCCCCAAGCTCAAGCACCTCGGGGTGATGAACTGTTCGTGGGTGGGTGACGCGGTGCGCGCGCTGGCCAACTCGAAGTTGCTGATGCAGCTCACCTCGCTCGACCTCTCGATGGGCTGCCTGAGCGACAAGGACGTCGAGTACATGCACAACAACCGCGCGCTCTTCGGGCACCTCACGTACCTGAACGTCGAAGACAGCGCGCTGACGCCCGCGAGCAAGCCGAAGGTGGCGGAGCTGGCGAAGGAAGCGAACTTCGGCAAGGAGCAGGAGCCCGAGCGTGCGGGTGACGACGCGTACCGCTACGTGAGCGTCGGCGAGTAGATGCGCGTCGTCGGCAGTCACGACGTGTTGTGGGTGGTGCTCGACACGCTGCGCTTCGACGTCGCGGTGGAAGAGCTCCGCGAGGGGGGAACGCCTCACCTCGCGCGGGTGCTGCCCGACGGCTGGGAAGAGCGGCACACGCCGGGCACCTTCACCTTCGCGGCGCACCAGGCCTTCTTCGCGGGGTTCCTCCCCACGCCTGCGAAGCCCGGCAAGCACCTGCGCCGCTTCGCCCTGCGCTTCGGCGGCAGCGAGTCCACCGGGCCCGACACCGAGGTCTTCGACACGAAGGACCTCATCAGCGGCTTCCGCTCGCGCGGGTACCACACGGTGTGCGTCGGCGTCGGCTTCTTCAACCTTGAGAACCCGCTCGGCCACGTGTTGCCCGGGTACTTCGACGAGAAACACTGGCGTGAAGAGCTGGGCGTCACCTCGGTGAACTCCACCGAGAAGCAGGTCGACCAGGTCGAGGCCAGCCTGTTGGCCTTGCCAGCGGACCGCCGGTGTTTCACGTTCGTGAACGTGTCTGCGCTGCACCAACCCAACCGCCACTACGTGCCCGGCGCCACCGAAGACTCGGTGGCCACCCACGCGGCAGTGCGCGCGCAACCGCCCGAGCAACGTGGCCTGGTGCTTCATGTGCCGGTCTTGCCCTTCGACCGAGCGGACGAGCGCGACCTGATCTCCGTTACCTCCCACGTGCGTGAGTTCGAGCGGGTGCGG
>JBILUC010000106.1:0-12915 GCA_044371205.1 Archangium sp.
CGTGGCTCAGTAAAGAGGTTGCCCCCAGGTCAGCGAGAGCGGCGTGGCCGTCTGCGAGAAGGTGTTGTCCAACTCGCCGTCCACCAGCCGCAGCGCCTCCATCTGCTCCTCAGTTTCGCGGTTTAAAATTCCTCTTCTTCTTCGCAGCGTGCATGGATTGCAGCATGAAGTGCCGCTACGCGTACCTCGACTGCTCGGACGCGTGCCCTCGGGGCTGAAGAAGACGCGTGAACCCGTTGCGTGACTGCGGTCTCGCCTGACCCATCGTCGCAGCTGCGCTTCTCGAACAGATCTGCTGCTTCAAGCCCCGAAGATTGAGGTTCAACGACAACGAGATTGTCTTACCCTCGTCAATTCATGCGTTGGAACATCGGTCTGGTTTTCGCTTTCGTCGTCGCCTGCTCACCTTCTCGTCAGTGGCCCGACAAGTCGCCCAACGTCAACACGCTGAAGCTGACCGAGAGCGCCTTCGAGGCCTCCAAAGACCTCGCTCAGGTGGTGACGGTCGAGAAAGACCGGCTGCTGTTCCCCGCCTCGGCCGCCGAGGAAGTGAAGGCGAAGTGGCCCGTCGGCAAGTCGGTGGTCGGCGCGCCCTCGTCGATGGCCGGCACCACCAACCCGCTGGGGTTCATTCGCAAGGTGAAGGAGGTGCGCGTCGAGGGAGATCAGGTCGTCGTCGACACCGAGCCCACCACCATCGATCAGATCTTCGACGGCGAGCTTCGCCTGACGATGGACTCGTCGGAGATGACGGCCCCTGAGGTCCCCGAGGGCGTCGATCTCGAAAAGTACCTGCCTGCCTTTCCCTCGGGCCCGGCCACGCCGTTCCCTGATGACCTCGACGCGCTGGGCATCACGCAGCAGCCGCTCGAAGACGTCCCCGCAGCCGCCACGCTGGTTCCCATCGGCGTCAAGCGCCAGCCGCTCGACCTCACGACCGACCGCATCGACGTGCCCACGGTGCCCATCACCACCGTCGTCGCGCTCGACCGGCCCATCGCCTTCATCAAGGCGAACGGTTCTCCAGCGACGGCGCGCGTTCAGTACCGCGGGCGGCTCACGCTGAACCCCAACCTGTCGCTCACGCCGCGGCTCCGCCTCGAGCTGGAGACCAAGAATTGCCCCTTCTGTTCGCTCGAGTCGTTTCTCTTCAGCGTCGGCGGGAGCGTCAAGGCAGGCCTCGTGGTCGACTCTGAAGTGTCCGTCGAGCCCCACCCCGACGACGCGCGCACGCTCACCACCTCAGACCTGAGCGCCCTCGACGACGCGGTGGTCACCCTGCAGCCCCAGCCCTTCGCGCTGCCCGAGGTGCTCATCGGCCGCGAGAAGGTGAAGAAGGTCGGCACCATCTACGGCGTGCCCGTGCTGTTGAAGACGGGCGTCTACGGCGACTGCCAGTTCAGCCTCAAGGGTCGGTACCGCGGCAAAGTCAGCGTCGACCTCACCAACCCGAGCCTCACCGTCGGTGTGCAGTACAGCGACTCCGGTCCCAAGAAGGAGAAATGGGTGCCGGTGACGCCTTCCCGGTTCACGGTCACCGGCAGCGCCCAGGTCGTCAACGCCAGCGGTTCTTTCGAAGCGGAATGCGCGCTCACGCTCAAGACCACGCTCACCCTCGCCGACCTCGCCGGCCCCTACGCTGGCGTGCGCAACGCCGTGGTGGGCAGCCTCGACTTCGAGAACGTCGCGTGTCCGGCGAACCCGCCTGCGGGCGTGCGCAAGACCGGGACCGTCACGCCTTCCATCAAGGCGTACTCGGCGATCCAGGTCGGGGCCGAGGTGACGCTGCTCAAGATCATCTCCTTTGGCGTGGGCCCCTTCACGCTCGCCGAACAGCTCTACAAGGAAGGCGCCCCGGTGCGCGTGGCCGAAGAAAACCTGCCGCTCGCGTACCGCGGCACGGGCTTGCCCTTCTACAAGAAGGAATGGGAGCCCCTGTGGCAGGGGCCGCCCGCCACCTTCCCGCGCGCGGGCTTCTGCCCTTCGACCTGCACCAACGAGCAAAAAGACGCGAACGAAGCCGGCGTCGACTGCGGCGGAACGTGTGGGGCCACCTGCCCGCGCGGCACCGCGTGCACCACCGGGCAAGACTGTCGAAGCGCCATCTGCACGGGCGCGACCTGTCGTGGCGGCCTGTCTGACGACATGGTGCTCAACCAGGGCGAGACCGACGTCGACTGTGGTGGTCCGACGAACGCCATTCGCTGCGGCCCCGGGCAGCTCTGCACCGCCAACAGCGATTGCAGCCCCGGCTTCTGCGGCAAACCCGTGGGCGGCGAGCGACGCTGCACCGAGAACCTGTGCCTCGACGGCGTGGTGAGCGGCGCCGAATCAGACCTCGACTGTGGCAGCGCCTCGGGCTGCACCAGCCGCTGCGCGGTGGGCCAGCGCTGTCTGTCTTCAGCCGATTGCACGAGCGGGGCCTGCAGCGTCTCGGGCGTGTGCGTGAGCGACACCTGCGTCGATGGCATTCGAAACGGCACCGAGGCCGACATCGACTGCGGCGGCTCATGCGCTCGAAAGTGCGCGACGGGCGATGCGTGTCGGCCGGCAGTCGAGAGTGACTGTGCCAGCGGCATCTGTTCTGCCTCGACGTCGCGCTGCGTGGTCGATCGGTGCCTGGACGGCCGTACCAGCGCCAACGAGACCGACGTCGACTGTGGCGGCACGACCTGCACCCAGCGCTGTGGGCTCACCGCGCGGTGCCTGGCCACCAGCGACTGTCAGGCTGGCAACATCTGCAACCTCCTCACCGGCACCTGCACCGCGCCCGGCTGCAGCGACGGCATCAAGAACGGCTCCGAGTCGAGCATCGATTGTGGCGGGCCGACGTGTCTCAAGTGCGCCGTCTCGAAGGCCTGCACGGGCAACGCCGACTGCGTCACCAACACCTGCACCAACGGCCGCTGCGTGGGCGGGCCCTGTGAGAACGAAGTCAAAGACGCGACTGAAGCCGACGTCGATTGTGGTGGCTCGTGCGGCAGACCGTGCGCGAACGGCCGGTCCTGCGCGGCGCCGACGGACTGTGCTTCGAACCTCTGCGTTGGTTCGGTGTGCTCGACGGATGCCTGCCGCGATCTCACCCGCAACGGCGCCGAGACAGGCGTCGACTGTGGTGGCGCGACCTGCGCTGCCCGGTGCGCGACGGGGGTTGCCTGCACCGTCAACGGCGATTGCGCTTCGGGGCTCTGCAACCTCACCACGCGGCTCTGCGCGGCGACGACGTGCAGTGACGGCGTGCTGACTGCGGGCAGCGAGAGCGACGTCGACTGTGGTGGTTCGTGCGCCAACGCCTGCGCCGTCAACAAGCGCTGCGCCACCAACACCGACTGCGCGAGCGGCGTCTGCAACCCCACGTCCCTGCGGTGCGTCCCCGACGCCTGCTTCAACGGCGCGCGCGATGGCAACGAGACCGACATCGACTGCGGCGGCAGCTGTGAGCCGAAGTGCGGGGCCAACCTGGCGTGTGCCGTCAACGCGGACTGCCAGAGCGGCGTGTGCGGCGCGGGCAATCGCTGCGCTGCGGATCAATGCTCGAACGCGCGCTTCGACGGCACCGAGACCGACGTCGATTGCGGCGGCACGTGCGCGACGAAGTGTGCCCTCACGCGCGGCTGCCTGGCCAACACCGACTGTGCGAACCCGCAGGGCATGGTGGGTGTGCCCGGGTTCTGCAGCCTCTCGACCCGCGCCTGCGTGGCGACCTCGTGCAACACGGGGGCGCGCGACGGCACCGAGACCGGCGTCGATTGTGGTGGCGGTACGTGTGCGACCTGCGGGCTGGGTCAGGGGTGCAACGTCAACACCGACTGCGCCAGCGGCATCTGCAACGCCACCACGCGCGTCTGCGTGGCCACCCAGTGCCAGGACGGCGTGCGCAACGGCACGGAGACCGACATCGACTGTGGTGGGGCGACGTGCGGCGGCTGCGCGGTCAACAGCGCGTGCGCGCTGCCGTGGGATTGCGCCAGTGGCTACTGTGGCGCAGCCAACCTCTGCATTCCCGCTTACCCGCGGACCTGCATCAACGTGCCGACCGAGGGCATGCACATCATCGACCCTGACGGCCCCACCCCGCGCGTCTACGCCAGCGTGCCCGACCGGGGCCACAACAAGCCCATTCTCACCTACTGCAGTCTGCCCACGCCGAGTGGAGGGTGGACGCCCATCTACTTCGTCAACTCGCAGGGCTCGCTCGCCATGCCTGCAGCGCTCGACCGCAGCACGCGCAACGGCGCCGCCATCACCTCGGTGACCCAGTGCGACACGGGCAACGCATGCCCTGCGGGCGACACCTGCGTCTCCACCAGCGGCACGACGTGCACTGCTCCCAGTGGGAACTTCGGGTGCGTGTGCGTGGGGCCCGGGCTGTGGACCAACGGCCCCGCGTTGGCCACCAACCCCGCGACCCTCTCGGTCAGCACCGCGACGGCTTCGAACCACGACACCTTCTCGTACGCCTCGGCCACGTCGGCCTTCCCCGCGATGGGCTTTGCAGGGGCGGGCGGCCAGTACCCCAGCAGCTACCGGTGGACCGGGTACCGCAACGGCGTCCTGGTCTTCGATGTCCTCCTGTCCCCGCCGTTCGGTATTCCGAACTGGTTGAGCCGCGGTCAGTGGGTGTCCGTGCCCGCCAACCTGAACTTCAACTGGAACATGTGCGCTGCCGACAGCACCTACATTCTGACCCCGCAGGCCTCGAATCCCTCGCTCGCGGGGCTGGCTCCGTACGATGACCTCGAGGGCGGCGTGAGGACCATCGAGGGTTCGTGTCGACGCTTCGGTCGCAACGTGGCGCAGCAGTTCTCAGTCGGCAGCCTCGGCACCCAGTTTGGTGTTCAAGCCGCGTATCGCGTGCTGCCCGGCCCGGTGAATGGGCTCGCGACCGCGGCCGCCCCACACCTCGGCATGTGGCTGGCCATCTACGGCTCGAACAACAGCACCATCGGCTACCCGACCCACGACATCATGCCGATTCAGCAGAGCATGGGCTTCTGCAACGGCATGAGCTCGGCGAGCACCACCGTCAACGCGACGGTCTGCAACCCGTACCGGCACCCCAGCCGCGACCGCAACAACGTCCCCGTCACCTTCTCGTGGGGCGCCAATGAGCTGTCGGGCGACACGAGTCGAGGCTCGGAGTTCGGTCGCTTCGTGCCGGGTCTCGTCTTCGTGCTCTGGGCGCAATGAACATGAAGCCAATCCACTCGAAGATGCGGGCCCTCGTGCTCGCGGGCGTGTCGTTTGCCCTGTCGTGCTCCTCGTACCCCCCCGATGGCGCCGAGTGCCCGGCGACCGTGTGCTCGTCACACGGCGCGTGCGCGTGGAAGGCGACCTTCCCCACGTGCGCGTGTGACACCGGCTACGACGGCGTGGTCTGCGGTCAATGCGCCGTGGGCTTTCACCGCCTGGCCGACGGGACCTGCATCGAAGACGCGACGTGTGCCGCGGGGGCGTGCGGCGACGAGGGCGTCTGCTCGATCGTCGAAGGTCGGAGAGTCTGCGCGTGTTCGCCCGCCACCTCCGGGGTGAACTGCGCTGACTGCCGCGCCGGCTACCACTTCGAGGCAGATGCGGGGTGCCAGCTCGACACCGCGTGCACCTCAGCCACCTGCGCCAACGGAGGCACCTGCACCGCAGACGCCGGCCGTGTCAGCTGTCAGTGCCCCGACGGCACCGCGGGCGCGTTCTGTGAGGCCTTGACGCAGTCGTGTGCACAGACCAACCCCTGCTCGACGCACGGGGCGTGTCTCGACCAGGGCGGCCTCGTGCGGTGCGCGTGTGACCCCGGCTACGCGGGCGCGCGGTGTGACCAGTGCTACCCCGGCTTCGTCGGCACAGACGGTGGCACCTGCACTCAGGCGCAGGTCTGCCTGCCCTCGAGCTGCTCGTTCGCCGGCACCTGCAGCGTGGTCGCCGGCTTCGCGACGTGCACGTGCGACGCGGGGTACACGGGCCCGAGCTGCAGCGCGTGCGCGATGGGGTTTCGACGCGACGCGAACTTCAGGTGTGTGGCGAACCAGAGCTGCTCCACCGGCAACCCCTGCGTGGGCCCTGGCACCTGTGTCGAACAGAACGGTGTGGTCGGGTGCCGCTGTGAGCCGGGCTTCGCGGGCATGGGCTGCGAGAGCTGTTACCCGGGCTACCACCGCGAAGGGCTCGCCGATGGAGGCACGACCTGTGCGCTCGACGTCACCTGTCGCCCCGAGACCTGCCGTTTCCGGGGTCAATGCGCGGCTGACGGAGGCGTCGCCACCTGTGCCTGCGACCCGGGCTTCAGCGGCGCCAACTGCCAGACCAATACGAATGACTGTCTCAACTCGGCGTGCGGCTCAGGCCAGTGCGTCGACCTCATCAACAGCAACGTCTGCCTGTGTGCGGGCGGGACTTACGGACAGGTGTGTCCATGAAGCGGCTCGTTCTGGTGTCGATGGTCTTCGTGGGCTGCGCTTCGGAACCACCGAGCGACGTGTGTCCGACGAGTTACTGCAACGACCACGGCACGTGCCGCGAGGTCGCGCAGTTGCCGCAGTGCGAGTGTCAGCCTGGCTACGAGGGCCCGACGTGCGCGGTCTGTCAGGCCGGCACGCACGTCGTGGGCAATGACTGCGTCGCTGACGAGACCTGTGACGACCGCTGCGGCGCGAATGGCCAGTGCGTGGTCACCAACGGCGTCGCCGGGTGTCTGTGTGCCATCGGCTACGATGGGCCGACGTGTCGTGCGTGCAATGGCGGCTTCGTCGGCACGACGGACGACGCAGGCACGACGTGCACGTTGCCCGAGCGCTGCAACGCCGCGAGCTGCGCTGCGGGGTCGACCTGTGACGACTCGACCGGGCGCATCGCCTGCTCGTGCAGCGGGCCGCAGTGCGCGCAGTGCAGCGCGACGCTGTGCGGGGCGTACGGCACCTGCTCCGAAGCGCGCGGCGTCGTCACCTGCACCTGCGAGACGGGCCATCAGGGCGAGCGCTGCGGCAGTTGCGTGCCCGGCTACGCATCGCTCGATGGAGGGGTCTGCACGCCCACCGAGCAATGCACGGCGTCGACGTGCAGCGGCGGTGGCACGTGCAGCGCCAGCACGGGCAAGGCGCTCTGCACCTGCACCAGCGGGTATTCAGGGCTGTTCTGTGAAACCTGCTCGACCGGGTTTCACCGCGACGCGCGGGGTGAGTGCACGGCCGACGAGGTCTGCAGCCCGACGAGTTGCCCCACGACGGCGAGCTGCGAGGCGACCGGTGGCGTGGTGAGCTGCCGGTGCCTGCCGGGCTACGCGGGCACCAACTGCGCGCAGTGCTACCCGGGGTACCACCGCGAGTCGGGCGAGTGCGTGCTCGACCGCCGCTGTGTCGCGGGTTCCTGTGGCCCTGCGGTGTGTGAAGACGGCACGGGCAGCGTGGTGTGTCTGGGCCCCGACGGCGGTGTCGGGTGCCCCTCCGGGTTCAGCGGCGCGTTCTGTGAGGTCGAGGTGCTGGGCTGCGGCACGGCGTGCAACACGGGCACGTGCGTGCGCGTCGGCACGGGCACCCAGTGTCTGTGCACCGACGGGCGCTACGGCTCGACGTGTCTGCCCGGGCCGACCATCAGCTCGGTGTCTCCCAGCGCGGTCAGCATTCGAGGTGGCACCCCCATCACGTTGAGGGGCACGGGCTTCGTCGCGGGGAGCACCCTCACCGTGGGGGGCCTGAGCGCCACCGGGGTCAGCTTCGTCTCGGCGACCGAGTACCGCGCGGTGGTGCCTGCGGCGGTGTCGGTCGGAACGAAGGCGCTCTCGCTGCGCGCGCCGAACAACCAGGTCGGGACGTCCACGATCCTCGTCACGCCGGCGGCCTTCACCTTCGATGGCGGGTTGCAGAGCTTCACGGTGCCCGCGGGCGTCAGCCGGGTCTCGGTTCAGGCCTGGGGTGGCGGCGGTGGCGCCGGGAGAGGGGCCACCGTGCGCGGCGGGGCCGGTGGTTTTGCGAGCGCGACGCTCGACGTCGATGCGGGAGAGGTGCTGTTGGTGGTGGTGGGCGGCGGTGGCAGCTCCATCTCGGGTGCTGCGTTGCCTGACGGCGGTGCGACGCCGGCGTGCGGTGCGGGCGGCGGTCTCTCGGGCCTGTTCCGCCCGATGCCCGACGGAGGCGTCTCGGCGGTGAACGCGGTGCTGATTGCCGGTGGTGGCGGCGGTGGTGCCTTCTTCACGGGAGGCGCGGTGGTGGCCACCGGAGGCAACGGCGGCGGACCCTTCGGCGCAGCGGGCGCGCTCGCCACGGGTGGCCCGGTCGATTCGCAGGGTGCAGGCGGCTCGCCTCAGGCGGGCGGCGTGGGTGGCTGCGTGAATGGCCTGCTCTGCGGTCAAACCGGTCTCCCCCTGCAGGGTGGTGGCGGCGGCGTGATGAGCGTGGCCACCCCGCGTGTGGGGGCGACGTTTGGTGGAGGCGGCGGCGTGGGGCTGGTCAACGGCTTCTGCAGCGCGGGCGGCGGCGGCGGCTTCTTCGGAGGCGGCGGTGGCGCGAACGGCGAAGCGCTCGGAGGCGGTGGTGGCTCGGGGTTCGTCGCGGCGACGGGGGTGCGCGATGACGTGCTCCAGCGCTCGGCGACGGTGGGCGTGCCCTCAGGTCTCGCTTCGCCGGGGTACCTGGAACCGAGTGGCTACGGAGGGCGGGCGCAGACCGTTCCTGCGAACAGCGGTGGCCCCGGGCTGGTGCTCATCGGCTGGTAGCCTCCATTCGCGGGGCGTCCTCCCTGTACGCGCGAAAACGGTGAGCGTGTGCAGTTGCTCCGCTCAAAGAAGACTGAAGAGCCCATCGACGCTCTCCTCCTCGGCAAGAAGGTCAGAGGTGGACGAAGCGTGTGGGCGAGGGCTTCAGGGGTCGCGAGGGTTTTCGTTTCGGGGCGGCTACGCTCGAGAGCATGGGCTCAGACAGCAGAGTGTTGGTTCGCGTCGTCAACGAGACGACGCTCGATCGGCTCGACGCCGAAGGGCTCGGGTACGTGCCCTACAAGAGCGGTCGGTGGATCGAAGTGCCGCCCAACCTCGATGGCACGGCCGTGTCGGGCGTGCTCGCCACCGAGGTCGTCGCGTTTCACATCTCCACGTCGATGGACAGCATCGAGATCTTCATCAGCGCCCATGGCCGTCTGGTGCGCCGCCTCCAGTACGGCACCGGCGATCGCCCGGGGTGGAAGAAGCCCGTCGGCAAGCCGCGCCCGTACGAGCAGACCGACCGTCTCGACAGGTGGCTCAAGCGGAAGAACCTCCTCGCCTCACCTGATGGCTACGAGGTGTTGGACGCGGTGCTCGGTGAGGCCGCCGACCGGCGCTCCTTCCGCTGGTCGCACTACCCACCGCTCGACCACGCGGCGCTCTCGAAGGCGCTCGGGGTGAAGGTGCCGAAGGTCTCCGGGTTCCTCTCACAGAGCGAAGACGACGGCTCGGCATGGTTGGTCGAGCTCGCGCCCAACTACAGTGGCGGGTACGCCGCCGAGGGTGCGCTCCCGCGCTGGCTGCTCGACTGCGGCGCGCGGCTGGTGGAAGAAGACAGGCCTCAGCCCAGGCCGTGGCGCGTCGGTCGCCGACTGGTGTCGCTGCCCAACTCCGCGCGCTTCGATCGGGCCCGCCGCGTCGAGGGCCTCAAGGCGAAGAAGGTCGTCGCGTTCGAGGTGAAGGCGCCCTCCATCGTGCGCGGCGAGAAGGAACCGCACTACTTCTGGTGGCTCTTCGTCGCTGAAGTCTGAGCCGGCTCGATGGTCCTCGAGGCCAGCAAGGTCGTGCAGCGCTGATCAGTTGATCAAGGCCAGTACGCCCAGTTGACGCGGAAGGCGTGCGAGGTCGAGTTGTTGACCTCCGCGTACACGAGGTGCGGCCGGTTGTTCGAGTCGATCGCCACGAAGACGTTGCTCGAATAGCTGTTCGACGCTTCGGTGATCACAGGGCCGACGGTGGCCAGCTCGAAGGTCGTGCCGTTGTGTCGGCCGATGGCGGCGGTCTTGTACATGAAGGGCACCGAGCCACCGACGAAGTGATTCCCGGCCTGGTCGATCGCCACCGAGTTGCTGGCGATGCCCGAGAGCGGGCCGAGGGTCGACCACACGCCGCCATCGGTGGCGGCGTGAATCTGCGAGCTGCCCCCACCCGAGGGGTTGGCGAGCACGGCGAGCCGCCCTTCGCGACCCGCGACCGCCTGAAGGGGGCCGATGTTGGGGTTGATGACGCGGTTGACCCTCCAGACGCCCTGCGAGCGGTGCACCCACTCCAGCCGCGTCGTCGAGTTGTCCGGCTGGTAGACGACATCGAGGAACTGCGGGTGCGTGCTCACCGCGCGAATGCGAAAGGCGTTGGTGACTGCGCCGATGGCCGTGCCCGAGCCACCGTCCCAGGCGAAGGTCTGCGGCGGGGCGCTGCGGGCGGTGACGGCCTGCATGTTCGTGCCGACGACGTGCGCCGTGCCGTCAGGCGTCACCGCGAGCGTGCGGAAGGTGCCGAAGTTGGTGAACGCGTTGGTGTCGTAGAAGCTGGCGCCGCCGTCGCGCTCACCGCGGAAGTAATAGGGCCCCGACAGCAGGTGGCTGACCCCCGTCTGGTCGATGCGGAGGTTCACGTTGCCGCCGAACTCGTTGCCGGCAGCGAAGAAGTGGCCCAGCGACAGACCGCCGTCGTACTCGAGCGTGACGAGCGTGTAGCCACCGTCGGTCTTCACCGCGAGCACGGGCCGGTTCTGCAGGTCGAGCGCCATCGCCAGCGGCTTGTTGGTGAGGGCGCTGCCCGGCCACTCCGCTTCCTCGTAGCTGGAGATCGACACCAGCCCGAGGAACCCGCCGTCGACCAGGTTCGTCACGCTGCCGGCATCGGTCGTTCCCGCATCAGCGCCGCCGTCGTCACCCGCGCCACCACCCGTCGCGCCGCCGCCCCCGCCCGTCGTGCCGCCGCCCCGTCGTGCCGCCGCCCGTCGTACCGCCGCCCGTCGTGCCGCCGCCCGTCGTGCCGCCGCCCGTCGTGCCTCCGCCCGTCGTGCCCCCGCCGGTCGCGCCACCACCGGTGCCGCCGTCAGCCATCGAGGGGGTACCGCAGCCGAACACCAACGACGAGACGAGGAGCGCCATGAGAAATCGCATGGCACGCGTTGCTACCAACAGACGGCTGCCTTTCGTTCCTGAAATCGAGATGGAGATGGTGCCGGTCTCGCGGTCCCCGGATGCTCACCTGCAGCAGCACGGGAGGCCCTTGCGCCGTTCGAGTGCGTCCACGCGCTGGTCATCCCCTACGTGCCCACCACCGTCAGCCACGGCAGCTCGAGCGGGTGGGCGTCGATCAGCTTTCGAGGGGCCCGCAGCGTCTTCTGCGCCACCTCGAAGGTGAGCTCTCCGCCGGTCGACGAGGCGCGCATCGTCTCGAGCGTGCTGCGCAGCGCGAGGGTCAGCAGCTCGGGCAACTCGACGGGGTTGGCGACCTTGAACGCCAGGTGGGTGAGCTGACGACCCAGCGGTGACTCGAGCAGCTCGCGCAGCCGTGGCGCCGGCAGCTGGTCGAAGAACGTCAACGAGGTGAGGAGCGGCAGTGGGCAGCGCAGCAGCGCGGCCAACCCGACCCCGCCCCCCTGCAGCGAGAGCGCACGCCAGGGCAGCGCACCTCTGGCCTTCGAGATGGCCGAGAGCCCGGGCAGCGACAGACCGCTGACCTCTCGCAACGAGCGCATCGCGGGGGCGCCCAGCAGCCGCACCTCGAGCGCCTCGGGCAGAAACCGCACGTCGAGATTCACGACCGTCGCCCATTCGTCGAAGCGCTCGACCGTCGCCGGCAGCGCCGTCTCCCGGCGCACCTGGGCCGCGTGCAGAAACCCGCGCTCGAAGCGGGGCTGGTGCACGAGGCCCGCGAGCCGGCCGAGCCACGCGTCCCGGTGCTCCGCGAGCAGCGCCCCTTCACGCGGGGTGGCCCGGTCACCGCTCGCATGCCGCGCCAACTGGAGCGCGATGAACTCGCCGCGCGGGTCACCCGACTCGATCAGCGCGTCGGCCAACACACCCCTCAACCGCATGTCGGCCGGGTGCAGCCGGACCGCTTCAAGCAACGCGCTCGGGGTGGAGGTGAACATCATTCCGCCGTTTCCATTGCCGGCTCAGCGCTTCGCGACGACCCACGGTGCCGACGCCCCAACGCCAACCTGCGCGCCCAGCCGCTCCCGCAGCCCACGGACTCCGCCAATCGAGGGGCTTCCCGAGAGCAAAGCGCTGGCCATCGCTACTCCGGCACGCAGATGGCGGTGCCATCGGGCGCGCCCTGCGGATTGGTGCATGAGAAGGTCTTCCCCTGGCACGTCACCTTCCACATGAAGGGGTTGGCTTCGGGCGCCAGCGTCATCTGCGAAGGCTCGCAGCCCGTCGAGCCAGCAGAGAGGTGCGTGTACATCGCGTCGATGTTCTTCACGCAGCCAGCACCCGCCACGACCACCAGACACAACCCGAGATGTTTGGTCATGAGTCGGACATATCGACCAGACGCACCAAAGCAAACGCGCCGCCCGGTTTGTGGCGCGGAGGTGAGCGTCGCCGAGTTCGCGCGCCTCGAGGGTCGAAGTAGCTCGCTCAGAGTGGAAGCGTGCGACTCAGCTTTGCAGGAAGGTGACGACGAGGCGTGACGACACCGCGGTCGCTTCTCGTTCATTCCTCGAGACAGAGGAACCGCGCCGCGTACGTGCACGACAGGTTCTGCTGGTAGCCACCTCCGCTGGCCAGGGCGTGGGCCCCGCCGTTCCCTCGCCAGTCGGTCCACGCCTGACAGTGGTTGCCGACACCTCCCCGCCAGAACCAGCTCGAGGTACGCGCGGTGCTCGTCGAACTCGGTGTGCAGGTACGCGAGCCCGGTGTCCTCGTACAGGTTGTAGAACATCGTGGTGTGGACCCACGGCACGATGGCCGGGTTCGCGAACTTGATCAGGA
>JBILUC010000058.1:0-40807 GCA_044371205.1 Archangium sp.
AAGCGCGCGGCGTCGGTGGTCGCCGCGGGGTTACGGAACACGACGAAGTGGCCGTCGTAGCCATCGGGGACGTACTGGCGCATCGCCGCCGTCACCGGGCGCGGCATGGTGACGTTGCCCGACGCGCCCGTCACCGGCGTGGCGTCGCAGGTGAGGCTGGTTCGGCACTTCGTCTCAGCGGTGCACGACACGCCGAGACCGGGGCCTTCAGGCGGGCCGACGGGGTTGTTCGTGCCGTCGTTGCAGCCGCTGAAGACCGACAGCAGCACCACCATCGACGACAGGGTCAGGCGAGTGGACATGGTGTTTCCTCGGCGGCCGTGCGTCTTCGACGGTAGCACCGCAACTTCAGCGGATGCGGATGTAGACGCCTGCGCGGCGGTTGAAGCGCGGCGGGTACACGCGCACGGGCGCGACGGGGCGGTAGCTGCGGTAGACGACGACGGGGCGCGGCGGGCGGCGGTAGTACGTCGGCGGAGGCGGCTGCCACTGCGCGGCCGGCTGCGAGATTTCCTGAATCTGCTCGGGTGGCGCCTTCGCTTCGGCGATGGCCTCGGTGCGCTCGAGCGACACCCACCACGCGTTGAAGGCGTCGGGCGCCGTGGGCGGCGTCACCTCGACGTTGAGGCCCGGTTGAACGTCGAGCGCAGGTGCGGGCGTGAAGCGCTCGACGCGCTGGCGGTCGGAGGCGCTCAACGTCTGCGCCGCGACGAATTGAATGAGGCACTGCTGCAGCGCGGGGTCCTGTGTCTGAGTGCCGGCCTCGAGGCCGACGAGGTCGCCGGGGTCTCCGTAGGCGTTGACCTCGACGGTGCCGTTGCTGAACGACTGGTACGGGACGTTGGCGAACACGCCGACCTCGACCACCGTCGCGGGGATGGAATGCAGCCCCGCAGCGCAGGGAAACTGTTCGGCGTTGGCGATGATGTTCTCGAGCGGCTGCAGGCGCGGTGGCCAGCGCGAGGCCGCCACCGTGTTCTGCGACGAGGAGGCACAGCCGAGCAGTCCAACCAGCGAGGAGACGAGCGTGAGGCGCAGCCGCATGAGACCTCCGAAGAAAGGGGCGCCAAGTAGACCCTGTCGCGCCCCGGCCCGCCACGTTCGCTGGCTGACGTTGTGCCGCGGGGGACGCTCGAGGTGCGAAACCCCTTCCTGGTGGGCACGGTGCCGTCGAACTCGGCGCAGCTGTCCATCACGGGGGCTTCATCGGGTTCGGGGTGGTGGGGAGCGTCGTGACGAGCGGCTTCACGCGCTGTACCGGGCTCCTCACGTCGACGGGCACCGCGGTCACCTGCCCCTGCGGCGCCTGCTAGGTTCCGCCCGTCGTGCTCGAGCTCACCGCCTGGGGACATCCTGCGTTCGCCACTTTCGCGTTGGCGCTGGCCGTGTTCGCGTTTCGTGACGGCTTCGCTCAGCGGAAGCTCAGGTTGCGACGCGAGCCTGCGCCCGAGGGCTCACGCGCGCGTCACGTGAAGTGGGCCCCGGTCGCGGTGCTGGTGATGGTCGGCTCGATGTTCGGCGGCGTGGCGTCGGCGGTCTTCATTCGCGGTTGGAGCCCGCTGGCCACCTTCCACGGCAAGCTCGGGGTGTGGAGCGTGCTTTCGTTCGCAGCGCTGTGGTGGCTCGGGCGTCGCCTCGAGGCTGGCCAGCGCGGCGAGGCGAACCGTCACGGCGTGCTCGGTGTGCTGGCGCTCTTCGCGGCAGGCGTCACCGCGCTGCTCGGCATCTCGCTGTTGCCGTAGTCAGAACGTCCGAATGCGGAGGCTGCCGTTGGTGATGGTCATCAGGCGGTAGCCGCATCGCGACACCCTCCATCTCGCCGCAGGGGGGGGGAGGCAGAGAAGCGCGCCGCCAGCACCAGCAGCAAGATATTAGCCTTGGGTGCGCATGAGCGACGACGACGACGTGTTCAGGCTCAACTCGCTGCATCGGTACGACAAGCGGTCCCGGCTGGTGCTCGAAGCGCACTCGCACTGCGAGGTGCCTGCAGGGTGCGGCGGCGCGGTGTTTCAGTGGGTCAACCCGAGCCGCGGCGTGACGGTTCGGGTGCACGCGATGACTCCGTTACGGCTCAACCACGTCGCCATCGATGGAGTCGCCGTGCCGAGCGTGGGGCTGCGGCTGCTGCGCGGCGCCCACGTTCTGGCGCTCGAGTTTGGCCCTGCGGCCGCGAACCCGCGCGTCCCGGCCGTCGCCGGGCTCGCCCCGTGGGCCCTCGTGTACCTCGAGGTTCGTCTGCCGGGCGTGCCGACGTACCCGGTGCAGCGCATGCCGCGCTCGGAGTCGCGCGACGATGGCACCTGGCTCGCGCTCGACGCAGCGCCCGAGTCGGGGTGGCAGGCGCCTGAGTTCGATGACTCGCGGTGGGCGCGTCTGCAGCGCTCTTCGACTGCGGGTCGAGCCCTCGAGAGCTGGCAGAAGCGTGAGTTCGAGCGGGAGCTCGCCGCCGGGTGCGTTCCACTTGCGCTCCCGACGCCGCACGCAGTGCTGCGCAAGCGCTTCGACTTCGATGGAGGAGGCCAGCGATGACGCACGCTCCATTCGTTCTCACGCCGCAGCACTTCGGCAGCATCGTCTTCGAGCGTCATTCGTCGCGCTTCGTGCCGTTCGACGTCGAAGCGACGAACGTGCTGCGCGCGCTCACGCAGCAGTCCTTCTTCGAGTTGATGGGGGAGCGGCCGCCCGAAGCGCACGACGGCCTCGAGGCGTTCTACGCAGCGCTCGACGAGCGGGGGTGGTTCACCGCCGATGGCCGCTTCGCGGGGCGCGTGAATGAAGTCGAGCACGTGCCGGCAGACCACCTCGTGGGGCCGCTCGCCGTGCACGTCGAGGTGGTGGGCGCGTGCAACCTGGCGTGCACACACTGCTTCGCCGATCCACTGCCGCGCAACCGGGAGCTGTTGTCGCTCGCGGAGTACGCGACGCTCTTCGGCGACCTCGCTGCGATGGGCAGCTTTCGGTTGGGGCTGACGGGCGGTGAGCCGCTGATGCGGCGCGAGTTGCTCGAGGTCATCGACGTGGCGACGAGCGCCGGGTTGCACCCCTGTCTCACGACGAACGGGCTGCTGCTCGACGAGGCGTGGGCGCGCGCGCTCGGCCATCGGGAACTGGTGTGGCTCAACGTGAGCCTCGACGGCGCGAGCGCGGCCACCAACGACGCGGTGCGCGGCAGGGGCACCTTCGAGGCCGTCACCGCGAAGCTGCGCGAGCTGGGTCATCTCTTCCGCTTCACGCTCGCCTTCACGGTGATGAAGCACAACGCGCACGAGGTGCCCGCCTTCGCGCAACTGGCGCGGGAGCTGGGTGCCGCGAACGTGGTGTTCCGCCCGCTGTACCCTGCAGGGGCGGCGCGGCATCGGCCGGAGTTGCTGCCGGGCTTTGGTCAGTACTCCGACGCGTTGCTGTCGCTGGAAGCGTTGGGCTCGGTGCGCGGCATCGACCCGTTCAGTCCCACGGCGCGGGCCGACGCGAACGCGGTGGTGTACGGGAACTTCGGGTGCGGGGCGGGCAACTCCATCGCCAGCATCTCGGCGCGCGGTGACGTGAACCCGTGCAGCTTTCTGGGCACGGCGTTCGACGCGGCGAACGTGCGCGAGCGTTCGTTCCGCGAGATCTGGAATGACAGCGAGCGGTTCCGCGCGATGCGGGCGCTCTCGAAGCGGCCGGGGCCCGGCGAGTTCAACGGCGGGTGTCGCGCGCGCTCGTTGCGGCTTGCGGGTGATGTGAACGCGCCAGACCCGTGGCAGGCCGAGTGGGAAGCACGCCGCGAGCAGACGGTGCGGCCCGGCTTCACCCTGCCGGTGCTGGGATGAGTCACCGTGAAGAGCTCATCGAGCGGGTGCTGGGGCGCGGTGATTCCCACGACGACGCGACGCATGCCCGGGTGCTGGCCGACCTCGCGCTCGAAGCGGGTGACCAGCCGTTGCTCGCCGCCGCCCTCGACCGCGCCTTCGGGCTCGCGCCCCACGACGAGGCGGTGCAGCGCTTGCGGCAGCAGGTGCTGGACGGGCTGACGCTGTACGAGCACGGGCTCGTCTTCCGCTACGTGCCCGGGGGCACCTTCCTGATGGGGAGCGCGAACGGCGACCTCGACGAACAACCCGTGCACCCGCAGCGCGTGTCGGCGTTCTGGATGACCGATGTCCCCATCTCGTGGGCGGACCATTGCCGGCTGATGGGGTGGGAAGCACCGCCCAGCGGCGCGCCTCCGCGTGACGAACAGGGGGAGGGGCAGCATCAGGAGAACCGCATTCGGCTGCAGTACTGCGAGACGGGCACCGACGAAGCGCACGACTGGCATGCCCACGCGGGCGGCGAGTTCGAGTCGGCCTTCGGTCGAGTGCCCAGCCGGTCGCTCGAGCCGCACTACGGCTCGAAGCCGATGATTGCCGTCTCGTGGACGACGGCTGCGGCGCTCGGCGCGAGGCTCAGCACGGACGCGGTGCAGTACGGGCTGCCGACGGAGGCGGAGTGGGAACGTGCGGCCCGGGGGGGGCGCATCGGTGCGCGCTACGCCTGGGGCAATGAGGCGCCCGACCCGACGCGGTGCGACTGTGCGCAGTTTGGGCGCTTTGCGCTGCTCCCGTCGCGCGCGCTCCCACCCAACGACTTTGGGCTCTTCGCGATGTGCGGCGGCGTGTCGGAGTGGACCTTCGACCGCTACGACGCGCTCGCCTACCACCCGCGGCGACCCGAGCCGGCGTTCCCGGCTGACGCTCCGCGGGTGCTGCGGGGCGGGTCGTTCACCGACGACGAGGAGGCCGTCACCGTCTCGTTCCGCATGGCGACGACGTCGGACCGGGCCTCAGGGAGCCCGACCGTTGGCTTTCGTCTCGTGCGTCGCGCGCCGCCCGACCCGTTGTTGGCGTGGGCCCCACCTCCGAGGCCCGAGGGCGTCGTGCGTCGCCCCCCAGCGCCGGTCGCGGAGCCCGCGCCCGCTGCGCCGCCCGTGGCGAAGACGTGGTGGCAACGGCTGCTCGGTCGCTGACGTCAGACGAAGTCGTCGTCTCGACCGTCAGAGGGGTACTGGAGCTCCCACGCATCTGAGAGCACCAGCGCGGAGACGAGACAGAGGCGCTCGAAGGGAGTCGCGCTCTTCTCCAGCGCGACCTCGAGGTGGCTGAACGTCGAGATGATGCCGGCGCTCATCACCCGAATCGCGTGGGCGATGGTGAGGCGGCGCGCCTTGACGATGAGCTCGTCGCGCACGGCGATGACCTCGAGCAGCGGAGTCTGCTTGTCATCAGTGTAGCAAGTGACCTGGCTGCGCCGCCGAATCAGGAACGACGCGCGCGAGCGGCCGTGCTGGTCGAAGAGCTGGCCGGAGCCGCGCGTCGGTGCCCTCCGACGAGAGAGGCGCCTCGCCCGGTCGAGCACGAGCGCGCCACGGGCCTCTCCGGCGGCCATCACGTCGAAGGAATAGTCGTCGTCCTTCCACAGGGTGCGCGCGATGATGTTCAGCAAGGGCTCTTTCGCGAGCACGAACTGCAGACAGTCTTTTCTCTCGTAGTCATCGCGAATCACCCAGCCGTTGTCGGCCTCTCCGGCGGCGTTCGACAGCTCTCCGCGACGGAGCACGAGCACGCGGAAGGGCTCGACGAGGTGGGCCTCGACGCCGGGTGTCGGTGCGGGCCGGCGCTTGACCGCAGCGACCTTGCGCGTCGCGAGGTGGGTGATGGCGGGCTTGCGGCGTACTGCGCGCTGAGCCGGTCGGGTCTTCTCGTCACTCATGTGCGTCGGAAAGCGTACTGCAGGGACACGTGCTGGCGTCTCGACGTGCGCCGGCGCAGAAGGCCTCAGGGACGAAGGGTGGCGAGGATCTTGTCCGTGCCAAACGGCGTGGGAGCCCCTCGACCTCGTGGGAACATCTTCAAGTTTGTCCTCGATGATGACGAGCCAGAGGGGGTGTCGGGGGGCTCAAAACGTGGTCCTCGATGATGACAACGCTGGCGGCTCAATTGCATGTCTTATTTGTCATCATCGCGGACGAGCTTTTTGAGAGGGCAGTACCCCCTCTCCCTCGTCATCATCGAGGACAAAGGTGAGGATCTTTGCCCGAAGCGAGGGGCTGCCCGCGATAAGCACGGGTTCCGTCATTCGCATTCAATGCCCACCCCATGGCTTGTCAGTCCCCGCGTGTAGTCTGATTCAATGACAAATAAAGCCATCAGCACCTGGGTCGCGCTCATTCAAGCCCTCCGAGCCATCGAGGCTGTCAGTCATTCCTGGGCACAACACCTCGAGCTCGAGCCGGGCGACATCCTCCTCATCCTCCTCCTCGCCGAAGGGGAGGGGACGCCCACCACCCTTGGACATCGCGTCGGTCGCTGGCGCCAACAAGTCCACCGTTCGCTCGAGCGGCTCGAACAGAAGGGCATCGTCGAGGCCGCGCAGTTCTCTCGGCGCGGCAAGGTCCTCTCCTGGAAGCTGGCACCCAAAGGCTGCCTCTCGCTCGCCGGCATTCGACGACGCATGGAGATCTGGGAAGGCCTGCTCGTCGGCAGGGTGAACACGGACGTGTTGACCAGCGAGCTTCACGCGACCTTGCGCACTCTCGTGAACCGCACGATGGAGGGCTACTTCGCCGGCCTCTACGCCCCCGACGAGCTCCAACGCGACCCGAAGCTCGAGTTCCTCAAGGAGAAGCTCGCGCTTCGAGAGGCCGCTCCCGAACCCGGCGAGCTGCCAGGCACCCAGCGTCGTCGCTTCGCCGCAGAGCTCGCCGCGCAAGCCGAACGGGAAGACCTCGAGAGCCTCCACGAAGCGTGGCAGTCGCTCTGGCGCTGACGCTCGGCGAAGCTTGGGACGGTCGGCTCAGGCGGGTTGGCCATCGCCCGCGCAAGCACGCTCCCACGCATCCATCCACTCGCGCATGAGCTCGGCGACACCGGCCGTGCTCCCCTCGAGCCCATCCATCGCCGTGGCCCAGGCCGCGAAGCGTGCGTCAGACCCATCGCGGCCGCATGCCGCATGCGCAGCAGCTGCTCCCGGCGAGCCCGCACACGCTCGTGCGACCGCGGCCGCATGTTCTCGGGCGTCGCGCCAGACGCTCTCGGGGGACGGGGCGCCCTGCTCCGCAGCCTCGAGCAGTACGAGCACGCGATCGATCGCGGCAAGCGCCTGCGGCTCAGCCGTGCGTCCGCGGGCGGCCCTCAGCGCCACCGCGCGGGTCGTGAAGTCGAGCCGCTCGAGTCGCTCGGCAGGCAGGTGGAGCAAGCACGGCGCAAGCGCAACGAAGCGGCCCACGACCTCGTCGAAGGCTGGCGCTTCGAGCTGTCCGAACAGCTCGAGCGCTTCCGCGAGCCAGCCGGGCATCGCGTCCTCGGGACAGGCCCTCGCGTCGTAGCCCCGCACCATGACCTCCGGGGCGAACGCCGCGAGGGGCGTGAGCCGCTGCCGACCGTGCTCGTCCACGTGCAGCCAGGTCGCGAGCAGTCCTGCTTCGTGGCAGGCGCGCAGGCGCGCAATCCTCTCGTCGATGCGCATCACGATGGTCCGGTCGATGCTACCGCAACCTGGAGCGTTGGTTCTCAGCCCGAGAGCCCGTCAACCATCTCCGGAATCGTCTTCGCCTTGCCGAGCAGGCGCTGACCCGCAGTCGACAGCCGCATGCCGCGCGGCTCGCGCTCGAACAGACGCTCGAGTTCCTTCAGCGCAGCGTGCTGCGCGGGTTCACCACGTGATGACGACGCGGCCCGCTGCACCGTTCGCGTTCATCAGCGAGCCAATCGCGTCGAGCCCGCCGGTGCCCGCCCCCGCAGCCTCGGCGGTGTTCCCGGCCGTACGGTCCATTCCACCGACCAGCTGCGGCGCGGTCGCGATGGCGTCGACGAAGCTCGAGCCACCACCGCCACCGCCTGAGCAGTACGTCCAGATGAAGCCCGCTCCGCCGCCGCCGAAGTAGCCCGCGCCGCCACCCCCGCCACCACCGTTCCCCTGACCGCCGCCCTGGCGCCATTGGATTGCGCCCACGGTGGTGTCGCACATGTTGTTCACGCCCGTCGCGCGCCCGCCGGTGAGCGAGCCGCCCGCCTGACCGTTGCACTTCGACACTGCCGAGCCGGTCGACGTGCCACCCATGCCGCCCGCCGACTGCGAGCCACCCTGACCGCCGGTCGCGCTCGTACAGAACGGCGCAATCATCGCCATGAAGTTCTGCCCGGCCTGACCCTGCTGCGCGCCGCCCGCGCCTCCGCGCCCGCCCGCGTTCGCCGTGAGGCCCGAGTTCCCGTCGCTGCCGCCACCACCGCCGCCCGCCGCGATGAGCACCACCGTCGACGCGCGAAGAAGCGAGCTCGCACCGCCACCATTGCCCGGCGCCACGCCGCCCTCGGCGACCTGCACCTCGAGCATCTCGCCGGGCGTCACCGCGAACGTGCCCCGCGCGAACGCCGCACCGCCGCCGAAGGACATCTGCTGCACCCCACCTGCGCCGCCACCGCCCCACGCCTTCACGGTGATGGAGGTGACGCCCGTCGGCACCTGCCACAGCACCGAGCCGGGCGTGTCGAAGCGCGCCACCGTGCCCGCGTCGACCGCCGTGCCCGCATCGACGCCCGCGTCCGTCACACCTGCATCGACGCCGGCATCGGGCTGCGTGCCCGCGTCGACGCCCGCATCCACCATCGAGACGCCCACGCACGCGCGCGACGCCGCCGAGCACAGTGATGTGTGTGATGCCGACCTCGACGGTGATGGCGTCGCGAACGCCACCGACGTGTGCCCACGCGTGGTGGACCCGGCGCAAGTCGACACCGACGGTGACCGCACGGGAGATGCCTGTGAGGCCGACGACGACGCCGATGGCGTGCCCGACGCGCGTGACTCGTGTCCTCGCCTCGCGAACGCTGATCAATCGGACGCCGATGGCGATGGCCAGGGTGATGCGTGCGATGCCGACGACGACGGTGACGGCGTGAGTGACGCGAGCGACGCCTGCCCGCTCGTCGCGGAGGCCATGCAGCTCGACACCGACGCAGATGGTCGAGGTGACGCATGCGACGACGACGACGACGGAGACGCGGTGGCCGACGCGAACGACAACTGCCCGCTCGACGCGAACCCCTCGCAGGAAGACTTCGAGGGCAATGGGCTCGGTGATGCCTGTGACCTGCTCGTGATTCCGCCTGATCAGCAGATGATGCCGGCGGGTGAGGGCGACGAGCCGGTGCCGAACGAGATGGGTGAAGACTCGCCGCGCATGGGCTGCAGCGTCGGGCTCGGTGGGCTCGAGGTCCTCGCGCTGGCGCTCGTCCTTCGCAGACGTCGGCGCAGCTGACTGCGCAACGCCCTGCTCGACGGCCGGCCACGCGCGGCGCAGGTGCAGAACGACGTGACGATCCGCTCTCTCCTCGTCATGTGGTTTCTCGGAACTGCGGGGATGACCCCGGTGGATCCCGGCGGCGGAGAAACTGCTTCCCAGGCAGACGCTTGCGCCGGTGAAGGGCGGCTGCTCCCGCGTTCATGCGGCGGGAGCAGGATCCCCTTTTCACTTCCGCGCGGGCGTCGGCGCATGAGGCACGCGCACCGACGTCGAGGGCCGAGAACCGCACGTCGCGCATGGTGTCCACGACGCAGCGCGTGAAGGCGGGCCGCTCGAGCTCGTCGCGCGTCACTCGAGGTGGCTCATCGGCATGAGGCGCCGACGGGGGCGCGGCCTTGACGCAAAGGTCTAGCGGGCAGGTGGACCGAGCGAGCTCCCGAGCCAGGTCGCGACCGCCTCGGCGTACTCAGGCGGCGGGCGGTGGTCGGTCTCGTACACGACGAACTCCTTCTGTTTCGACGCGAGCCCGTCGAACACGGCGCGCGACTCGTCGAGCGGGCTGAGGGCGTCTCTCTTGCCGACGAACACGAGGAGCGGCGTCGTGATGGCGCCCGCGAACGTCTGCGGCGCGATGGGGCCCATGAGTGCGTCCCTCGTGCGCGCAACCGGCAGCAACCCGGCGACTGCCGTCTTTACGCGCGGCTCGACCGCCGAGAGGATGAACGTCATCAACGCGCCGATGCTCAGGCCCACGACGCCCGCGCGCTTCACGTCGAGCCCCGCGTGCCCCTCGAGCGCATCCAGCGCGCGCCGATGCTCCACCACGCACTGCATGATCAACGCACGCCGCTCGACCCAGTCGTCGGGGATGACGAAGTCACCTTCACTCGCGCGCTCTCCGTGCAGCGGGGCGTCGAGCGCGAGCACCGCGAAGCCCTGCGCCACGAGCGCCTCGACCACCGACAGCCCGCGCGGCCAGCTCGCTGGTTGAAACCAGCGCTCCTTCCCGCCACCGATTCCGTCGATGAGGAGCACCACGGGGAAGGGCGCAGCGCCGGTCTTCGGCATCGCGAGGTAGGCGGGCACGCGCACGCGCGGCTGGCCGACGAAGGTGAACTTCTCGCGCGTGAAGGTGGGGAAGTCGTCTTTCGCGAGCGCCCGCACCTCGAGCGGCACCTTCGAGTTGTATTCGTAGAGCGGGCGCAGGGTGGTGAAGGCGTCTGCCTTCGGTGGGACGGCCAGCGTGAGCAGCGCGACGAAGAGCGTCATGCGCTGAGCTTAGGTCACGCGTTGATCAACGCCCGCACCAGCGCGGGCACTTCCCGCAACGTCCAATACGCACGCGAGGGCAGGCTCTCGTGCCGCGGCGCTTCGACGACCGGGCTGACCTGTACCGTGAAGCCGAGCCGCTCGAACTCCAGCCGCGCGCGGGCGAGGTGGTACGGGTCGCTCACCAGCACCACGTCGGTGATTCCCTCGGTGCGCAACAGCTCGGCCGAGAGGAGCGCGTTCTGGTGTGTCGAGTGGCTGCGTCGCTCGCGCCGCACCCGCAGGTCAGGCACGCCCGCATCGACCGCGAGCCGCGCCCCCACGTCAGCCTCGGCGTCACCGAACGTGCCCACGCCGCCCGAGATGAGGAGCACCGTCTCGCTCGGCGCCATCGCCATCGTCGCCACCCCGTGCATCACGCGCGCTTCGAGGGTCTTCGAGGCCAGGCCCGACTCCTCGACGCGTGCACCGAGCACCACCACCGCCGTCTTGCGCGGAAACGAGAGCGATGCGGGCTGCGTGCCGACCCGGTCAATCCACGCCGCCGTGGCGGCAGTGCCACACAGCACCGTCACCAGCGTGGCCAGCCCGACACGTCGCAGTCGCATGGAACCAGTCGGTACAAGCCGCGTGCCGCGCTCACGTCGTAAGGTGAGGCGTGCGCGCTCTTCTGCTGGTGCTGGCCCTCACTTCCCTCTCCGCGTGCTTCGACTTCGACGGCGCCTACGCCCGATACTGCGACTCCGGCGCGTGCGCGGGCGAATCACGGCTCGACGGCGGTCCCTCTGACATCGACGGGGGAGCCGAAGATGCGGGGGCTGACGACGCGGGCGTCGCCGATGCGGGCTGCGGTGGGGCGGCGCAGGTGGTGGTCGTCTCCCCGGGGCCGTTGGGCATCGGGCAGTGCGCGACGACGCCGCTCAAGGTTCGGGTGCTCGACGCCTGCGGCGTTCCCTTCGTGTCGCCGACGGCGCTGACGGTCACCCTCGCGGCGAGCTCGAGCACCCTGTTGTTGTTCGACGAGAACACCTGCGCGCTCTCTCCAGGCGCGTGGGCTGTGCCTGCGAACTCGAGTGAGCTCGACGTCTTCCCAAAAGACCCCACGCCCGGTCGCGTCACCGTGACGGCGAGCGCAGCCGGGCTCGATGCGGGCGTCGCGACCTTCGACGTCGCCTGCCCGCAGGGACAACGCGCATGCGCGACCATCTGCGTGCCCGCAGTCGGTGGCTGCTGCGACAGCTCGGAGTGCATGGTGAACGGCGTGCCCTGGGTGTGCGGCACGACCAGCCGCTGTGAGCCGCCGGCGTGCACCGGCTTTCCCGCAAACTGCACCACCTTCGACGACCGCACCGCGGCGGGCGCGAGTCGCACGGTGACTTTCGACAGCAACGGCTACTCGCCGAAGTGCATGCGCGTCACCACCACGCAGGACGTCACCTTCAGCGGCAACTTCTCGCTCCACCCGCTGCGGCAGGTCTGTGGGCCGCGCGAGTTCACGTTGAACCCGAACTTCGGCAGCTCGCGCTCGGCGCGCTTCTCGAGCTTCGGCACCTACGGCTACGAGTGCGCGAACCACCCAACGTTCGAGAAGGGCGCGATTCGCACGCCCTGAGTGGACGTCCGCGCGCTGAGCAGAGCGTTGCCCGAACCCGTGACGATGTGCAGCGCATTGCACACGAGGAACACGCGAAGCCCCGGAAATCGCGCAGGCACGCCGCGTGACTCTTCGTCACGGCTGCGAGCGCAGCGATCGTCGGGGGCATCGCGTGGGGCGTCTTTGGCGCGTACGGGTTTGTCACGTTCGGCCTGATGTTCCTCGGGGCAGTCGTCGGCGGGGTTGCGCTGATCCCCTTCGTCATCGGCCTGGTGATGCTCCCCGGCCAGTTGAAGAACCGGGCCAACTCCGATCGGCTCAAATCGAAGACCCTCGGGCACGAGAGCGCAGATGCCCCTCGAGGTGCCGTCATCGCTTCTTTCTGAGGCCGGCTGACGGGCACGTCAGTGCGTCGCGCCGAGCTCGTGGTGCTTGAGCAGCGGCGTGCCCGGAGAGAAGTCGAAGAGAAACGGCGCGATGGCCGGCAGGCGGAAGCCGAGCTGCACGATGCCCTCGTAGCGGGGCGCGTCGCGGAACCCGACGTTGAAGGTGCCGCTCACCTCGAACCAGTCGCCGATCAACACGCCGAGCTTCGTCGCGAGAATCACCGGCTTGTCGTCTTTCTGCCAACCGACGTAGCCACGCATGCCGACGTCGACCATCAGCCGCTTGAAGAAGGTGCCGCTCAAGGTGAGGCCCCAGGTGATGGCGTCGTTCTGGCCCGCTTCGCCCTGCTGCCAAATCCAGTACCCGCCCATGCCGAGCAGCGAGAGGTCGAAGGCCTCGATGGGGAACCTCTCGCCGACGAGGAACTCGAGCAGGTACGCCGGCCCGTCGGTGAAGCGCCGCTCGACGTAGCCCTTGCCGGTCGTCGATTTGGTGAACGCGCGGAAGCCGATTTTCGGCAGGGCCTCGCCGAAGTCAGCGAGGAGAATCTTGAAGCCGAAGCGCAGGTCGGCCTTCGCGACGCCCTTGTCGGTGGGGAGCAGCCACTCTTCTCGCGTCTGCGGTGAGCTCCACCACAACTCGACGATGCTGCCCTCGAAGTAGGTCGAGATGTACTTGCCGAACGGCGTCACGAGTCGCCAGTACGGGAGCAACGAGGTGTCGTACCGCCAGCCCTGTGCGAGCTGCGCGCCGAACTGCAGCGAGGTGTACGGCTGGTGCCACGGCGGCTCGACCGCGAAACCGGGCACGGCGTTCGCGCCCATGGTGCCGGGGTTCATCCAGTCGCTGCGGGCGAAGGCGAGGGGGCTGATCAGGACAAGCGCGAAGAGCAGAGACCGCGAAATCATGGCGCGGGCGATACCACGGCGGGTCGTTTCGGCCGTACGCGACTTCCTCAGGAGGGGTGATGCAACAGCACGTCGTCAGAGCGACGTCTTCTTGCAACACCCCCGCCTCAGAAGCTCAGCGCGAGCGCGTAGGCGTGCGCGCGGTCGGACACGGCCCAGTCGAGCAGGAAGAAGACGAGCCCCTGCACCGCGAGCCCCAGCCCGATGCCGAGCATGAGGTCGTCGCTGCGGAGCGCGCCGATGCCCGCAGTGACGCCTCCCGCGAGCGTGAGAGCCGCTTCCACGCCGAGGAGCACCGGTTGGTAGACGGTGGTGATTCGTTTCACCCGCGCGCGCTCGGACTCGATGAACTTCTCGCGGTCGACGGTGAGCGCCGCGTCGCGCGCGGCCTCGTTGCTGAACGACGAGAGACCGAAGAAGAGACCGGCAGCGGCCTCGAGCACGCCGAAGCCGATGAGCAGCCAGCCGGCACCCTTCGCTGCGGTGGACGCGCTGGTCACCATCAACGTTCCGGCCAGAGAGGTCGCGAGACCGGTGCCGAGGAAGGGCACGAACCCGGAGATGCGTTCGCCGCGGTGCCAGAGGTGCATCGACTCGCGCAGAGGGTCGGGCGCGGTGGTCGGCGTGAGGCTCGGCTCGTCGGCGCGCGCGAGGGTGCTGAGGCACAGCACGACGAGGACGGGGAGGGTGCGCATGTCGAGGCAGCCTAACGCCTCCCTCTCCCCCCGCAGGGGAGAGGGTCGGGGAGAGGGGTGGTCGTCGTTCAGAGTGAACAGCGGCTCGAACTCAGAGAAACAGTCACCCCCTCTCCCCAACCCTCTCCACTGCGGGGGGAGAGGGAGGTCAGCGGCGCAGGCCGAGGCGCTTCATCATCGTGCGCACCGTGCCGCCCGGGTCTCTCGCGGCGCCGCGACCGACTTCCCCGAGCAGCCGGGCGGCCTCCGCGGCGTTTCCATCTGAACGTCGCAGCGCGATGTCGAGCGCGCGTCGCTCGACCTGCTCCAGTTCGCGCTTCAAGTTGAACTGCCCGCTCGCGATGCGCGACTCGAGGTCTGAGGTGGTGCCGCTGCTCGCGTCATCGCTCTGCGCCGACCACAGCCGCCGCGGCAAGTCAGACACCAGCAGGCTCTCGCCCTTTCTCTTGGTGACGAGCGCGCCGTACACCACGTTGCGCAGCTCGCGAATGTTGCCGGGCCACGCGTACGCGCGCAGCAGTTCCATCGCCTCGGCCGTCACTTCACGCACCCGCGCGCGCCCTGCCGAGAGCGGGTCTTCGACGTAGAAGCGCTCGATGAGCTGCGTCGCGAGCACCGGCAGGTCGTCGAGCCGTTCCCGCAGCGGCGGAAGCACGATTTGAATCGTCGAGAGTCGCTCGAAGAGGTCAGCGCCGAACTGCCCGCGCGCGATGAGCCCCTTCAGGTCGCGGTTGGTTGCCGCCACGAGCCGGAAGTCGACCTTCTTCCACACGTTCTCGCCCAGCCGCGAGATGACGCGGTCTTCGAGCACACGCAGCAGCTTGTTCTGCAGCACCACCGGCGTGTCGTCGATTTCATCGAGGAACACCGTACCGCCCTCGGCCGCGCTCAGCTGCCCGTCGTAGTCGCGTGTCGCCCCTGAGAACGCGCCGCGCACGTAGCCGAAGAGCTCCCCTTCCATCAGCTCGTTGGGAATCGCCGAGCAGTTGATGGGCACGAAGGTGCGCGACTTGCGCGAGCTCCACTGGTGCAGAAAGCGCGACGCGACCTCTTTGCCGGTGCCCGTCTCGCCCGTGAGCAACACCGGCATCGCGCTCTGCGCGGCGTGGTGCAGCCGCCGCAAGAGGTCCTTCGCTGCTGCGCTCTCAGCCACGAAGCCCTTCACCGCAGGCAACGGCGCGTCGACCACCAGCGATTCTTCGAGCCGCGCGAGCAGCCGCGCTTCCCACCCGCTCGTCTTCACCACCACGTCGAGCGCGCCGGCATCGACCGCGAGCTGCAACGCCGAGGGCGGAGGCGCCTCGCCACACAGCCACACCCACGCGCCCTTCGGTGACGGAGGCACCACCGCCTTCGCCGTCGCCACCACCCACGGCCCCTCGTCGCCTGGCGACCACCCCTCCGCCGCCAGCAGCCCGGGCACCGCGCGCTCGCCTCTCCACCGGAAGGTCTTCATGGCGCGAGCACACCACGAATCAAATGCTGACGCGACGCGAGTGCATTCATGCTCATCGGACGCCGCCGACCAACATCCGCACCCCTGGCGCTGGCCCCGCGGGTGCACATCGCCGCCCCAACTCGAACGGAGGGCAGCACATGGTCACGGTACTTCTGGCGGCGTTGGTGGTTCTCGTTGCGGTGGCGGTGTTCCTGCTGGTCGCAGGCACGTGGGTCATCGCGGAAGACGAGTCGGGCCTCGTCATCAAGAAGTTCGGCGCGCCGTTGCCGCCAGGCCGGCTCATCGCGCTCAACGGGGAAGCGGGCTACCAGGCCGACCTGCTGCCTCCCGGTTGGCACTTCGGGCTGTGGAGCTGGAAGTACCGCATCGAGCGCGTGCCGATGATTTCGGTGCGCTCGGGTGAAATCGCCCTCGTGGTCTCGGCCGACGGCAGCTCGATTCCGAGCGACCGCATCCTCGGGCACGAGGTCGACTGCGACGACTTTCAGGACGGGCGGGCCTTCCTCGAGAACGCGGGTGAGAAGGGCCGGCAGCTGGCCTTTCTGACTGCGGGTACCTACCGCATCAACCCGGCGCTCTTTCAGGTGGTCACCACCGACAACGCCGACGCGTTCGGCGTGAAGGCCAGCGAGCTCAACGTGGCCTCGGTCGCGCCTGACCGCGTGGGCATCGTCACCGTGCTCGACGGCAAGCCGATTCCCACGGGCGACCTTGCGGGTGCGCCGGTGACGGGTCACGACTCGTTCCAGCGTGGGCAGGCGTTCATCGACGCGGGCGGCTGCCGCGGTCTGCAGGAGCAGGTGTTGCTCTCAGGCTCGTGGAACCTGAACCCCTGGTTCGTGAGGGTGGAGCAGATCCCCATGACCGAGGTGCCCATCGGCTCGGTCGGTGTGGTGGTCAGCTACGTCGGCAAAGAGCACCTCGACGTCTCGGGCGACGACTTCACCCACGGTGACCTCGTCGAGCGCGGCCGCAAGGGTGTGTGCATCGAGCCTTTGCTGCCTGGCAAGCACCCCATCAACAACAAGGTGATGAAGGTCGAGCTCGTGCCCACCACCAACATCGTCCTCAACTGGGCGGGCCGGGTGGAACAGCACAAGTACGACGAGAAGCTGGCGCCCATCACGGTGCGGTCGCGTGACGGCTTCAGCTTCACCCTCGACGTGTCGCAAATCATCCACATCGGCATGAAGCAGGCGCCGCGGGTCATCTCTCGCGTGGGCTCGATGCAGAACCTGGTCGACCACGTGCTGCAGCCCACCGTGGCGAACTACTTCCGCAACTCGGCGCAGCAGGTCTCGGTGCTCGAGTTCCTCTCGGCGCGCACCCAGCGCCAGCAGGAAGCGTACGACGCCATCAAGGGCGCCCTGTCGGCCTACGACGTGGAATGCATCGACACGCTCATCGGCGACATCCAGCCCCCGGCCGAGCTGATGAAGACGCAGACCGACCGCAAAATCGCCGAGGAGCTGCAGCGCACCTACGACGTGCAGCGCGAGGCGCAGATGAAGCGCCAGCAGCTCGAGCGCGAGACGTCGATCGCGAACATGCAGGGCGAGGTGGTGCGCAGCGAGCAGATGGTGGCCATCAGCCAGAAGAACGCGCTCGCGGTGGAAGAGACCGCCCGGGGCGAAGGCGCGCGGGTGCGCCTCGCGGCCGAGGCCGAAGCGCACGCCATGCGTCAGCGCGCCGAAGCTGCAGCCACGGCCACGCGCCTCAACGGTGACGCCGAGGCCGAAGCCACGAAGGCCATCGGCACCGCCAAGGCCGAGGCGTACCGCGAGGGCGTGCTCTCGATGGGCGGCGACGCCTTCGTCTCGGTGCAGCTCGCCAGCATCCTCGGCGAGCACGGCGTGAAGCTCGTGCCCGACATCGCGGTGGGCGGGAGCAGCGACGGCAACGGGCTCGCCAACGCCATGGTCGCGAAGCTGCTGCGCAGTGAGCTGAAGCCGAAGACCAACGGCGCGGGCGTCATCGCCGTCGAGAAGCCGCGCGTCTGAAGCAGCTGATTCGCCTTCTCCCTTCCTTCATCAAGTTGTCGATTCAAGACGGCCGGTGCCGCGAGTGACGTGTCTCGGTCACCGCGGGTTCGCGCTATGGAGTCGGGCGTGGTGAGCAAACGCCCCGTTCCACAGGTCGCTTCGGACGACCCGACCGCGAAGACCACCTCGACTCCGGGCGCGGAATCGGAGTCGCTCATCTCGGGCCCCACGCTGACGCCCTCGAGCGCGGGCGTCTTCCACTTCGAGAGCGTGCTGCCGCCGCTCGACGAGACCCGGTACGTCGTCGCGTCGGAGCTCGGCAAGGGCGGCCAGGGCACGGTGTGGAAGGCGCACGACCGGGTGCTCCGCCGCGAGGTCGCCGTGAAGCGGCTGCACCCCGAGCTGATGAAAGAGCCGGCGCTGGTCGCCAACTTCCTGCGCGAGGCCCGGCTCACGGCGTCGCTGCAGCACGCGGGCATCGTGCCCTTGCACGACGTGGGGCTCACTGCCGATGGCGTCGCGGCCATCGTGCTCCGGCGCGTCGAGGGGCGCAGCCTCGCGGAGTTGCTCACCGACCGGAAGACCCTCGAGGAACGGCTGACGCTGGTGCCTGCGCTGCTGCGCGCCTGTCAGGCCGTCGCGTATGCGCACGAGCGGCACGTGGTGCACCGCGACCTGAAGCCGCAGAACATCATGCTCGGCGCGCTGGGTGAGACCACCGTGCTCGACTGGGGCCTCGCGCTGGTGAAGCAGTCGGGGGCGGGCGCGCCTGATTCCACCGCGCCGCACGGCGTCAGCAGCGTGGTGGGCACGCCCGCGTACATGAGCCCCGAGCAGGCGCTGGGTCTCGACGCCGATGCGCGCAGCGACGTGTGGGGCCTCGGCGCGTGTCTGTATCAACTGCTCACCGGCGCGCCGCCCATCGGGGGCCGCAGCGTGCAATCGGCGCTGGGGCACGCGGCCGCGGCCGAGATTTCACCGGTGCTCGCGGTGCAGCCCGACGTGCCGCGCGACCTCGCCGCCATCTGCGAGAAGTGTCTTCAGTCGGAACGCAGCGAGCGCTACCCGAGCGCAGTGGCGCTGGCGGCTGACCTCGAGCGGTGGCTCACCGGGCGCGCGGTGTCGGCGCGCTCGTATTCGAGGCTGGAGGTGGTGCGCCGCGCCGTGACCTCCAACCCGGTGACTTCGGTCGCGGTGGCGCTGGGGCTGGTGCTGCTCGCGGTGTTGCTGGTGGTCAACGAAGTGCGCGTGCGCCGCGAGCGAAACGAGGCGCGCACCTTCGCGCGCGAGTTGCTGCGCGACCTGCCCGACCAGCTCGACACCGAGTCGCACAACATCGAGCTGGCCACCTTCTTCTCGGAGCGCGCCAACGCCTGGTTGCAGCGCGGGGACCTGTCCAGCGAGGAGCTGAGCTCGGTGTGCGAGGTCATCTTGCGCCTCGCAGCGTTTCACGAAGACATCGGCGAGCCGCAGAAGGCCCAGACGCTCGCCGAGCAGGCGTTGGCCCTTGTGGAAGCGCACCAGTCGCGCTTCGCCGACCCTCTGAGCGCGTTCCACTGTCGTACCTCGGCGATGGTCAGGTTGGGGGAGCTCGCCATTCCGGTCGACCCGGCGCGGGCCACGCGCCTCTTCGAGGAGGCGCGGGTGCTGCTCGAGGCGTGGCCGGGCACGACCACCGTCGCGGTCGAGATCAACAAGGCGTGGCTCTATGCCGCGTGGGGCGCATGGCGATGGGAATCGGGTGACCACGAGGGGCTCAAGCTGATGGCCCAGTCCTTCGAGGTCGCTGAGCGCTCGGTGCACCTCGCCAGCGGCGTGCATCGGCAGCGGCTGCTCGGGTTCGCGGCGAACGGCATGCTGGCGGTGTGGGTCGAGCAGGGGCGCACCGCGGCGTTCGAGGCTGCGCGTCGCAACTACGAGCGCCAGCGCGACGCGTGCGGGAAGAGCGACATCAACTCACTGCGTGCCTGTCTGGCCGCGACGCAGTGGTACGCGCTGTTGGCCGCGTGGGAAGGCGACCCGGTGACAGCCGAGCTGCGAAAAGCCGCCGGTGCGCTCACGGAGAAGGTGCTCGCTCGCGACAGCAACTCCCACCAGCTCATGTTCGACAGCCTCAACCTCGCGCTCGAGTCGAACGAGCTTCAGCTCGCCGCCGACCGCGCCGAACAACTCAAGCCACTCGAGGTCACGTGGGTGGTCGATGTGGGGCCCTTCGCGCTGTTCGCCGCGGGCCGCCTCGACCGCCTCGAGGCGTGGAAGCGGGAGGTGACCACCGGCACCGGGGCCGGGCCGCTGGGCTACGGCCTGGGTGCGCTGGCGCGAGGGCGCTACCAGGAAGCGGCCGACGACCTGGCGCGCGTGGCGAAGCACCGCGTCTGGCAGACGATGTCGTGGCCCCCCGACGGGCAGCCGAAGGTCGAGGTGCCCGAGGCGATTCGGCCCGCCTACGACGCGTTCTTGCGCGACTTCACCACCGCCATGGGCACCGCTGACTTCGACGGCCTCGACGCAGCGGTCGAGCGGCTGCGCGTCGCCTGTCTCGCGCTGGCGAACTGAAGACTGTTCGTTCCGTCGACCAGGAGGCTGCGTTCTTTGTCGATTTCTTCGAACGGGCCCAAGCGTCTACCGTGGCCGGTCATGTCGACCTTCTCGAACCGGAAAGAACCCTTCACGCCCGAAGAGCACGCCACCTGAGCCGACCTCGTCGCGCTGCACCGCGAGCGCCGTGACGTGCAGCTGTGCAGCCTCTTCCTGGACGGGGTGAGGCGGCTCGAGTTCGACCGGCCGACCCTTCCCGAGCTCGGTGAGTGTCGGCACGCCCTCTCGGGCGAGCCCGAGGTGTTGCCCTTCGAGGTCGAGCGCATCTGCGCGCAGGAGTTCCGCATCGAGCAGATGCAGCCGCGGCTGTTGGTGCTGCAGTCGCCTGAGCAGCTCTCCGCGAGCTTCGAGAAGCTGCAGGCCATGGTGCGCGCCTGACGCGCGGGGCACTACAGTCCCGGCAATGCACTTCGACATCGTCCACCGCAAGACGTCGTCGCTCGACTGGACCGAGGTCATCACCTGCCCCCACTGCGGCCACGTCGCGAAGGGGCGCGTGCACGTGAGCGCGGAGGGCCGGGGCAACGCGCACTACGGCCTCTTCAACGACGACGCGAAGGAACGCGCCGGCGTCGACGCGTTCGCCAACGCGTCCAGCAAGGGCGAGGAGTTGTTGCGGCGGGCGAAGTGCGCGGCGTGCGGCAAGCGGGCGGCGGGCGCGGGAGGGGCCATCCTCTCTGCGTCTGGGCTCGGCTTCTTGATGGCGGTGTTCGGCTTCAGCACCCTGGGCGGCGGCTCGCTGGTGCTCGGCGTGTTGATGGCCATCGTGCTCTCTGCGCTGTTCGCGTGGTGGGGCGCCCGGGAAGCCGACCGCACCGTCTCCTGGGAAGAGGTGCTGGTGAACGTGCCCGAGCACTTCGTGAACCCGATGGCCTCGCGGGCCCCGGTGGCGGTGCGGCCGCTCGTCGTCAGCCCGCCTCCCGAGCCTGAGCACGTCATGGCCCCGCGGTGGGAGACGCCCGACCTGCCGAACCAGCCGAAGCTCGACGCGGGTGGCGACGGCGAGCTCGAGCTCGATCTCGACCGCTCGTGGAACAAGAAGGGGTAGCCTGCGCCGCTCACCTTCGAGGGGGCTTCATGACATCGTCGATTCGCAGCGTGGTGCTGGTGGCAGTCGTCTCGTCGTCGTTCGCGTTCGCGCAGGCGCCCACGGTGAAGCCGCCGAGCGCCGACGCCATTCGCGACACCTGGAACTTCTTTCAGAACGGCAAGGGGCAGGGCCTCGTCCTGGTCGACCTGAAGCTGTGTACCGACATCGCGAAAGACGGGCCCAACAAGTTCGAGTGCGCGACTGAAATTGGCGCCGACGGGGTGAAGGCCGGCACCAACGTGAACGTGTGGCAGGCCTACCTCGTGCCTCAGGGCGACTTGATTGAAGACCTGACCGTGCAGCTCAAGCAGGGCAACACGGTTCGCGAGACCAAAGACGTCAAGGTGAAGGGCGAGTCGTGGCGCACGCGCACGTGGACGGGGGTGCGCATCGCCAAGCCAGGGGAGTGGACCATCTCGGTGATGCGCGGCGAACAGCTGCTCAAGGAAGTGAAGCTCACCGCGAAGTGATCAGTTGATTTCAGGCCCGACGACGACGGTGTTGATGGGCCGCACGCTCATGCCCGCCGGGTACCCGTAGCTGGTGTAGTCGTCGACGCCCCACACGGTGAGCCCGAAGGGCGCCGTGCTCGACGCGCGGTGCACGCCGTTCTTGCAGCCGCTGGTGGCGCCCCGCGTCCACGACACGCGCGCGTACTGGTAGCTCGTACCGCCGATGCCGAACCAGTTGCTGAGCACGCCGGCGCAGTCGAGCGTGACGTCGTGGTACGTGTTGTCGCTCGCGAGCGGCCGCACGAAGACGAGGTCGGTGCTGGCGTACGTCGGGTCGGTGAGGAAGAGGTAGCTGCGCAGGTACTGCTGCGGCGGCACCAGGTTGACGAACTCCGGGTCGCCCTTGTTCGAGTTCGACTCGCCGCCGGTCATCATCTGCGACACGTAGAAGATGTGCGCCGCGTCCTGGCTCTTCACGCGGAAGGGGCCGGGCGCCGCGAAGGTGAGCGTCTGCCCCGCATTCAACGTCGCGGGCCCGGCCACCGGCGGGTCGTAGGTGAGCGTGGTGCCATCGACCGCGCCCACCAGGCGCCACAGCGCGTTCTCGTTGCGGCCCACGTTGCGCTCCTTGTGGCGCACCGCGAGGTAGTCGTTGCCCAGCAACTGCACCGCGGGGAACTGCTGGTGGCCGCTGTCACACGCGGCGTTGCCCAACGGCAATTGCATACACGGGTGACCGCCCCACACCGCGATGGGTTTGTCGCTCTTCACGAAGGCGCCGCTCAACTCGGCCGATTGGTACAGCTGCAGCACCTGGCCCTTGTTGAGCGTGTAGCGACCCACTGCGTTCGCGGCGGCCGGCGCGACCCCGCTGCCCCCTTCGATGGCGACCGACGCCTGAATCGCGACCTGGGTGTTGTCAGCCTGCCCGTAGAGCTGCAGGTACGGCAGGTTCGGCCCGAGCGCGCCCGTCGGCGTCACGCCCACGTAGTTGGTGCCCCACGCGCTGGTCGGAATGAGCAGGCTGGTGCTCGTCACGTGGCTGTCGGCGCCGCCGTACGGGTACATGTCGTACGCGATGACGGGCGCGCTGGTGCTGATGTGGAAGCTCGGGAAGAAGCCCGTGACGTCGCTCTGAAACGTCTGCTGCAGCGCCGGGGCCGACGGGCACGGCGTGTAATACAGGGGCGAGTTGCCGCCGCTGTCGTCCTGCGCGAGGAAGAGAATCGCCATCTCGCCCTGCGGCAACATCGCCCCACCAGCCATCACCGGGAGCGGCTGGTAGGTGAGCGCCCCCGCATTCTCGCGGAAGAGGCGCGCGAAGCTGCCGACGTCGAGCGTCTGGGTGCCGTGCTTCACGGTGAGCGAGATGGGGTTGTTCCACGTGTTGGCGACCAGCACCGCGTAGCAGCTGCCCACCGTCTCGAACTGCGGCGGCACCGCGGCCGAATAGAAGTCACAGCCGATGGTGCTGCCTGCTGCTGCGGCCGCTGCGCAGGCGTCGATGCAGCCGGTGGGCGAGCAGCCCTGGCCTGCCGGGCACTGCGTGCGCACGCCGTTGCAGTCGATGCTCGCCTGCAGGTCATCAGAGCAGGTCGAGGTGCAGGTGCTGCCGCCGCCCGTGCCCCCGCCTGACGTGCCCGCGCCGGTGCCAACACCGCCCCCGCTGGTGCCCGCCCCCGTGCCGCCGCCGCTCGTCCCTGCGCCCGTCCCGCCGCCGCCCCCGAGGAGGCTCGTCGCGCGACATTCACCCTTCGAGCAGATTTGCCCGGTGGGGCAGTCGGTGAAGTCGGCGCACTTGATGGCGGTGGTGCCGCATGAGCACGCCGCGAGGAAGGTGCTGGCGAACGCCACGGCGAGGAGACGGGTCATGCGACCTCCGAACGAAAGTGAGACGAGTCAGAACAACGCGTAGACGAACGGCGCGACGACGCTCAGCCCGTTGGTCAATACGAGCAGCACGGCGGCGAGCAAGAGCACCACGAGCAGCGGAATGAGCACCAGCCTGTTTTGGCGCGCGAAGTGCGAGACGAGCTCTTTGACGGTGCGCAGGCTGATCATCCCGCCGTCCAGGCTCGCCACAGCAGGCCGAGCGTCGTGGTGTAGCCCTCGCCCGACGACACGATGTTGCCCTGCGCGTCGAGCACGTACAGCGTGGGGAAGGCGCCAACCTTCATCACCTGCGCGAAGTCGTCACCCGCCACCAGCACCGGGTAGTCGACGCTCTGGTTCTTCACGTACGCCCGCACTTGCGAGACGTCGGCGAACTGCGTGGCGACCGAGATGACGTTCGCCGTGTCTCCGAGCCAGCGGCGCGCGCGAGAGACGTTGTCGGATTCGGCCTTGCAGACCCCGCACCACGGCGCCCACACCACGACGAGTGAGGGCTTGCCGGCGAAGGCGGCGAAGGTGGTGGCCGCGCCGGTGTCGAGCGCGGTGAAGGTGTACGCCGGAGCAGGGCCTCGCGGGTGGTGGCGCGCCTGAAAGAGGCCCACCAGCGTGACGATGAGCAGCAGCGCCGAGAGGTCGACCGCCCAGCGAAACGGCGCGCTCGAGCGGTAGCGGGTCTTCAAGGCGGCGACTGCAGAGGCCATGCCGTCGTTGTCTCACTTTGAGCGGAAGTCGTCGACGGCCTGACCGTTTGGGGCCCCGCGACAGGGCGTTCGATGCTGAGGTGTCCCCTCCATGGAGCTGACGCTCATTCGCCACGCCATCGCCGAAGACGGAACCGACGACTTCGCGCGCGCGCTCACCAGCGAGGGGCGCAAGCGCTTCAAGCGCAGCGTGGCCACGCTCGAAGACCTCGGCGTGCGCTTCTCGACGGTGTTCCATTCCCCGAAGCTGCGCGCCCTGCAGACCGCCGAGCTGCTGAGGCCGCTGTGCGACGGCGAGTTCGAGGTGACGCCGCTGCTCGCCGAGCCGCCGGGTGCAGAGCTGACGAAGCTGCTCGACGTGCACGAAGCCGCGGCGGTGGGCCACGAGCCACACCTGAGCGCGCTGGTCGCCTGGCTGGTGCTCGGCGATGACGGCGCGGGTGGAAAATTTGAGCTCAAGAAAGGCTGCGTGGTGCGCCTCGAGGGCGAGATGGTGCCCGGCGGCATGCGGCTGACCGGGCTGTTCACCCCCAAACTCCTGCGGAGGTGACGTGGCGCGCATCAACCCCGGCCCGACGCTTTCCCGCTTCGATGACGCGCTCGCGCAGGCGCGACGTGGTGAGGCCGAGGGCGTTCACGACCTGCGCGTGCTCTCGCGGCGATTGCTGGTGTGGCTCGAGCTGGCCGAGGTGCGCGTGCTGCGCGACGACCTCAAGTGGCTGTTGCGCGAGACGTCGGCGCTGCGCGACCTCGACGTGTTCGACGCGCTGCTGACGCGGGAAGGCCGTGCGGTGTTGCGGCCGCCGGCCGTCGCGCGTGCGCAGACGGCGCTCCGGTCGAAGCGCGTGCTGGGGCTGACCACCGCGTTTCGCGCGCTGGGAACCATTCGGCGGCGGCGGGCGTCGCGCCTGCTCCAGCCGCTCGAGCGCGCGCTCGTGAAGGCGCGGTTCAAGAAGAACGAAGAGGGCGTGCACTCGCTGCGCAAGCTGGTGCGGCGCGTGCGCTACGCGCGCGAATGGGTCGAGGTGTCGGCCGGTGAGCTGAGTCACGTGCAGAACGTGCTGGGGGTGGTGTGCGACGTGCTCGCGCTCTTCCGGCTCAGGAGATCGGTTTCGAAGCCCGCGCGTTGAAGCGCGAATGCTCCGAAAATGGCTCCTCGCGTCGTGCCTCGCCGTCTTCCCCGCCTCTGCCCAGTACACCGAGAGCGCCGGCCAGAGCGCCCCTGCCACCGCCGTCGACGTGAAGGTGAAGGCTGCTGACGGCACCTTCAAGGTCGAGCGCCGCTCCGAGCCCGCGAAGAAGGACGCGTACGGCAACGCCGCGGGCAACCGTCACGACCTCGCCATCGACGGCGCGTTCGACGGCCAGACCATCGTGGTGCTCCAGCTCTACACCGAGCCCTCTTTCGACTTCGCGCTGCCGAAGTCGGCGCTCGCCGAGAAGGGCTTCTCGGTCTGCCGCTACATCAACACCGCGCCCTCGCCCGAAGAGCTCGAGAAGGCGCTCGCGAAGGCGAACCAGCTGTGGGTCATCAGCAGCGGCGGCCAGCAGCTCACGCAGGCGCACGCGAAGGTCATCAAGACGTTCTTCGACGCGGGCCACGGCCTCTACCTCTGGGGCGACAACGCGCCGTACGCCGAGGATGCGGCGCTGCTCGCGCGCGCGATTTTCGACGTCGAGCTCGTCTCGTCCCCGTGGGACCAGGGCGAGCAGGTCGTCGGTCGACAGAGCGCAAAGGGCGGCACCGGGCTGCTGGCCGACCACCTCCTCACCACCGGCATCGAGCAGCTCTACGAGGGCCACACCATCGCGTACCTGCCGAAGCCGGGGGTGCTCACGCCGCTGCTCGTCGGCTCGCAGAAGCACGTGGTGGCTGCCTTCTTCGACAAAGACGGCAAGCGCGCCATCGTCGACGGCGGCTTCACGCGCCTCTACGTGGAGTGGGACACCGCAGGCACCGGCCGCTACGTGAAGAACGCCGCCGCGTGGCTCGCCAACGCCGAGCGCTTCGGCGACGCGGTGGTTGCAAAGAAGAAGTGAGCGGTGAATGAGTCGGGCTCGCGTGAACGAGCCAGACTTCTTTCCCTACCACCCCTTGAAGCTGCGGCTGTTTCTGCTCGCGGGGTTCGTCGTCGCGCTCGCGCTCACCGCGTGGGCGGCAGTGGAGTTCCTCGGCAGTCAGGCGCCGCGCGACATTCTGCGGGCCGGCCTCTCGGGGGGGCTGGCGGCGGCGATGGGGCTCTCGCTGTACCGCTTTCGGCCGCGCGCCGGGTGGGGCGTGGAGGTGACCCCGGTGTCGGTGCTGGTCTCGCGACCGCGCGGCGGCGTCATCGAGGTGCCCTGGAGCGCGGTGAAACAAGTCAGCCGCATCGGCGACAAGCGCGACACCCTCGCGCTGTGGCTCGAAGAAAAGCAGCGGGTGCTGGTGCCTGCCCACCTCTTCGCGAGGCGCGCCGACTTCGAGGCGTGCGCAGCCCGGGTCGACGAGCGATTTCCATCGCAGCGCAAAGGTGACCAGGCGCTGAACTGACCCCGCCGCGCGGCGAGCAAGTCGCTACGATGAGCGCCGTTCATGGCCGTCCCCTCCTACCTCTCGACCTTCTTGTGGATGCAGCAGCTCCGCGGCGCGGACGTGTTCGCCACGCGCTTCCCCGGGTTGTGGGCAGTGTGGGAACCCGGCCCGTGGCGCCCGGCGGCCGACGTGAAGCGCACCATCTCCTTCGGCGGTGAGACCGGGGCCCCCACCGCGGGCGGGGACTATCTGTGTTTTCACCTCGGGGCTGCCGATGGCCGCGTGGTGTCGCTGGGGCGCGAGGCAGGCAATGACATCGTGGTGAACGACGGCACCGTGTCGCGACAACACGTGCAGTTCTTCACGCAGGCCACCGCATGGTGGGTGCGTCCCCACGCCGGGCGTACGGCGACGCTGGCGGGCGAGCCCGTCGAGCTCACCGGCGCCGCGGTCAGCCCCGGCCAGGAGCTGCAGCTCGGCGGTGCGCGCTTCACCTTCCACGACCCTGCGGGGCTGATTCGTCGCCTCGGGAAGTGAGTCGTGCATGAGCGGTGACGGCCTGCCCGACCTCGAGGTGATGAACGCGGCCTTCCGCGACTTCGTGCCTCACAACAAAGAGCTCGGCCTCACCATCGTGGCCGCCGAGGTGACGCCGGCGAGCGTGACCCTCGAGCTCCCGTGGGACGAGCGGCTGGTCGGCAACCCCGACCTCGGCGTCTTTCACGGCGGCGCCATCACCACCCTGATGGACGCGGCGTGCGGCGCGTCGGTGTACGTCTTTCTGAAGGCCACCACGCCCATCGCGACGCTCGACCTGCGCGTCGACTTTCTCGGGCGCCCTCCCGCACGCCGTGCCGTGCGTTGCCTCGCGGAGTGCATTCACGCCACCCGCTCGGTCGCCTTCGTTCGCGCCCGCGCGTACGTCGATGACCTCACGAAGCCCTTCGCGCTCGCCTCGGCCACCTTCGCGCTCGGGACGCAGGGCCGCGTGTTGAGCGAGCAGGATTTCGTGAAGCCATGAAGGTGCACGAGCTGGTGACGGGGGCGCTCGCGCGCGGCGAGTACGCGGCGTTGATTGACGCGATTCCGTACCTGCGCTTTCTGGGTATGCGCGCCGAGAAGCAGGGCGAGCGGGTGGTGGGGGTGATGCCCTTCGCGCCGCACCTCATCGGCAACCCGACCATTCCGGCGCTGCACGGCGGCACGCTGGGTGGCCTGCTCGAGTCGATGGCGCATCTGGAGTGCCTCGTCGCGCGGCCCGACTCGCAGCAATTGCCGAAGACCATCACGCTGACCATCGACTACCTGCGCAGCGGCAAGCCGAAGGACACCTTCGTCACCGCGCGTGTGGTCAAGGCGGGGCGGCGGGTGACGACGCTGCACGTGACGGCGTTTCAGGAAGACGAGCAGCAGCCCATCGCGACGGCCATCGTGGTGCTGAAGGTCGGCTGAGGCCCGGCTGGTGTGCGCCGTATGAGGTGCATGTGCTGAGACCTCGCCATCGCCATCGGTCGGAGAGCGACGTTGCTGACACACAACCCACGCGACTGCGCGGGCATCAGCGACGGCGAAGCGAGAAGTTGCCCGACCAGCTGCCGGCGTTGCGCGGCGCGGTGGCTTGCGTGATGACCGCCATCGATTCGGTGGAGATGCGCACGAAGCGAATGCCGAGCTCGTGTTTGCCGGCTTTCTGCACCGCCCAGCGCACCTCGCCGACCGCTTCGACGAGGCCGTTGGGGAGGTCGAACTCGAGGTGCAGCTCGCGGCCTCGCTCGAGCGGCGTGTCGACGGTGAGGCAGAGGCCGGTGGTCGAGACATCGACGATGTCGCCGCGCACCACGCTCGTCGTCGCACCCATGAAGCGGGCCTGGCAGGTCACTCGACGCGCGCTTCGGTTTTCACCGTACATGCACTCACCGGGATCAGATCTCGTGCCACGGGGCAAGTGGTTGAAAGCCGGTCGGTTTTCATCTGGTCGCAACGCCACGGTGGCGTGGGGAGGAGCCCACACGGGTGGTGCGGCGGTGGTCCACCTTCAGCGCTTCGCGTCGTGCACCGCGCGGCAGAACTGAAGAAATGCCTGCTCATGCAGCCCGGCGAGATGAGACGCCGCTTCGAGCAGCCGGCGGTGGTGCACCTTCGTCCACCGCGCCTTCGTGCGCGCGCCGCGACGGTGCACCTGACCCGCCATCACCCCAAGCGCGCGGAGCGTCTGCGGCAGCACGGTGCGGTCGAACTCTGCGACTGACAGCTTGTCGTCTGCCGCGAACAACGGCCGCACGATGACGGGCAGCGCACCGAGCGCACACGCCGCCAGCTCGAGCGGGGGCTTCGGCAGACACGAGGTCCACTGCTCGAGCAACGCGATGGGGTTTGGTGCCGACGGCGACGCAGTGCTGCCGCGCACCTCCTTCAGCTCGAGCAGCCGCTCGTGGTCGCCCACATGCACCAGCGCCACGTAGCGCTCGACGCCGAGGCTCCCGGTGCCCGCCACCCGGCGCGTCACGTCGAGCACCTCGACCGCGCTGGCCTGCTTCGTCGCTTCGGCCCACTGCTGCACGGCCTTCTTCACCAACGCCATCGCTGACGCAGGCGCGGCGGGCGTCTTCTCGTCGCGCACCAACCGCCCCGGCTTCTCGAGCCGTTTGGCGAGGAACTTCGCTTCGGGTTTCAGCGACGCCGCCTCAATCAACCCGGTGAGCGGTGCGGGCAACTTCGCGCTCGCTCCTGCGAGCCCCGCGTCGTGGCCGTCGAGCACTTCTTCGGTGAGCGAGACGACCTCGAGCCCGGTCACTCCAAGCTCCGAGCGCGCGAGCAAGGTCGAGGTGAGCAGCCGCGCCACGTCGAACGACCACGGCCCCACGAAGCTCTCGTCGAAGTCGTTCACGTGCAGCGCCACGCCGCTCGCGGTGCGGAAGGTGCCTACATTCTCGAGGTGGAGGTCGCCCACCAGCACCCCGCGCCCGGGAATGCCCGCCAGCAGCTTCGGCTCGTCGGTGAGCAGCTTCGCCCACAGCGCCGACGCGCCGCGCAGAAACGCAAAGGGCGAGGCGGCCATGCGCGTCCACTTGCGGGTGAGCAACGCGGAGTTCTTCCCCAACCGCTGCAGGTCGGCCTTCAGCTGAACGGTAGCGAGCGACATGGTGAGCAGTGTCGCATACGCTTTCGCGCCGTCTTCCGTCGTCGTCGATTCCTCACCCACAAGGAGTCTCACCGCATGAAGCGCTTCTTCGGAGTCTTCACCTTCGCCTTCAACGTGCTCGGCATGGCGAAGTCGAACACCACGCTGCTCAAGCCGTTGGTCGTGAACCTTGCCATCGCGACGCCGCTCTCGTTCGTGCTCGCGCTGGTGTACGGCCTGGTGAACAACGAGGCCGTCGACTTCCTCGTCATCTCGCTCGGCGTCGCAGCGCTCTACTTCATCGACTACTTCTGCAACGGCCTCACCGCGTCGCTCATCGCGCAGCAGGTGACCACGGGGCAGGTCTCGTTCGACGAGGCGATGACGACCACGAAGAAGGCCATTCCCGGCATCATGATCTTCGCGGCCATCTCGGCGCTCTTCGACCTCCTGGTCAGCTTCACCGACCGCCGCTCGCTGCTCGGCAAAATCGTCGCGCAGATCGTCTACATGGTGTGGACGACGGCGACCTACGTCGTGATGCCCGCCATGGTGCTCGAAGGGCTCTCCTTCGGTCAGGCGTTCAGCCGCAGCAAGGCCCTGATGAAGCAAGACCCCACGCAGGTCGGCTCGGGCGTGCTCGGCATGGGCATCATCACGTGGATCATCAACATCGCCCTCTTCTTCGTCGCGTATCAGGGCGCTGCGGTGCTCGGGAACATCCACCCCATCGTCGGCGGCTTCTTCTTCTTCTTCATCTTCAACCTCTCGTGGGCCATCACCGGTTACCTGAAGATCACGTACTTCACGTGCTTCTACCTGTGGGCCAGGCAGTGCGAAGAGAGCGGCTCGGCCGACACCGAGCTCGCGCCTGCCCCGCTCGCCGCCGCGCTGCGCTGATTCACGATGGCCGGCGCCAGCGCCTACGTGCTGGAGCTGTCCTTCGGGCCAGACGATTCGTTTCGCGTCTGGACCAAGCCTGAACCGGTCAAGGCCGCCCTCGAGGTGTTCTGCGCCAACGAGGGCAACCAGGCCGCGTACCGTGCCGTCATCGTCGGCGGCACGCTCGGCATCTGGGTCGTGCAGCGAAACGCGCTGACCCAGTTCATCGACGTTCTCCCCTTCATTCGCGCTGAGCTCGGGCATGGCCCGCGCAGGCTCGAGGAGCTGTGGCGCGATGAGCGCCTGCTCGCCAGCTGGGCCGAGGAGATGGACGAGGCCGACCCGTGGCTCGAGCGCATGAAGCTCGAGCTCTTCTGGGACCCCATCGCCGAGCGGCTCCCGTCGCTGCACGAGCCGCTGCTGGAGGCCGGTGGTGAGCTGCGCTTCGAGCTCCCCGAGTCGCTGCGACTGCAGGCCCCGCGCTCGCTCTTCACGCGGCGGCGTCACCACGTGCTCAGGCGAAGTTGATCAACCGCGGCCGAAGAGCCACCACGCGGCGGCCATCGTCACCAGCCCGACCAGCACACCCAGAAACCACCACGCGGCGCGCGAGCTGTTGCGCTGGGGCACGGCCATGCCCATCACCGTCTGGTTCGGGTTGCCTAGCGGCGTGTGCGCGACGTGCACGGGCTCGCGCTTCGCCGGCACCGTCGTTCCAGCACGTGCCACCGCAGGTCGCTCGGGTTCGGTTGGCAGCTCGACCCGTGGCTCGTCCGCCACCGGCGGCGGCGGCTTCTGACCCCGCTTCGAGCTCGACTTCTCGAGCGGCGTCACCTCGAGCTTCGGAATGGGCCGGTCGGCGAGGCGCACCTGGTTGGGGTCGGTGGTGCGGTCTCCAAAGGCCACCGAGGGTCGCGGTGAGGGCACGTGCGCCGGGAGCGGCGCCGTTTCTTCCGGCGGTTGCGTGGTGACGCCGGAGCGCACGCCGCGCTGCACGGGCTCGCGCACGGGGTCGGTCGGCACTTCGACGCGGCGCTCGAGCTCGGTGCGCTCCGGCACCCGAACGAGCGTGTCGCTCAGGTCGAACTCACCCAGGGAAATCGGCGCCGGCGTGGGCGCGCTCGACTGCACCTTCATGTCCTTCATCGGCACGGCTGCGGCGCCCTGGGGGAACGGCTGACGCGGGGCCGGCCAGCTGTGCTCTTCGAGCCGCAGGTTCTTCAGCGCCTCGATGAACTCCGCCATCGTCGCGTAGCGGTCCTTCCGGTCTTTCGCGCAGGCCTTCGCGATGAACTGGTCGACGACGGGGTTGGCGAGCGGCGGGTCGGCGAACGCCAGCGGCGGCACCACGGTCTGCATCTGGTGCATCAGAATCTGGGTGATGTTCTTGCCGCCGATGGCCACCGTGCCGGTGAGCATCTCGTAGAAGACGAGGCCGAGCGCGTATTGGTCGGCGCGGCCGTCGAAGGGCTCGTCTTTGACCTGCTCGGGGCTCATGTACCGCGGCGTGCCGGCGAGCATGCCCTCGGCCGTGAGGCGCATGCCGGTGTCCTTGAGCAGCCGCGCGATGCCGAAGTCGAGGACCTTCACATGCGAGGCGACGAGGTCGCGGCGAATGCGCAGGTTCTCGGGCTTGATGTCGCGGTGCACGATGCCGCGCTCGTGGGCGAACGCGAGCACCTGCGCCACCTGCAGGGCGATGTCGCGCGACTCGGCGAACGAGAGGCGGCCTTCGCGCTTGATGAGGTCGCGCAGGTCTTCGCCTTCGACCATCTCGAAGCACAGGTAGAGCCGCATCGACTCGTCGCGGCCGAGGTCGAGCACCTGCGCGGCGCCGGGGTGCTGCACCTCGAGGCCCACCTTCGCTTCCCGCAGAAAGCGCGCGATGCGGGTGTCGTCTTCGTTGGGCTCGGGGTCGAGGAACTTGAGGGCGACGCGCTTGCCGACGCCGAGCTGCTCCGCGAGGAAGACGAGCCCCATGCCGCCGCTGCCGATGCGCTGAATGATGCGGTACTTGCCGGCGATGATCTGCTCCGGCAGCGGCATCTTGATGGTGGACGGGAGCGGGGGCGCCAAGCCCTGCGACACTACTCCCGGGCGGCGTGGAGTCGATTCCGTGCCAGCTCCAACTGCTGCTCGAGGAAGGCCTTCACGTCGCGCCCGGCGGCCGCGAGCTGTTGGGGAATGAAGGAGGCATTCGTCATGCCGGGCAGGGTGTTGATCTCGAGCAGCACCGGGCCGGTGGCGGTGAGGATCATGTCGGTGCGCGTGTAGCCGCGGCAGCCGACCGCGCGGTGGGTGAGCACCGCGAGCGCCTGCGCCGCCTTCCATTCGTCGGGCGTCAGCGCGGCGGGCGTAACCTCCTCCGTGCCGCGACCGAGGTACTTGCCCTCGTAGTCGAACGCCCCTCCGGGGATGAGCTTCACCTCCGACACCGGGAGCGCGGTCGGGCCGTTCGGCTCGTCGACCACGCCGACGGTGAGCTCGCGGCCTTCGATGAAGACCTCGGCGAGGTAGGGCAACGCGAAGCGGGCCAGCGAGCGCGAGGCGACCTCGACCTCACCGGGGCTCTTCAGGTGAATGAGGCCGTGGCTCGAGCCATCGGCTTGCGGCTTGAGCACCCAGCGTGGGGCGCGCTGCAGCAGGCGCGTCACCGTCGCGCGCGCGGTGGCCTCGTCGACGACGGGAATCGACTCGGCGTCAGCGATGCGCGCGCCCTTCGCGGACGCGAGCACCTTGGTGCGGGCCTTGTCGAACGCGTCGGCGCTCGCGCGGCTGTCAGACCCGGTGAAGGCCATGTGCACGTCTTCGAGGATGCGCTGCGTGACGCCGTTCTCTCCGTCGCCGCCGTGGAGCGCGAGGAAGTACGTGGCGTCTTTCGCGCCCGGTGAGGCAAGGGCGGTCTTCAGGTCGGGCCAGGTGGCCGCACCGGGCGGGGTGAATGCGTTGACGAAGGGCTGGGTGTGCGCCGCGAGAACAGGGCGCGCGACGTCGAAGACCTCGCCCGACGTCGAGAGGAACCACAGGCGCGCGTCGGGCAGGTGCGTGCTGACGTTCTGCGCCGACGCAACGGAGACGAGCCGCTCACTCGAGCTGCCGCCGAAGAGAATGACGGTGGACTTCATGCGCGTCGGTTATCGCATCGGGCGAGGGTGGTGACACGAAAGCTGCCACGGCCGTGGGGTCGCGGGTGGTGCGGGGTGTGTGGGCACTGCCGCGATGCGATGCGTGCCCCTCGCCTTCGGGCCCGACGTGTTCATCTGACCCATATCGGTCGACTTGTGCATCGCGCCACGGTGCTCAAGTCGGCCGATATGGGTGAAATGCAACAAGGAGAGGACGTGGCGTGCCGAGGGGCTGATCAACGAAGCCGCTGCGCCTGAACGAATTGCACGACCACCCTCATCAAGGCCGTGTCTGCATTCGAAGGTTCCTCGGGCGATCGCCATGAGGAAACGTCATCACGAACAGCGACCCCTGCGGTCGGTGTCGCTCGAGAATGCGCGGCAGTTCCTCTCTCCACGCCTCGTCCTCGAGCATCTTCGACGTCACCGTCAGGCACAGCCAGCCCGCCGCCGCGAGACGTGAGCGCTGCGCGGCATCGAGGTGAAACCGCGGCCCCAGCGAGTGCCAGGTCGTGCTGTCGAACTGCGCGCACACCAGGAACTCGGGCCACGCGAAGTCAGCAAAGCAGATGAAGCCCCGGTGGTCCGAGATCGAGTGTTGCTTGACGGGCAGGGGCAGACCATGGCGGCGCAGGTACTGAAACGTCCGTGTCTCCATGGGCGATTCGGCGGGAGCTCCTGTTCGCGTGATGAGCAACTGCTTCAGAAAGGCGACCCCGGCATCGTAACGCGATGGTGTTTTCGCGAGTTCGACCCCAAGCCATTCCGGAAAGCGGGAATACCTCTTCTGCGCTGCGTCGACCCAGGTCTCCAGCGCATCGGGTGTCACGTGTCGGGCCACGTCGACGAAGGTCTGTGCGAGCCCCGTGACGGGCACCCCGTTTCGGGCGAACACGCGAAAGCGGGCGGTGGGTCGGTGCACCACGATGCCTGCACCGAGGTAGTGCGTGCTGCGGTCCTGTACGGAGAGATGAATTCCCGGCTGCGGGATGTCGACGCCACGCAGGTTCCACTCACGCAGCGCCGAGAAGTGAGACAGCGCGCTCTCGGCCGGCAGCAGGAGCAGCGCCCCGACGACCTTCTGTTTGTCGTCAGCCGCGGTCTGGGTGAAGCGGTAGACCCCTCGGAGGACGCGTTCGATGTTTCCGCGACGGAGCATGGAGCCGATGGCCGCTCGGGTCAGACCGTGTGTGGTGAGTTGTTCGCGGGAGATGACTCCTGCTTGTGTCTTTGCCTGCGCCGCCGCCGCTGCCCATTTCGTCATGCCGCCGTCTTATCGAGCGGGACTGACAAGCCATGGGGTGGCGGGTGGTGCGGGGTGTGTGGGCACTGCCGCGAAGCGATGCGTGCCCCTCGCCTTCGGGCCCGACGTGTTCATCTGACCCATATCGGTCGACTTGTGCATCGCGCCACGGTGCTCAAGTCGGCCGATATGGGCGAAGTGCAAAGAAGAAGAGAACGTGGCGTGCCGAGGGGCTGTTCCACGAAGCCGCCGCGCCTGAACGAATTGCACGACCACCCTCATCAAGGCTGTTTCACTTCCAGCGCAGGCCCGCGATGACCTCGAGCGGCCCGCCACACGACACCTCGTGGCACGCCTGGCACGCGTCGAGCGCGCCTTCGTACGTCGCGCGCGAGGGCGCCGCGTCGAACGCCTTCACGGCCTTCACGTAGCCCTGCGCGTAGCCATCGAAGGTGACGTTGCGGTCGGCGAGGTCTGTCGGCCAGCTGCAGCGAATGCGCCGGTGCGCGGGAAGGTACGCCGGCACGCCGGCATCGGCCTCGAGCGCCACGCGCGCCACCTTCCAGTCATCGACGAAGCGCCGCATCAACGTCGCCAGCTCGCTCGCGCCGTTCGGGTTCCGCTCGGACGCGATGAGGTGGCCCGGGCTGCCTGGAATGCCTTCGACGAGCTTCGTTTCGAAGGTGCAGTCGTCGACCGGCGCGGGAGGAGGAGGCGGCGGCGGCGCGGCGGGCTTCGGACAGGCGCTGATCACCAGCGCAACGGCGAGCAGACGGGTGCGGGTCATCACTGCAAGTCCTTCAGGTGGTGAATGGGAGTGCCGCGCGGCGCACCTTCGCGGTCATGGGTGGAGATGGTCCACACGTCGAAGTCGGGGTCGTCGTCGATGTTGCCGACGCACGCGAGGGTGACGTCGCACGCCGGGCACGTGCCGCTGAGCCCCAGCGACTGACGCAGCTCAGCGGGCAGCCCCTTCTCGAGGTCTTCGAGCAACACGCCACGCTTCTTCGTGTCGGGCCCATACCCGACCGACTCGGCGAGCGGTGGCGAAGGGAGCTCGTCGCGGCGAGTGAGCTGCCCTTCCCGGGCAAAGACATACAGGTAGCGATTGCCCTGCGACGGAGCCCACCCAATCTCCACGGGGTGCACCGAGTACTTCTGGTGCTCGGAGAAGTAGGCGTTCTGCAGGCCGATGATTTGGCGAAGCGTCGAGCGGCACTCGTGGTCGCGCGGCGGGCCCTTCACCATGTTGCACGCGCTCGCGAGGAGCGCACAGGCGACGACGACGGCAGGGCGCGGCGAAGACACGAGCGGGTGCTACGCCTTTGACTTCGCTGTCACAAGACTTCGCGTCGCCGCGTTGGGGAAATGATGAAGTCCCGACAGCCGCCATTTCTCCTGAAGGAGCCCCTGACATGAGCAGCGAGAAGAACAGCTACCTCAATGAGGTCGTCGAGCAGCAGCAGGCCCTCGAGCAGAACCTGAGGGCCAAGCGCATGAGCCCGCCCGCGCAGTCGTTGGCCGCGCCGATGCGGCAGCGGGCGCAGCAGCTGGCTCCCTCCGGGGGCGACGGCGGTGGGAGCGGCGGCAGCGCCGTCGAGGTGCGCGTCACGGGTTGGTGGCGGTGGAAGACGGTGGTGGTGCCCCCGAATGCGTACGTGGTGCACACCCGGCGGGGCGTCGCCGAGCCGTTGCACCTCGGGCAGGGCGTGTCGTTCCCCTACAACCCGTACACCGACGCGTTCCTGGTGGTGCCCGGCGCGATGCAGACGATTCTCATCAACGCGCGCTGCATCTGCCGCGAACGGCAGGGCCTGCTCGTGCAGGGCTACGTGCAGTGGATCGTTCAAGACATCGCCACCGCCTACAAGAAGCTCGACTTCAGCGACGCCGACGACCCGATGCGCGTGGTGAACCTGCAGCTCAAGGAACAGGCCGAGGCCGCCATCAAAGACAAGGTCGCCACGATGAGCATCGACTCGGTGCTCGACGACAAGCAGCCCATCATCGAAGAGCTCACCGAGCGGCTGCGCAGCGTGGCCGAGGGCGCGGGCGGCACCGACAAGGGGCTCGGCCTGCGCATCGTGACGGTGCAGGTGAAGGAAGCGGTCGTCAGCTCGAGCGAGCTGTGGGAAGCGCTGCAGAAGCCCTTCCGCGCCGAGCGGGCGCGCATCGCGCGGCTGGCGGAGATTGAGTCGCAGGAAGTGGTGACGCAGCGCGAGCTCGAGCAGTCGCAGAAGAGCGAAGCGGCGCGCGTGGCCACCGAGCGTGAGCTGTCGACGCTGCGCGCGCAGGCGGCGGCCGAGACGTTCGACCGCGAGCAGCTCGAGAAGGCGCGGCGCGTGAAGACCGAGCAGGAAAACGCGCGCGCGCTGGCGGCGGAGACCACCACCACGCACTTGAAGAACCTCACGCTCGAGAAGCAGCGGCACGAGGCCGACGTCGAGTTCCAGATGGCGAAGAGCGACGCGGCGCTGGCGGCCGAGAAGAAGACGCTCGAGGCGAAGCTGGCGATGGAGGTGACGAAGGCGCAGTCTGCGCTCGAGCGCGCGCGGCTCGAGGCGGAAGCGGCCGCCGCGAGTCAGGCGGTCGAGAACGCGCTCACGCCCGCAGGACTGCAGGCGCGGGTGCTGGAGTCGATGCCTTCGTTGCTCGAGAAGCTGCCCAGGCCCAACGAGGTGCGCTCGGTGACCATCGGCTCGGGCGACGCGGTGCCGTCGGCGGTTGCGCAGGTGATGGCGGTGATGGATTCCCTGCGCAAGAGCACCTGAGGTGCCGTCGGTCAGTTGAAGTTGAGGCTGTCGCGGCCGCCGTTGCGCTCGAGCTCGGCGTTCATGTCGTTGCGGAACGCGCGCTGCGTCGCCCTGAATGCCGATGTACCTCGACCCCGTTTTCCTCACGACGATGAGGAGAGGGAGCTCACGCCTCGCCCGGATCGACCCGCTTCGCCTTGCCCACCAGCACCTCTGCGAGCGCCTCGACGATGGGCAGCCCCGGCGTGCGCTGCAGCCAGAAGAATTCGCCCCCCGCGTTGATTTCGAGAAACACGTGCCGCCCCTCGGGCGTGACGATGAAGTCGGCGGCCGCGTAGTTGAGCCCGAACCACTTGGTGAGCTTCAACAGCGCGCGCTCGACGGGCTTTGGCAGGGAATACTTCGTCCACGCGTCGAGCAGCGTCACGCCTTCCTTCCGCCAATCGAGCTTCGCGCCCTCGAGCACCTGCGAGTCGACCGCCGCGGTGAACACCCGGTTTCCCACCACCGTGGCGCGCAGCTCGAGGCGCTTCTCGAGCTTCTCCTGGAACGTCATCGGCGAGAACGCGAGGCCTTCGAGGGAGGCAAGGTCGTCGTCGGAGATGGTGTTGGTGAACACCACGTTCTCATCGGCCCCCCGGTAGATGGCGAAGCTGTGCTGCATCTTGGTGATGACCTCGCCCTTGATGCTCGCGGCGAAGCGGCGCACGTCGTCGGGGAAGTTGCTGAACAACGTGCGCGGAATCTCGAGGCCGTACTCGCGCGCCTTGAGGAGCTGCAGCTCTTTGTGGTCGCACCTCCGCACGGCCCGCAGCGTGTCGAGGTGAAAGCACCGGCTGGCGGCGATGGTGCCGTACAGCGTGCGCCGGCTCTCGTCGACGCAGGCGTCGCGCATGTCGCCCAGTTTCTCGGGCAGCCGCCCGCCGGCGAGAAAGCGGCGGTACCAGATTGACTCGAGCGCATCCAAATCGACGCTGCCGTCGGGCACGTGCAGCACGCGCTTCGTCTTCTTCTGCGTCAGCTCGCTCGAGAGCCCCACCGACGTCGGGTAGTGGTCGGTGTCGAAGCGCACGCCCTTCGCGCCGTGCTTCTTGAGCGCGTGGCGCATCAGCTCGACCGACTCGTTGTCGTCGCTGCGGGTGATCAACAGAACGTTCATGGCTTCTTTCCAGTCAACGCGCGCGCGAAGGCGCCTGAGATGTCGAACTTCAAGTCGCGCTCGAGCCAGCCCCACTCCCCTGCGGGGTTGATCTCGAGGAACACGTGGCGCCCGTCGGGGGTGACGATGAAGTCGAGCGCGCCGCTCACCAGCCCCAACGCCTTCATCAACGCGAAGACCTTCTTCTGCACGGTGCGGGGCAGCGTCTCCTTCGTCCAGCGCACGTCGTCGCGCGTGTCGAGCTTGCGCCAGTCGAGCGCGCCGCGTTCGGTGTGCGCTGCGTCGATGCCGCCGACGAAGACCTCGCGCCCGATGACGATGACGCGCAGCTCCCTGGCCTTCTCGACCAGCGGCTGGAACACCTGCGGCGCGTACTTGAGTGCGCCGAGGTGCGCGTACGCGTCGTCGCTGAGCGCGGAGGTGTAGAAGAAGCGCTCGCTCTGCATCGCGTACGAGAGCGGGGTGAGCAGCTTGGTGATGAGCCTCGGCTCGCGACGTCGCAGCCGCTCGACCCATGCCGGGCTGTTGGTGACGGTGGTGTCCACCAGGTCGAAGCCGAGCGCATGGGCGACGCGCAGCTGCAGCACCTTCGACTCGGCGCGCATGGACGCTTCGAAGTCGTTCACCCACCGCGCGCGCGTGAGGTGCACCAGGGTGTCCTGCAGCGCGACGCGCGAGGCCTCGGCGCAGGCGAGCCGGTCGTCGTCGTTCATCCCGGCAGGCAAGGTCGGCGCCCACAGCCGGCGCAGCCACACCGCCTTCACGTCGGACAGCCGCACCGCACGGTCGGGGAACTCGAGCACCGCCTCGACGCCGCGCTTCGTGCGCTCGACCGCGAGGCCCACCTGCAGGGGGAAGGTGTCGGTGTCGAAGCGCAGCGCGTCCCACCCGAGGCGGCGCACGGCGCGCGCGACGCGGTCGATGGTGAAGAAGTCGCCCGAGTGGGTGAGCAGCAACGCGAGAGGGCGCTGAGCCAAAGCCCTCCGCTTGCCTTTGAGGCGGGGTGAAGCAACAGCCCTGGGGTGGCGGGGATGCAGGGGTTCGGCCTTGCTCGTCACTCGCAGCCCCTCGGCGTCGAACCCATGGTGTTCAGTTTGCGAGGGGTGATCCTCCCGGTGGCTGCCCGGACGACCACTCGGGAGATCACCCCCTGCACCTCACGTCAGCGGGCGCCGCCGTCTTCGTTGTCGCTCGGCGCCTTCATGGTGGTGACGATGCCGCCGCCAGGCTTGCCGGGCTTCGTGCCGCCGCCGTCTTCGTTGTCGGAGGGGAACTTCTGCGTGGTGGCGATGCCACCGGGCTTGCCGGGCTTCGTTCCGCCGCCGTCTTCGTTGTCGCTGGGTGCCTTCATGGTCGTGACGATGCCGCCACCCGGCTTGCCCGGCTTCGTGCCGCCGCCGTCTTCGTTGTCGGAGGGGAACTTCTGGGTGGTGACGACGCCGCTGCCCGGCTTGCCCGGCTTCGTGCCGCCGCCGTCTTCGTTGTCGGAGGGGAACTTCTGGGTGGTGACGACGCCGCTGCCCGGCTTGCCCGGCTTCGTGCCGCCGCCGTCTTCGTTGTCGGAGGGGAACTTCTGGGTGGTGACGACGCCGCTGCCCGGCTTGCCCGGCTTCGTGCCGCCGCCGTCTTCGTTGTCGGAGGGGAACTTCTGGGTGGTGACGACGCCGCTGCCCGGCTTGCCCGGCTTCGTGCCGCCGCCGTCTTCGTTGTCGGAGGGGAACT
>JBILUC010000107.1:0-12910 GCA_044371205.1 Archangium sp.
GGCCGCGTGGATCAACAAGCCCAAGTCGGGCAACGGGAGCGTGCTCTCTCAAGCCTAAATGCAGAACGCCGGTGTCTCATTCACGTTGACAGGTTCCGTAGTCTCCGGGGATTTCGGCCGCGTTGGGGGACCAGCACCTCGGAACCATCCTTGTAGTAGCGAGCACTCAGGGTGCGGGCGATGCCCTTGAGGTCCGTCAGGCCGTAGCCGAAGCCATTGCCAGCAGCCTTGTGTTTCTCAGCGTAGTTCTGGAGGTACTCCCACAACTTGTCGCTGAGGGTGTACTTGGGGGCAACTGTCTCCTCGAGGATGTCCATGAAGCGCCGCTCCGTCGCCGGTGGGCGCGGCCATCGGAAGCGCGCGAAGTCCTGGGCGTCGCGGAATCCGACGATGAAGATGCGCTCGCGGTGCTGTGGCACCCAGTACCGAGCATCGAGGATGCGATGGTCGAAGTGATAGCCGAGCTCCGTAAGTGTCTCGGCGATGATTTGAAAGGTGCGTCCCTTGTCGTGGGACTTCAGATGCGCATTCCACGCATGCCGATCACCGATTCCGCGGTGAAGCCGATCAGGCGTTCCACGCGAAGCCGATCACCCGTGCCCGCGTGACGGGGCTGGTATTTGTTACTTCGACTGCTTCGGCTTGTTGGTCAAATTCGCGGCGCTCTTTCTGATGGATTCAGACTCGCCGAGCTTGATGCGGTGGGCGTTGTGCACCAGCCGATCGCAGATGGCGTCGGCCAGCGTCGGGTCTCCGATGACGGCGTGCCAGTCCTTCGGCTCGAGCTGGCTGGTGATGATGGTCGAGCCCGAGTCGTAGCGGTCATCGAGCAGCTCGAGCAGGTCCTTGCGGTGCTGCGCGGTGAGGGCCTCGAGACCGAAGTCGTCGAGCACGAGGACATTCGTCTTCGCCAGGCGCTTGAGCAGCGTGGTGTAGCTGCCGTCACCCCGCGCGATCGCGAGCTCATCGAAGAGCCGTGGCGCTCGGCGGTAGACGACGCTGTACCCGTCGCGGCATGCCTTCTGGCCGAGCGCGCACGCGAGGTAGCTCTTTCCGAGGCCGGTGTGGCCCGTGAGGATGACGTTCTGCCGTTGTTGCACCCACCGCGAGCTCGCCAGCTCGAGTAGCACCGACTTCGAAAGTCCCCGTGGGTGCGCGTAGTCGATGTCCTCGACGCAGGCGTTCAGCTTGAAGCGTGCCGCGGTGAGGCGAAGCTGCAGCTTGCGATTCTCGCGTGACACCCACTCTGCGTCGGCGAGGAAGCCGACGAAGTCAGCGACGCTCACCTCCTGCTTCTTCGGCGCGTCGTTCCACTCGCGAAACGCCTTCGCCATTCCGAAGAGCTTCATCGCGTTGAGTCTTTCCATCGTTTGTTCCAGCAGCATCTCGTCTCCAGGTGATGGCCTCGGTCTTCGCGCCTCGCGCGGGGTAGTTCCCGCGCGAGGCGCCCTGTGCGCCGCGAGGCCGGCTTCGGCGCTCAGCGGGTTCAGTTGGCGTAGTAGTCAGCGCCGCGGATGTTCTCGTGCAGCGGCAGCAGGGTGTTCTGCGGCGCCTCGAGCTTCTGCTTGTCGAGGCCGTTCTTCAGGATGGCCTTCACGCTCTTGTATGAGAAGGCGTTCACCTTCGCGGCGCGGGCGCACGCGGCCTCGATGCGCGCGTCATCGAAGTGCTGCCGCAGGCTCATCACGCCCATGCACGCGGCGAAGCCGTGCTGCGGGTACTTCCGCCGGCTCATGATGCCTTCCACCATCGCTGCGCACGCAGGGCCCACCTTCTTCGCCCACGCGATGAGGCGTGGTGGGTCCCACTCTGCGTGGTCTCGATGGGCCTTCGGCATGTGCGCGGGGTCGGTCGAGTACTTGCCCGGGGTGTCGTCGCGCACGTGTGAGGCCACCCTCGCGCCCCTCGCCAGCAGCTCGACCGTCGTGGCGGTCGCGCGCACGATGACTTCGACGTCCTCGCTCACCAGCGCGTACGGCACGCTGTAGAAGTGGCTCTGGAATTCCACGTGGTGTGGAAGCCCACCGGCTTCTTCGCCCACTCGGCGTACTCCCACGCTCGGTCTGGTAGCGGCCTCAGCGCAGGCGCGTCGAGCTCCTCGAAGAGCTGTCTCCTCGACTTCTTCACGTGCCTCATCACCTTCGCGTTCAGCTTCTCCATCAGCGGCTTCACCGCGGCTCTCACCTCCTCAATCGAGAAGAAGTGGTGCTTCCTCAGCGCCGCGATGATCCACCGCTCCGCCACCTGCACCGCGACTTCGACCTTCGCTTTGTCCTTCGGCTTGCGGACCCGCGCCGGCATGACGGCTACGCCGCAGTGCTCTGCCAGGTCGCGGTAGGTCGGGTTCAGCTCGGGCTCGTAGCGGTCCGCCTTCGTCACCCCGGCTCTCAGGTTGTCGGGGACCCAAATCTCCGTCACGTCACCAAAGAAGCGCAGCGCGTTGACGTGGCACTGCGTCCAGGTCGGCAGGTCTTGCCGCAGCACCGGCTCGACGTACGTGTAGCTGCTGGCCCCGAGGGTGGCGACGAAGAGCACGGCCTTCGAGACCTCGCCCGTCTTCGGGTCGATGACGTCGATGCCATCGCCGCTGAAGTCGATGAAGAGCTTCTCGCCGGCGCGGTGCTCTTGCCGCATCGACAGCTGCAGCTTCGACGCCCACGTCGCGTAGTGACGGCAGAAGGCGCTGTACTGAAAGCCGTCGGGCTGCGCCGATTTGTACTCCTCCCAGAGCAACTGCTTCGTCACGAGCTTCTTCTTGAGCTCGAGGTGCACCTCGGCCCAGTCAGGCGCGCGCTTGTCCTTCACCACCCCGACTTCGGCGAAGAGCACTCGGGTCAGCGCCTCGTCGCTCTCGAGCTCGGCTGGCAGCGGCCAGCTCAACGCGGCCACTCGAATTCGCGACACGTACCCCTGCGCCGTCGACGGAGATGCTCAAGCTCCGCGCGATCGCCCGCGCTGACAGCTTGTGCTCGAAGTGCAGCCTCAGGAACTCCCTCAACTTCCGCATGGACAGCCTTTCTGCCGGCACGTGACCTTCCTTTCGGAAGGCCCGCGTCGGTCGTCTGTCCAGCCCCGTCAACCGCTCAGGCTTGCGCCCTCAGGTGATCGACTTCCCGTGGAACGAGTGATCGGCTTCCCGTGGAACGGGTGATCGGCTTCCCGTGGAACAGGTGATCGGCTTCCCGTGGAACAGGTGATCGGCTTCCCGTGGAACAGGTGATCGGCTTCGCGCGGAACGGGTGATCGGCTTCCCGTGGAATGCCCGATCGGGTCGCCGCGGAATCGGTGATCGAGATCACGTGGAACACGCATCAGGCCGACGCCCGACAGCCCCACTCGGCCGACGACAGCCAGGTTCATTCCCGCCCCCAACCCCACCACGGCGACCTGTAATGAGAGCGTCTGCCACTGCTTGACCCGCGACGGGAACGGCGTGCCGAGCGTCAGCGCGAAGACCAACCCCGCCATCAACGCGACCGGCGCGCTCACCCAGGGCGTCAGCGAGCCGAGGAGCAGCACGACGAAGAGCGCCGCTTTGAGCATGTCCGATGTCACGACCGCGTCACCTTGCGGCATCATCGCGTAGCGGCGTCACGGCGTCCCAGCGTTCCAGTTCGACATGCCCCCGAGGTCATGAACCTTCGTGAAGCCTGCGTTCTTGAGGATCCCCGCCGCTCGAGCACTTCGAGCACCACTCCGGCAGCACACGACGACGTCCTGGTCCTTCTTCGCCGGAAGGGTCGAGAGCTGCTCTGAGAGCACCTGCACTGGCACATTCACGGCCCCGTCGACGTGACCTGAGCTGAACTCCTCGGGTGTGCGCACGTCGAGCAGCAAGGCGCCTTTCCTGGTCACGAGCTGCTGGGCGGCCGTGCCATCGATGGTCGGAGCGGCACACGCCGGGATGGCGAGGACGGCAAGAAGCATTGAGGCGAGGCGGAGTGAGAAGTGTGGGGTCATGCGCATAGGAGCGCGCCCCGTGTCTTCAGGGTTCAGCGCCTCACAGGCCCGAGAGCGGAATCTTCAGGTAGCGGCGGCCATTGGCTTCAGGCTCCGGGAGCCTCCCAGCCGCGATGTTCACCTGGAGGCTCGGGTAGAGCAGCCGGGGAACCGTGAGGCTGCGGTCTCTGGCGGTGCGCCGCTCGACGAAGTCAGGCCTGGTGATGGTGGCCGGGAGCTGGGCGTTGGCTTTGCGAGCAGCGCCCACCGTCGTCGAGGCTCGCCACGTGCGCCCAGCCGGTGGGTAGTCGTGCCCCACCCAGAGAATGGTATCTTCGGGCAGCGTGAAGAGACGCGTGGTGACGGACTCGTACAACGCGTTGGCGTTGCCACCGGGGAAGTCGCAGCGCCCCACGCCGACGTCGTCGAGGAACAGCGCATCGCCGGTGAAGACGTCGCTGCCAAACCGAAAGCTCATGCACGCCGGCGTATGTCCGGGGGTTGGCACCGCGGTGAAGCTCAGGCTCCCGGCATGAACGGCTTCATCATCCTGAAGGAGCCGGTCGAACTGCCGTCCGTCGGCGGGGAAGGCGCTCCAGCCGAAGATGTCGCGGAAGGTCTGTTGAACCTCGGTGATGCGATGGCTGACGGCGACCTTCGCGCCAAAGCGCCGCGCGAGGGACTGGCTGCCTGACAGATGGTCTGCGTGCGCGTGGGTCTCGAGCACCAGGTGAAGCGTGAGCTTCTCCCGCTCGATGGCCGCGGCCACGGCGTCGACCGATTCGGTCCACAGGCGGCCGCCCTGGGGGTCGAAATCGAGTACGGGGTCGATGACCACCGCGTCGCGAGTCTTCTCGTCCCACACCAGGTAGGTCAGCGTGGAGGTGCGCTCATCAAAGAAGGGTTCGATTTTCATGGGTTCCCTTCACTCACCAGGCCGTCATCGGCCCGATGTCCTTCACCTGGAAACCAGCCGCAGAGAGCATCGCGGAGGCCTGAGCGCTGCGGCCACCGCTGCGGCAGTACACGACGACAGGCCGCGAACGGGAGCCCACTTCCTGGAGACGGGCGGGCAGCTCCTGGACGGGAATGTTGGTGGCGCGGGTGACGTGGCCTTCGGCGAACTCCGCTGGGGTGCGCACGTCGAGCAGCAACGCGCCCTGTTCGACGAGCTTTCGGTGGTGGGTGTCGGTGATGTTCATGGCTTGATTCCCTTCATCTTGGTGGTGTTGGTGGACGGCGACTTCGAGAGTGTTCGCGGCGCGCGCCAGCCACGCCGCGCGGAGCTTCTGCACCGCCCCAAGGCCCACCAGCGCAGGGGTCATCACCACGCACACCGGGCACACCGCGCCGAGCGCAGCACCAGCGAGGCCGATGGTGCCGACGGCAGCGCCGGCCCTGAGAAACTCACTGCCGAGGACTCCAGCTTTGCGGCTTTCGTGGCTGGCCTGGTTTGGGGTGCGTTGAGGCTTCACGACAAGGTTGAGCCACCGGGGCCCGCGAAGGATTCACTCCTGCGCCGGCTGAACCTCACCGCCTCGCCTGGGCTCTGACCTCCGTGCTCGCTCTCTTCGTGGGACTGGTGATTGGCCTGGTGTTCTCGGTCCTCGGTGCCGGCGGCGGCATCGTCTCGGTGCCGGCCCTCCTCATCATCTTCTCGTTGTCTCTGGCCGATGCCACCGCCGCGGGCCTTGCAGTGGTCTTCGCAGCGGCGCTCGCCTCGACGGTCGGGCACGCGCGCGCAGGGCGGGTGGTCTGGCGCACGGTGCTGGTGCTGGGCCCGGCCTCGATGCTCGGCGCGGTCGGTGGCGCCCGGCTCAACCCACTGGTGCCGGAGCGGATCACCGCCGGCTTGTTCGCCCTGGTGCTTCTGGCCGCGACCGCTTCGCTCTTTCGAGCGCGGAAGGATCTTCCCGTGGCCGCTCCGCTGCCGGTGCTCCTGGGGGTTGGGCTCGTCCTGGGAGTGCTGACCGGGTTTCTAGGCGTCGGAGGAGGGTTCTTGCTGGTGCCGACGCTGGTTGGGCTCGCCGGTTTGACCCTCGCGCAGGCGGTGGGCACCTCGGCTGCGTTGATCGCCCTCAGCAGCCTGGCGGGCGGAGTCACCGCGATGATCGCGCGGCCCCACCTGATGCCGCTGGTCTTGCCACTCGCCGCTGGCGCGGTGGCGGGCGCAGTGTTCGGTGTCCCGCTCAGCGGCAAGCTGCCCGAGCGCGCGCTCAAGTTTGGTTTCGCCGGCCTCTCAGTCGCTGTCGCCGTCGGAATGGGCCTCAAGGCCCTGGGGTGAGGCCTTCCCCCTTCGTCATGGTTGGACTGCGGGCGAACATCGACCCTGGCTGAATCCTCTGCGCCTGTGGCTGGCTCTTGTTTGCGAAGTCGACACAGGAGATGAACCATGTGCATGCAAGTGCGTTGTCAAAACTGCGGGAAGCCCACCTGGGCCGGTTGTGGTGCCCACATCGAACAGGCCCTCGCCAACGTCCCAAAGCCCGAGCGGTGCAAGTGCCGCGAGGCAGCTGACGCCAAGGCGAAAACCAGGGATTCACGCTGAGCCGCGCCACGGCACCCAAGGCGTTACAGGTCTTCAATGAGCGATACGCGTGCCTTCTGGAACGAACGCTTTGGTTCGTCGGCTGCCTCCATCTACGGGGAAGCCCCCAACGACTTCCTCGTCGAGCATGCCCACCGCCTCGAGGGCCGGGTCCTGAGTCTCGGCGAAGGCGAAGGCCGCAACGCCGTGTTCCTCGCGCGCCGCGGCCTCGACGTCACCGCGCTCGACATCTCTGAAGTCGGGCTGGCCAAGACGAGCGCGCTTGCCCGGCAGCACGGAGTCACCGTGCACACCCGTGTCGCCGACTTGAGCCAGGCGGAGCTCGAGCCAGGCGAGTGGGACGGCATCATCTCCATCTGGTGCCACCTGCCAGTCGCGGTGCAGGCCTTCGTGATGGGCCAGGTCATGCGGAGCCTGGCTCCCGGTGGACTTCTGCTTCTCGAGGCGTACACGCCGAGGCAGCTGGCGCTTGGCACGGGCGGCCCGAAGACAGCAGACCTGCTTTACGAGCCCACCGTTCTCCGAGAGCAGCTGGCCGGGCTCACCATCGAGCTGTGCGTCGAGCGGGAGCGTCACATCGACGAGGGCCCGCTGCACCGAGGCACCAGCGCCGTCGTTCAGGTGCTCGCCCGGAAGCCCGCTTGAAGCGGGGCCCTTCTGTGCAAGCCAACGGCTGGTGTCACCTCGGGTCGGGCTTGGGAGTCAGGGCGCCCGACGCCAACGGCGTTGGTGGCCTCACCGCGTCCTTCGGCAGTTCGCCCGTGAGCGCCTTCAAGAAGCCGACGATCGACGTCACCTCGGCAGCGCTCAGCTTCTTGCCCAACTGGTAGCGGCCCATGAACGACACGGTCTGGTCGAGGCCCGTGAAGCGACCGTCGTGAAGGTAGGGGCCGGTCATGGCCACGTTGCGCAGGGATGGCACCTTGAACTGGAACCGGTCGGCCTCGTCGTGGGTGACCGCTGCCCGGCCTTCATCCGCGAGGCCACTCACCGGCTCCACCAGACCCAGCCTCTGGAACATGCTTCCACCCACCCCCTCGCCGTTGTGGCAGGCGGTGCACCCAGCCGAGATGAAGGTCTGCAGGCCGGCCTTCTCGGGCGCACTGAGCGCGGCGTCGTCTCCGGAGAGGTATCGGTCGAAGCGCGAGGGCGTCACCAGGGTGCGCTCGAAGGCCCCGATGGCCTTCGCCACGTTGTCGAAGGTGATGGGCTGGGCGAGGCCGGGGAACGCCTTCGCGAACAACGGCGCATAGCCGGGCACAGAGGCAACGGTGGCGACGACAGCGTCGCCGTTCGGCATCGCCATCTCTACGGGGTTGAGCACGGGCCCCTTCGCCTGGTCCTCGAGTGAGGCCGCCCGCCCGTCCCAGAACTGCGCGAGGTGGTCGCCCGCGTTGTACACCGAGGGCGAGTTTCGGCCGCCCAGCTGCTTCTTGTGGCCAGTGGAGAAGGGCTGCCCATCGACGCCATATCGGGCGAGGTCGTGGCAGCTGTTGCAGCTGACGTCGTGGTTCTTCGAGAGCCGGACATCGAAGAAGAGCAGCTTGCCGAGCTCGACCTTTTCCGCGGTGACCGGGTTGCCTTTCGATTCGAAGCGTTTGGGCAGAGGCTTGAAGAGTCCCCGAGCCTGCTCTTCGAGCGGGCCCGCAAGCGTGGCGGATGCGGCGAGCGCAATCGTGACTGAGATGAAGCGGTTCATGGGTGCTCCTCGTGAAGGAAGGTCAGACGCCAGTCGGAGCGCACCCGCCACCTCGAGGCTTCGCTCCGCCCAGAAGGAAGCCGTCGTGCGCCGGCAATGGCTGAACCCAACACGACGACTCGTGTTCCCATGGTGACGCTCCTGGCTCCCCGAGATTTGAAGGGGAACATGGGTAGGAGTCACAGCTCTGCCCGGAGGGTTCAGATGGTTGAACCTTGTGCGCCATGCCTGGCTCTCACCCCCAGTTGCAGCACACTTCACCACCAACCCTGGAGTTCGACGTGGATGCGAGCTGGATGAACATCGCCGTGCCTGTGGCCCTCAGCGGCGCCTTCTTGCTGTTCAAGCGCCTTGGCCAGATGAAGCCGGAAGACGCCCGCCGTCTGGTGAAGGACGGCGCGAAGCTGGTCGACGTGCGCTCGGCCGGCGAGTTCAACAGCGGGCACTTGCCAGGCGCGCTGAACATTCCGCTCGGGGATCTCGGCGCGAACGCCAAGAAGCTCGGCGCCAAGGACAAGCCAGTGGTCCTGTATTGCGCCAGCGGCACGCGCAGCTCGATGGCGCGCTCGGTCTTGAAGGGCCAGGGGTTCACCCAGGTGTTCAACCTCGGCGCGATGTCGCGGTGGTGAAGCGATGAAGTTTCTCGCGAAGAAGGCCGTGCTGGGCTGGTCGCGATGGTACTGGATCCCGATGCGCACTGAGGCAGACGATTTCTGAATCCTCCTCGGGCGCCCGTGCGTCTCCTACGTGAAGGGCGGCGGCCATGATGGTCACCTTCCCATTCGCCACAGGAGCCACCATGTTGCAGAAACTCTTTCCAAACAACGAGGCGATGGTCGAGCGGGTCATTCGAGTGCTGGCGGGGTTGGCCGTGCTGAGCCTTGCCTTCGTAGGGCCGCAGACACCATGGGGGTACCTCGGCCTCGTGCTGATCGCCACCGGCGCCATCGGCAGTTGCCCGGTGTACACACTCATTGGATTCAGCACCAAGAGTGCAAAGAAGACCGCCGCAGAACTGGGGTAGGGCCACGGTATGGGCAACTCGCTGGCGCGCGCGCAGACTGGTGACCGCGTGGCTTTCACCGAACTGGTGGAAGGCCATCGCGGTGCGGTCTTTCGTTTCGCTCGGCACCTCACCCCCGATGCTGCCAGTGCAGAGGACGTGCTTCAGGAGACGTTCATCACCGCGTTGCAGCGCCTCGCCGAGTATCGCGGTGAGGGTTCGTTCAAAGGCTGGCTGTTCGCTATCGCTCGAACCAAGGCCTGGCAGCAGCGTCGCCTTCGACGCGGCGAGCCCGAGACGTGGGAGCCGGTCGAGTCGTTGGAGACGCTGGCCCAGGCGGCCGGCTACGGCTCGCCGCTGAATCCCGAAGAGTTCGCGTCGCGGGTGGAGCAGCGCGCACTTCTTGAAGCGGCGCTCGCCCTGCTGCCTCTCGAGGAGCGAGAGGCGGTCGTGCTCCGTGATGTCGAGGGGCTCTCAGGGGAAGAGACCGCCGCAGCATTGAACCTGGCGTTGCCGGCGATGAAAAGTCGGCTGCATCGTGGGCGATTGCGTCTGGTCGCTGCACTGCGAAAGGAGGCTGATCGTGCCGAGTGAGCAAACCGTACGACTGGAGTGCGCCGAGGTGCTCGCCATGCTTTCGGACTACCTCGACGGCGAACTCGTCCCAGACCAGAGGGCCGCTGTCGAGGCGCACTTGGCCACCTGTAACCGCTGCACCAGGTTTGGCGGTGAGTTCGGGGCCGCGGTGACGGCGCTGAGGCGCACGCTCAGGGCAACGAGCGACGTTTCAGCGGACACTGGGGAGCGGCTCATGCAGGCGCTTCGGACAACGTAGCGAGCTCAGAGCGACGCTGCGGCTGAAGGACTCTGCTCGCTCTTGGCGAGCTCAGCGCGCACCAGGCTCATGTCGAGCGCCTGCGCCTTGGCAATGAGGCTCTCGAGGGCGGCAGCGGGCAACATCCCCGGCTGAGCGAAGATGAGCACACCATCTCTGAAGATCATCAACGTCGGAATCGACTTGAGCTCGAACGCTGCAGCGAGCGCACCCTGAGTCTCGGTGTCGACCTTGCCAAAAAGCACGTCCTGATGTTGCGCCGCTGACGCCTCGAAGACAGGCGCGAAGGCACGACACGGGCCGCACCAGCCGGCCCACCAGTCCAAAAGGACAATGCCCGGCTTGTCGATGGTCGCCTCGAAGTTCCCACTCGTGATCTCAACGGTATGTGACATGTGGCCTCCGACTCTCCGAGCCAAACGGCGCCGAAGAGGTTCAGCCGGGCACGCCAACCGGTGTGCCGTCTCTCGCTCGGCGGGTCCGGCCATTCTTCGCGGGCTCCAACCCAACGCGAGACATCATTGTGATCGGTCGGCGGTCAGAAGAACGGCGGTTCCTTCGGCGAGGTCACCGAACGCTGCCAGTTGCTCAGCGACGGAGCCTGTGAGGCTTCCCGCAGGGTAGCCCCAGAACCGGAGCCGATCCTGAGCACGCTCTGGCCGGGCTGGCCGTCGAGTTTGTCGAGCACCTCGGCATTCAGGCGCCCGTGTTCGCGGGCCCGATGAACCCGAGGAGTCGCCCGAACCATCCGCTCAGCGCCACCTGCCGTTGGATCGCAGGCGGAGCGGCGGCTCCGTGAAGACACCCAGGTCAGTCAACATTCCTCTTGGTCGATCCTCTTGACTGTTCAAGTGTCCGATTGAATACTTGAGCGTATGACGACGCCCCATCGGCGGTTCAAGGACGCCATCTACGAGCAGTTCGCGCGGCTCGGAAAAGCCGTCTCGGCGCCCAAGCGGCTCGAGCTGCTCGACCTGCTCTGCCAGGGTCCCCGCACGGTCGAAGCGCTCGCCGAGCAGGCAGCCATCTCGGTCGCCAACGCTTCGCAGCACCTTCAGGTGCTGCGCGCCGCTCGGCTCGTCGACGCGGAGAAGAAGGGCCTCTACGTCGAGTATCGCCTCGCGGACGACGAGGTCTGCCGGTTCTTCATCGCCCTTCGTGGGCTCGCCGAGGCGCGACTCGCCGAAGTCGACCAGGTCGCCCGCGAGTACTTCAATCAGCGCGGCGCGATGGAAGCCGTTGAGGGCGACGAGCTCTTGCGCCGCGTGAAGAGCGGTGAGGTCACCGTGCTCGATGTTCGCCCGCCCGAAGAGTTCCGGGCCGGCCACATCCCCGGCGCGCTCTCGATCCCTGTCGGTGAGCTGAAGGCGCGCCTGAAGGAGCTGCCGAAGGGTCGCGAGGTCGTCGCCTACTGCCGCGGCCCGTACTGCGTGATGGCGGTCGAGGCGGTGGAGCTGCTCCGGAAGAAGGGCTTCAAGGCCCACCGCATGGAGCAAGGAGTCGTCGACTGGCGGGCCCGTGGCTGGCGAGTTGAAACCGAAGGAGCAGTCCAGTGATCTTCAAGCCCTACTATTACTTCGAGACCGGCTGCGCCGCGTACCTGTTCGGCTGCGGCGGCCTCGGTCAATGCGCCGTTGTCGACGCCCACGAGGAAGACGTCGACGCCTACGCTGCGTTCGCCGAATCGAAGGGCATGCGCATCACGCACGTCATCGACACGCACATACATGCCGACCATCGCTCCGGAGGCCCCGCGCTCGCCCAAAAGGTTGGCGCGACCTACTGCCTGCACGAGTCCGCCGACGTCGCGCTCGCGTTCGAATCGCTCAAGGACGTTCCCGGCGATGATCGCCGGAGGCCGCACCGCGGTCGTCGGGGAGGTCTACGACGTCGACGCTGTCACGCTCGCCGCGCTCGACCGCCTCGAGGGGCACCCGCGCTTCTACGAGCGCCGCACCGTCCGACTCGACGACGGTGACGAGGTCGCGGCCTACGTGCTGCCGATCGAGCAAGCCCATGGCCGACCGCGCATTTCGAGCGGCGACTGGATGCAGAACAACCCTCGCAAGGAGAACCGACGATGAGAATCCGAATGATGGCCGACGGGCGCGTGCTCGAGGGCACCGCCAAGCAGATCGCCGAGTCGATGCATGCGCTGGCCTTCGGCCAGGAGAACCGCACGCTCTCCGAGTACATCGACTGGGCCGTCGACCAGGCCCGGCGCATGAACGAGATCGACCTCGACGTCACCGGCGCGACCGACGACGACAAGGCCAACGCCCTCGTGCGCGCGATGCTCGCGGCGGGCCTGGCTCAGAAGCTGTGAGCGGGGGAGACGACGACGACGCGCCGTGCCGCGCGACGAGAGCGATCCAGAAGTCTATTCGCCAGCGAGGCTTGGACCGCGAACGTCGCACAGGCCGACCACCGTGAACTCGAGGAGCGCCTCCAGCGCACGCGCGCGGTCTGCTGCGGTGGGCATCGAGGCCAGCCCGTCGAGCGCGAGCGACGCAAACCCGTGGACCACCGACCAGGCCTTCAGTTCGGCGCCGGGTCGCCGCTCCGCCGCGAGCAGCCCGTCGGCGACAAGGGCGTCGAGTGACTTGCCGAGCAGCGACCAGGGGTCTTCCGTCGCATCGTCTCCGGGCTCCGCCTTCCGGCACTCCGCGCCGCACTCGCCGAACATCACGCGGAAGAGCTCGGGGTGCGCGACCGCGAACTCGACGTACGCCCGTCCCACGGCCTTGAAGCGCGCGACCGACGCAGGCCCCTTCGCCCGACCTCCAGCTGCACTCGCCATCGCGCCGACCATCTGCGTCGCCAGCTGACGGAAGCCGAAGGCCGCGACCGCCGTCATCAGCGCGGACTTGTCGTCGAAGTGCCGGT
>JBILUC010000014.1:0-148190 GCA_044371205.1 Archangium sp.
CATCACCCGTCGCGCGTATGGCTTTCACTCAGCTCAAGCCCTCATCGCGATGATCTTCCTCTGCTGCGGCGGCATCACGCTCTCGCCTCCGCTCCCGTCACCCACAGGAAGTCCATGAGGTCCTCAAGTGAGACCAAGGGCGCTTGCTTCCAATCGCCCTTGACCTGAAAGAGAACACTGCCGAATCCGTCTCCCACAATCTGACTGCGGGCAGGAACGCGGATTTCCTTGTCGATTAGATACCGGCCGACGGGCACATGAAGCACACCGGGCCGGTCGGCAAAATAGGCCATCGCGCATGCGAATGCGTCGGTATCAATGAGGTTGTCATCTGGAGTTGCGTCAGGACACTGCGGGAGCGCTGAAGAGAGAATCGTCACGTCAAAGCGCTTCCGGTCATACTGATCTGGAGCACAGATCACAGCACCACTCGGGTCGAGCCCCACCGCCTTGTCGGTCCCGCTGCACGTAGGTGCAGCTCCAGCTGGCCGTGCCAGGAGCTGAGCGAATGCAACCAACGCAACCCATAGGCTTCTATTGCTCATCATGTATGTTCCCCCTGAAGAAGTACTCAATTGGGGAGCTACATCTTCAATCTTTCCTTCGCAACACCTTCCAGCCGGGTGGCACTTCGACTGTTGTGTACTGCCCGTCCATCCAGGGAGGAATGGGCTCGTACCCATCCGGTTTCGCGACGACGAACTCCGGCGGGTCCTCCGCGCGGACTGACCACAGCCGCTGTGGCGTCGCACTCCCCAGAACAACGAGCACGCCAGCGGGATCGGCAGCAACAGAGTGTCCCTCGACGAGTCTTGCGAGCTCAGGTGCCGGATACCACGCGGGAGATTGCACTCGCTTCCAGGGCAACCAGAGGGATGTGGCGCCAAACGAGAGTTGCAACGCAACGAGCACCCAGATTCCCCCTCGCGAGGACAGCCATTGCCCCGCAGAACTTTGGAGCCCAACCGCACCGGCAAAGGCGATCAGAACGGCGGGAAGAATGGCGTGGTAGCCGGTGGGGCGAAACATCTCGGGATCCGAAGAAATCAGGCACAGACCAAAGAGCGGTACGCCAAGCAGGCACCATCTGGCTGCTCGTTTGGTGAACACCGGGAAGAACGCCAAAGACAGAAATGGAATCACTGCAAAGAGCAGGCGTTCCCGAACGAGTGGATGCTCCTGCATGAAGGCCCAATCAAACTTGTTGAGGTGGTCGAATTCGCGCCCGCTGAGCCATGGTTGCGCGACGACGTATGCCGCTCCGAGCAGGGGCCAGCAAAGTGCGACAAGGCCGCAGACCATTCCCCACCGGCCCCAGGTGCGTCGCTCGAGCAGCGCAAGCACAAGCCAGAAGGGAGGAACAAGAAAGAAGGACTCCTTGGCCGTAGAGCAGAGAAGGAGGAGCAGAAGTGATCGACCAAGGTGTCCCTGCTGAAGGAAGACGAGACTCCACCCCAGGAAAGCGAGCGCCAGCACTTCATCATGGACCCCCCACAGCATCTCGGGCCGGACGGAGACGCTCAATGCAGTCGCGAGCGCCCATGCATTGGCGCTTGAGGCCTGCAATCCGTTGAGCATGCAGAAGCGGCGAAGCGCGAGCAGGGCGCTGAGCAAGCTCGCGCACGACGCGATGACGAGCGCGACGGGTGCCGGCACCCCCAACGCAGCGACGAACCCAGGCGCATAGAGCACCGGCGCGAAGTGGTGGCTCAAGAAGTTCACTGGCTGCGCGAAGAGCAGCGAAGTTGTTGCCTGTCCCGTGTTGGCGATGGAGTGAACGACCTGACTGAAAATTGCGAAGTCGATGCCGTGCAGTCCGGCGGCGAGGCGGATCAAGAGGTGGGCCGCAATTGCAGCGGGAACCAGCAAGAGCAGAACGAAGGTGATCCGCTCAATCCAGCGAGGCTGGCTCGAGTTCGGATGCACCGCGAACACGCCGACCAGGGCAAGTCCAGCGCACACCCTGGCGACATCCATCGGAAACACGCCAAGCAACCAGATTGCGACCGGAACCAGTCCGATGGCCGCTGGTAACCAGCCAGCGAAATGCCTCCCTCCGATCAGGGCCAAAGCACCACTCCAGTGCGGTCCAATTCAGCGCTCCTCTTTGCGTTACCAGGAGTTCCAGCTGCTGCGAGCGCGCGAAGCGGGATGTACGAGTGACGCCTCAGGACCTGAACGGGTTCTGCAGCACGATCGTCTCGCCGCGCTCGGCGCCGACCGACACGCACACCACGGGGATGCCGACGATCTCTTCGATGCGGCGGATGTACCGCTGCGCCGTCGCAGGCAGATCGTCGATGGTGCGAGCCCCCGCGAGCGTCTCCTGCCAGCCGGGGATCTCTTCGTAGATCGGCGTCACGCGGCTGAAGTCTTCGAAGTCGCACGGCAGCTCGGTGAGCTTCTTGCCGTCGAGCTCGTAGGCCGTGCAGATCTTCAACGTGTCGAGGCCCGACAGCACGTCCATCTTGGTGAGCGCGAGGCCCCACAGCCCGTTCACGCGCGTCGCGTACCGGAGCACCACGGTGTCGAGCCACCCGCACCGCCGCGGCCGACCGGTGGTCGCGCCGAACTCATCGCCCACCTTGCGCAGGCGCTCGCCCGTCGCGTCGGTCAGCTCGGTGGGGAACGGGCCCCCTCCGACGCGCGTGGTGTACGCCTTGGTGATGCCGAGCACCTTGTCGATCGCCGTGGGGCCGAGGCCCGAGCCGACCGCCGCGTTGCCCGCCACCGTGTTGCTGCTGGTGACGTACGGGTAGGTGCCGTGATCGATGTCGAGCAGCGTGCCCTGCGCGCCCTCGAAGAGGATGCGGGTGCCCTTGCGCACGTGCTCCGCGAGGTAGAGCGAGGCGTCGCCGACGAACTCTTTCAAGCGGCTGCCCAGCACCAGCATCTCGGACACGATGGCCTCGATGTCGAGCAGCGGCTCATCGGCCTTCGCGTTGCGGGCCAGCCGCGAGATCTCTTCGAGCACGTCGGGCAGGCGTTCCTTCACGCGCTTGCGCAGGCGGTCGCTGTCGAGCAGGTCGCGCACGCGGATTCCGCGCCGGGCGACCTTGTCTTCGTAGGCCGGGCCGATGCCACGACCGGTGGTGCCGATCGCCCCGCCGCCGCGCGCTTTTTCGCGCAGGGTGTCGAGGTGCTTGTGCCACGAGCAGATCACGTGGGCGTGCTCGGAGATCATGAGCTGCGCCGAGTCCTGCAAGAAGCCGCGGGCGCGGAGGCCGTCGATCTCCTTCATCAACACCGTGGGGTCGATGACCGTGCCGTTGCCGATGACGCAGGTCTTGCCCGCATGCAGCACACCGGAGGGGATGAGGTGCAGCACCGTCTTCTGCCCGCCGACGACCAGCGTGTGGCCGGCGTTGTTGCCGCCTTGAAAACGAACGACCACCTGCGCGTGCTCAGTGAGCAGGTCGACGATCTTCCCCTTCCCTTCGTCGCCCCACTGGGCGCCAACGACGACCACGTTTGGCATGCGGCTCTTCTACCGGTTCACGGGTGACATCGGTACACATACCCACAGCCGATCGATTCGCAGAACGCGCGTGGTCGGCTCTCCCACACGCCGGTGCGCTGAGAGCGCTCGAGGGCGGCCGCGTCGGTGAGGAGGGTCGTCTCCAACGCTGCCCATTCGAGGGGCTCGAGGAAGCGCGGCTCCGGGTTCGGGTCACGGAGGAAGACGATGCCTGCGCGGACGGGCAGCGCTCGACGTGACAGTCGACGTGCGGCGATGGCGTAGCTGGCGAGCTGAGCGCGCCACGGCTCGAGGCCCGAAGGCGGCAGCGCGCTGGTCTTGTAGTCGATGACCACCAGCTCGCCCGTCGTCTCGACGAGGAGATCGATCTGCCCACGCAACACGAGCGCGACCCTCGAGTCAGACGACTCGACGCGCAGGGCGAAGGGCAGCTCGCGGTGCACGGTGTGGCGGGGGAGCTCTCGCGCGAAGGGGGTGCGGCAGAAGTTCTCGAGCCAGCCGAGCACGTCGTCGGTGACGAGCGAGTCGAGGCCTTCGGTGTGGCGAATGGCCTTCAACACGGCGTTGAGGCGTGGGGTGCCGAGCGCGTCGAGGGGCAGGAGCTCCAGAATGCGATGCGCGGCCACTCCGCGCGCACGGGCGTCGCCTTCTTCGGTGCTCTCGGGGGACTCGGTGGTGGCGCCGTGGCGTTCGGTGAGGCCGACCTGGTGCGCGAGGTGGTAGCGGCGCGGGCACGAGGTGTGGTCCTGCAGCTGGGTGACGGGCAGCACGAGCGCGCGTGAGACGCTGCGATGCGGGGCGCGCACGGTGGCGAGGAGCTCGGCGGCGCGCTCAGGGTTCTCCTCAGTCGCGGGCGCAAGGTCTGTCCTGTCGGGCTTCGGCAGTGTGGCCACGTCGAGTTCGTGCGAGCGCTCTCCCATGACCTGCAGCGGGAAGAGGGCGTCGAGTTCGCGCGCCCAGGTGCGATCGGCGGGTTGGTGGCGCAGGCCGAGGATCACCTGGTCTCGCGCGCGGGTCATCGCGACGTAGAGCAGGCGGTGGTGTTCGGCGCGGGCGCGACGCGCGAGCTGCTCGGTGATGGTCTGGGCGGAGAGAGACCGGAGCTCGGTCTCTCCCCTCGGGCGCACGATGCCGAGCCCGTGCTCGCGATCGAAGCGCACCGAGGCGGTCTCGTTGCGCGGGGCGACGGCGAGGTCGGGCAGCACGACGATGGGCCACTCGAGGCCTTTGGCCTGGTGCACGGTGCAGAGGGTGATGGCCTCGCGGTCGAGTTCGTCGACGACCTCGGCTTGCGCTTCTCGCGGGGCCTCGTCGGCGAGGGAGAGGAGCTCGCTGCTGAAGGCGGCCACGCTCGCTCCATCGCGCTCTCGTGCGGACGCGAGCACGAGGAGCTTGTCGAGGTTGGCGAGGGCCTGCTCACCGAAGGGGCCGGCGGCGACCGAGACGCGGAAGGAGAACTCTTCGAGGATCACGCGGACGAGCGCGCGCAGGCCGAGGCGATCTCGCGTGTCGCGCAGCGCGGTGTAGCGGGCGCGGAATTGGGTGAGCTCGCGCGGCTCGTTCGGTTGCCGGGTGTGGAGGACGTGGTGTGCGTCGAGGGCCCAGCGCTGACCGGCGGTGGGGCGCGCGAGGGCGATCCACTGGGCGTCGGTGAGGCCGACGAAAGGGCTGCGCAGCACGGCCGAGAGGCTCATCGCGTCGGTCGGGTCAGCGAGGAGCGCGAGGAAGGAGGCGACGTCGACGACCTCCTGCGCGCCGTAGAAGCCGCGGCCTCGCACGACGCGGTGCCGCAGCCCGTGGCGCACGAGGGCCTGGCGGTAGACCTCGAGCTGCGTGAAGCGCTGGAAGAGGATCGCGATGTCCCCACCCTGAAACTCCCTCTCCCTGCGCAAGCGGGGAGAGGGGTGGGGTGAGGGGCCTGCTTCGGCCTCAGAGGAACGCCCCTCACCCCGACCCTCTCCCCGCTTGCGCAGGGAGAGGGAGAGAGTGGTCGCGACGGCTTCGGCGTCGGCCTGACGCAGGGCCTCGGCGGTGAGCTTGCCGCTGAGCCGGGAGTCGACGAGCTGAGTCACCGCGGGACCTGGGGCGTTGTCGGTCCGCACGGGCAACAGCGCATCTTCCGCCTGCCACACGGTCTCGAAGTCAGCGGCCGACCGATCGACCGGAGGCCCCAGCACGTGCGCGAAGCCCTGGTTCAGCACCTCGAGCAACGCGGGCGTCGATCTCCGCGAGTGGCGCAAGAACGCCCGCTGCCCGTCGTTCGCCTCGATCGCCTTCGCCATCACCTCGAACACGCTCACGTCGGCGCCGCGGAATTCGTAGATCGACTGCTTTCGATCGCCGACCACCGCGAGAAAGCCCTGCTGCTGCGGAAGCCGAATGATCTCGCGGTGCTGGTGCTCGAAGGCCGTCGAGATCGGCCGCGGGCCACCTTCGCGTCGCTTCTCGGCAAGCAACAGCACCACCTCGAGCTGCAGCCGGTTTGTGTCCTGAAACTCGTCAACGAGGAGCGCCTCGAAGCGCCGGTGCGCATCGGCGCGCGCGTCGAGATCGTCTCGCAGCAGGTTGCGCGCCTCGATGAGCAGCCCCGTGAAGTCGAGCACCCCGCGCGTCGCGAGCGCCTCTTCGTGCTGCGCGAAGACCTCGGTCAGCAACTCGCGTACCTCCGCCTCCTGCGGCGCGAGAATGCAGGCGGCCCACGTCTGGCGGAGGTGCTCGATGGGCGGCTTGAGCTCCGCCATCTGGTTTCGGGCGTTGTGCAGCGCGCGCAGCAACGCGTCGCCGTCGCGCTCGAAGGTCTCGAACGAAGCCGCGTCGAGCTCGAGGCGCAGGCGGTTGAGCTGCTCGACCTGCACCGGCGTCGCGGGTTGCACCGTGCGGGCGCGCACCTTGAGTCCGCGGAGCTCTGCGTCGAACTGCGCGCGCAGGCCGGGTCCGTCGGCGACATGCACGTAGTCGGGCGCGATGCCTTCTTCGCGAATGCGCGTGGCGACGGGGACGAGGCCTTCGACGAGGCGGGTGAAGCCGAGCTCGGCGACGAGGCTCTTCAGGTTGCTGCCGGCCTCGAGGCGGGCGAGCAGCGCGCGTTCGACGACGTCGGAGAGCAAGGAGCGGGCTTCACGTTCGTCGAGCAGCTCGAAGCCGGCGCTGACCCGCGAGCCCGGCGGCGCGCGGCGGAGGAGCTGCGAACAGAGCGAGTGGAAGGTGCCGATGGTGGCGGCTCCGAGCTCGTCGCGGATGGTTCGCCAGGTGCGCGGGGGCGGGAAGTTCTTGTTCGCGGCCTCAAAGGAGGCACGCAGAACGGGCTCGTCATCGGTGCCGAGGGCGAGGCGATCGAGGCGCGCGCGCAGACGGCTGCGCATTTCGTCGGCGGCTTTTTCGGTGAAGGTGAGCAGGCCCAGCCGCGCGCAGGGGATGGGCTCGAAGCCGTCTCGCGCGCCTCCGAGGAGGTGCAGGCACATGGTGACGAGGCTGTGGGTCTTGCCCGCGCCAGCGCCTGCGAGGAGGGCGAGGTTGCGCTCGAGCCGCAGGGCTTCATCGACTCGCCTTCTCTCCCTCTCCCCCGTTGGGGGCGAGGGAGACAAGGTTGCGAAGAGGGGAAGTTCGTCGTTGGGTTGCGGAGGTGACGCGGGCCCCTCACCCCGGCCCTCTCCCCGCTGCGCAGGGAGAGGGAGAGAGAACAGATCGAACTGCCGCTCATCTTGAACCGGCGCGCTCTTCTTCTTCCGGCTCATCGCTTCTCCTCCGGCAACCGCCGCTCGGAGATTCGACAGACCGCCTTCAAGTCGCAGTACTCACAATCCACCGGGCGCGCGCTGAAGTCGCCCGCGCGCAGCTTCCCCACCAGCCCGAACACCGCGTTCGCCAGGTTCGGCTTCTCTTCCCCCGCCAGCCGCGCACGCGTGAACTCGTCGGTCGCCAGCACGTCGCTCAACGCCAGCCCGCGCACCGCCGAGGTCAGCGTCGTCAACTGGTTCCGCCCCACCGCGTGCCACGCCCCGTTCGGCACCGCCTCGGGAACGAGCGACTTCACGGCGAGCAGGTAGAACGCCATCTGGAATTCCCGAACGAGGAAGTCCTTCGACACGTTCCGCTTCACGCTCGTCTTGTAGTCAACGACGCCCGCCGCTCCGTTCCCCACGTCGACGCGATCGATGCGACCGGTGAGGTAGACATCGCGCTCTCCACTGCGCGCCGCCGGCACCTTCACCTCGCGCAACGGCTCAGGCGAACGCGACGTACCGAACGGCACCTCGAAGTGCTTCGGCCGCGCCAACCCAAACGGAGTGACGTTCGCCGACGTCACCAACCGCACCACCACCGTCACCGCCCACGACTTCGCGAGCGCCCACAGCGCCGGATGTCCCGTCGACGACTTCCCCTCGGTCTTCTCGGCGGCCTTCTCGACCGCGCGCTCGACGAGCGGCCGCACCACCGACTCGTCTTTCCCCAGCAGTCCCGTGCGCGAGAGTTCCTCGACCACCTCGGCCAGCGCCTCGTGCCAGAAATTGCCGCGGGTGCGCGAGTCGATCTCTTCACCGGCACTCTCGCCCGCGCGCAGACCCATCACCATCGTCGACAGCCCGCGGAAGGCGCAGGTGCCCCACTCCTGCAGCTCGTGCGCCGCGACCGGGTGCGCCGCATCGAAGGCGAGCCGGGGCTGGAGCGCGTCAAGCACCCCACCCTCCACGCGCCCGCTGAACGCCCCCGCCGGCGCGGTGGGATCGCTGAAGAAGCGCAGCCGTTCCTGCTCCATCGCGCTGTGCCGTTGCGCCAGCTGGAACCACGGCTCGTGCTCGACCTGCGCCCTCACCGCAAACGCGCCTTCGTCCGGCACCGACTGCCGCGTAATCGCCGGGCTCAAGGTCTCGAGCGCCACCCGCGCGCGCAGCTCACTCTCGGTCTGCACGTCATCGAGCCGGGATACGGCGCTGCGAGCGATGGGCTCTTCCACGAAGCCGGTCACCGCCCGCGCCAACCCGTCGAGGAACGGAGAGGGCAACAATTCACGCCCGCCGTCATCCAGCCGCGCACGACTCAACGTCACCGACGCGGCGGAACAGAGCGCGAGGTGCAACAACAATCGGTCCTCCGCCAGTCGCACCGGCAACCGAATCTCACCCTCGCCCACCGTCACGCGGAACAACGCGCGCCCCGCCGCCTGGTTGAGCGCGAGCCGCTCGTCTTCACTGAACAACGGCTGAGGCGACGGCCGCCCCGGAAAGCGCCCATCGACGAGCCCACCGACGAACACCTGCGCGAATTCACGCCCGGCGAGTTCACGCGCATCGAGCAGCCACACCGCTCCAGCCCGAGGACCACGAGCGGCGAGGTTCAACTCGGCCGCCGCGACGCGAACCCAGCGGGCGAAGTCACGACGCGACATGAAGCGGCGACCCAGCCCGCTCCACTTGAGCGACTCGCGGAGCGACGAGAGCAACGTCGCCAACGCCTCGACCGCCGCCTGTTCTCGAGCGAGCGCGCGATCGAGTTCGGCCTTGAGCAGCGGGCTCGCGTCACCGCCCGGCGCGGCTTCGTTCTCCTGCAACAGCCCCAGCTTCGACACTGCGTCCCACCAGGCGTCGAGCAGTTCCTGCGCGGGGCCCTGCTCGGGGATGGCGCGACACACGCTGCGCACCGTCTCCACCGCGTCGAGCAACAGCTTGAGCGAGCGCGCCGGCACTTCATCTCGTTGCGCGCGTCGAATCGCCGCCCCGAGACGCACCGCGTACGCACCCTGCTCGCCCACTGCGCCGATGCGATCGTCCCGCACGCCCGCTTCGCGAAATGCCGCGCGGGGATCTGCGGCCTCAGGCGACAACACCTTCACCGCACGGCTCTCGAGCACCGCGGCCACGGCATCGGCCGGGAAGCCGTCATCCGCCAACTCGAGCAACGACAGCGCATGACGCCCCTGCGGGCTCTGCGTCAGCGGCACACCTCGCCGCGCACGCACCGGCACGCCAACGTCACTCAACGCCTCGACCACGAGCTCGGTGTCTTCCGCGAGCTCGCGCCACGCGATGCAGATCGTCTCGGGCGGAACACCCGCGGTGACGAGCCTGCGCACCCGTCGGGCGATCTCGCGGATCTCCTCTCGCTGCGAGGGCGCGCAGAACGCCGACAGCTCAGGCGCCTCAGACGGAAGCCCACCCGCGAACAACGCCGGCGCCACCCACGCCAACGGAGCGCCGGAGAGATCCGCCGACAGCTCCGCCTCCAACCCCGCCCACCGCGACTCGGCGGCACGCACGGCTTCAACGACGAAGGCATCACACGCCACCTCGCCGCTGCCCGGCCACCTCCATGCGAAGGCCGTTGACTGCCGCTGACAGGCTCGGGCCAACGCCTCGAACACCGCCAGGCGCGCCGGGGTCACGTCGTGCACGAAGCGGATCTCGATCGACGAGAACCCTCGCATCGACGCGGGCAGCCCCTGCGCCTCGAGCCGCTCAGCCGCCAACCGCCACCACTCGCCGACATCGACGCGCTTCGCCTCATCGAGCTGCGCATCGACGGCCCGCCACAACGACGCGATGGCCCGCGCGCGCTCAGAGACCCGGGGCGCACCGTCGAGCGCACCGGCCGCCTCTTCCAACAGCCGCGCGGTCGCGCCCTGCCCTCTCAGGTGGGTGAGCACTTCCTGCACCTGCGCGGCGAACTCAGCCGAATGCGCAGAGGGACCGAAGACGCCCGCGTGTTCGCCCGCCAACTTGCCCACCACCATGCGCACCCAGAGGGGTTCCGCAGGCGCGCGCTGCGCAAACGAGGCGGGCTCGAGGGACTGCAGCAACTGCGCCACCGTCCACACGTCGCGGAGATCCACGAACTCCGAGCGTTGCGCTTCTTCGAGCAGCCATTGCTCCACGCGATCGCCGTCAGGAACGATGAGCAGTCTGCGTGACATGGCACCCCACGCTTACTCCGTCGGTCCGACAAGTGATCACGAGCGTTGACGACCCAACGTCGAAAGTGGCAGTTCCTCCGCCTGTGACGCCCGCCGAGCAAGCCGCGATCGCCGAAGAAGAAGCCCTGCTTGCCCGCGTGCAGGCCGCCCTCGCCGTGGCCTCCGAAAAGACAGGTCGCGTCTCGGTCTCGAACGACGAGCTGAAGTCGTTGCGCGAAGAGGCCGCGGCGGAAGACGAAGACGACGTGGGCACGCTGCTGCACGAATTGGCAGTGCGGCAGCAGCTGAGCCTGCGCAGCCAGTCGGCGATGCCCGATGCGCGCTCTCCGTACCTGGCGCACCTGCGGCTCGAAGAAGACGGAGAGCTGAAGGACTACCTGCTTGGCCACGGCACGTTCATCGACACGCGGCAGAACCTGCGGGTCATCGACTGGCGCGTCGCTCCGATGGCGCAGGTGTTCTACCGGTACAAAGAGGGCGATCACTTCGAGGAGCAGCTCCCCGGTCGGCTCGCGTCAGGCACCGTGAAGCTGCGGCGCGTGGTCGTGGTGCACCAGGGCAAGCTGATGCAGATCCTCGGCGATCAATTCGCCGTGTTCCGCGACGCGAAGGGCGAGTGGCAGTCGCGCTCGATGGGCGGGCTGGCGACGGGCGGCGGAGGCACCTCGGCGCGCGATGGGCAGCTCGGCGTGAGCGTCGGGGCGCAGGCGAAGGGCACGCGCGTCGACGTCACCGCGCTGCTCGACTCGGAGCAGTTCGCGGCCATCTCCGCGCCTCCCGATGAGCCGTTGCTGGTGCTGGGCAGCGCGGGCAGCGGCAAGACCACGGTGGCGTTGCATCGCCTCGCGCGGTTGAGCGTGGCGGGCAGCGTCGAGCTCGAGCGGGCGCGCGTGGTGGTGCCTGAAGAAGGGCTCGCGCGGTTGTCGCGGCGGTTGCTCAGCCCGCTGCTCCCGGCGCCGGGGTTCGAAGAGGAACCGGTCGACATCGTCTTCACCCTCGACCACTTCCTCGAGCGGCTCTCGCGGCGGGCGTTCGGTGTGCTGCCGCGCATCAACCACGAGCCGCCGGCGCTGGTGACGGGCTTGAAGCGGCACCCGGCGCTGTACGACGAGCTGAAGAAGACGCTGGCGGCGGAGAAGCTCGGCACCGAGCTCAAGTCGTTGCGCCGGCAGCTCACGATGCAGCTCGGCGACTCAGAGTTCCTGAAGCGCGTGCTCGATGCCGCGGGCGACACGTTGCCTCGCACCGCCATCGCCGAGACCATCGCGCACACCTCGGCGCAATTGATGTCTGCCTTTGACGCGCGCGACATCACGGATCTCGAGCGGCGCACGTCCATCGACGGGCGCGGGCTGAACGAGGGCACGCCGGATGAGCTGGCGGGGACGATCGACGTGGAGGATTTACCGATCCTCCTGTCGATGCTGTCGTGGTCAGGGAAGCTCAACGTGCCGCAGTCGACGCACCTGGTGCTCGACGAGGCGGAAGACTTTTCGCTGTTCGATCTCGAGGCGCTGCGGGCGACGACGCGGCAGTTCAAGGGCGCCACGCTGGCGGGCGACGAAGCGCAGCAGACACACTCGTCGTTTGCCGGGTGGCCGCGCAGCCTGCAGACCATGGGAGTCGGCGACGCGGCGACGATTCGGCTCACCACGAGCTACCGGTGCCCGCGGCCCATCGCGGAGTTTGCGCGGCACGTGCTCGGAGATCTCGCCCCGACCACGCCGCTCAAGTCGTCGCGTGAGGGTGTGCCCGTCGGCAAGTTCCAGTTCCCCGGGGAAGCGCCGGCGCACCTGTTCCTCACGGGCGTGTTGAAGGATCTGCTCGACGCCGAGCCGCACGCGTCGGTGGCTGTCATTGCGTCGACCCCCGAGGTCGCGGCGCGGTTCTTCACGCTGGTCGAAGGGTTGCCGAACTCGCGGCTCGTGCAGCGCGGCGAGTTCCCGTTCACGCCGGGACTCGACGTGACCGATGTCGACTCGGTGAAGGGCCTCGAGTGGGACTACGTGGTCGTCCCCGACGCCAATGCGTTGCACTGGCCTGCGACCGATGAGGGTCGTCGTCGTCTGCATGTCGCCGTCACGCGCGCCTCACACCAACTCTGGCTGATCGCGCCCGGCACGTGGACGCCGTTGGCAGTCTGATTGCAGGGTTGTGCGGTGGCGTGCCGATGACCCCGACGCCCACCATCGCGCGCTCGCGAGCGCTGGCACCGTGCAGTGGCAGATGGGCTACGACGGTTCGACCACTCCGTGGACCAACTGCCCACCCAGCGCGGTGACGCAGAAGGGCAAGGTGCAGCGGAAGAACGATTCCTTCGGCCGAACGACAGGGCGAGTTCAGGCGAGATATGCGGGGAGCCTTTCTCCTCAGGACCTCGGGTTCTACAGTGTGGGCCTGAAGCCTCACTTGGGTCCTTTCGACACAGCAGAAATTCTCTTCTCAAGGCTTACGGACATTGCTGGAGACGTCGGTGCGTTCACTGTCTTCTAACCTCTTGCTTTTGTGGCTTGCCGGCTGTTCTTCCGAGCCATCCTCGACATGGGACACCGAGCCGTCGATGGACGACTTGGCCTCAGCGCGAGAATTCGGACGCTCGGTTTCGGCGGACTCGATGAGGCCCGACAGTTCAGAACTGGGGCGGTTTACCTTCGTTTCCAGCAGCTACACCCAGCATCGTCTTCAGCCCCCTCCGGGCCAGGTGTTGGGTGATTTGCTTGTCTTCTACAAGCGTGGCACCGATGGTGCGCCCGTCGTTGCAGCCGTCCAGCGAGATGCTGCGGCCAACTGTGCTTTCGGTGAGTGTTCTGGAAGGCTCTTGCGAAGTGAAACCCCTTTTTCGCGTCTCGAGCTGCTCACTGTCGAACGGTGGCTTCTTGCTTCCCCTCTGAGTCCCTGGCTCCAGACGAATATCACGACGCCTGAGCTTCGAAACGACAGCGACCCAACTCTGGTCCAGGTCATGGTTCGTGCGCCGGAGATGGCTCACGAGACCATTCGGGCGATGCTCGCGGACCAGTCTCTTTCCAGTGACATGATTCTTTTGGGGCCGCGGGCTCGTTACTCGAACTGACTGCTCGGCTCGGCCATTCGAGCCGAGAGCGCCTTCACCCATCGTTGTCTCGCAATGGAGGCTGTCAGCGCCGCCCCTTGCGCTTCAGGACTTCGTGAAAGCCCGAGCGTTCGTGCACGTCGCGGTCGATGCGCGCTCAGCGCGGCCGCCAGGCGCTTGCCCGTCGGAGGGGCCTTGCGACGAACGAACTCGCGCACCACCGCGAGGTCCAAACTCGAGGTGGTCGATGGCGGCCGTGTGCGCGTCAACCTGACGCTCTCCCCTCATGACGCAGGCAACGCGGGCCTGCTCACCGTCAACTTCGAGCCTGCGCTCGGCACCCGCTCGACCCTCGTCGAGTTCGTTCGCGAGTTCCCCGCCGTCGATGCGCGCACCGTCACCGGTGTCGAGGGGTGTGCCGAAGGCCTCGAGGCCATCGCCGACGGCACCCTGCTCTGCCGCGCAGACGGCGGGGGCTTTCTCATCCAACTCGATGGCGGCGTGGAGCCCACCGACGGGGTCTTCCCCGTCTCGGCGGGGAACGCGCTGTGGGACCTGACTCCCGACGGGCGGCTCCACCACCACTTCTTCGATGCTGGCGTCTCGACCCTCACCCGCGAACGTCCGGACTTCGAGGTGCGCGACGGGCCGTTCATGCACACCTGGCTGGGGGCTGCGCGCTGGGCCGGGCCCGACCGGTGGAAGTGGGTGGAGGCCAATGGCGTCCATGCCTTCCTGACCAGGGAGGGCTTCACCGAATGCAGCAGCGAGCCCTGCCGGCGCGGTGACCTGCCCACCGTGATCCCGCGCTCGCTCTGGTACGTCGGCCCCTTTCGGTGGGCCGAGCCCTGCGGAAAGCAGTGGTCCACCCGCGATTTCGACTCCTGCGTTGACAACATCGTCGGGCTGACCGGGCGATACCTCGCGCAGGAGAACCGCGCCGGGGTGGTCCTCTTCCCCTCCCTCGGGCTGGCTCGCCACCTGCGCGCGCACCCGCTCCCCCTCGAGCGACCGAGACGAGGCTTCTCGTATCTGCCGCTGCAGTTCGCCTCAGGCTCGTCGGAGCACCTCGTGCTCGCCGACCTCGACCCGCAGCTCACCGTCGAGCTCTTCGCGATTCGCCGCGCATGCTTCGTGTCGATGTCTGACGAGTTCGTCGTTCTCAGAGGCGGAGACGACACCCACGTCGTCGTCGCCCCGCGGCGGCGATAGGCGCACTCCGGTCAGCCGGGCCTTGTGTTGGCGGCCCTCGTCGGGAACGGTTGAGGGCATGGCCAGAGCTCTCGTGCTGTGCGTCTTCGCCGCGTCGTTCGCCCAACCGCTCACCGTGAAGGGCCCCCGGAAGACGCAGATCGTCTTCCCACTGGGGGCGGCCTTGTTCGCCTACGAGGTGAGCACCACCCGCGCCGGTCAACGTCTCGACACCACCAAAGGCTTCCCTGCCGAGCGGGCCCTCGGGGTCCCCGACAAGAAGGCCGTCACGCTCGGCTGCGGCGGCAGCATCACCTTGCGCTTCGTCGACAACGCCGTCGTCGACCTGCCCGGCGCCGACCTCTACGTCTTCGAAGACGGGCCCAACGTCGAACCGACGCGGCTCGAGCTCTCCGTCGACGGGGTGCGCTGGGTCGACGTCGGCCGCATCGAAGGCGGCACGCGCGAGATCGAGCTCTCCGGCAAGGTCCCCGAAGACGAGGTCTTTCACTTCGTACGCCTCACCGACCTGAACGACCCGAAGTGCGGAGGCCGCTTCCCCGGCGCTGACGTCGACGCAGTGGGCGCCATGGGATCGGCGTTTCAGCTCGAGCTCGCCACCGAGGTGCTCTTCGAGACCGGGAAGGCCGGGCTCAAGGACGAAGGGCGCGCCGGCCTCAACGTGGTGGTCGAGAAGATCAAGGCCGCCGGCAAGGCCCGGTTGCGCGTGCTGGGCCACACCGACACTCAGGGCTCGGCACTGCCGTCGATGGGCACGTCCTGCAGGCCGTCGAGCGTGCGGAGGCAGGTGATGACGGCCCGTGCGCGATCCTGCGACAGCTTCGCGTTGAGCGGTGCATGAACGGGTTCCTCGCGAAGCCGGTGCGCATCGAGAACCTGCGCGACGCGTTGCCCGCAGCCGCGAAATCGACGCTGAAGATCGCCTGATGGAAATGCCCCCGCGCGACGTGCGCTGACTCAGGGGTACTGGGGCTTGGCGTACTTGAACTGGTGGTACGACTGCAGCTCGTGGTCGCGGATGATGTTGTAGAAGCACTCGTCGCCGCCGCCGAAGGGGTGCAACACCAGCGGGGTCGCGAGGGTCTCCTTCTTCAGCGTCCACCCCGAGGGCAACTGCACGTCAGGCTTCACCGTGCCGTTGGCGGTGGCGTGCAACACCGCGCGCTCGCCGTTCGGCCCGTCGAGGAACCAGGCCTCGTTCTCGAAGAACAGCTCGTGGCACTTTCGGGTCACGACGAAGAGCAACGCGCCCGGGTTCGCCGCGGTGCCGCGACAGCCTGCCGCTCCGACACAGTCGACGGCTTCAATCTTCGACAGCCCCACCCACGAGTACCCATCGAGCTCGATGACGTCTCGACAGTCTTCCCCCGAGCAGCTCACCGGCTTTCCGGGAGACCGCGAGAAGCAGGAGCGGGTGAACTCGAGGAAGCGGTCGCTGTTCTTCTGGTTGCCAAGGCTGGGCGTGTACCCGGGCCACTTCTCGTCGGAGATGGGGTTCGCGCCGCCCGCGATCACGACGGTGCGCGTCTTGCCATACAGCACCTCCTTCGCCACGGTGACGCCAGAGCTGTTGAGGCACGTCGGCGCCTGCGGCCACGGCGATTCCACCGTGTCGTAGCTCAGCTTCGCTTCGGCTGAGGTGGGAATGGAAATGCACGACGACAGGGCAACGGCGGCGAGCGGCCACCACAGGCGGGAGTTCATGGAGCCACCTTCGCACTCAGATGTGGAGCACCTGTGGAGCCGCTCAAGGACACCTCGAGGCCGTGCGGCTCGAGGTTCGCGAAGGCAAGGCCCCACTCACAGCGCTCACACAGCGCGCTGGTGATCGAAAGCCCGAGCCCGCTGCCTCTCGGGTCGCGTTGACGAGCGGCATCGCTGCGAAAGGCCCGCTGCCCCAGTCGGGTGAGCTCATCGGGTGTCACGCCGTTCCCGTCGTCGCGCACCACGACCTCGAAGCGCTCCGCCTTCGCCGAGACGAGCACCGCCACGTGCCCTCCGTCGGGTGCATGACGAACTGCGTTGTCGAGCAGGTTGGCCAGACAGCGTTCGAGGAAGACGTCATCGGCGAAGACCGGCACGGGTGCATCGGGGCGCGACATCTCGACGTGGACCCCCCGGTGCGCGGCGAGCAACTGCGCGCGCAGCACGAGGCGGCCCACGAGCGCCGAGAGATCGTCGACGCGTCTGGGGCTCGGCTCGAGGCCTTCTTCGATCAGGCTCTTGAGGCGCAGGTTCTCGGTGACGCTGGCCACGAAGACACATTCGGTGAGCGCGCGCGCCAACGGCTCACGCGTTGGCTCCGAGGGCCCCGACGCCAGCGCCTGCTCGAGCGCCAACTGGAGCGCCGCCAGCGGCGTGCGAACATCGTGCGACACCTCGCCGAGGTGCCTTCGCAGGGCCGTCGAGCGCTCGGCGAGGATGGCGGCGTCGCGCCGAATGCGGGCGTCGGCTTCACCGAGCCGGGCCAGCGCGAAGTCGAGCTCGTCGCCGTCGACGACCGGCACCAGCCCCGCAGTCGACCCGAGGGTGGCGGCGGCTTCGCGCAGGCGGCGGGCTCGGCGGCTCAGCGGCCACACCACGAAGAGCCCACCCATCGCCGCGCCCGAGAGCACCGTCAGCAACGCCGTGGTGACCAGCAACCTCACCGCGGAGGCCGACGCGAACCGGCCCGTCCAATGGCCGACGATGATGGCGCACGGCCCGTCGGGTGCCGCCCGGAAGGTCACTGAGCCGCCTGGCCCCCCGGTGTCGGCCGTGGCGAAGTCGGCCCCCTCGAGCACCGCGGCGACACCATGGGCCTCGTAGACGGGCGCGGCGGGGTTCGCAGAGCGGCCGGCGGGATCGTAGGCCCACGCCGTGAAATCTCCGGGCCCGCGCAGGCGCCACGTGGCTGGCGTCGCCTCGCAGCGCTGCTTCTCGCCCTCGAGGTAGACGCCGCGAATCGACTCCCCGATGGCCCGGTGGGCAGTCATCGACACCTGCACCAGCACCACCGCGGCGCCGATGATCCCCGTGACGATGCTCGTCACCACCACCTGGCGCGACAGCCGGCCGACCAGCTTCACGACGGCCCTGCCAGGAAGCGGTACCCGATGCCCCACACGGTCTGCACGCGACCGGCCTCGTCCCCCAGCTTTCGCCGCAGCCGGGCGACGTGGGAATCGATGGTGCGCGGCTCGGGGGCGTCGAAGCCCGACAACGCCTGCGCGGCCAGGTCGTCCCGGCTGACCGGCCGCCCGGGGCGCTGCGCGAGGTAGGCGAGCACGTCGAACTCGTGCCGCGTGCAGGTGACCTCTGTTCCGTCCATGCGCACCTCGCGACGATCGAGATCGACCTCGAGGGCGCCGAAGACGAGCACGCGCCGCGGCGCTTCGGTGCGCAGATCGAGGCGCGCACGAATGCGCAGCACCAGCTCCTCGAGGAAGAAGGGCTTGGGCACGTAGTCGACGGCGCCGAGCTCGAAGCAGCGCACGCGCTCGTCGAGATCGGTGCGCGCGGTGAGCACGATGACGGGCGGGTGCGGTCGCGTCGAGAGCTCCTCGAGCAGCTCCAGCCCGCTCAGGCCCGGCAACATCAAGTCGAGCACCACCAGGTCGAGCTCGTCGTTCGCCAGCTCGGCGCGCGCCTGCAGACCGCTGGCCGCCAGCGTCACCTCGAAGCCTCGCGCCTTGAGCCCCGTGACGAGGCTCGCGGCGACGCCCGCGTCGTCTTCGGCGACCAACAGCCGCACCGGCCGGTCACTTCCTCGGGTTGTCGATGATGAAGGCATTGAGGGTGGTGGCCATCGTGTCGCCAATCTCATCTTGAATGAAGTGACCTGCGTCGAAGCGCGCGTGCTTCTGCCCCTTCGCCCCGGGGACCTGGTTGATGAGCCGATCTGCGACCTGGGCGCTGCCCAGCACCTCATCGCGTTCACCAGACAGCACGAGGAAGGGCTTGTCGAAGCGACCCAGGGCGTCCCACGCGGCCTGGTTGTTGGTGGTGATGGCGACGATCATCGACGGCAGGGTGCGGGGACCGGCCTTGAAGATGAACGAGGGGAACGGCGCGTCGTAGGCGGCGAGCTCCTCCGCCGAGAGGTTGGGGATCTGCACCCCCATCACGTCGGTGGGCTTCAGGGTGGCGGAGGTCAGGCTGAACCGAATCCACGCGTTGAACATCGCGACGTTGCCCCCCAGCCTCGCGGGGCCGATGGCGGCGCGCAGGTCGGTCGCCGAGCAGTCCACCGTGAGGTCCGCAGGGAGGTAGTACGGGTTTTCCCCCTCGGCGAAGAGCGGGATGGTGGTGTTCGCAGCCACGACCCGGGCGAAGCGCTGGGGCTCGTCACCCACCACCCGCAGACCGATCAGCCCGCCCCAGTCCTGGCAGAAGAGCGTCACGTTCTGCAGATCGAGCGCCGCCAGGAGCTGCTTCACCCACGCCACGTGCTGCTCGTAGGTGTGGTGCCGCTGCTCCACCGGTTTGTCCGAGTGGCCGAACCCGATGAGATCGACCGCGATGACGCGGTGCCCGGCCGCGACGAGCGGCGGCATCATCTTGCGGTACAGGTACGCCCAGTCGGGCTCTCCATGGAGCAGCACGATGGTCTCACCGGTGCTGCCCGCGCCCGCGTCGTAATAGGCCATGCGCAGGCCCTCGAGCTCGACGTACTTCGGCTCGAACGGGAAGGCCGCCTTCGAACCGGCGAAGGCGTCGTCGGGCGTACGCACGAACTCGAGCCCGGCGGGGGTGCGCAGCACAGGCACCGACGGGTCGAGGCTCACACAGGCGGGCAACGGAGGAAGTTCCGCCTCTCCGATGGAACGGGCTGCGTTTCGGGGAGCGGCACACGACAGGACAGCGACGCTGCAGACGATGATGCGGAGAGCTCTCATGGCGAGCGAAGACACCACGGAGATGTTGAGCCCTCATGGAGTCGCGGGCGTCGACTGGTTGGCCCCTCAGTTCGGAATGCAGACGCCGTTGACGTCGCACATGCCGTTGCACGGGTTGACGCAGCTGCCGAGCGCTTGAACGTTCGCCGACGCGCCGCGCGCACCGGAGGTGCCTGAGCTCGTCATCGAGCCCGGAGAGCTCCCGCCCGCCCCGCCCTGCCCGCCGGTGTCGACGCCGGCGGGCGTGAGGAAGGTGTTGGTCGGAGAGAGCAACGCCAGCGGCAGGTTGAAGCTCACGATGCCGAACGACGGGCCACCCGCCCCGCCGCCGCCGCCGCCACCGGGGCCGCCGTTGCCTCCTTCGCCACCCTTGCCGCCGACCGAGCTGCTCCAGCGCGCTGCGGTGCCACCGAAGCCACCCGCGCCGCCGAGGCCACCGGCGCCACCGAAGCCGCCGTCGCCACCCGTGCCGCCGACCGCGCGCTGAATGCGGTTCGAGAGAATGGAGGGCAACGCACCGTTCGGCGCTGAAGACGCGATGACGATGGCGAACGAGCCGCCACCCGCGCCGCCGAAGCTGCCGCCCGTGCCACCGCACCCGCCCGCGCCGGCACCACCGCCGGTGGCGCCGATCTCCCAGGCCTGACAACCGCCGCCCGTGAAGCGCGCCACGCCGCCGCCGGCGCCACCGCCACCGCCGCCCTGCGCGACGACGCCCGCCTGACCCGACGATGCGCCCGAGGGAGCGGCCGTCCACCGGCCGTTGATGAAGCTGCCGAAGCGCGCGCGCGACGTGGCGCCCGTGCCGCCGAGCCCGCCCGTGCCGTCGAGGCCCGGTCTGCCGTCTTGCCCGTCGTGCTGCTGGATCATCACCGGGTAGCCCGACTCGGTGACGTGGCTGCAACTGCCGCCAGACAGGGTGTCGAAGCTCCAGTCGAAGCCGCCGGGGCCGTTGCGCGAGGTGGGCGCGGGGTTGACGTACATCTGCTGCGCGCCGTTGTTCCCCATGAAGGTGTACACCGGGCAGATCACGTTGCCGCCGGGCTCACCGTTGGCCGTGGTGCACACGGTGTTGCTGCCCGCAGCGCCGCCGGTGCGGTGGTTCATCGGCGAGCAGATGCCATTGGGGAAGAACTGGCTGTTGGTGCCGCGCTGCCCGTTGAGCGCGTTGCTCGCCTGCCGCCCGTTGCCCTGCGTGCCCGTCGCGCCGCGCCCACCGACCCCACCGCGACCGGCGATGACGTCGTTGTTCTGCAGCACGAAGCGGGGGCCCACGTCGCGCAGGTAGACGCCGATCGACGTCTCCCCGTTGGCGCTCGGCGCGGCGGTCTGCGTCGCGTCCCACCCGACGATGCTGAAGCCCGAGACGACCGTCTCGCGCACCGCCCCGGCGGCCCCGAGCGTCTCGGCGTGCACCGGCCCGATGGCCAGCACGGTGGGCGCGATGCCCTGCCAGCGCGTCTCGTAGAGGCGGGGATCTCTCGCGAGGAAGTCGGCCGAGTAGCCGCCGAAGATCTGCGCGCCATCGAAGAGCCGCACGTTCTCGCGGTACGTGCCCTGCGCGACGAGCACGTAGCGCTTGTTCTGCGCCTGCTGTGCGGTGACGCCAGCGCCGATCGTCTGCAACGGTGAGGTGCGCGTGCCGTTGCCACCCGCTGGCGCGGCGACATTCACGAAGATCGCGTCACCCAGCACCCCGTCGATGCCGTCGCAGTTCTCGTCGACCCACGACGCGCCCAGGCCGGAGCTCGGAGCGCGATCGGGCAAGTCGGTCGTCAGGTTGCCCTGCACCCGGCGGCACTCGCAGCCGTCGGCTTCCTGCGCGTTGACGTTCACCCACTCGAAGGTGGTGCCGCCGACGACCTCGGTCAGACACGGCCCCATCGTGCACCGCGGCATCATCGGCGCGAGATCGCACACCCCGGTGGTGTGCTGCAGCGTGGGCGAGAAGACCTTCGTGCAGTCGTTGTTGCAGAAGCCGCAATGGGTCGCGGCCTCATAGCGGCCGGTCGCCTGGTTCAAGAACCCTTCGTCGGTGCGGCCGTCGCAGTTGTTGTCGCGCGCGTCGCAGATCTCCGGGTTGAACGAGTTCACGTCGCAGGAGCTCCACGAGGGACCGGGGCCGCAGGTCGAGAAGCCGTTGCAGGTCATCGCCGTGGTGCGCACCTGACAGGCGCGCGTGGTGCCCTGGGTGCCTGCGGTGCAGCTGCAGGTGTTGGTGGTGGGCGCGCATTGATCGGCGCCGCCGGCAAACGCCCGGCAGGTGTACCCGCCCGGGCACGCTGCGCCGTACGGGCTGCTGGCTGAACAGTCTCGACCGCACACCTTCGAGCCGTCGACGGTGAGGCAGCGGCTGCCGGGGCCCACGCAGTCCGCGTCGACCTGACACGGCGAGCAGAGCGTGTCGGGCAATTGCAGACACATGCTCCCCAGCGCAGGGCCGAGCTCGTACACGAAGTAGCCCGGCGCGCACGCGGTGGCGAAGCAGGTGGGCGCGTCGACCGGCGCTGCGCAGGTGGTCGCGGTGGCGTTGGCGATCAACTTCGAGCAGTCGCGGTTGCAGGCGCCGCAGTGCTGGTTCTGCAGGTAGAGCCCGCGGGTGCGGAAGCCCTCGTCGATCTCTCCGTCGCAGTCGTCGTCTTCGTTGTTGCAGACCTCGGTCGAGGGCGTGCGCGCGGTGCACACCAGGCCAGCCGACGCGAAGCACACCTGCGGGCCGGTGCAGGTGACGTTGCCCACGGTGCGGGTGCAGGTCGGCGGCGTGAAGTCGTCGATGCGGCCGTTGCAGTCGTCGTCGGCGCCGTTGCACGTCTCCTGCTGCGCCGCCGGAGCCGCACAGCTCGTGAAGCCGCCGTCGAGCTGACACACCTGGTTGCCTGCGCAGCGACCAAAGCCGTTGGGCTCGCCACGACACGACTTCTGCAGGCCCACCGTGTCAGGCGTGCAGTCACACGTGCGCCCCTCGGGGATGCACTGTGATCGCCCGCTCGCGGTGCGGCGACAGACATAGGAAGAAGGACAGCCGTCGTAGTTGCAGTCGCGGCCACAGAAGGTGCCGCCGTCGAACTGCACGCACTCGTCACCGCCGGAGGCGCCGCAGTCGAGATCGTTCGTGCACGCCTGGCACAACAGGGGCTCGGTGACTGCGCAGAGCCCCACCAGCACCCCGCCATCGGTGGTCTTCGGATCAGGAACGTTCTTGCAGTCCCACGAGGAGGGACAGGTGCCCGCATCGCCAGCGCCGCAGCGGCTCGAGCAGAAGCTGCCAAACGGGCCGCCGAGGCAGAAGGTGGAGCCGCATTCCATGCCCGCGTCGCAGGGCTCACCGAAGCGCTTCTTGCCGAAGAGCGGGCCACCGTCAGGCAGATCGAAGGTGGTGCACTGCTGATTCACACAGCGCAGCCCCGGGGCGCAGTCGCTGTCGAAGACGCACTTCTCGTCGAAGGGCACGAAGAGCGTGCGCCCGCACGCCGAGAGGAGCGAGAGCGACGCCACGAAGAGAAGGGGGTGGAGGGTACGCATCAGAAGCTCTCCACGCTGAAGAGGACGCCGGGGAGGCCATCGCCACCCTTGAAGCCGCCGCCCGCAGGTGACGCGCCGCCGACACCACCGGGGCCGACGCCGATGACGGGAGGCACCGGGAAGCTGTTGCGGCTCTGGTAGTTCTGCGCGCCGATGTTCTGGCCCGCGATGCCGAAGACGCTGCCGCCGCAGCCACCTCCGCCGCCGCTGCCGGCGCCGCCATTGCCGCCACGCCCGCCGGGGCCGCCCTGCCCTGCGCACCACGCCGCGGTGGTGTTGAAGCCGCCGCGACCGCCCTGACCGCCCAGGCCTCCGTACCCACCGGAGCCGCCCGAGCCGCCGAACCCGCCGAAGCCGAAGTCGAAGATGTTGCCGTCGATGGCCGGGGGCGCGCCGACGATGAAGATCGCGAACGACGCACCGCCACCGGCACCCGCGCTGCCACGACCGCCACCGCAGCCTGCCGCGCCACCGCCGCCGCCGGTGCCGCCGAGATCGCCCACGCGCCGACCGATGGTGCACGACGAGGGGTTCGCGTTGCGCACGCAACCACCGGCGCCACCACCGCCGCCACCGCGCCCGGGCTGGCCGTCGTTGCCGCTCGTCGCGCTCGGCGTGCTCCAGTCACCGTTGATGATCTGCCCGCGCGGCGTCGAGCACGAGAGGCCGGGACCCTGGGGCTGACCATCCGTACCGTTCTGCGCGGCGCCGCCCGCCAGCCCGTTGCCGGGCACCGTGCAGTCGTACTTGCAGAACGACGTCTGCGACGGGTCGGAGTGCGCGTACGTCGCGTTCGAACCGCCGGTGCCGTTGAGCCCGCCGCCTCCGTATTCCTGAGGGTCCAGCGAGAGGTCGCTGCCTGCGCCCAGGTTGCCGCGTGTCGTTGCCGGGCACGCCGGGTTCGACCCGGGCTGCCCACCGGCTTGCGTCTCACCGACGCAATCGGGCGTATTGCACTCGCGCGCGCGCTGGCCGTCTTGACCGGCGCCGCCGTTGTTGCCGGCGAGCCCGGGCAGCGCGGGCGTGCCGTCACCGCCGCGACCGCCGACGGGGTGGTTGTTCTGAATCACGAGGCCCGGCGAGTTCGCCGAGTAGATCGCGAAGCTGTTCTTCGCCTGCTCGCCCGGCAGCGGCCGCGAGTTCACGTCGTAGCCACGAATGGTGAAGCCGCTGATGACCGTGCGCTGCGTGAGGTTCTCGGCGTTCACGGTGCCGCGCGGCTGGGCGCCCGTCGGCTCGGACGCTTCGATGAACGTGGGGTACAGCACGATGTCGCGCCGCGTGAAGTCGGGCGAATACCCTCCGTAGAGATTGACGCCGTTGAGCAACACCACCTGCTCGGCGTACGTGCCCTGCGCGACGTAGATGGAATCGAACAGGCCCGCCGAGCGCAGGAAGAGGCTCATGGCCTCGGCGATGGTGCGGAAGGGCGCCGCGCGGGTGCCCAGGCTGCTCGTCGACTGCGCCCACACGAAGATGGCCTTCGCCGCCACGCCGTCGACGCGATCGCAGTTGCGATCGACGTAGGGCAGACCGGCCACCGGGTAGGTGTTGAAGCGCTCGGGCTCGTCGGTGACGACCGGGTTCGACGCGCACTCGCAGCCGTTGGTCTCGTCCTGGTCGACGTTGACGAACTGGTAGGTGATGCCGCACGTGCCGTTGGTGCACACCGCGCCGGCGCCGAAGGAATTGCAGTCGGCGTTGGTGGTGCAGCTGCGGGTGCAGAACCCTCCGGTGCACGTCTCGCCGCCGCGGCAGCTCATGCCCGTCGAGCACGCACGCACGCATTGCCGGTAGGTGGGGTGGCAGACCGAGCCGCCGGTGCACTCCGAGTCGACTCGACAGGCGCCGCCGCCGCCGATGCGCCGCGTGGTGCAGCGCACGATCTCACAGCGCGGGGGCATGCCGGTGGTGACGCAGCCACCGATCGCGTGCTGGATCTCCTCGTTGTATTTCGCGGGGCAGTTGTTGTTGCAGGTGCCGCAGTGCGCGTCGGTGTCGTAGGTGCCGGTGCCGCGCGTGTTGACGAAGCCGTCGTCGACCAGCCCATCGCAGTCGTTGTCGCGGCCATCGCAGAACTCGATCGACGTGAGCGAGGTGTCGCACTGGCCGAAGGTGCCCTGCGCCGAGCAGGTCTGGGTGCCGATGCAGGTCGCGCCGGCATTCGTCACGAAGCACGAGCGCGTGAAGCCCGCATGCGTCGCGTCGCACTGACACGAGTTGCCGTTGGGCACGCAGAGCTTCTTCGAGTTGACGGTCTGACACGTATTGCCTGCGGGGCAGCAGCCCTGCTGACCGACCACGCCCGTGCAGCCCTCGATGACGGAAGTGGTGTCGCAGCTCTGCGCGCAGAAGGTGTCGGGGTCGTTGCCGACGTTGACGCACTCGTCGCCAGGCACGCGGCAGTCGCCGGTGGTGGTGCACGGGCGGCACTGCGAGCTCTCGGCGCGCTCACAGGTGATGGGATCGTTCGCGGGTGAGAGGAACGAGCCCTTCGCGCACCGCTTCGGCACGCAGGTGCGCTGGCCCGCGCGCAGCTCACAGGCCGCCGCGCCGGGGAGCACCACGCCTCCGTCCTTCTCGAGGCCCTGCAGCACCACGTCGCAGTCGGTGGCGCAGCTGCCGCACGCGTGCACGCTGATGTAGTTGCCCATCGCGTCGACGAGGCCGTCATCGACCTGGCCGTTGCAGTCGTCATCAGCGCCGTTGCAGAGCTCTGCGCGGGGATCGGGGGCGGAGCACGAGAACGCGAAGCCGGCATCGATGGTGCCCTGGCAGCTCCACTTGCCAGTGCAGCTGACGCCCTTGCGGCAGTTCGGGTAGCCGGGGATGCCGGTGGTCACGAGATCGGGGTCGGCTTGATCGGTCAGGCCGTCGCAGTCGTTGTCGATGCCGTCGCAGCGCTCGTCGCTCGCGGTCAGGGCGTCGCAGCCCGTCCACGTGCCGTCGCGCTGGCAGGTCTCGACGCCGAAGCAGGTGGCGCGCGGGTTGGTGCGCTTGCACGAGCGGGTGAGGCCGACCGACAGCGCGCTGCACTCACAGGTGTTGCTCTGGGGTACGCACTGCCGCGTGGTGCCCGCGTCGAGCGCGATGGTGCGGCACACCGTGCCCTCGCCGCACATGCCGGTGAGCGTGCAGTCGGTGGTGCAGAACTTCCCGGTGCCAACGGTGGTGCAGCGATCGCCCGCGGCGTTGCAGTCGGAGTCAGTCGTGCACGAAAGGCACTGCACGCGAATGGGGGGCACGCAGATGAAGGTGTTGCCGGCGGCGGCCTGCTTGCAGTCCCACCCTTTGTTGCAGCCGACGCCTCCGTCGATGGCGCAGACGGCGCTGCAGACGCGGCCGTTGCCGGGGCCAGGGGCGAGGCAGGGGCCGAAGAGACACTCGCTGTCTTGCGTGCAGGGCCAGCCCTGTTCACCCGGCGTGCCCGAGTCGGGCACGAGAAAGCACTTGCCGTTGACGCACTCCGCGCCGGTCGGACAATCGTCCTTCACGCGGCACTCGCAGGTTCCATCGCGGAGACAATCGGGCTCGCGTACCGGTGCGAGACACCCGGACCCAATCGCCACCAGCGCGAGGAGTCCGAACCACTTCGAGGCTGCCATGACGTGAGGAGATCCTTTGCGACGTCGGCCAACGCCGCTGAACACCGGAACGGACCATACACACCGCCCCATGTGGCTTGTAGTGCTACGACACCACGCATGCCTTCACGAAATCTGCTCTCCTCCGTGGTGGTTCCGACCGATTTTTCCGAAGGCGGCCAGCGGGCGCTGGAACGGGCGTTGCGGCTTCCACTCGCACCACAAGCGAAGCTGACGGTGCTCCACGTGTTGCCCGACGACATCCCGGGAAAGCTGCGGAAAGAGGCGCTGGCCGAGGCCGGGCGGAGCGTCGAGAAAGCGGCAGCGCGTGCCAGCCAACTGGCGATGGCCAACGGGCACAAGCTAACGATCGTCGCCGACGTGCTCGAGGGTGACGCCGCGACGCAGATCGTGAAGCGCGCACGAACGGTAGAGGCCGACGTCATCGTGCTGGGGCGGCATGGTCGGCGGTCGCTGGTGAACCTGTTGCTGGGGTCGACCGCGGCGAAGATCTCACGCAACGGCGACGTGCCGGTGCTGGTGGTGAAGAGCCAGCCCGGGGGTGCGTACCGACGCGCGGTGGTGGCGGTCGAGCTGAACCCGGGCGGCGAGAAGCTGCTCACGCTGGTGAAGCCCTACGTGCAGGAAGCGCTCGACCTGATCGTGATGCACGCCTCGACGGTGCCGTACGAAGACTACGTGCTGCTCGAGCTGGGGCCGATGACGCGGCTGCGCGAGGTGGCGCAGAAAGACGCCGCGAAGTTCCTGCAGTCGATGGTGCGCAAGTCGGGGCTCGTGCGCGCCGAATCGAAGGTGACGCCGGGTGACCCGCGGGTGCGCATTCTGGAAGAAGCGAAGGCACACTCGACGGAGTTGATCGTCGTCGGCACGCGCGGGCTCAAGGGCGTCAAGCGCATCGTGCTCGGCAGCGTGGCCGAATGGATCCTCGCCAACGCATCGTGCGACGTGCTGGTGGGGCGCTGACGGTGGCGAAGCTCACTGCCACCCGCGTGGATCTCCCACCGATCGGCAAGCTCGACGCCCTGTTCGCGCGCCAGCTCGGCCCGCGCCTCGCGCAGCTGAAGGCCGACCCGACCGAAGTCGGCCCGAACCTCACCCGGCTGCGCTTCACCGACGAGACGGGCGTCGATCGCTTCGAGGCGTGCCTGTTCCTCGGCGAAGACGGCGTGGTGTTCCGAATCGGCACCACCGACCAGGTCGCCTGCTTTTCACAGAGCTCGATCTCGGAATGCGACGACGACGAACTCGCCGAGCAACTCGAGGCAGCGTTGCACGAGTTCAGCGTGGCCGAGTTCAAGCGACCTCGTTGACCCGCGAACATTCCTCGTCCGCGACGGAGCGCCGCCGAAAACGCGGTGTGCTGCGAGTGACCGATGAGTTTCGACCGCCCGCCCGGTGGGGCTGCATCGCGCTGCGGTCTGATGAGCGCATCGACGAGGTCGCCGCCTGGGTTCGCGAGAAGAAGGTCACTCGGGTCGAGTTTCGCGAGTGACGACTTCAGCCTTGATGAGGGTGCTGGTTTCACGGTGCCTTCGCACAGCACGACCAGGCGTGCCTCTCGACCTCGGGCACGCTCGTCTCGTCACGAACTGGCCATCTGGGATGGAAAGAGCATCACCGGCGATGCTCCCGCCATCCCAGATGGGTGTTCCGCCGGTGGGGACCCTTGCCCGAGGCGAGGGGCACCCCCGCGTCGAGCAAGGCCTCGACCCCGAACCCCCGCCTTCCCCACTGCTGTGATCAGCCCATGCGAAGTGACGCTACGCTTTTGATCTCTCGTGAGCGCCGTTCCCCCACCGAACACCGTTCAACCGCACGCCTGGTTCATCGCCTGCATCGCGTCGAAGCTCGGCTCGCGCCCGCTCGCCGTGAAGGTGCAGGGCCGCGCGCTGGTGCTCTTTCGCGACGCAGCGCAGTTTTCACGCGCAACCCATGGGCCACGACTTGAGCCCGCACATGACGCGCGCGCACGCCGGAAGTGATCCGGCGGCGCGCGCGGGGTGCAGCAGCTCAGCTCACGTCACTTCAGGAAGGCGGTGACGGCGTCGGCCTTCGTCTCGCCCGCGTCGGGCTCGATGATCAGGCTCTTGTCTTTGCCAACGACGATCACCAGGCGATCGCTCAGCGCCATCGCGGCCTTCAACTCGGGCCGCGCCTTCAGCACCGCGAAGTACGCGTCAGAGAGGTACTTCACCTTGAGCGTCTTCGCCGTGCCCGACATGGCCTCCGAATCGATCCACCCGCCGTTGCGGTAGATGAAGGTGCGACCCGACGCGCTGCGCACCGGCTCACTGACCTTCTCGCCTTCGGCCTGCTCCTTCATCTTGCGCACGGCCCTGCTCATGGCGATGGCGTCTTTGCCGTCGGCCTTCTTGAGCGCTTCTTCCTGCGGGGCCTTCGCGGGCTTGGCGGCGACCAGCCGATCCATGTCGTCACTCGCCTCGGCCTCAGAAGCCGCGGTCGCCGGAGCCGAAGGTGCGTTGAGCGCCTTGCCCATTCCACCGAGCGAGAAGCCGCTGGCCGAACCCCTCGGCGCAGACGCCGACTTGTCTTCGCTGCGGAAGCGCCACGGGTCCTGCGGGGGTGGCGGCGGCGGGCGGTTCTGCGCCACCGGCATCGGCGTGTCTTCGACCACGAGGTACGAGGTGTACGGCGTCACGATGCCGTACTTCTTGCCGAGCGTGACGATCTCATCGCGCAGCTCGGGCTTCTCGCCGCGGAGGCGGATCTCCTCGAGCAGGTAGCCCACCTTGCGGATCGCCCAGAGCCGGGGAACGAAGTCGAACTGCTTGCTCTCCTTCGTCGCGTCGCCGCGGTACTCGAAGACCTGCTTCTTGCCGTTGAAGTTGCCGCTCAGCACCACCGTGCCGTCTTTGGGCGTGCGGTAGCGGCCCATCACCACCAGCTGCGCGCCCTTGAAGAGATCGCCCAGCCGTTTGGGGTACACGTCGTACGCACTGAACGCCGAGAGATCGAGGGCGAGATCCGACAGCACGGGGTTGGCGACCTTGTCGTAGAAGCCGCCCACCTTGAGCTCGAAGTCGCGGCCGTCTTTCGCGAAGTCGGCGGTGCCCTGGCCCTCGTCGGCCATGCGGTCGAGCAAGCGCGCGTTGAGATCGTCACCAACGCCGAAGGTGAAGACCCGCGAGCCCTGGTTGGCGGTCTTCGCGTTCTTGCTGATCGCGCCCTCGTCGGTCTCGCCGACCGTGGGGTGACCGTCGGTGATGAACATCACCATGTGCGGGCGATCGCCGCGGTTCGCGCCATCTTTCAGCGCGCGCGTCATCGCCTCGTCGATGGCCGTGCCGCCCACCGCCTCCAGCGTGCCGACGAACTCGACCGCCTTCTTCACGTGGGCCTCGGTGGCGAGCTGCGGCTTCTCGAAGAGCGCCTCGACGTCGGTCGAGAAGCGCACCACGTTGAACTCGTCGCGCGCGTTGAGCTTCTGCACGCAGTACTTGAGCGTGTCGCGCGCCAGCTTCATGCGATCGCCCATCATCGAGCCCGAGGTGTCGATGACGAAGGTGATGCGCTTGCTGATGACCTCGTCGGCCTTGAGCTCAGCGCGCGGAGAGATCAGCGCCATGAAGAAGCCCGGCTGCTCGGGGTCGGGCCGGTGCGACATGAAGGTGAGCCCGACCGACTTGTCGGACACCGTGTAGTAGAGGTCGAGGTCTTTGCTGATGTCGGCGCCGGCGCCGAGCTCGAGCCCGGTGATGGCCTCGTTCTCACCCTTGCGCGAGACGCCGAGCCGGTGCGTGGGCGAGTAGATGCTGCGCAGCGGGGTCTTGCTCCTGATGTTCGCCGAGAACGTGAAGTCCTGCTTCACGGTGAGCTTCGGCGCGCCGCGGGTGCTGGCGCCGAGCGGGTAGTGGTACTGGTAGAGGCCCGCGTTGAACTCCAGCACCTGGCTGAAGGTCAGCTCGATCTTCTGCTCACCGTTGGCCGGCACGGGAAAGACGCGCGCGCGAAAGGCGTCGGTGTCGACGTACTCGAGCAGCCCGGGATCCTGAAGGCGGCGCACGATGCCCTCGTAGATGTCGGTCGCCTTCTGCTTCTCGAGCATCTCGCCCCTGGTGCGCTTGCCGTTGATCCACAGGTAGAAGTCCTGCAGCGCGGCGCCTTTGGGCAGGGGGAAGACGTAGTGCGCCTCGAGCTGCCGGTTGCTCGAGTTCACGAAGACCTGCTCGACCTTCGTGACCGCGGCGCCGTCGACGATCTCCGCCGAGACGCGCTGGTACTTGATGCCCAGCGGCCCCATCGAGGTATCGGTGGGAATCAACATGCCCTGCGCGAGGGCCAACGGCGCGACGAGCACACACGCCAGAAGAATCAGTCGGTTCATGTCCCCTCCAACGGTCGAGAGGCACAGACGATCTCACATTCCTTCCTGAGCCAACCGATTCTCTTTTGCATTCAAGGGGTTCGCGGGCAGGGCTAGGGTCATGCGCCATGCTCGCACTCGCGCTCGCCTTGTCCCTTGGGGGGTTGGTTTCTGATGCCCCGCCACCGTTCTCAGCCACCTTGTTGAGTCAGGCCGATACGCAGTTCGTGCCCCCACCTGTCGCCAATCAGGTGTACCGCGACCCCCAGCTGCGGCTCGATGAGCTGAGGGCGATGCCGAACCCGAGCCTCGGCGGCGGCATCGCACTGCTGGTGACGGGCATCGTCGGCATCGGCGTGGGCATCGTGTTCGGCATCTACGGGGCCGCCTTTCTGTTCGGCGCATCACTGGGTGGCAGCGTGCTGACCGCGGCAGCCGTCACCTTCCTGGCCATCGCCAGCGTCGGGTTGGCCGTCGGCATCACCTTGACCATCGTCGGGGCGGCGTTGCTCTCGAAGGCCTCGAAGACCCGCAGGGAACGGTCGCAGGAGATCAAGCGGCTCGAGCAGGAAGTTCGCCAGCAGCAGCAGTGGCAGCAGCGGCAGGTCGCGCCGCCGATCCTCCCGCCGCCGCCGCCGGGCAACTACGTGCCGCCGCCGCCGCCCCCGCCGAGCACGTTCCTGCAGAACGTCGAGCCGACGTTGTTGCTCGCAGAGTTCTGAGCACGAACGCGCTGACCCCAACGCTCCAGCCCTGACTGCACCATGGCCTCCCCCGCATCGAAGAAGCCCCAGACGGATGAGAAGGACTGGCTGATCCCCCTCGGCGTGCTCGGGCTGGTGATCGTGCTGGCGATTCGGTGGGTGGGAAACAACGACGTGGTGCGTGAGCTGACGCGCATCTTCGGCCGGCCCTTTGATCTCGACAACACGGCGCAGGCCGTTCAGTTCGCGATCTCGCTCGGCGCGCTGGGCGTCATCGGCTGGGGCCTGAAGCTGCACTGGGAAGGCCGCGGCCACGTGCGCCAGGTGCTGCGCGATCGCCTGCTGCTGGTGCTCGGGCTCTCGGGCTTCCTCGGCTACTTCAACTTCGCGCAGCTGCACTTCGGCAACTTCGTGCACGTGTGGGACACGTACCATTACGTGATGGGGGCCAAGTACTTCCCCGAGGTCGGCTACGAGAACCTCTACGACTGCGCGACCGTCGCGAACTGGGAAAACGGCCGCCAGGACGAGGTGGCGCGCCAGACGTACACCGACCTGCGCACCAACATCATCATCAAGACCGACGAGATCATCGCGCACCCCGAGCGATGCAAGGCCACCTTCTCGCCGGAGCGCTGGCTCGCCTTCCGCGCCGACATCGCCGCCTTCCGCGCGATGGTGAACGAGGGGCGGTGGCGCGAGATCCACCTCGACCACGGCTACAACGCCACCCCGGTGTGGACGCTCGCTGGCTACGCGCTCGCCAACGCCGGCGGGCCGGTGACCTTGAAGCAGCTCATCAGGCTCAACCTGATCGATCCCATCTACTGGTTCCTCACCGTGGCGATGATCTGGTGGGCGTTCGGCCCGCGCGCCTTCGCGGTGGCGGCCATCGTCATGGGCTGCCACTTCCCCAACCGCTTCTATTGGACCGGGGGCGCCTTTCTGCGCCACGACTGGATCTTCTTCTTCATCGCGTCGATCTGCCTGTTGAAGAAGGAGAAGTTCGCGCTCGCGGGCGGGGCGTTTGCGTACACCGTGCTGTTGCGCTTGTTCCCCGGCCTCGCCGCAGCCGGCGTGGCGGTCGGCGCGTTCGAGTTCTTCCGGCAGAACAAGAAGCTCGACCCCCGCTTCGTGAAGTACGTGGTCGGCGGCGTGGTGGCGACGGTGGTGCTGGTCGGGGCCTCGTTCGTGCAGTTCGGCGGGCCCTCGACGTGGCAACGCTTCGCGATGAACACCGTGAAGCACGCCAACACACCGCTCACCAACCACATGGGCCTGCGCACGGTGCTCTCGTGGCGGCCCGACTCGATCGGCCAGAAGACGTCGGGCGGGTACCGCAAGCGCCTCTCGCTCGTCGAGACGAGCGCCGCGTGGGTGCTCAGCCCCGAGCAGGGCGATGACGAGCCCGTCTCGGTGCCCGTCGACGGCGCCTACAGCTTCGCGCTGCGCGCCTCGGTGGAAGCGCCCTCGAGCTACACGCTGCTCGTCGACGGTGTCCCGCAAGGCGCCCCGCTCGAGTTGAGCGCCGGGTCCATCGTCAGCGTCACCCGGGACCTGACCCTGACGAAGGGCGAACACACGCTCGCCCTGGCGCCGAACGCGTCGGGGTCGAAGCCGCCGGCGATTCAGTCGATCGACCTCAACCGGTACACCGGCCTCGATGGCTGGTGGTACTGGAAGGCGAGCCGACTCGAGAACTGGCACCACGCCAAGCCGCTCATGTGGCTGGCGTTCATCGGCGGCATGGTGCTCGTGTGGTTGGCACTCAAGAACACCGGCACCGACCCGTGGCTGGGCGCGGCGATGGGCGCGGGCTTCATCGTCATCGGCGCCGAGCTGACCAACTACTACTACTGCTTCCTCATGGGCCTCGCGGTGCTGCACGAGAAGAAGCGTGAGGTCGGCGCGATCATGGCGGCGATGTGCGCGGTCTCGCACTGGCTCAACTGGGGCCCCAACGCGTGGATGAGCCGGTGGCTCGACGAACAGTACGTCACCATGTCGCTGGCGTGCCTCTTCGCGGTGTTCGCCTGCTGGTGGCTGTTCACGAAGAACGCCGAAGAGGTGGTCTCGCCGGCCGAGCCCGAGTGGAAGCAGGCGTTCGGGCCTCAGCTCGCCGTCGCTGGCGGGCCGGCCGTCGTCGATGCGGCGCTGCGGATCGAGAAGAAGCGCATGAAGAAGAAGTAGCCGGTGAGCGCCCCGTTCGACGAGCCGATGGCGGTTGTCGCGCGTCAAACGGTACCAAAGCCAGCTTTCCCTCGAGACGCTCGCCGCCAGCATGCGGGCCGATCGGCGCGCAAGTCGCGCAGGCCATCGACGCGGCGCTGAGTGAGACTTCATCGCGCGTTTCGTCGGGATGGCGCCCGAGCCCGACGACGACCCCTGATGAGCGAAACGGCATAGGGGTGAGTTCGCAAGCCAAGGGACCCCCGCGGCGTCGAAGTACGTGTTGGGCAGAGCGACGTTCAACAGCATGGCCGAGTTGCGCCACCACTGGATGTACCGCTGCGCCTCGCACAGTGCATCGTGCGCTCGACGTCCAGGTCGGAAACCGTGGCTGTGCTGCGAGAAGGTCGGATCCACCATCGGCTGCAACACCTGCAGGATGCTCTGCTGGATGTACCGGTCGAGCGCTGTCGGAATCCCACGCTTTCGGCTCCTCCACCGTTCTTCGGTATCTCCACGCCTCGCACTTCGCTCGGCCCGTAGGTGCCTTCGAGCAACTGCGCTCGAATCTCCTTCCAGTGCTTCGTGAGGTGCTCGACCAGCTCGTCGACGCTCATTCCATCGACGCCGGGACTTCCCTTGTTCTGCTTCACCCGCTTCAACGCCTTCTCGAAGTTGCTTCGCTCGACGACTCGTTCCATCAAGCCGTCGTTTCCTGAGCGCTCGTCTCCGCGCACCGCCGGTCGCGATTCACCGCTTCGTTGAGCTCTCGGGGCTTCACCCCTCCCCCTCAACGCGAGCTCCGCTTGCGCGGTCTTCTGGTGCCTGTCGCTTCCGAGGCTCACAGTCGTCTCACTCTCCCCTTCGTTCGGCCCTTCCTCGCTCGCCGAGCCTTCGGCTTCCAGCAGGCGGGTCGCCATCCCTGCCGTCTTCTGCCAACGCGTACTACGGCCTCTGCTGACTCCTCGCTCCGCCCCTCATCGGCAGCGTTGCCCTTTCAGGCATCAGGCGAGGTCTCCCCAGGTAAGGCGTCGTGGATTTCCCTGCGCAGTCGGCGGCTCTACGTCTCAGCTTCCTGGTCGTTTGAGCTTCGCGACGATCTGTTCGCTCGCCCATGGCTGCTCCGCCTCGTAGCCGCTTCCTGTTCGTCGACTCGCAGGTTCACTACCCGCTTCTTTCAGCGCCACACTCACGCGTGGACCGGGTTACCGGCTTGCCGCCTTGCGGTTCGTCTCGGTCGCTTCGACCTGCTTCCGAGAGGACTTCCACCTCCAATCCAAGCCCATGCTGGGCACACAGACGACAAAGCCCGCCCCGGTTTCCCGGGGCGGGCTTCGCGTTGACTTCAAGGCAGTCGACTTACTTCTTCGTCGGGGCCGCCGCGGGCGCTGCAGGAACGAGCTCGGCGTTGACGGTGATGTTCACCTCGTCGCTCACCAGCACGCCGCCCGTCTCGAGCGCCATGTTCCACACGAGGCCGAAATCCTTGCGGTTGATCTGGGTGGTCGCCGTGAAGCCGCGGGTCTTCGCCTTGGTGAACGGGTTGACGCTGTCGGCCAGCGTGCCGGTCAGGGTCACGTCCTTCGAGACGCCCTTGATGGTCAACACGCCCGTGATGGTGGCCTTGGTGCCTTCGATCTTCACGAAGCTCTGCTTCGCGTCAGCCTTCTTCGAGACGAAGGTGATCGTCGGGAACTTCTCGACGTCGAAGAAGTCGGCGCTGCGGAGGTGATCGTCGCGCTTGGCGACCTTCGTGGTCAGACCCTTCACGTCGATCTTGACGTCGAAGGTCGACTTGCTCGCGTCCTTGTCGTCGAGCTTCACGGCGCCGGTGACCTCACCGAGCGAGCCGTTCACGGTCGAGACGGCCATGTGCTTGACGTCGAACTCCGCGAGGGAGTGCGCCGAGTCGATGGTCCAGTCAGACGCCGAGGCCAGGGAAGAGACGACGAGTGCTGCGGTGAGGATCAGCTTGTTCATGGGTGTTCTCCGTTGATGATGCGTGGTGATGAATGCTGCAGGTGATGCGTCAGGTCGTCGTGCAGTTTCAACTTCGTGGCACACCGACCGTCCGTCCGGGCCGAACCACGGCGCGGCTGACGCGGTGTCGATATGCGCATTGCAGCGCGTTGCAACAATGTCAATAATTCGGCAACAGTGGTGCGAAATGGCACCAATCGACCTGAACCACGTGCGCGCGTTCGTCGCAATCTACGAGCTGGGCAGCTTCTCGCGCGCCGCGACGCGACTGGGCGTCCCGCGCTCGACGGTCAGCAGGAGCCTGAGCGGCCTCGAGCGGTCGCTGAAGATCGAGCTCTTCCACCGCACGACGCGCAGCGTGCAGGCCACCGAGGAAGCGAAGTCGCTCTACGACCGCGTCCAGGGCTCGCTCACCGGCCTCGAGACGGCCCTGGTCGAGGCGCCCAGGAAGCAGGAAACGCCGTCGGGCACGCTGCGGCTCACCGCGACCAACGACATCGGGCTCACGTTGCTGGCCGAGGCCATCACCCGCTTCGTGGCCCGCTTCCCCGAGGTGGAATGCGAGGTCAACCTCGCGCCGCGGGTGGTCGACCTGGTGCGGGAGCGGTTCGATCTCGGCATCCGCATTGCGGGCAAGCCCCTGCACAACTCATCGACGCTCATCGCGCGCAAGCTGGGGCTCATTCGCGCCGAGTACTACGCGTCACCCGCCTACCTCGCGCGCAAGGGCACGCCGAGATCGGTCGACGAGCTCGAGGGGCACGAGCACATCTCGTTTCGGGGCGGGCCGAACCAGCCGATCATGAACACCCTGCCCGCGCGCATTCTCTGTGACGACACGCTCTACGCCCGCGAGCTGGCGCGCCACGGGGCAGGCATTGCGGCCTTGCCGACCTTCATCGCCTCCGAAGACGTGGCGAGCGGCGCGCTGGTGCGCCTGTTGCCCGAGCAGACCGAGTTCACCGGCACGGTGTGGCTGGTGCATCCCCGCGCGAAGATCCTCCCCGCCCGTGTCACCGCGTTTCGGGATCTCCTGCTCGAGATGCTCCGTCAGCGGCTGCTGCTGAGGTGAGCACGGATTGCCGGGGCGCAGCGGAAGTCGAACGCTCGCGCGCGTGGGAGGACGCTCCCTGCGGCAGAGCGAGACGGACGTCGTGGTGCGCGGCATCATGCGCCCATGAAGCGCTCCCTCGTGCTCGCTGGCGTGCTGTTCTGCGCCGCCTCTGCTCACGCGCAGTCTCACGATGGAGGCACACCCACTCGCCTGCTCGACGCCCCCGTGCAACGCGCCGAGTCGGCCATGGAACAGGTTGGCCGTGAGCTGCGCAACGAGCTCCCCGCCGATTGGAAGAAGCCCTCGGTGCTGCAGCTCGAGCGCTGGCAGTGGGGCGCGCTTCCGCTGCTCGCCCTCGCGATCGCTGGCCTGACGTTGGTCTTCGTGCGCCTCACGCGCCGCTTCATCGCCCGCCTCGCGAAGCTGCAGGGGGGCACAACGCCCGACGTCGGCGCGCGCGGGGTCGCCGGATCAATCGCCGCAGTGCTCTCGCAGCTCGAGGGCCCCCTGCGGCTCGGCTGGGCGTCGCTGCTGGCGCGCGTGGGCATCCCCCTGCTCGGCCTCGCCACCGCCACCGAAGCGAGCTGGGAGCGCCTCTTTCGCGTGCTCTTCCTCGTCTCGTTCTTCTGGGGCGCCTGGCGCGCGGTCGCCGCGTGGACCACGAACTTCCTCTCGTCACCCTACGCGCAACAGCACCCTGGTACCCGCAGCCTCATCGGCCTGCTCAGCCGCATCACCCGCTTCGCGCTGGTGGCCTTCGGCGTCCTCGCCGCGCTCTCGGAGTTCGGGTATTCGGTCACCTCGGTGCTCGCCGGTCTCGGCATCGGCGGCATCGCGCTGGCGCTGGGCGCGCAGAGGACGCTCGAGAACGTGTTCGGCGCCTTCGCCCTCGCGGTCGATCAGCCCATTCGAGAGGGCGACCTCATTCGCGTCGGTGAGCTGATCGGGCAGGTCGAGTCGATCGGTCTGCGCAGCACCCGCATCCGCACCGCCGAGCGCACGGTGGTGAGCATCCCCAACGGCAAGCTCGCCGATCTGCACCTCGAGACCTTCGCCGCGCGCGATCGCGTGCGCTTCGTGCAGCGGCTCTCGGTGCGGCTCGAGACGAAGAGCGATCAACTGCAATCGCTCATCGACGGCTGCAAGAAGGTGCTCAACGACCACGAGAAGCTCTTCCCCAACAGCGCCACCGTGAGCGTGGTGGCGCTGGGGCCGTACGCCATCGACGTCGAAGCGAGCGCGTGGTTCGCCACGCTTGATCTCGAAGAGTACCGGGTCATTCGGGAAGGCGTGCTGCTCGAGCTGCTCAAGGCCGTCGAGACCTCGGGGGCCGCGCTTGCCTTCCCCACCAGCACCGTGCTCGTCGAATCGCAGGGCGCGAAGCCCGTCACCAGGGCGTAAGCACGAGCTTGCCCATGGTCTGCCGGGCCTCGAGGGCGCGGTGCACGCGCGCGGCTTCGGCAAAAAAAGAAAACGGCGCCAGCCCGCGAGGAGCTGACGCCGTTGAACTTTCGAGCGCGAAGCGTTCGCTTCAGGCCGTCTTGGGCTTCATGGCGCCGCCGGCAGCAGCTTCCTTGTCGTGCGCGCGCTCGTCGAGCCAGATGACCAGCGGGCTGGCGATGTACACCGACGAGTACGTGCCAACGATGATGCCGAGCAGCATCGCGGCCGCGAAGTCGAAGATTTCGCCGACGCCGAAGACCAGCAGACCGATGAGCGAGAGCGCCGTCACGCCGGAGGTGAGGATGGTGCGCGCCAGCGTGTCGTTGACCGCGATGTTGATGATCTCAGGCAACGGCTTGCCCTTGTACTTGACCATCTCTTCGCGAATGCGGTCGTAGATCACGATGGTGTCGTTGATCGAGTAGCCGATGATCGTCAGCAGCACGGCGATCGACGTGAGGTTGAACTCGCGGCGCGTGACGAGGAAGTACCCCGCCACCATCACCACGTCGTGCAGCATCGCGAGCAACGCGCCCGGACCGAACTTGAGGTCGAAGCGGAACGCCACGTAGATGAGGATGAAGAGCATCGCCCACAAGAGCGCCATGACGCCCTTGTTCTTCAGCTGCTTGCCGACCTGCGGGCCGACGTAGTCTGTGCGGCGCACCTCGAAGTCGACGCCCGGCACGCCCGTCTTGAGCGCGCCCGTGACCGCCGACGCCATGCCCTCGGCCTTCACCTGGTAGTCGAACTCGCCGAGCTTCTGCACCTCGGTGACGCCCGTGCCCGACTTGATCACCGCGTCCTTGATCAGCGCGGGGTCGACGGCCGCCTTGAAGCGCACGTTGATGATGCCGGTGTCGAGGTTCTTGCTGAGGTTGACGACCTCACCGAGGCCCCGGATCGCCTCTTCGGCCTTCTTCTCGCTCTCGGCGGTGAGCTGCGTGACGCCGCCCATGCGCAAGATGAAGTTGTTCTCGTCGGCCGCGCCGATGGCCTGCACCTGCGGCTCCTTGAGGCCGCCCTTCACGGCGCCCTCACGCACCAGCTCCGCGGTGACCGGGCTCTTGAACTGGATCTCCACCAGGGTGCCGCCGGCGAAGTCGACGCCGAGGTTGAACCCGAAGATGGCGATGCCCACCAGGATGGCGATGTTGATGACCGAGCTGATGAACAGCGCGATCTTTCGCTTACCGATGAAGTCGATGTTGGTCTTACCCTTGATGATCTGCATGGCCGTTTCCGTTCAGACCGAGACGGTCGACGCGTTGCGACCGTGCACGAGGTAGGTGGTGATGAGCCGCGTCACCACGATCGACGTGAAGAGCGACGCGATGATGCCGATGATGAGCGAAGTGGCGAACCCGCGAATCGGGCCCGTCCCGGTCGCCATGAGGATGAAGCCAGCGATGAGCGTGGTGACGTGCGCGTCGAAGATGGTCCAGAACGCGCGGTCGTAGCCCTGGTCGACGGCGGCGCGCGCCGTCTTGCCGAGGCCGAGCTCTTCACGCACGCGCTCGTTGATGAGCACGTTGGCGTCGACCGCGATGCCGAGCGTGAGCACGAAGCCGGCGATGCCGGGCAGCGTGAGGGTCGCGCCGAACAGCGCGAGGCCCGCGAGAATGAGCAGACCGTTGAGCACCAGCGCCACGTCGGCCACCAGGCCCGACACCTTGTAGTAGAGCGCCATGAAGAGCACGACGAGCGCGAGCCCGAGGATCGCGGCGAAGGTGCCCTTCTTGATCAGCTCGTCGCCCAGCGACGCTCCGACCACGCGGATCTCGCCGATCGACACCGGCGCCGGCAACGCACCCGACTGCAAGGTGATGGCGAGCAGCTTGCCGTAGTCTTTCGCTTCCTGACCCGAGCGGCCGTAGGTGATGGTGCCCGTGTCGGTGATCTCGGACTGAATGGTGGGGGCGTTCATCACGTTGTCGTCGATGATGATCGCCATCTGGCGCTTGATGTTCTTGCCCGTCAACTCGCCCATCTGGCGCGCGCCGTCGGGCTGCATCTCGAACACCACGTAGTACTGGCCCTGGCTGTTGGGCGAACCGGGGAACCACGCGTTCTTGAGCATCTCGCCCGGCACGTTCGTCGCGTCGAGCAGGTACGTCTGGTACTTGCTGCACTTGGTGGTGGTCGTGTTGACGGTCGCCTTCACGCAGTGCGTGAGCGCCTTCTGCGGGGCCGGCACCTTGCCCTCGAGGTACGCGAGCAGCGCCTTGCGGTCTTCGCTCTCGAGGAACGGGCCTGACGGGCCATCGGCGCCATCACCGCGCTGCACGAGGCGAATGAGGGCCGGGTTCTCAGGCGGGGTGTTCGTGTAGACGGTCGAGAAGATCGACGAGTCGGTCGCCACGATACGGAACTCGAGCTGACCGGCTTCACCGATGAGCTGCTTGACCTGCTCGGGGTCAGACTGACCGGGCAGCGAGATCTGAATCTGGTCGTTGCCGAGCTTGGCGATCTGCACTTCGGCCACGCCCCACTTGTCGATGCGCTCGCGAATGCGGAGCACCGCCATGTCGAGCGCCTCACTCGACATCGACTGCAGCGAGTTGTCGTCGAGGCCGAGCGTCAGCTTCGCGCCATCACGGCCCTTGAGCTGGAAGTCGGTGAAGGTGTCGAGCAGGCCCTTCTGAATCGCCTCGACCGTCGCGGGATCTTTCGCGGTCAGGGTGACCCGGTTCGTCTCGGGGTCGACGATCGGCGCCTCGAGCTCGCCCAGCTTCTTGTTGGCGACCCACGAGACCATCTGCTGGCCGCGGCGCTCGGCGCGCTTGGTGAGCGCGGTCTTCATGTCGACGTGCATCACGAGGTGAATGCCGCCCTGCAGGTCGAGGCCAAGCGAGAGCCGGTACTTCGCCGGCGGCGCCCACACGGGCAGCACGGCCTTGAGCTTCTCGATGTTGTTTCGATCGGCGCGAGGCAGAACGAAGAACGAATAATACGTGGGCACCAGCATCCACAGCGTGCCGAAGGCGACGGCGAGGATGATGGTGAGGCGCGTGTACCAGGAGCGGTCCATCGCTTACTTCTCCTCTTTCTTGGGCTCGGCCTGGACGTTGGCCGGCTCGACGTTCACTTTTCCCTGCACCGAGCTCTTGAGCATGCGCACCTTCACGTCGCGCGCGATCTCGAGCGTGACCACCTTCTCGTCGACCGAATAGATCTTCCCGAGGATGCCGCCGCTGGTGATCACGTCGTCGCCCTTCTTCAAGGCGGTCAACATGGCCTGCTGCTCTTTCTGCTGCTTCTGCTGAGGGCGAATCAGCACGATGTACATGATGGCGAACAGCGCGGCGAAGAAGAGGATGTTGGTCACACCCCCGCCGCCGGCCGCCTGAGCAAAGAGAATCGGGAGTGATCCGGGTGACATGGTGTTCAAGAGGCGGGCCGTATAGCTGCCGGGGGGGTATGCGGCAAGCGCACAGGTCGGGATCTTGTGCTAGGGGCGGCACCCCATGACTCGTGTTTTCGTGATGGCGGTTTTCGGTGCGTTGCTGTTCACGGCCTGCGGCATCACCTCGGTCGGAGTGCCCTGCTCCACTCGCAGCGACTGCGAGCCCGCGCAGGACTGCTTCGAGGCCCCCGGTGGGTTCTGCACCCGCGGCTGCACCGAGCCGGGCCAGACGCGCGACTGCCCCACGGGCACGCTGTGCACGTTCTTCGGCGAGACGCAGGTGTGCAGCACGCCGTGCGAGGTCGACGCCGACTGCCGCATCAACTTCGAGTGTGTGTTGACGCACCAGGGTGGCACGAAGAGCGCCTGCCGCCCCGTGCCCTGATCACCTCGGGTCGAGCTTCCAGTCGCCGACGTTCCACCAGAACGAATCGGCGACACCCCACTCTGGCCCCGAGAGCCCCTCGCGCACGGCCGCGAGCCGCGAGGTGAGCACCAGAGGGATCATCGGGAGGCGCTGAAACCAGGCTTCCTGCATCGCGAACGAGAGGAAGTCTTTGCGCTCGGCGTAGAGCGAGCCCGCGAACGCCTCGTAGCGTTCGACCATCTCCTCGTCGAAGTGCGTGCCCGCGACGCGCTCGAGCACGAGGCGCCCTCCCTCACTGGGCACGTTCATGAAGCGCCCGGGATCCGACGTGTCGCGGCTGATCAGCGCCAGGCCCTCGAACTCGCCGCGCGTCACCGCCTGGTACAGCTCGTTCTTCTCTTCGAGCTTCACGGTGATGCCCACCTTCGCGAGGTCCTCCACGAGGCGGCGCGCGAGGATCGCGTGGGTCGCGTCGTCAGAGCGAATCGGCGCGACGTTGAGGGTGAGCGTCATTGGCTCGAGCTTCACGGAGGACGCGGCCGGCGCGAGGTCGGGCAGCGCTCTCCACCCCGACGCCGCGCGGGTGGGCGCGGGGGCCAGCGCGTGCACCATCGCCGTGCGATCGATCGCGGCGAGCAGCGCGCGACGGTGCTCGAGGGAGTCCCACGGCGCGCCCCCGAGCTTTGGCACCAGCATCCACGCCAGCTCGCCCGGCTGCTCGAGCACGCGAACCCTCTCGTCGGCGCGCAGGGCCTCGTACGCGTCTGCGGTGAGCGAGGGGATGATGTCGACCGCCCCCGACAGGAGCAGCTTCGTCGCGTCGTCGGGGTCGGCGCGCTGCACCTCGACGCGCTCGAAGGTCGGCTTCAGGCCGGTGAAGTGCGGGTTGCGGGCGAGCACCAGCGACTTCTTCGCTTCGAACTTCTCGACGAGCCACGGGCCCCCTGACGGCAGCGTGCCCTCGGCGACGGCACGGTTGAGCACGTCACGCCCCGCGTCGGGCAACGCTTTGCTCCTGGTCGCCGGGAACACCGTGAAGCCTGAGAGCCAGTCGCTGCGCCGCTTCGTGTAGGTGATGTCGAGGGTCCGCCCGTCGACGCGCTCCAGGTGCTCGCGGAGCGGCTCGTTCACCAGCGCGGCTGAGAACTCGAGATCGGCCGAGGTCATCGGGCTGCCGTCAGACCACTTCGCGTGCTCTCGCAGCTGCCACCGCACGCGCATGCCGCCATTGGGGAGCAGCCGCACCAGCTCGTTGATCATCGACGGCGCTCGCTCGGCCAGCACGGGCACGAACTGGCCGTCGGCCCCGCGCACCACCAGCGCCGCCCGCGTCGACGGGAACTGGCCGCCACTGGTCGGGTTGTCGAGCGTGGGCACGGCGATGCGGAGCAGAGGCTGCGAGACGCGCTCCGCGGTGGGAGCGACGTCGACGCTGGGCTCCTTCACGTGTGTCGCGAGGGAGGTCGAGACGAGACTGAACACCGCGATCACGGTGAAGAGCGGGAGCAGCCACAGGCCGAGGCGATCGGCGTTGCGGGCGCGCAGCGGTGCCTTCTCGTGGATCCGGTACGAGCCGATGCTGAGCAACAGCGTGCCGGCGACGAAGAGGTACGCGCCCAGGAACAGCTTGTCGGCTGCGACGACGTAGGTGACGTTGGGCAGCGTGTCGCCCTGCGTGTAGTGGAAAGCGAAGCACGCCAGCAGCGCGGTGACGCCCATCGCCGAGCGCACGTCGAGGCGATCGGCCGGCAGGAGCAACGCCAGCAGCGCGACGATCAAGATGAGCGTCAGCGGGAGCGCGAACTTGAGCAGGTAGGGGCCAAAGGGCCGGCGCAGCTCGAGCGAGAAGAGGGTGAGCCGTTCCTTCGCGTTCTGACCTTCGGTGGCGACCGAGCCGAGATCCGACCGGTAGAGCCGCGTCTCGGTGCGCGCCTGAAAGTAGGGCTCGTAGCTCCAACCGGTGATCGAAAAGGCCGAGCTCATGCCGCTGGCGCCGAGGTCGGGCACCAGCACGCCCTCGCTTTCCTGCAAGCCGAAGACGACCGGCAGCGTCTGGCGATCGAACGGGAAGGCGTGGAGCGGGAAGTCACCGCGAAAGGTGCCCTGCACGCGCCACTTCACCGAGTGCCACGCGGCGTCGTTCTCGCGGCCGAGATCCTCCTTCGAGTCGATCTCCCCGTTCTCGAAGGTGATCTCGGGCACGTCGTTGGCGTCGCCCAGCCACTTCACCCACACGCGCATGTCGGCCTTGAAGCGGCCCGCCTTCAGGTCGAAGTCGGACACGTCGGTGAGGTACGCCCCGACGTAGACGTTGCGCGGGGGGGCAGCGGTGACGAGCGTGGCGAGTGCGAGCGAAAGCAACATGCGGTCGACCCCATACCCCAGCGCCTTCGCCGAAACGGCATCGACTCCAACGCGAACGCCGCTGCTCCCCGTCGAGGTAGGGTGTGAGGCCCGCCATGCACTCCCAGCGTCTGAAGCCATTGAGCCCCCGCGCATCGGCGGCGGCTTCGATCGCCTTCGCGGTTCTCTTTCTCTGTGACGCAAGTGCGTGCCAGTGCCTCACGCCCGTCTCAGAGGACGGCGGAGTGACACTCGAGGGTGGCGGCGTGCAGGATGCCGGCACGCTCGTCGATGCCGGCACGCTCACCGATGCGGGACGAGACGCAGGCGCGCAATGCCAGACCGCCCTCGACTGCCCTGCGCCCGGTCCCCTGCCCTTTTGTGGCGCCGCCCGGTCGGCGTGTGTGAACGGTTTCTGCCTCATCGAGTGCGGCGGAACGTGCCTCGCCAGTGGTCTGTTGACACAGGTCCCCCGCGCGATCCTCAGCTGCCTGGCCTGCACGTTCATGGCCGGAGGGCTGCGAGTAGCAGCTACCCCAGGGGGTTGGCGTACACGGCATCGACGGAGAAGCGAACGCCGGCGGAGAACAGTTCCACGTGCTCACCGGGGCCGTAGAAGTGGAGTTCCCACGTGCCCTTTTCGTTCAGCCGCTGCACCTCGACGCGACGCTCGTTCTGGCTGATCAAGACGTACTCGCGCAGCGAGGGGATTCGTCGATAGTGGCCGGCCTTGGCGCCCCGGTCGTAGGCCTCGGTCGATTCGGACAGCACCTCGATCAACACCAGTGGGTTTGCGATGGACTGGGCGTCTTCGTTCGCTGCGATGAGCTTGCCGCAAACGACACTCAGGTCCGGATAGAAGCTCGCACCGGTTGATTCGACTCGAACTCGAGCATCTGAGCTGAACACCCGGCAAGGCTTGCCATCGAGCGCTTGCCCAAGCACCCGAGCGCACGCTGCTGCGAGCGCCCCGTCCTCGAGGGAGCCGCTAGCCATGGCGTAGACCTCACCGTTGATGAAGTCGTGCTTCCCGGTCGCCGTCTCTTCGGCTGCGAGGTACTCGGCATACGTCATGCGCTGTCTCACCTGCGCGATCATGGGCCAAAGAATAGCCGCTACTCAGGTGGGGCGGCAGGTCGCGAGTGGAACTCCTTCAAGAAGTCGCCGTAGCGATCCTGCTCGATGGCCACGCGCGCGTCGGCCATCAGGTTCAAGAAGAAGTGCAGGTTGTGCAGCGTGTTGAGGCGCATCGCGACCAGCTCCTGCGAGACGAAGAGGTGCCGCAGGTACGCGCGCGAGAACGTCTTGCACGTGTAGCAGCTGCACTTCGGGTCGAGCGGCCGCTCGTCGCGGGCGTACCGCGCGTTCTTGATCACCAGCTTGCCTTCGCTGGTGAAGAGCAACGAGTTGCGCGCGCTGCGGGTGGGCAGCACGCAGTCGAACATGTCGATGCCGTGGCCGACGCAGGTGACGAGGTCGAGCGGCGTGCCGACGCCCATCAGGTAGCGCGGCTTGTCTTTCGGCAACAGGGGCGCAGAGAACGCCACGCCTGCGTGCATCTGTTCGGGCGCCTCACCGACCGCGAAGCCGCCCAGCGCGTAGCCGGGCAGATCGAGCGCGCAGATTTCTTCGGCGTGCCGCTTGCGGAGATCTTCGTAGAGCCCGCCCTGCACGATGCCGAACAACGAGCTGCGCTGCCGGTTCCACGCCTTCACGCAGCGGTGCAGCCAGCGAGTGGTGCGCTCGAGCGAGGGTTCCATGTACGCGCGCTCGCTCATCGCGGGGGGGCATTCGTCGAACGCCATGATGATGTCGGCGCCGAGCACTTCCTGGATCTCGATGCTGCGCTCGGGGGTGAGCACGTGCTTGCTGCCGTCGAGGTGGCTCTGAAAGGTTGCGCCCTCTTCGGTGATCTTTCGCTTCTCGCTCAGGCTGTAGACCTGAAAGCCGCCCGAGTCGGTGAGCATGGCGCGGTCCCACGAGATGAAGCGGTGCAGGCCGCCGAGATCGCCGATGAGCCGTTCCCCGGGGCGCAGCATGAGGTGGTAGGTGTTGCCGAGGATGATCTTCGCGCCCAGCGTGTGGAGATCGTCGGGCGCAATCGCCTTCACCGAGCCCGCGGTGCCGACCGGCATGAACACCGGGGTCTCGATGGTGCCGTGCGGGGTGTGCACGCGGCCGCGACGAGCGCCGGTCTGCGCGCAGCTGTGGATCAGCTCGAACTTCACCAGCGACGGCTCGACCCGCTGGTCGCCTCGCTTGTCGGGGGCCGGCAACGTCATGCAGCGCGCGTAGCCGAGGTCGACCCGGTCAGGAAGAGCCGAAGGACCGCGCACGGCTCAGTCGTTCTCGATGAACATCGCGTCGCCGTAGCTGAAGAAGCGGTACCGCTCCCGCACGGCCTCGGCGTACGCGGCCAGCGTCTGCTCGCGCCCGACGAAGGCGCTCACGAGCATCACCAGCGTCGACTTCGGCAGGTGAAAGTTGGTGATCAGCGCATCGACGAGCTGGAACGTGAAGCCCGGCGTGATGAAGATTGACGTCGAGAACGACTCGCCCTGCGACGAAGGCGTCGCGGGCAGGCTCTCGAGCGTGCGCACCACGGTGGTGCCCACGGCGATGACGCGGCGCCCTTCCCGCTTCGCCTTCGTGATGGCCTCCAACGTCTCGCCGCTCACCACCGCCCGCTCTTCGTGCATCTTGTGCTCAGCGACGGGGCCTTCGCGCACCGGCAGGAAGGTGCCCGGCCCGACCTCGAGCGTGACGAAGCGCACCTCGACGCCCTTCGCGCGCAGCGTGGCGAGGATCTCGTCGGTGAAGTGCAACCCCGCCGTCGGCGCCGCGACCGAGCCGCTCTTGCGCGCGTAGACCGTCTGGTACCGCTCGTCGTCGGCGCCCTCGGTGTCGCGCGTGATGTACGGGGGCAACGGCAAACGCCCCGCGCGCGCGATGGCGTCTTCGAGCGTCGACAACGGCGAGGTGAAGCGCACCTGGTACTCGCCGCCGCCGAGCGACTGCTCGACCGTCGCGGTGAGGCCGTCGGAGAACTCCAGCGCCATGCCCGGCTTGAAGCCCTTCGACGATTGGCCCAGACACAGCCAGCTCGTGCCCGCCGCGTTCGAGCGCAGCGCTTTCTCGGTCTCGACGTCGCTGGCGGGGCGAACGAGCAACAGCTCGGCCTTGCCGCCGCTGCCCTTCTTCTTCCCCAGCAGCCGCGCGGGGATGACGCGCGAGTCGTTGAAGACGATCACGTCGCCTGCGCGCAGCAGCGCAGGAAGATCCCTGAACGCGCGGTGCGCGAACGTGCCCGAGGGCCGGCGCAGGTGCAGCAGGCGGCTGGCGTCGCGCTGCGGCAAGGGGTGCTGGGCGATCAGCTCGGGGGGCAGCGTGAAGTCGAAGTCGGAGGTGTGCACGGTTGCGGCGGCTGCTTACGGAGCGACGATGGCAGAACACAAGCACTCCCGGCGGGCCCTGTGGGGTGGGTGCGCTCGTCCTCGCGCTCGGGGGCGCCGTGGTGGTCGGTGAGCGGCGTGGTGCGCGACGACGCGGGCGTGCCGTGTCCCGCGATGGTGGGGCTCGCAACCGGGCTTCATGCAGGTGGCCCACGCCCCGGTGCGCACGGAGATGCACCGCCGGGCCTCGAGGTGTTCGGTGAGCTGGACCGGCTCCAAGTCCTCCCGATCGCTGATCAGGGCGCGCAGGTGGCCCACGCCGCGTTGCAGAACGTCACGTCGCGGGTCACCGCGCGGGTGACGTCACGCGTCCACGTGCGGCCGTCGGTCGAGAAGCGGAAAGTGTACTCGAAGCGGGTCCACTTCGCGGGCACGTAGAAGAGCGCGCTCTTCGGGATCTCGTAGTGGAAGCGGTAGTCGTTGCCGACGCGCTCGGTGAAGCGGAGCGGCTCGGTGACGAACCGCACACCATCGAGCGTGGTCTCGACCTCTGCGAAAATCGCGTGCGGCTTCAAGCCACCGACGCCATCGGTGAGGCCGGGCACGTAGACGTCGCTCTCGACCCACACACACGCGCGCTGCTGGAGGTACGAGTCGAGGTTGATGCTCGAAGGCGCCCCCTCGGCGCGCGCACAGGCCCGCGTCGTGCTCGAGCCCGGGTTGCCCACCCACTGCACCGCGGCGAACGGCTTCGGCTCGACGGTGAAGCGCCAGTTGGACCCGTTGTTCGAGTCCCACTCGGTGCAGCTCGAGCCCGCGCCGGTGAAGTTGTTGAACCACACCTCGGCCGAGGTCGCGCCCTTCGGCAAGTCGAAGGTGAAGGGCACGCTCTTCGCGGACGAGTTGCTGGGCACGCCCGACGGAGAGTCGAAGCCGCGCACCGAGCCGCTCACCAGCTCGCCGCCCGGCGAGAACTTCACGAAGGCGACCACGTCCCACGCGGGGAAGCCGTTGTGCGTACCGCGGCAGTTCGGGAGGCGATCGAGCGCGTAGGTGATGACGCCGCGGCCACCGGCCACGAGCGCGCCCCGCTGCGTCTGCTGCCACGCGGCCGAGAAGTCGACCTGTGCGGGCGGCCCCTTCGGCGCGCACACGCTCGCGTCTTCCGCGACCTGCCAGCCGAAGGCCTGCGAGAGCGTGTAGTCCTGGAAGTCGGTCTGGCCGCGCTGCTTGTCGAAGAGGCGCGCCCCGCTGGGGAGCTTCACGAACGGCGCCACGTCGATGCGCGCGCGGCGCAGGCCCGTCGCCGACAGCCCGGCAGAGAGCGTCTTCCTCTCGAGCTTCACGATGTAGCGCTTGAACCCCGCGGTGGGCGTCGCGGTGCTCGCCTGCGCGGTGACCTGCGTCCACGTCGACGAGTCCTGATTCTTGTAGAGCAGGCCGGGAACGCCACCTTCCGACACGGCCTGCTCCGACAGCTCCATCACGCCTTCGAAGACGACGCTGCAGCCCGCGCTGGCGGTGCACTTCGTCGCCGAGGTGCGCTTGAGCGAGCGCAGCACGACGTTGCACGACCGATCAGCCGCGTCTTTGCCATCGGCGCCGAGCAGCGGGCCTTCCGCCGCATCGAAGCTCTCGTCACCCTCGTCGATGAACGCTTCACCACCGCCGCAACCGACCAGAACCAGCCCAACCATCAGAAATGACGACGTTTTCATGGTGTCTCCGTGAACCGCTGACGCCCCTGTAGTCAAAGAACGCACTCGTACCAAGTGGGGGGACTCCTTCCTCGACGCCCGGGGGTGACGGGCGGCTCAAGTGGAGCAACGAGCGGAACTTCGCGGGGTGGGCCGAGGTGCGGCAGGTGCTCAAACAGCTCGTCGAGCGCGAGGTCGCGGCGATCGTCCGCGAGTCGGCCCCTCCGTCACCGTGACTCGGTGCGCAGCCGGGCGAGGTCGAGGATCTCGATCTCCCCGTAGGCGACCTTGATCAGGCCTTTCGCTTCGAGCTCCTTGAGCACCTGATTGATCGACTGCCGCGACGAGCTGACCATCGCCGCGAGCACTTCCTGCCGCACCTTCACCACGCGCTGGCTGCGATCGGCCCACTCGCCATAGCCCTCGGCCATGAGCGCCAGCCGTCGCGCGACCCGAGGAGCCAGCGGCAGCAGCGCCGTGTCTTCCATCATCACGAACGCCAGGCGCAACTTCGCGGTGACGAGCAACGCCAGCTCGCGCCACCACTCGGGGTGCGCGGTGAGGATCTCCGTCATCACCTTCGACGGCACGTGCGCCACCTTCGACTCGACGACCGCGATCGCGTCGTGCGTGCGCTCGAGCCCATCGAAGATCGCGATCTCGCCAAACCACTGCGGCGGCTCGACCAGCGCCAACACGGCTTCCTTCCCGTCGCTCCCCAGGCCCGTGGCGCGAATCGCTCCGTCGATGACGGCGTAGAGGCCGTCGGGCGCGTCGCCGCGGGAGAACAAGCGTTGGTCGGGCTGGTAGACCTGCACCTCACCGCCCTCGAGCAGGGCGTCTTGAAACGAACGCGGCAGGCCCTGAAACCACCGCCCGGCACCCAGCAACTCACTGTAATCACTGAGCGATTTTGCCATCTTGTGGAAGTGTCAGGAGGCCGACAGTCTTGGGCCCCAGCGCCCGGCAGAGTCTCTCACACAGGAGACGCACATGAACCCCCTCATCAAGCAGCTCGGAACCTACGCCGCCTACCACCGCGACCCGCGCAACATCTTCACGCACTTCTTTGGCGTGCCGATGATCCTCTTCGCGATCATCTCGCTCTTCTGTCGCCCCGGCTTCGAGCTTGGCGGCGTGACGGTCGTGCCGGCCTGGCTGCTCTCGGCGGTCGTCGCCGTCTGGTACCTGCGGCTCGACGTGCGCTTCGGCATCACGATGGCGCTCATCTACGCGGCCTGCATCGCGGGCGGCACGGTGCTCGCGGCGCAGTCGACGGCCGTGTGGCTGGGCGGCTCCATCGGCCTCTTCGTGGTCGGCTGGGTGATTCAGTTCATCGGCCACTACTACGAGGGCAAGAAGCCGGCGTTCATGGACGACCTCCGGGGCCTGCTGGTCGGCCCGATGTTCGTCACCGCGGAGATCGGCTTCGCGCTCGGCCTGCGCCACGACACGAAGGCGGCCATCGAGAAGGTCGCCGGCCCGGTGCGCCTGCGCGAAATGAAGCAGCTCGCCGCGAAGTAAGCCCTCCGACGCCGTGACTGCCCCCGCGGAGGTCACGGCGTTGGTGTTTGTCGATCGATTGAGTTGCGTGCAATCTATCTCGCCACTAGCTCTTCTTCGTGCTCAACGTCCTTTCTCTCGACGAGCAGGTGTGCTTCCCGATCTATGCGGCGAGCAACCTGCTCCAGCGCATCTACCGGCCGCTCCTCGACCCGCTCGGGCTGACGTACGCGCAGTACCTGGTGATGCTCGTGCTGTGGGAACGAGACGGCATCACCGTGCGCGACCTCGAGACGAAGGTGTTGCTCGACAGCGGCACGCTCTCTCCCCTGCTCCGCCGGCTCGAGAAATCGGGGCTCGTCGCGAAGAAGCCGTTCGCTGACGACGGGCGGGTGACGGTGCTGGCGCTCACGGCGAAGGGCCGCAAGTTGCGCGAGCGCGCGGTGAACGTCCCCGAGGCGTTGGTGTGCCGCATGCTCGCCGGTCAGCAGCCCGACGCCGCGGCGATCGCGCAGATCGGGGTGCTGCGCGCCCAGCTCAAGGCGCTCGTCTCGGGGCTCGCTCAGGCCACGAAGCTTCCACAGCAACTGAAGAAGAGGTCCGCATGAAGCTCCACGACACCGAGGTCATCACCATCAACGGCGAGAAGAAGACGCTCGCCGACTACGCGGGCAAGACGCTGCTCATCGTGAACACGGCGACGGCGTGCGGCCTGACTCCGCAGTTCGAGGGGCTCGAGGCGCTGCACCAGCGCTTCAAAGATCGCGGCTTCGCGGTGCTCGGCTTCCCGTGCAACCAGTTCGCAGGGCAGGAACCGCTCGACGAGGCGGGCATTCAGGCGGCGTGCAAGCGCAACTACGGCGTCACCTTTCCCCTGTTCTCGAAGATCGAGGTCAACGGGCCCGGCGCGCACCCGTTGTTCCGCAAGCTCAAGAGCGAGGCGCCGGGGTTCGCGGGCATCGAGGCCATCAAGTGGAACTTCACCAAGTTCCTCGTGAATGGGCGCGGAGAGGTGCTCGAGCGGTTCGCCCCGACCGACACGCCCGAGGCGCTCGTCGAGAAGATCGAAGCGGCGATCAGCGGCAAGGAGTGGCAGGGGTCCTGGCTGACGTCACCCCCGAAGGTGAGCGTGGGGGCGAACGTGGCGCGCATCGCGCTGGGGCTGGCGCTGCTCTTCGCGGGCACGGCGCACTTGACCTTCCAGCGCAGTGAGTTCCTCGCGCAGGTGCCGCGCTGGGTGCCGCTCGATGCCGACTTCGTGGTCCTCGCGTCGGGCGTGGTCGAGCTGCTGCTCGGGGCGTCGCTGGTGGCGCTCGCCCGTCAGCGCGTGCTGGTGGGCCTGAGCGTGGCGGCGTTCTTCGTGGCCATCTTCCCGGGCAACCTGTCGCAGTACATGAACGGCATCAGCGCGTTCGGGCTCGACACCGATCAAGCGCGGTTCGTTCGGCTGTTCTTCCAGCCGGTGCTCGTGGCGTGGGCGCTCTGGTCAACCGGCGCGTGGAAAGCGATCGGGCGCCTGCGTCAGCCGCCGCTCCAGCCGACACACTGAGCCGATCACTTCCGGGTGCGGCGCCTGGTCAGCTTGCGATGCAAGGTGACGCGGTCGATGCCGAGCATCTGCGCGGCCCGACGCTTGTTGCCGCCGACGGCACCGAGCACGTGCTCGATGTGTTGCGCCTCGAGCGCAGCGAGTGAGATCAGCGGCCAGCCTCCCGTGGGCGCGCGCGGCCGGGCTTCGCCAAACCCTTCGGAGAAGTGAAACGCTTCGAGCCGCTGGCCCTCGCACGCGAGCACCGCCCGCTCGATGACGTTCTCGAGCTCGCGCACGTTGCCCGGCCAGGGGTGCGCGAGCAGCAGCCGTTGGACCTCCGCCGTCCACCCGCTCACGTGCTTCCCGTGGCGGCCGGAGCTGATCAACAGACAGTGCCGCGCGAGCAGCAGCACGTCGTCACCCCGCTCGCGCAGAGGCGTCAGGGACACCCGCAGCACGTCGAGGCGGAAGAAGAGGTCGCGTCGAAAGTGGCGCTGTTCCACGGCCTCCTTGAGGTCGCGGTTGGTCGCCGCCACCACGCGCACGTCGACCGACAGCTCGCGGTTGGCGCCCACCGGGCGAACCTTGCGCTCCTGCAAGACGCGCAACAGCGCAGCCTGAAGCGGCATCGGCAGCTCGCCCACTTCGTCGAGGAACAAGGTGCCGCCGTCGGCCTCGCGGAAGACGCCCGGCCGATCGCTGCGTGCGTCGGTGAAGGCGCCCTTCACGTGACCGAAGAGCTCTGACTCGAGCAGCGTTGCCGGCAAGGCCCCACAGTTGATCGCCACCAGCGGCCCCTTCGCGCGAGGCCCTGCGGCATGGAGCGCGCGCGCCACCAATTCCTTGCCCGTGCCGCTCTCGCCGGTGATCAGCACCACGCCGTCGGTCCGCGCCATGCGCTCGACCTGGTAGCGCACCTGCGCCATCGAGGTGTGCTCGCCAAGCAAGCCGTGCTGGGTTCCACCGCGCTGAACCCCGGCGCGAAGCGCTTCGAGCTCGAGCATCGTCAGGTGGTGCGCCATCACCCGCGCGATGACGGCGCGCAGCAGCCCCAGCTCGAAGGGCTTCACCAGGAAGTCGGCTGCCCCTGCGCGCAGCGCTGCGATCGCCGCGTCGAGGTGGCCGTGCGCGGTCATCACCACCACGGGCACCCGCCGGCGTTGCTGTTGCTCGATGCGCGTCGCCAGCTCGAGGCCCGTGAGCCCGGCGAGCTGGTAGTCGACCACCAGCAGATCGTAGGGCGTGCGCTTGACGAGCTGGAGCGCGTCGTCGGCGGTGCTCGCCCAATCGGCCGCATACCCCGCACTGCGGAGCGTCGCGCCGATGAGCCTCGCGATGGCCTCGTCGTCGTCGACCACCAGCACTGAAACCATTGTGGCGTTTTTCAGCATGGTGTTGCAGTTTGCCACACGTGAGCCCGGGGCAAGGAAGCCGGAATCTCAGGGAAACCCCATGGCTGGCCGGCTGCTAACGTCGGCGCGTGTCCCCCCACCACATGCAGCGGGTTGTTTCAGTCGCAGTGGCCCTTGTTTCGGGTCTGACCCTCGCAGCCCAGTCGGTGCGCTTCACCACCGACCAGCGAGGCGACTTCGTCATCATCGTCTGGTTGCTCGGGCTGCTCGGGCTGCTCGCCGCGCGGCTGGTGCGACGTCGTCGCGGCGCCGCGGCGCTGATGGGCGTGGCGGTGGTGAGCGCCGCGCTGGTGAGCAGACCTGCGCGTGCCCAGGCCGTCAACGGCCTCGACCTGCAGCGCTACCGCCCCGGCCCGGGCATCAACGACGTGCTCTCGGTCTCGAGTGCGCGCACGGGCGGTCACCTCCGCTGGCAGGCAGGCGTGTCGCTCGACTACGCGCACCGGCCGCTCGCGATCTACGACTTGCGCACGGGCATGCCGGTGAACCAGGTGGTCGAAGCACAGACCACCCTCAACGTGCTCGGCGCCCTCGGTCTCGGGGAGTTCTTCGAGGTCGGCGTCGCGCTCCCCGTCGTCTTCCAGTCGAACTCGCTGAGCGTGGCCGGGCTCGCCTCGAGCGCCACCGGGCTGGGCGACCTGCGCATCACGCCGCGCGCCCGCATCTGGCAGAACGATCACTTCGCAGTGGGCGTCGCGGCGACGTTGCAGCTGCCCACGGCGGGCGGCAATGGCTTCCGCGGTGCCTCGGGCGTGAGCCTGTTGCCCCGCGCGCTGGTGGAGTTTCGGATCGCCCAGTTCCGGGCGCTGGTGGATGTCGGGGCGGCCATCAAGCCCACGCAGAAGCTGCTCAACGTGACGAGCGGCACCGAGTTCATCTTTGGCGCGGGGGCGGAGTACGCCTTCACCGAGAAGTGGGCGCTGCAGGCGAGCCTGTTCGGCGGCGTCGGCTTGCAGCAGACCGACCCCGAAGAAATTGCCCTCGAGGTGTTGGGGGCCGTGCAGTTCCGCCCGCTGCCTGAGCTGTCGTTGCGCCTGGGCGCCGGTCCTGGTCTCTCGCAGGGCTTCGGCACGCCGGCGTTCCGCGTGCTGCTCGCCGCCGCGTGGACGTCACCTGCCAAGCGCACCGTCGACACCGATGGTGACGGGCTCGACGACTCGGTGGATGCCTGCATCACGCTCCCCGAGGACAAAGACGGCTTCAACGACACCGACGGCTGCCCCGACCTCGACGACGACGGCGACGGCATCAACGACGACGTCGACGCGTGCAAGAACGACCCCGAAACGAAGAACAACTACCGCGACGAGGATGGGTGCCCCGACGCGCTGCCCGACAGCGATGGCGACGGCATCGTCGACGCGGCCGACAAGTGCCCGACCGAGAAGGAAGACGTCGACCAGTTCGAAGACACCGACGGCTGCGTGGACCCCGACAACGACGCCGATGGCATCGCCGACGTGACCGACCAGTGCCGCCTGCAGCCCGAGACGAAGAACGGCTACCTCGACGAAGACGGCTGCCCCGACACCATCCCCGACACCGACAAGGACGGTATCGTCGACTCGCTCGACAAGTGCCCCACCGAGCCGGAGACCATCAACGGGAACAAGGATGAGGACGGCTGCCCCGACGCGGGCCGGAGCCTCGTGGTGGTGACGGCCAACAAGATCAGCATTCTCGAGAAGGTCTACTTCGCGACGGGCAAGGCCGTGATTCTCGCTCGGAGCTTCCCGCTGCTGAAGCAGGTGGCCGCCGTGTTGCGCGCCAACCCCCAGCTCGAGCACATCCGCGTCGAGGGGCACACCGACAACCAGGGCAAGGCCGAGAAGAACCTCGACCTCTCACAGCGGCGCGCAGAGACCGTGCGCACCTTCTTGATCAAGGAAGGCATCCCGGCCGAGCGCCTCGAGGCGAAGGGCTTGGGTCAGACCACGCCGGTCGATACGAACAAGACCCCTGCCGGTCGAGAGAACAACCGCCGCGTCGAATTCGTCATCGTGCAGTGAATCAGCCCGGGCTTGGGGTGACCACCGCTCTGGGGTGGTGGTTCATGCCTGGTCTCGAGCGCTGCGTGGGCGCGCGACGAGCACGGTCACGCGGGTCAACGCGCGAGGGCATGGCGCAGCGCGCCGGCGGCAGATCCGAAGCTCGGGAGCGTCAGACACACGAAGGCGACGAGGAGGCTGCTCAGCGCCTGTGTGGCGCACGCCGTGACGATGGTCTGCATGTCGGTCGGCGCAGCGAAGGCGGAGGCGTTCACCACGCCGAGCACGCCAACGACCGAGCTGAGGAACGCGGTGCAGATCGTCATGATGCTCAGGGCGATGACGCGCGGCATACGAAGCGGCGTTCCGGTCGCCCGGCCAGGACCGCCGAGGCACCCATCGCGAGAAGCCCAAACAGCGTCGTAGGGAACATCGCCCAACCGCCTTCTGCGAAGAGATCGAGCACGTGAAAATTCCAGGTGAGTGAGTGGCTCTCTCGACAGCTGGGGCGAGACCGGGTTTGGGATGGTCTTCAAGAGACACAGCCATGGGGACGATGGGGGCGAACCATTTCGCGCCGTGCCTCACGCGAATTTGCCCCTCGACCTCGACCAGGGGGGCTCACCTCAACGGCGCCTGACATCGAAGAGTACGAATCGGTAGTCTTCGATGTCAGTCCTCACCAAGTGAGTCACCCTGCTCGAGGTCGAGGGGCAAGCGCGCGTTCAGCACCGCGCAAAGCAAGGTGGCCCACCGCGGTCCCACGGCCTGCAGCGCCTGGCTCGCAGACGAGTCAGAAAGTGCGGTGGCAACCCATGCGGCTCGCCTCGTCGGTCCTCGTTCTTCTGCTTTCCGCGGGCGGGTCGGTCGCTTCTGACGATGGCGGCGCTGGCGGTGGCAGCGCGACAGGCGGCGGCAGCACCACGGGTGGCGGCAGCGCGACGCGGGCCTTCCCGACGCGGGCCTTCCCGACGCGGGCCTTCCCGACGGTCGATCGTTCGAACCCTCAGCTGTACCGCTTTCAATTCACCGCAGCCGCCGCCGACCCCGACGCAGGGCTTGCTCGTCGTCTACCTCCACGGAGCGGGCGCACCGACGACCCGCAGCTCCGTTGCGCACGAAGACTTCCTCGCCCAGCGAGGCTTCCACGTGATCGGTCCCTGCTCCGTCTCCGACTACGGCGTCGGCAATACGGCTTCACGCACTCCGTCGACGTGCAGATACGGGGCACCTCGGCGCTTTCGCGGCGCTCATGCCCCCGGCACGCCGCAGCGCATCGAGCTCGCCGCGCGCCCGTGGAGCGACAGCCACCGGCTCTTCACGTCCATCGACGCAGGCAACTCCGACAGCTCACATTCGTCGACCCAGGCGGGCGGCAGCTCGCCACGCGCGACCGACGGCGGCTATCGCTTCGGCAGCGTCTGGGACGAGCTGTACGGCGTGCCCTGATCACTTCGTCAGGAAGTCGAGCAGGCCTGGAGTCGAGAGCGCCGGATCCCACGAGCCGTGACCGACACCAGGGAACTCGGTGTATCGGAGCACGCCGCCGTTCTCGCCCATCCACCGCGCGACGCGGCGGATTGCGTCAGGTCGCACGAGGCGATCGTCGGCCCCGTGAAACGCCCAAATCGGAAACTGCGTCAACGCGCGCACCGATTCCCAATGCAGATCGCCCGCGATGGGCACCGCCGCGTGAAACAGCTCATGGTGCTTCTCGAGCATCGCCCACAGCCCAATCGCTCCCATCGAGAAGCCGACGAGTGAGATGCGCCGCGGATCGACGCTGCGACGCTGCCCCAGCGAGCGCACGAGAGAGATCACCCGCTGCTGCGTGAGCGAATCACCGCCGTACCAACTGCCTCCGAACGTGTCGTCGGGCGGGCACTGCGGCGCCACCGCGATGAGCTGGAGGTTCTGAAACCGATCCACTCCGTTCTTCAGGTGAGAGGTGGTGTCGGTGCCGCGCTCAGCGCTGCCGTGCAGATACACCACGACGGGGTAGCGCCTTCGTGACGGGTCGTACCCGGGGGGCAGCGAATACCGGTACGGCAACCCCTCGTGGTGATCGAGTTCCCACATGGCTCACTCGTACAACGTCTGGAGATCCACGCCCGGGTAGTAGTGCTCGAGGATCTTCTCGAAGCCCCAGCCCTTCTCGGCGTACACGCGCGCGCCCCACTGACACATCCCCGCGCCGTGACCGAAGCCGTGGCCTTCGACGCGCCACCCATCGCGCGACTTCTCGATCTCGAACTGCAGGCTCTTCAACTTCATGTACCCGATGCGCTCGCGAAACGTGACCGCGTCGATGCTGCGCGTGCCCGCTTCGACCCGCCGCGCGCGGCCTGTCGGTGAGCGCCCCTGCACGTGCAACGCGGTGCCCTTCGCGACGCCGAGCGTCTTCACGTCGTTGGGCTTCAAGTCGAGCGTCCAGTGGCTGGTCGGCAACCGACCGCACGGGCAATCGACCGCCTTCAAGTACGGCAGGTCACGCCCGAGCGCGTCGCCGCCGTTCTCGGTGCGACCTCCGCAGCTCGCGTGGAAGTAGGCCTCGATGGGCTGCAGCTGCCACGTCATCACCAGCCCCTTCGTCGACTCGACCGCCTCGCGCGTGCGCAGATCCTCGACGTCGAGGCCCTTGTAGACCTGCGAGATGACCGAGCTGCCGAGGTGGTAGGGCTGGCTGTATTGCTCGAGCTTCTTGTTGAGCGCGTAGGTGCGCGCCGCGACCGCCTGCGCCTTGAGGGCCTCGGGAGGGAACGACTTCGGCATCTCGCTCCCCAGCACGCCCACCAGGTAGTCCTCGAGCCCGAGCACGTTCACCGCCGCGAGCTGCGTCTTGCCGAAGAGCACCACCACGTCGCCCTTCACGCGCACGCCGTTGACCTGAATGACGCCGCTGCCATCGGTGCCCGAGCGAAACCGGAGCGCACCGGCCGGCGCTTCGGAGCCACCGACGATCAACTTCCCGCCCTGCAGTGACACCACCACCGTCGTCGAGTTGAACGGCTCGAACGTCGCGTCGTCGGCGTCGGCGCCCACCCGCAGCGCGTCTCCTTCGAGCGTCACCTTCGACGATTCCGGGCCGACCGCGATGCGCATGGTCTCCGCCGCGAAGGCCGGAGAGGCGAGCAACGACACCAGCAGACCGAGGCGTGAGATCACGAGGCCGATCGTAGGGACCCACGACAGCGCCTCAAGAATTTGGCAGGACGGCGGGTACGAATGTCCGAGGTCGACGCCCTCTTCCGATTGCTCACTGCGGCGCCGCCGAGGTCAGCGCAGATCGTGAAGCGGTACGCCCTCAAGGGGGAATCGCTCGAGTCCATCGGGGCCGCGTTCTCGGTGGGGCACCCGGAGGCGAAGCGGCTCGTGCTGCGGGCCCTGCTCGACGTGCAGTCGGGTGGGACCGCGAGGCTCAACGACGCAGACGAACCGGCGCTGGTCGGCCGGGTCTTCCACGAGGTCCACGGGCCCCACGAGCTCTCGCAACTGGTGAAGCGGCTGCGGACGAACGCCGCAGAGCTCGAGCAACGACTGCAACGCGCCGCAGAGGAGTTCGAGCGCTCACCGGATCGCGGCCGCGACGAGTGGCTGCGACGCCTGGCCATCGCCGTCGTCATCGGCCTCACCGCGTTCTTCTACCTGCGTGAGCAGAACAAGCCGCGCCCGCCGCCCGAGAAGCGACCGGTGTTCGTCCCCCGGCCCTGACGCAAAGGTTGCGGGAGCCCGCTGGCGGCTCTACACCTGCCCCCACATGAACCGCCTCGTCCTGTCCCTGTTCGCCGCGTTGACCCTCTTCGCCTGCCCCAAGTCGAACCCGGGTCCGACGCTCGGAGGCTCCGACGACGAAAAGATGGACTCGATCGCAGCGCAGCTCGAGGAACTCTCGACGCGTACGAGCACCGAGTGCAGCGAGACGTGCTCGATCAAGAGCAAGGTCTGCAACCTCTCCGAGACGGCCTGCGAGGTGGCGGGCCGCAACGCCGAACGCGCCGAGTACCAGAAGCGCTGCGTCGCCAGTCAGGAAGCGTGCGCGAAGTTCAACGAGTCGTGCTCCGCGTGCAAGGGCTGACCGAAGCCGGTAGCGTCTGAAGTCATGGCGTTGCCGCTCTTCACCCTCTGTCTCGTGTTGGCTGCCGACGAGGTCATTTCTGCCGACAAGGCGGCTGAGATCACGCGCGCTGAGCAGAAGGCCCAGGCCGAGGTCTCGAAGAAGTACGGGAACAAGAAGTCGAGCGAGCTGACCGGTGCCGAACGCGGGCAGATGATCCGCGACCAGGCGGCCGCCGAGAAGGCGATGCTCGAGAAGGCCGGCATCGACGCCAAGACCTGGGCGCGGGAGCAGATGAAGAAGAGCCGCGACGAATACGCCGCAGGCAAAGAGAAGGTGAAGCAGCTCGAAGCGAAGGAAAACAAAGACGCCGCCGACGCCCAGAAGGCCGCGAAGGAAGGCGGGATCAAAGACGTCACGGTGCAGCGCGGGTTCTCAGACGAAGAGCCGGTGACGCTCGAAGAGAAGCAGAACGAGAACGGTGAAGTGAGCGTCGAGAAGAGCCTCCCCCCCGACGTGGCCAACGATCAGTCGCTCGCCAGCGAGCAGGATCGCCTCGAAAACTCGGGTGCGGCCAAAGACAGCCCCGCGCCCAGCAAGCCCGCGAAGGGCGGCAAGCGTCGCTGACCCCGCCGAAAGAACGGCGCATTCGCGCTCTCGCTCAGCGGCCTGCAGCCGGGAGGTCTTCAGCGCGCCCGGCAGCCTGCGCATTCTCGACATCGACCCGCAGCATCGAGGTACAGACCTGGCTGCGCCGACTGCTCGGCTTGACCTGCGTCGCGCTGGTTGCTGTACGCAGCGCGTGGTCGGAATCATCAGAGCGCCCAGACGTCCATTCGGGTGGGTCGCGCCCGGGCCACCGCCTCGTGGCGCCGACGGCCGACCTGAGCTCGAACCCGCCGACGACGAAGATCTCTGCTTCCTCACCGGCGAGTGGAGAGTGTTTCAGAAGCAGCAGGGCCACCGCTGGTCAGTCGACGATCTCCTCACCGCGTGGGTGGCGGCTCCTCACATCGCAGCGCTCAACGCGACGAAGCTGCTCGACCTCGGCTGTGGGCTGGGCAGCGTGCTGCTGATGAACGCCTGGCGCTTCCCCACGTGCGACGTGACGGGGCTCGAGGCGCAGGCCGATCGCGCCGAGCTCGGGAGACGCTCGATCGCCTTCAACGGCGTCGAGGGCCGCTGCCGCATCTTCACCGGTGACCTCCGCGACCCTGCCGTGTTCCCAGCCGGCACGCAGTTCGAGCTCATCACGGGCACCCCGCCCTACTTCCCAATCGGCACCGGCCCCACCAGCGAGAAGAGCCACGCCTTCCCCTGTCGCTTCGAGGTGCGCGGCGGCGTCGAGGAATACACGGAGTCGGCCGCCCGCTGGCTCTCCCCGCATGGTCGCTTCGTGGTCTGCACGGCCGCGCTCGAGCGCGACCGCGTGACGCTCGGCGCCCGGGAATGCGGGCTGCACGTCATCGAGCACGTCGAGCTGATCCCCCGCGAAGGAAAACCTGCGCTGGTGTGCGTCGACGTGATGGCGCGCGAGGCAGCCCCGCTGGTGACGCAGACCGTGACGGTGCGCGATCGAAGCTCGCAGTGGACACCGTGGTTCCTCTCGGTGCGACGCGACTTCGGCATGCCGCCCTCGCCGAAGAGCGAAAGTCCCTGAGCCTCGTGCGATGGTGCGCGCATGACTTCTCCCGTCGCGGTGGTGACGGGCGCCAGCAGCGGCATCGGCCGCGCGCTCGCCCGAAAGCTCGATGAAGAGCAGTACCGGTTGGTGGTGTGTGACGTGAACGAGGCCGGGCTGCGTGAGACCCAGGGGCTGCTGAAGAACGGCTCGCAGCGCGTGGTGCTCGACGTGAGCAGGCGCCCCGACGTCGAGAAGATGGCCGTCGACGTGCTCGCGCAGCACGGGCGCATCGATCTCGTCATCAACAACGCCGGCGTCAGCGTCGACGCGAGCATCGCCGAGGTCGCCTACGAAGACTTCGAGTGGCTCTTCGGCATCAACTTCTGGGGCGTGGTGTACGGCACCAAGGCCTTTCTCCCGAAGATGCTCGAGCAGAAGAGCGGCACCATCGTGAACGTCTCGAGCGTGTTCGGCCTCATCGCCCACCCCGGCCAGGGCACCTACAACGCCTCGAAGTTCGCGGTGCGCGGCTTCACCGAGACGTTGTGGCGCGAGCTCGAAGGCACCGGCGTACACGCCGTCTCGGTGCACCCCGGCGGCGTGAAGACCAACATCGTGCGCTCGGCCCGCGTGCCGCGCACCGCGAACGACGCGACGAAGCGGCAGCAGTTCAACAAGCGCTTCGACAAGCTGGCGATGACCACCCCCGAGAAGGCGGCGGAGATCATCATGCGCGGCGTGCACGACAAGAAGCGGCGCGTGATGGTGGGGGTCGACTCGCAGTTGATCCAGCTCACGCAGCGCCTCTTCCCCGAGACGTACGCTGAGGTCTTCTCGACGGTCGAACGAAGGCTCGGCTGATGGCGCGCGCGAAGACGAAGAAGCCGCCGGCAAAGAAGGCGCCTCAGGTCGATGCGGTGGAGGCCGAGCTCAAGAAGCTGCTGACCCGGCTCTCGAAGCCCGGGGTCGATCGCTGGGAAGCCGACACCGCGAAGGTGCGGCACCTGATCTCGCTCGACGCCGCAGGGGTGATGAAACGCATCGACGCCAAGCAGGACGAGGCGGTCGGCCTTTTCAGCCGGCTGCGCACCCGCGAAGGCATGATCGAGCTGTGCCGCTCGAGCTTCGGCTCGGTCACTTTTTCCGAGCTGGCCAGGCTGGATCCCCGCGAACAGACGGTGACCTTCGCCTTCCACGAGGTGCTCGATCAGCTGCGCTGGTACGTCGCGTACACCGAAGACATGCCCTCGACGGTGAAGGCGACGGTGGGCCAGTACGTGCGCATCCTCGGGGAACGACACCGCGATCTGCTGGCGCGCATCGGGCCCCCCGACGCCGAAGGCCACGCCGTCATCGAAGCGCTCGACTGAGGCGGCCGGTTTCGCCGTTCGCTCGGCAGAAAATTCAGTCTGAGGGGGTCCCGTCGCGGTGCCGAATCGGTGAGTGAAGCAAAGAACGCATCACTCACACGGGAGCAACACCATGAGCTTTTCGATTCGCACCAACGTCGGTTCAGTCAATGCGCAGCGCAACCTGTTCAACTCCAGCGAGATGCTCGAGAGCAGCTACGCGAAGCTGTCGTCTGGCTTCCGCATCACCAAGGCCGGTGACGACGCGGCCGGCCTGGGCATCTCGGTCAACCTGACCGCGCAGATCCGCAGCTTCAACCAGGGCAACCGCAACGCGCAGGACGCGGTCTCGCTGATTCAGACCGCTGAAGCGAACCTGAACCAGACCACCGAGCTGCTGACTCGCATGCGCGAGCTCGCCATGCAGAGCGCCTCGAGCAGCGTCGGCAACATCGAGCGCGGCTACATTCAGACCGAGAACGCGGCGCTCATCACGGAAATCAGCCGCATCGCGAACGCCGCGGAATTCAACGGTCAGGCGCTGCTCAACTCGGCGGCCACCACCCTCACCTTCCAGGTCGGCATTCGCAACGTGGTCGCGAACGATCAGATCTCCATCGCCACGGTCGACGCGACGGCGGCCACCCTCGGCGTCAACGCGCTCGACTTCTCGACTCAGGCCGGCGCGCAGGCGGCGCTGACGGTCATCGACGCGGGCATCTCGGCGGTCTCGCTGGCACGCGCAGGCTTCGGCGCAGCGGGCAACCGGCTCTCGTCCGTGATTCAGACGATTCAGCAGTCGAGCGAATCGCTCTCGGCCGCGAACAGCCGCATCCGCGATGTCGACGTCGCTGAAGAGACCTCGAAGATGGCGCGCACCAACGTGATGATGCAGGCCGGTGTCTCGGTGCTCGCTCAGGCCAACCAGGCCCCGCAGATCGCCCTGAAACTCCTCGGCAGCTGATTTCAGTAAGGCCTCAGCAGACCTTTCGTCGGCAACGCAGGGTTGCCCGCCAACACCCAGCGCAGACCCGTGAGTGCGTTCGGGTGTGCGTCGGTTGACCGGCGATGACGGCGAAGGGCTGCTGGGGTCGTCGTGCCAGATCGCCACTGCCCGATCGAGCCGCGAGCAGCCAGCAACCGCATTTGAACGAGGGTTGGTGTCGATGACTGCACGGGGCTCGAGGTCGATCTCGGGCTGACCCGCCTGCAAGGCATCGTTCGTGAGCTCGCCGATGTCTCACTCGACCGATCGGCGCCGCGAGAGCGCCCAGAGCCTCGCGAAGCGAGACGGCCTGGCGTCGCCGTCGTCAGCGGGCGCGGGCCGTCACCCACGCCAGCACGGCGAGCGGCCACGACTGCAGCAGCGCGCGGTTCAGCAACGTTCCGTTCTCAGCGAACACCCGCACCCGCTCGGGCCCGACGAGCAACGCGCCGGTGAGGAGCACGAGGTTGGCGAGCAACATCACCCGCACCGCCCTGGCCTCGTGGCTCGGTGGGCGCAGAGTGACGACGGCGAGCACCACGGCCCAGGTGAGCCCCCAGGTGAAGAGGTCGCTGGCGTGCAACACCAGCAGCTTGAGGAAGGTGACGAGCCACGCGAACGCGGGGGCGCTGAGCGCATGATCCGCCGCGACCACGCCTGAGAGGGAGAGCTTCACCCGCCAGACGATGACCACGCACAGCGCCGCGGCGAGCGGGCCGAGCCGACGCCAGCGCGGCATCGGCAGCGAGAGCACCATCGCCCCCAGGGTCGCTGCGAGCACGTGGGTGAAGCCCTCGTCCTTGAAGCCGGCGAGCGTGACTGCGAGGCCCAGCGTCGAGAGCCCGAAGCGACCGCGCGCAAAGTGGCCCAGCAACGCCGCCCCGAGGAAGCCGACCGGGAGATCGACGTACGTGCTGCGGAAGTGCACCAGCGCCAGGGGCGTGGCGAGGGCGAGCAGCACCGTCCACCGACCTGCGCGGTGCAGCACGGGCCACCACGCCTCGAGCGCGGCGAGGAAGCACGCGAAGACGAGCAGGCTCGCAGCAGCGGTGTGCGCGCTCAAGGTGTCGACGCCCAACGAGAGCCACGAGACGGCCGCCGGCCACAGGGGCACGTACCCCGGGGGGATGAGGTGAAGCGTGGGGTCGAGCGAGGCGTCAACCACGCCGCTCAAGCTGCCAAAGCCGAGGCGCGCCTTGGCGAGCCAGATGAACTCGTCCCAGAACAGCGGTGTCCACGGGCGGGCGAAGAGAACCACGCCTGCGATCAGCGCGGTGAGCGCGAAGGCCCTCGGGGCCACCATCGGCTCCGCCGGCGTTCGCGGCGCGAGCCACACACCGATCGCGAGCACCACCACCAGCACCACGCCGAAGCTGCCGAGCGACGTCGCGAACAGCACGGCGAGCACAGAGAAGACGTGCGACAGCCTCACGGGGGGGCCCCGCACGAGACCACCGCGGCGGTCTTCGAGCACCACAGCGGGAGCGTGGTGTCTTTCACTTCGAGCTGCAGCGCGTCGCTCACCGGAGGGCGGCTGGGGACGGCGTAGCGGCTCAGGGGAAACGTGACGCCGTCGTCTTCGCGGGTGACGAGGATCTTCTCGGTCGGCCACTTCACGATGCCGGTGATCGCCGAGAGTGAAGCGTCGAGGGTGCCGGCCGTCGCAGCGCGGTGGGGCGGCGCGTCGGCTCGGGCCCACACCACGTGAAAGAGCCCCGGCAGCGCGGCGAGCCCGAGCACCAGCGGCACCCACTTCGGCGCGCGGCGCAGCAGCGCGGCGGCTGCGAGCACGCCGAGCACGAACACCCCGAGTGACACCGGGGCGTCGGGGAAGCCCTCGCGGGTGGCGTGGGTGATCCCATTGGCGCCATCGATGACGATGGACTCGGTCGTCGAAAGCGTCTGGGAACCCACGGCGGCGAGTGTACATATCCGACCGTGGCGTTCTCGTGGGTTCGGCAGATCGTGCTCGTGATCAGCCTGGGGGCGCTGGCGTGCAGGCCCGCGGCGGCCGTGCGGGGCGAGCCGACCGGCGTCGACCTGCTGGTGATCGCGCCGCACCCCGACGACGAGGTGTTGCTCGCTGCGGGGCTGATGGCGGCGACGGTGAAGCGCGGGGGCCACGTGGCGGTGATCATCGTCACCAACGGCGATTCGACCTGCGAGCGCGATGGGTACCTCCGCGAGGCCGAGAGCGTGGCCGGGCTGGCGACGCTCGGCGTGAAGGCAGAAGACGTTCACTTTCTGGGCTACCCCGACGGCGCCCTCAAAGAGCTCTCGGAGGTGCCCCTGGCAGCACGCGAGCACCGCGACGCGACAGGCGAATGCACGGCCCGCGCCGGGACCTGGGCCGATCGCGCGGCAGGCCGCATCGACGAGCACAGCCGTCGCACCGGCACCCCCGCCGAATGGACCTCTGACGCGCTCACCGGCGATCTCGCGGCGCTGCTCACGCGGCTCAGCCCGAAGGAGGTCGCCCTCACCCACGGCATCGACGACCACCCCGATCACGCGATGACGTACGTCTATTTCCGCCGCGCGCTCGACACACTCGAGGTCGCACCCCTCCTCGTTCACCGCGGCGTGGTGCATGCGGGGCCCTGCTGGCCGAGCGCGACGTGCGCCGTGTACTTCACGCCGACGCTCGCGATGCCTCCGCTGCCGGGCGCGTTGCGTGACTACCTGCCGTTGGAACGAGCCCCCATCGATGCCCAACAGAAGCTTTCGGCCATCGCGAAGCACCTGTCGCAGGCGGGGCCTGACGCGAAGCGCAACTGGCTCTCGTCGTTCGCGCGCGCCGAGGAGATCTTCTTCCCCGAGCGCTATGAGCGGGTCGACGGTCGCTGGCAGCGGCGGCTGAGCCCCCTGCAGGGCTACCGCGAGGTCGACACCTGGGGCCCCGATGGCTTCGCGACGAGCGAGGTCGTGCCCGCTGAGGTCAGGGCGCGCCGACCGTCTGCTTCATGGTCTCGATCAACGTCGCGGTGACGGGGATCAAGCGCGGCGTCACGCGGTAGCGATCGGCGCGCGTCTTCAAGAAGACCGAGTCTTCATAGCTCCCCACCCGCGCGCCAGTACGGTCGAGCGCGTAGAGCTCGCTGACGCCATTGATGCCCAGAAGGTACGAGCCCGCTTCGCCGCCCGGCTCGAAGTACGGGCTGGTGAGCTGGCCCCCCAGCGTGTGCCAGCGAGCGGCCTCGGGCATCGACTGCACGCCCGCGTGCGCCGAGAGCAGCGCCAGCACGAGCATGGGCACGTCGTTTTGCGACAGCGGGGCCTCGTCGATGAGCGTCTGGACGTCTTTCAAGGCGGCCCCGAGGGCCTGTGGGTCACGCGCGCGCGCGAGGAACGCGGGGGGAATCACGATCGCGAAGGGGAGCTGCGTCTTCGCCGCGTCGGACTCAGGATCCTCCTTGCCCCACACGTACGAGTGACCCGTCGAGTGATCGGCCATCAGCATCACGATGGAACGCTCGGCGATCTTCAGCTCATCGAGCTTCGCGAACACGCGCGCCACGGCCGCGTCGGTGTACGAGTACGTGAGCAGGCGAAGGCGATCGTCGGCGTCGGCGCGGTTGATGACGGACTTCAAGTCGGCGTCGACGCGCGCAGTCACCTCGGGCGGCATGTCTTGCGGCGTGGTGAAGGGCGAGTGGTTCGACAGCGACATCAGCAGCGAGAACTGCGGACCCGTCTCGAGCCCCTTCGCGACGTCGGTGAGGGCGGTGTCGAACACCGCAAAGTCGGTCACCCCGTCCCACGTGCCTGTGGGGAGATCGGCCGGCAGCTCGACCTGCGAGACGAGCTTCGTGTAGCGGTGCTGCTCGAAGAAGAGGTGCATCTCGTCGAACTTCGCGTCCGAGCCGTAGAAGAACGAGTGCGCGAAGCCGGCGTCGGCGAGCACGTCACTGGTGCACCGCACGGGGAAGGGCTGCAGGTCGCGAATGAAGGCGAGGTTGTAGGGCAGCGTGCCGAGCCCGCAGGTCATCGCGCCGAGGCAATGTGCGGTGCGAACGCCCGCCTGAAACATCTTGCGCCCCGCAATGACGCCCGGCCGACCGTCGTAGAGCGACGAGGTGAAGGGGGCGATCTGCTGACCCGCGAGCGGGTTGAGCGCGTGCACGTCATCGGCGCGGAAGCCCTCGAGCGAGAGGTGAAAGAACGCGACGCGCGCGTCGTCTGGCACGAAGAGCGCCTGTGAGAGCTTCGCCAGTGCATCGAGCAGCTTGCGGCCGCGCGGATCTTTCGTGGGCGGTTCCTTCGACCAGTCGAGGGGGCGCGAACGCTTGAGAGCGTGGGTGGTGCTCGCCTGCGGCCAGCCGAGCCGCTTCGCGCCGAGCTCGAGTGCGTCGGGGGGCAGCTCGGCGTCGAGCACCAGCTCGCGCGGCGTGGCAGGGCCCTTGTGCTGCAGGAGATCGATGGAGCTCTCGACGATGCCGGTGAGGGGATCTCCGAGCGCCGCGGCGGTGAAGCGGTTGGCGGCGGCCCCCAACGCGGCCGAGCCGAACAACACCCCCCCTGTACCGATGAAGAGGCCGAGCACGAGGCCGGTCGCCCATTGCCTCCACGCGACGGCCTCACGACGCCGCCGCCAGACCACGAACACGAGCACCACCGCGAGCAGCACGCCGACCACGGCGGGTTCCCAGATGCGCTCGTAGCGGAGAAAACCCACCGTGCCCTCGACGAACGAGGCGTTGGTGCCCCCCTCGAGCAGGTCGAACGTGGTGGGGAACGAGCCACGTTCGCTCTTCACCTCCTGCGCGGTGACCGTCAGCACCCAGATGGCGAAGCCGAAGGGCAGCGCTGCGACCGACGCGCCGAGGCGTTGCCACCAGGGCCCCCGAAGGCGCGAGAACGCGAGCGGGGCCAGGAGCGCGGCGATGGCGATGAAGGGCGTGACGAGCACGATCACCGCAGAGAGGTCGAGCAGCGTGCCGACCAGCGCCTTCTCGACGCGACCACCCAGCGAGCCCCACCCCCGAACCGCGAGCGACAGGCGCGAGGGGAACGAGGCGATGAGCAGCAGGCCAACCGCCGCCACCCCCGACAGAAACCCTCTGCGCGCACCGCTCACGGCGGGGCCTCTAGCGCGTTTCGCGCCATTTCACGCTTCCCTGTGCGCCCGGAGGAGGGCATTTCTCGCCCCCCGTCCGTCGATGAAGTCCCTCCTGCTGGTTTCCCTCGTTCTGCTCTCTGCGCCGGCCTTCGCCGCGAACGATGGCGGCGCGCCCGCGAGCTGCGTCGAGGTCGAGCAGAAGCTGGCGACGGTTCAGCGCAACCTGAGCAGCTGCAACGAGAACGCGCGCAACCTCATCACCTCCCGCGACCGCTGCGAGGTCGAGCTGGGCCAGTCGCGCGATGGCGTTTCGCAGAGCCACACGAAGCTCGAGGCGTGCATCGACCAGAAGGAACAGCTGTGCACCGACGCGGCGGCCATGGCGGGCTCGCTGCTGCAGGGCACGGCGCGCGGCGTCAGCTCCTGCATTCCGCAGACGACCCAGACGCAGGTGCAGCAGTTGCTCTCGTCGTACCAGGCGATGACGCGCACCATCGCGCAGCTCGACGACTATGCGACGGGCGCGAGCGACACCCTGCCCCGCCCCAACGTCATCACCGACGCCGATCGCCGCCTCGGTCATCTGCTGGGCACGAAGACCGGCGCCCCGCTGTGGAACCGGCGCCTGTTGATCGCGGCCTTCAAGCTCACCGCGCCACAGAGCTGGGCGAAGGTCAGGGCCCAGGGCCTCGTGGGCATCGACGGCTTCTTCGACACGCGCGGGCCCCTGCCCGAGTCGTTCATCACCGAAGCGAACGGTGAGCACCCGGAACCTGCGGGGCCAGCAGGGCCGCCGTTGACGGCCGCGCTGCGCATGGCGCTCTCGTACCTCGAGATCTCGAGCTGCGATGAGCACGCCGACAGCACCGAGTGTGGCCGCGCGCGCCAGCTGGTCGAGCTGCTCGACGACACCGGCCCGCTCATCATTCGCCGGCGCGTCGAAGAGATGTACGCCACGCCGTGCGACGCGGTGAACCCCGACACCCTGCGCGCCTGGCTGCAGGACTTCCCCACCAGCCGTTCACGCGAGAAGGCCGTCGCGCTCGCTGAGTTGACCGCTGCCGCCAAGAGCAAGCTCTTTCTCTGCTACCTCACCGACGTCGAGGGCGATGCCTCGTACGCGAAGTGGATCGCGCCGCGCCTGCCGACGGCGAAGCAGCTCGACGCACGCATGTTGCCCATCGTCGACTCCTTTCAGCGGCACGTGCGCGAAGGCGACGCCATCGATCTCTGTGGCCGCGCGGTGCGTGCGTTCCAAACGCTCGAGGTGAAGGGGTGCGGTGTCGAGCGCCCCGAGCCGCTGCAGATCATCGCGCTGTGGGCCCACACGCCACCGCCGACCGACGCGTCTCCCGACACCCAGATTTGCCAGAAGATCGCCTCGCTGATGTGGGGCGGCACCGCGCTCATACTCCCCCAATCACCCGAAGAGCAGGTGAAGACCGACGACGAGAACGAGAGCCCGATGACGATGCTGCGCCGCGGCTGCGGCGAGCGGCAGGGCACCAACGGCGGCTTCGAGCAGACGCTGCTGTTGCTGGCGAACATCGCGAAGGACCTCGGCGAGCCGGTGACCGCGTCGCCCTGGCGGCTCGACGAGAAGGGCACGCTGCCGCTCGAGAAGTCGCGCGCCGACGAGACCGACCAATACGGCGCGTGGGTGCAGCACCTGGTCGACCAGACGCCCGCCTGCGAGGTGCTCGGCATTCCAAAGAACCGGTGCGAGGCGTGCCGGAGCGGGGGCGGCTACGACTGCGAGCTCGCCGCAGGCATCGAGCGCAACTGGGCGCAGTACCGCCGCATCACCTTCAGCAGCGTGGCTGGCCTGCTCGTGGTGCTCATCGCGTGGAGCTACCTGATGCGCCTGCGCCGGGCGCGCAAGGTGTTCGGCGATTCGATGAAGACCATTCGCGGCAGCCTCGAGGCGCTCGGGATCAAGGCGACCGCCGATTCGCTGCGCTGGCTGTTGCCCTCGCGGCACGACGTGCTGAACCTCGAGCTGCCGCGCACCCCCGCGTGGGATCGCTGGGGCGGCGAGGCGCTGGCGGTGCTCGTGCCCGGCCCCGGTGCCGTGCGCGAAGCCGACGTGAACCACGCTGCGGGGCTGGCGCTGGCCGAGAACGTGCGCGTGGTGTTCTTGCTGCACCCCGACGCGTCGGTGCCCGATCTCGGCGCCGTGCGCGCCACGCTCGATTGGGCGGCCCGCGGGGGCACGCGCGCGGTGCAGGTGCTGCCGCTCGCCCTCTCGCGCCTGGCGTGGGCCACGAAAGACGAAGATCTCCTCGATCTCGTCGAACAGACCACGCTGCGCGGCAACCCCTTCGAGGTGCGCGGCCCGGTGCGCAGCAGCAGCCAGTTCTGGAACCGCGAGCGTCTCGTGGCGGGCCTGCTGACCGAGACCCGCGCCGGCAACTGGACGGTCGTGACGGGCCTGCGTCGCTTCGGCAAGTCGTCGCTCGCGCTCGAGGTCGCGCGTCGCACCACCGGCCCCTCGGCGTACGTCGATCTCGCCGGCTTCCACCACGAAGTGTCGCATGGGGAATCGCCGGCAACCGCCGTGGAGGCCATCCTCAAGACCCTGGTGATGCGCCTGTCGGACTCGGCGCGCATTCGCTTCCCCGCGGCCACCGTGCCCGCGCTCCCGACCACGGCCCACGATGCACCCACGCTGGCGAAGTGGCTGCGAGAGCTCTCACTGGCGTGCGGCACGAGCGCGGGCACGTCGCCGCCGCCGATGCTGCTGGTGCTCGATGAGGTCGAGCAGCTCTTGTCGGCGCCGCGCGAGAAGCTCGGGGTCGCGCTCGAGGTGATGGCCACCCTCGTGGGCCGCCTGCGCAGCGCGGTGTCTGAGCCGTCGTCGCCCCACGCGGGCAACTCGGTGAGCGTGGTGATGTGCGCCGCGCTTCACCCGCTGCTGTGGGCGCCGCTCTCGACGCTCGGCGGGCAGTCGATCATGGGCGCCTTCCCTTCGATCTGCGTGCCGGCGCTCGATGACGAAGCGGCGCACGCGATGATGCGGGGCCTCGGCTCGCGACAGGGCATTCGCTTCGAAGACGACGCGCTCGCGGCGCTGGTGAAGTCGTCGCACGGCGTGCCGCTGCTCCTGCGCCGGCTGGGTACCTCGGTGCTCGAGCTCTACGACGCCGACCGCGCGCGACAGGGGGCGTTGGGCGCGATGCGCATCGGCATCGAAGGCGCGACCGAGGCGATTCGCCGTGAAGAGAAAGAGGGCTCGCCGCTGCGCGTGTGGGTCGAGTCGGAGATCGCCCAGCACGACACGTCTGCCGGCCTGATGCTGCGCGCGCTGGCGCGAGAGGGGCGCATGTCGGTGGCGGCGATGGCGAAGCTGGTCGAGACCCACGTCACCCAGCGCTTCACCGACACCGGCCTCGACGCGCACCTCGCCCCGGCCGAGCTGAAACGCCGGGCGCAGGAGGCCGCGAGTGTGATGGTGCGCCTGCTCGCCGAGTCCAAGCTGCTCGAATTGCACGGCGACCTCACCTCACCCGACGCGTACTCCCTGCCCGACGGGGTCATCCGGCGGATCCTGTCTGAGAAGCGCGCGACCGGTGGTTGAGGTACTTTCGTCCTCCGTCGCATGAAGCTCTCGTTCCGTCGCTTTGGAGGCATGCTCGCCGGCGCGGCGCCGCTCTTCGGGGCCGTCATCTCGCTCGTGTGGCTGGGGTGGTCGAACCAGAGCACCGAAGACGCGTCGACCAGGGCGTTGGCGATGGCGAGCCACCCGTTCGGTGCCATCGCGATCATTCAGGCCATCTACACCGGCCTCCTGAGTCTCTTGTGGATGCGGTACCGCCCCTTCAAGGCGCCCGAGGGCGTCGAGTGGCCGAAGGTGACCGTCGTCATCCCCGCGTTCAACGAGGGGCCGATGGTGGGGCGCAGCATTCGCTCGGTGGCGGCCTGCAACTACCCGAAAGACAAGCTCGAGGTGATCGTCGTCGACGACGGCTCGCGCGACGACACGTTCTTCCACATGCAGCACCTGCGTCGGGAATTCCCCGAGCTGGTGCGGCTGGTGCGCTTCGTCGGCAACCGCGGCAAGCGCTCGGCCCTGGTGGCGGGGTTCCGCGCCGCGACGGGCTCGATCATCGTCACCATCGACAGCGACAGCGAGATCAACCCCAACACGGTGCACGAGATGGTCGCGCCGTTCCTCGCCGACCCGAAGATCGGTGGCGTTGCGGGGCGCGTGGCGGTGCTCAACAAGGACACGCCGATCAGCCGCATGCTCGAGGTGCAGTTCGCGCTCGCCTTCGACTACGGCCGCGCCGCGCAGTCGGTGTACCGCGCCGTCGCCTGCTGCCCGGGCGCGCTGAGCAGCTTCCGCAAGGACATCATCCTCCCCTTCATGGACGAGTGGGAAAACCAGCGCTTCCTCGGCAGGCCGGTCAACCACGGTGAAGACCAGGCGCTCACCAACATCGTGCTGCGGCAGGGCTACGACACCGTCTACCAGCGCACCGCGATCGTCCACACGCTGGTGCCGACCAACTACTCGCAGCTCAGCCGCATGTTCCTGCGGTGGGACCGCAGCTACATCGTCGAGGGGTTCTCGTTCGCGCGCTTCATGTTCACGCGCTACCGCGAGAACAACCGCGTGCTGCCGATCATCACCTTCTTCGTGTCGAACCTGCGCTTCGTGCTGGTCGCCGTGGCGCTGATGGAACTGCCGCGCCTCTTCGACACCAGCGTCAACACCGTCTACCGGAGCCTCGTGGCGCTGGCGTTGGGCGCGGTGTTCTCGGCCGCCTACTACCTGCGCTTCGAGCGCGGCTTCCGCTGGGTCTACGGCGTGCTCTACGCCGCGTTCTCGGTCGTCGCGCTGCAGTGGATTCTGCCGTGGGCCCTCATCACGGTGCGCGACGAGCGCTGGGGCACGCGGTGAGAATCCTCAAGTGGCTGTTCACCATCACCCTCGCCTTCGCGATCCTCCTCGTGGGCAGCGCGGTGGTGTTTCTGTCGAGCTCGCGAGGCAGCGCGCTGCGCGACGCGATGGTGAACGTGGTGGCGTCGGACGAGTTGAACGGCCAATCGCTCGAGTCGATTGAAGACCTCGTGCGGTATCTCGAGGCGCACCCCGAGCGCTACGCGCTCGCCGCGTGGGACGTGGGCCGTGAAGACGCCGGTGTCTTTCACGACGCAGACACCCGCTGGCCGCTCGCCTCGACGGTGAAGATCATCCCCCTCGCGCTCGCTTCGGAAGAGCTCGCGGCCGGCACCTGGGACGCAGCGACGCCAACCCCTGAGGTCGAGGCGTTCTACCTGCCCGGCACCGACGGGGACGCCCACCTCCGCGCAGGGGCCGACGGAGGCACCTCGACGCTCGGCGGTGCGCTGCACGGCATGATCCGCTTCAGCGACAACGCCGCGACCGACGCGATCCTCTTTCGGCTCGGTCGCGCGCGGGTCCAGTCTGACGGCGGCGGCCTGCCGAGCCCGCACCCGCTCAGCGGCACGATGCTGGTGGCCGCGGGGCCTCCGCCGGAAGCGCTCGACGACGCGGCCTGGGCAGCAGCGGCCACGCTCCTCGACGGGGGATCCACTGGCGCCCGCCTCACCATCGCGCAGCAGGAAGAAATGACCCGCCGTTTCGACAACCGCGGCACCGCGCGTGCGTTCGCCGCTCTGATGGAGCGCCTCTTCACCGACCCTTCGCACGCCACCGCACTGGCTCGAACGGAGCTGAGCTGGCCGATGGAGTTCGCGCCCAACCAGCGTGACTTCGTGGTGCTGGCGACGAAGGGCGGCAGCCTGGCGGGGACTTTGACGTCGGCGTCGTATGGGGAGACGAAGACCGGGCAGCGCCGCGTGGTCGCGCTCTTCCTGCACGATCTGCCTTTCGCCACGTGGATCGAGCTCAGCCGCAACTACACGCAGCAAAAGCTCGAGCGCGAACTGCTGCTGGCCCCCGACGCGCTCGTGCGTCTCGGCCCCCGGCTCAGCCCCACGTCCGCAGCGCCTTGATCAGCTGCTGACGAGCACCCCGGGCCTCCGCTCAGCGTGTCTGCTTCGAGAGCAGGCAAGCACAACTGTCGTCGCAAGACCGGCAGGTGATGATGCACCTCGATGCACTGTGGCGCCCCCTCCTCGCGTTGGCGCTCGAGTCGTTCCCGTTCGATCGCGGATTGAACGCCCTCGCGCGTGCGCGCAGCGAATGACTTTCAGTTCCGCAGCGAGATCGAGATCACCTTCGCCTCGCCGGTCGTCACCGCGAAGGTCGACTCGTGCCAGCGGGGGCCGTGCGTCGCGTAGGTGTGGTTGTTCGAGACGCCGTAGCCTTCCGACGGAATGCCGAAGAGGCCCTTGTTGATGCGCGCGTCGACGTTCTCGTCGTGGTGGGCAGTAGCCGCCCACGTCCCCGCGGGCACGCTCGTGAACTCACACGCCGGGGCGACGCCGGCGCCGAGCACCACACGCTGTGCGACCACAGGCTCACCCTCGGGGAAGCTCGTCTCGGTCGAGTAGAGCGCGCACCGCAGCTCACCCTTCATCGAGCGAAGCTGGCTGGCCTCGATGCGAACCGTCGCTCCGGTGCCGCCGTCGGCAGCGAGCAGGGCCATGAGCAGGATCCACATGCGTGCGTGAAACTACCATTCTGGACGCACTCGAGAAGGCGCTCGGAACGAAGCTCGCGCCTCAGCGTCACTCGACCCGAGACAGGGGCATCACTCGGTGATCAAGAAGATCCCCAGGCACATCTCGTCGCCCGTGCCCTCGCCCCAGTTCACGTCACGAGGTGCCTGCTTCACGCCACCGACCAGCGGCTGGTTCGCCTCGCTGTTGTCCCAGTGGCAGGTGATGCCCAGCGTGTCGCCCGGCTTGAAGATGCGCGGCTTCGCGAAGCGGTAGCTGCGCTGCCAGTGGAAGTCCCAGCGCGGCACGTCGAGCAGACATTCCTTCGTCTGGTCCGCGTGGTTGATCTCGAGGTGCCCCTTCGTGCCCAGCAGGTGCTGGTGAAAGCCCGCGCCGTACATGCGGAAGCCCTGCCCGTTGGGGATCTGGTTCGACGTCAAGAAGCTCATGTACTGCGTGGGGTCGAGCGACCAGGTGTGCATGACGTCGGCCTGGCCCGCGGGGATCGGCATCTGCCCGCGACGCGCCCAGTCGGGGCTCGCCCACGGCATGATCCACGCGCGCTTGCTCACCGTCGGAGAGAGCATCAGCTCGACCGAGCTCAAGTCGTCGCGGCTGCCTTCGGGCGCGCCGGCAGTGTTGTAGTGAACCTGCAGCACCACCTTCGAGCCGGGCCGCACCTGAATGCCGGCGCCCTCGGGGAGCTCCGAGCCCTCGACCCCGGGCGCCCAGCTGCCCAACCAGCTCACCTGCGAGTTGTTGCCGCCAGGCCCACCGAAGCAGGTGTAGCCGGGGCCCGCTTCGCTGCTGTCGAGATCCATCACCGTTTGCACCTTCTCGGGCTGAATCAAGAAGGCGATCAGGTGGTGCACCACGCGCGCGTTGCCGGGCTTGACGTTGAACCCCGTGACGTACGTCGTGTCGGCGTTCGGCCAGTCAACGACGAAGCAACGGTAGTCGTCTGGCGAGCTGGTCGGCGTGTACGTGCCGGGCATCGCGAGCGTGAGATCGACGCGGGGCAGCCCGGCCGTCGGCGTGGCGGTGATGGGCGCCGTCTCGGGCGACCCGCGCGGTGCGCCCCCTTGCGCCCAGCGAGCGACCGCGGAGATCTGCTCGGCGGTGAGGCGCTGATCGTCGGAATACTCGGTGCAGCCCTCTCCCGCGAGGTAGGGCGGCATGGTCTTCGCTTCCACGGCTGAGCGCACCGAGTCCTTCAGGCTGCGCACCTGCTCGTACGAGAGCAGCTCGAAGGGCGCGATGCCGCCGGAGGTGTGGCACGAGGCGCAGCGCGACTCGACGAGGGGCTTGATGTCGCGCTCCCAGGTGGGGACGGGCTTCGAATCACCGCAAGACCACAGCAGCACGCCGACAATGACAAACGTCAATCGCATGTGGTGGTCCTAGCGCGGTTTGGCACACTGAAGGGAGTGAAACGCGGCGCTCGCGCAGTCGCTTTCGTCGCGCTTCGAGGTGTGGGCGGTGCGGGCCCCTCGAGAGCTCGGGGGCGATCGCGCTGCGTGGTTCAGCCTGCAACCCTCTTCGGAAGGGGCGAAGGTCGACCCTGCCGAGGCCGAGCACGCGCGCACGCAGTTCGCCGCATGGCTCCGGGCCCGCGCGCCACGGCCGGTGTACCTGCTCGGCTTCAGTCAGGGCGCGACGATGAGCCTGTCGATCGCTCTCTCCGAGCCCTCGCTCATCAAGGGCGCCGTCGCCATCGCCGGTCGGGTGCCCGCCAACACACCGGTGACGAAGGGCGCAGCCGGCCCCGCGGTGTTGATGCTGCAAGGCACCCGCGACCCGATGATCGCCCCCGCCACCGCCGAGTCGGCGGAGCGGTCGTTGCAACAGGCCGGTCGCGCCGTCGCGCGGCAGACCTTCGACGCGGCGCACGAAATCACCCCGGCCATGCGCCAGGCGTTCGAGGCGTGGCTCACCGCACACTAAGGTGGGGTGTATGAAGTCTGCGTTTCCCCCCGAATCCCCGCTGCACGCGTTCACGGCAGAAGAAGTGAGCGCGATCTTCGCCGCCGGCAGCCAGCGCACCTGTTCCGCCGACGAGGTGGTGCTCACCGAGGGCGAGCCGGGCGACTCGATGTACTTCTTGATCGAGGGTCGCGCTGAGGCGCGCATCAGCACGGGCAAGGCCGGGCGGGTGTACGAGCCGGGCAGCTACTTCGGTGAGCTCTCGTTCATCAACGCAGGGCACCGCCGCAGCGCCACCATCGTCGCCACCGCGCCCTCGACGCTGCAGGTGCTCGATCAATCGAGCATTCAGACGCTGCTGGGGACTCACCCGCGCGCGATCTTCACCCTGCTCCGCCGGGCGTGCGCTTTCCTCGTCGATGCCGAGCGCAACCTGATCTCCGACCTGCGCCGGCGAAACGGCGAGCTGCAGGAGACCATCAAGAAGCTCGAGTTCACGCGCCACCGCCTGAGCCAGGAAGAAGAGACGGCGCGCACCGACGGGCTCACCGGCCTCTTCAATCGCCGCGCGTTCGACGCCGAGCTGCCGGTGTTCATGGAACGGGCGCGGGCCATCGGCAGCGGGCTCGCGGTGCTGGCGATCGACCTCGATCACTTCAAGCCGGTGAACGACACGCTGGGTCACGCGGCCGGCGACTTCGTGCTCAAGGGCGTCGGCAAGCTGCTGCAGCAGGGCGTCCGCAAGACCGACCTGCCCTGCCGCATCGGCGGCGACGAGTTCATCGTGCTGCTCAGCGATCTCACCGAGGCGGCCGCGCGCACGCGGGCCGAGGCGCTGCGGGGGGCGATCGGCGCCATGCCCCACCCCGGCAACGATCAAGGCATCCGCATCACCACCACCATGGGCGGCACGATGTACCGCGAGGGTGAGACGCTCGAGCAGTTGATGCACCGCGCCGACGAGGCGCTCTACGCAGCCAAGCGCGCCGGTCGAAACCGCGTCGGCTGGGAATGAGTTGGAGTTAGCCTTCACGGCATGAGCAACTCGGTCGAGTTCGATTTCGTCGACGGTGACAACGGTGGGCAGTTCGTTCCCGTCGGTGGGCCCATTCACCAGCTCAGAGCGCTGCTCGCGCGCGGTGAGGTCGAGACGGCGGTCCGCATCTATGAAGAGACGGGCGGCGCAGCGCGCAACGATTTGCTGACGGAGGCGTCGACGGCGTCGTTCGAGACGCGCAAGTCCATCGGCTCGATGTTCAAACAGGCGCGCGACTTCGGGGCGGCGGCGAAGGTGTTTCAGTTCGGCCGGCTCGAGACCGAGGCGGCGGCCTGCTTCGAGCAGGCGGGCGACTTCGCATCGGCAGCGGTTTGCTGGGCGCGCGCGAACGAGGTGCTGAGGGCAGCGGCGGCCTTCGAGCGCGCGGGCAAGCTCGACGACGCGCTGAATCTGTATCGACAGGCCGGCAGCCCGGAGCGCATCGCAGAGTGCCTCGCGCGCGGTCACCGCTACCTCGACGCGGCGAAGGCGTTTCGCGCGCTGCACAACACGCACGCGGAGATCGAGACCCTGCGCGTCGGCGTCACCGCGGAGCCGACGAACCTCGACCTCGTGGCGCGCATGGCCGAGCTGATGATGCAGCACGGCCGGAAGGATCAAGCGGCGGCGCTGCTGATGCAGACCGCGAAGGTGGCACCCGCGGTGAAGGATCACCCCTCGTTCCTGTCACTGCTCGCGCAGGGCCTCGACGCGGTCGGCAACGCGGCAGGCGCGGCGAAGGTGCGGGCGCGGTTGACCGAGCTGGGCGCGCAGCCGACGGCGCCGGTGGTGGTGGGCATGCAGGAAGCGCGCACCGACCCGGGCGCCGATGCGTACGGCTTCTTGAAGGCGTTGCCGATGTTCGCCGAGCTGTCGCTCACCGACATGAAGGCGCTGTACCGAATCTGCGCGCTCTGCACGTACGAGGTGGGCCAGCACCTCATCGAGACCGGGCAGGCGGGCAAAGGGCTGTTCGTGATCGTCGATGGCCAGGTCGAGGTGTTCGGCGGCCCCGATGCGCTTTCGCGGCTGCTCAACACCATCGGTGTGGGCGGGTACGTCGGTGAGATCTCGCTCGTGCAAGACGGGCCGACGTCGGCGCGCGTGACGGCGAGGACGCCCGTGAAGGCGCTCTTCATTTCCAAAGACGCGTTCCGGCAATACCTCTACGGCGCGCCGATGGCAGCTTTGCGGATCTTCCAGTTGTTCACCTTCAACCTCGCCGAGCGCGTGCGGGTGTTGTCGGCGGCGAGGTAGCAACGGCGTCGGAGAGAGTTCAGACGCGGAGATCGTCCATGTCGACGTCGACCGCGAACGACTCGGTGTTGAGCTGGGCTGTGCGCTCGAGGCGGGTCTTGACCATCGCCTCGACGGCCTTCGCGGCCTGCGCGTCTTTCATCACTTGGGCCTTGAACGCGCTGCCCGACAGCCGGAGCGTCAGCACGGGTCCGAGCGCCGCCACCGAGGCCGTCGCCGCGCCGTCGGTGAGCACCGAGACCTCTCCGAACAAGTCGCCCTCGCGCAGGTCGGAGTAGCGCTCACCGCTCTCGTGGGTGACCACGCAGGTGCCGCGCAGGAGCAGGTGCACCGAATCGGCCGGCTGGCCCTCGTTGATGATGCGCTGGCCATCGACGAAGGTGCTCGGCTGAAAGCTCGCGCCGAGTGCCAGCTTCTCACTCTCGGGGAGCGCGCGAAGAATCGGGCTGGCCCGCAGCACGTTGGCGAGCAACCGTTCCCGGTAAAACGCGTCGATGGCCTGCCCCACGTGCGGGAAGCGGGCGATCACCTGCCCCATCGCGGCGCGTTTGAACTCGAGCACCACCGCCTCGCCCTCGGTCACCACCGTCGCCAACCGCGGTGCACCCGAGACCATCGCCGCCTCACCGAAGATCTCGCCCGTCGCGACATGCGCGACCTTCTTCTGCGCGGGCGTGCCCCAACCCCGGAACACGCTGGCCTGCCCCTCGACCACCGCGAACATCGAATCGCCCGGCTGGCCCTCGAGCACCACCGCGTCACCGGGCGCCGCGACGCGCACCTCCATGGCGTTGTTGAGCACGTCCTTGAGCTCGTCCTTCGTCAGCGTCGAGAAGAGCGGAATGCTCGGCAGACTCGACGCCGGCGCGGGCGGAGCCTGCACTTCGATCTCGATCTCCACCGCGGGCTTCTTCACCGCAGCCACGGTCGGCTTCGCGGCCTGTTCTTTCGCGAAGAGCGCAGCGATCAAGTCGTGCGTGCGCTGGTGACCCGGCTCGAGGCCGCTGATCAACCGCGCCACGGCCGACGCCTTGAAGAACAGCCCCTTCTCGGCGTACCCGCGCGCGACGGCCTCGTAGACCTTCACGGCGTCGACCTTCTTGCCGAGCTTCACGTAGATCTCGGCGACCTTCTGGTTCGCCGATGGATCATCTGGTGTCGCCGCAGCGACCTTCTGCCAGGCCTCCAACGCCGCGGGCAACTTGCCCTTCTGCAGGTACTGGGTCGCCTGATCCTTCAACGCACGCACGTCAGTCATGGAGTCTCCTCAAGGGCACATGCCGTTCATGCAGTTAACCTGACAGGCGTTGCCGCAGAAGCCGCAGTTCATGCCATCGGTGCCGAGGTTGGCCTCGCAGCCGTCACCGAGCAGGCCGTTGCAGTCCGCGAAGCCGGGGAAGCACAACGAGCGGCTGCAGTTGCCGAACTCACAGACGCGCACGGCGTTCTGCACCGCGGGGCACGCCTGACCACAACCGCCGCAATGGTCCGGGTCGACGCGCGAGTCGACGCAGAACGCGCCGCCGTCGCAGCTCTCGAGGGGCTGGCTGCACCCCGCCGTGCAGAACCCGCCTGAGCAGACCTCACCCGGCGCGCATGCCACGCCGCACTGGAAGCAGTTCACGTTGTCGGTGGCGGTGTTCACGCACGCGCCGTTGCAGACGACCTGGCCGGGAGGACACGCCGCCTGGCACTCACCCGCGACGCAGCGCTCACCGGGCGCGCACATCGTGCTGCAGGCGCCGCAGTTGAAGACGTCGTTCTGGGTGTTCACGCAGCGAGGGCCGCACGCCTGTGTGCCGGGCGCGCACGTGATCTGACAGGTCCCGTTCACGCACCAGCGATCCATCGGGCAGGGCTGACCGCAGCCACCGCAATGCGCCGGGTTGTTGAGCGGGTCGACGCACATCGGGCCGCACTGCAGCAGTGGCGCAAGACACCCGCCCGGCGCCGAGCACACCGCGTCGACACAGGCGCCAACGACGCAGTCGCGCGACCGCTCGCACCCCGCTCCGGGAGGGCATGCGGGACACGCGCCACCACCACAGTCGAGGTCGGTCTCGTCACCGTTGAGCACTTGATCAGTGCAGCTCGGCGCCGCGCAGGTGCCGCCGGCGCAGATGGCGTCTTCGCAGTCTGGCGCCGCCGCACAACTCTGCCCCGTCGCACACGGCGCGCAGCTCGCCCCGCCACAGTCGACGTCGCTCTCGTCACCCCCGCGCTGGCCGTCGCGGCACGACGCAGGCGCGCACACCTTCTGCGCGCACACCCCGCTCGAGCAATCGGTGCGCGCGAGGCAGGCCTTCGTCAACGCACACGGACCGCACGAGGGGCCGCCACAGTCGACATCGCTCTCAGTTCCGTTGCGCACCCCGTCCGTGCAGCTCGAGGGCGTCGGGAGATACCGACACGCGCCAACCAGCAGGCCGAGCGCGGCCAGCACCATCAGCAGGCGTTGCATAGGAGCACTCCGTTGCAGTTCGTGTAGCCACCGGGGCACGGCGGCGAGAGCTGGATGGTCGTCGGCTGGTAGTTCTGCGCCGCGTCCCGGCACATGCAGCTCAAGACGCCGTTGCAGGCCGTGCAGCCCATACAGCTCGATTCGTACGTGCCCATCGGCGGCGTTCTGCAGCAGTTGCCTCCCTGACAGAGGTCGGGCGAGTTGCAGGTGTTGCCGCACATGCCGCAGTTGAAGAAGTCGGTGGCGAGCTGGGCCTCGCAGCCGTCCATCGGGTCCATGTTGCAGTCGACCGAGCCGGGCACGCACTCGCCGGGCACGCACATCGAGTTCGCGCACAGCCGCGAGCGGCCGGGGACGAAGGGGCACCCCATGCCGCACCCGCCGCAGTTCAGCGGATCATTGCGAGGGTCGATGCACAGCGTTCCGCCGTTGCAGAGCAGCAAGGGCGGCGTGCACCCCGCGAGGCAGGATCCGTTCAGGCACGCGGAGCCGGGAGCGCACGCCCTGCCGCACATGCCGCAGTTGAGCGCGTCGCGTTCGAGCGAGGCGCAGCGACCTCCACAGCCGACTTGCCCGGCGGGGCACGGCAGCACGCAGGTCCCGCCGATGCAGCTCTCGCCCATCGCACACGCCGTCGCGCACGCGCCGCAGTGCTGCGGGTCGCTCTGGAGGTCGAAGCAGGCCAGGCCGCACGGGGCGGTGCCGCCGAAGCACAACGTGCTGCACTGGCCGCCTGCGCAGACCTGCTCGCCACTGCAGGTGGTGCCACACCGGCCACAGTTGAACCGATCGAACGTGGGATCGACGCACGAGGCGTTGCACGCCAGCAGCCCCGGCGCGCAGGGGTTGCCGCAGACGCCGTCGACGCATTCCCCCGTCGCGCAGTCGGTGTTGAAGTGACAGCCGCCACCAGGGGCGCACTTCGGGCACTGGCTGCCGCCGCAGTCGAGGCCGGTCTCCTCGCCGTTGAGCAGTCGATCGCTGCAGCTGGGCAGCGGGCAGACTCCGTTCACGCAGCGGCCGCCGAGACAATCGGCGTCGACGCCGCAGCGGCCCCCCTCGAGGCAGGCGCCGCACGCACCGCCACAGTCGACGTCGGTCTCGTCGCCGTTGCGCACCCCATCGGAGCAGCTCGGCGCGGCGCAGCGGTTGAGCGTGCACTCGGCGCTCTCACAGTCGGTGTCGAACAGGCAGACGCGGTCGGCGGTGCAGGCGGCGCACTGCCCACCACCGCAGTCGACGTCGGTCTCGAGGCCGTTGATGCGGCCGTCGGTACAGTCACCCGTGGTGACCCGACACCCGACGAGCACCACGACGCTCGCGCAGAAGAAGAGGACTCTCATCATGCTGACACCAGAGCGGAATCCGGCACGGCCGCCTTTTCGGGACAAGCGCCACCACGCGCGGCTTCGAACACCGGCTTGATCTCGGGGGGCACCGAGGTGAGCCGCAGGTACACCACGTTCAGCCGCACGTTCGCCTTGAGCACCTTGCCGTAGACGTCGCCGGGCTTGAGCGTCTCGCCCTCGAGCACGCGGAGCTGCAGATCGCTCAACGCCGCCAGCTCTTCATCGACGTGCAGCTCGATCCCCAGCTCGGAGATGGCCTCGACGTGGCCCACGTGCGTCAGCTCAGACACCGCCTTGCCCTTCACGAGGCCGTAGCGCACGTGCAGCGGCCGCTTCGGCGTGACGAGCTCTTCGTTGGCCGAGCTCAAGCGCACGTTGAACGGCGCACCGACCGCGAGCGCCTCGTGAATGGTGAGCGTGCCCTTCACGCCCTTGGGTGAGACGACCTGCGAGGTGCCGACGGTGAGCGCGTCGCCGCAGCGCTCGCGCGTCGCTTCCGACATGAGCACCTGCCCGCCGACGGTGAACGACTCGACGCGCGAGGTGAGGTTGATGGTCGCGCCGACGATGCCGTACTTCGCGCGCAGCTCGCTGCCGATGTTGCCGAGCACCACCTCGCCGCTGTGAATGCCGATGCCCATCTCGACCTCGGGCAGCCCGTTGGCGACGTTCCACTTGTTGATCTCAGGCATGGCGTTGAGCATCTCGATGGCGCACGCGGCCGCGCGCAGCTCTTCCTGATCGAGCTTCACCGGCGCGCCGAACACCACGAGGATCGCGTCGCCGATGAACTCGTCGATGGTGCCGCCGTACTTCGTGATGATGCGCGTCATCGCCTCGAGGTAGTGGTTGAGCAGGCGCACCACGTTCTCGGGCTCCATGCTGCCGCACATGCTCGTGAAGCCGCGCAGGTCGGTCATCATGATGGTCACGAAGCCGCGCTGCCCGCCGAGCTTGAGACCGTCAGGCGAGTCGAGGAGCTGCTGCACCACCTGCTCGGTGAGATAGCGGCCGAAGGTCTGACGAACGAACTCGCGCTCGCTCTCGGACTTGAGCTGCGCGTTGCGGGCGGCGCGTGCCCCCATCACCAGACACGCAAGGAAGGTGAGGCTCACCGAGGCGGTCGGGCCGACGATGGGCACGTAGATGCCGTTCGAGGCGAGCACGAACGAGGCGGTGAGCATCGAGAGCATCAGCAACGCCGTGAGCAGCAGCCCCGCTCCCGCCGGCAACACGACGCCGATGGCCGCCGCCGCCAGCGCGCCCCCGAGCACCACCGCTGCGTTTCCGGCGCGCGAGGACTGGTGGAAGAAGTCGTCGCGCACAATGTTGGCGAGCATCGTGGCGTGGTGCTCGACCCCGGGGATCTCCCCGAGCGGGCTCGCGCGAAGGTCGGCCGCTGCGAGCGCGGTGGAACCCACCAGGACGTGCTTGCCCGCCAACAACGATGCGTCGCCACCGTTGCGCTTCGAGGTGCCGATGGTCGTAACGAAACTCAACGTCTGCTCGTCGATGATCTCGAACACCGAGCCAGCTGGCGCAGGACGACCCGTGACAATCTCCAGCTCGAGCACACGTCCCGGGTCGGGCGAGTAGCGCGCCTTTCCGCTGACGACCGTCCCAAGCTTCATGACCTCGTCACCCACTGCAGCGAGCGAGACCACTGAGTTGTCGACCTTCACAACGGTCTCGTCATCGAGCAGGAACTTCTGATCGTCGCCGAGCGGGTTGTCTTTGAGCGTGATGGTCGAGTCGGCGCGCAAGAGCGACCAGATGGACACGTATTTGAACGGCCCATCGCCGCGCGTGTCGTGGCGACCCTGGTAGCGCACCAGGGTGCGCCCCAGCCGGTCGATGGGAATCTTCCGCTTGCCACCGAGATCGACGTGGGAGCCCGGCACGATGCGAATGGCGTTCAAGGGCACGTCGAGGGCGCGCGCCGCGATGCGCAGCGACAGCGAGGGAAACAGCTGGTGCCGCAGCCGCGCGGCGAGCAACGAGTGACGAAGCACGTCGTCGCCTCCGTCGAGCAGCACGTTGGCCATGGCGATCGACTGCGCGTTGTCGGCGATGGGGTCGGTCACCGACTGCGCGGCCGCGTCGCCGCCGACGAGCTCCGAATACTCCGGCAGCCCTTCCGCCGAGTCGTGCCAGGGGATGGTGTTCGCCTCGAGGGCCTTGAGCGCGCTCTCGCTCGGCGTGGTGCGCGTCTCGCCGCTCACCCGGCTCAAGGTGAAGCTGAAGCCGACGTTGCCGGCGCGCTTCGTGGCGTCACCGATGGCGACGTCCCACTCCGGGTGCTCGCGGCTCGGGTCGACCAGCGAGACATCGAACGAGAGGCTGGCGGGCTTCGTCTGCGCCACCGCGTCGATCAACCGCGCGTAGTACACGCGGGGCATCGGCCAGCCGAGGTGACGAATGGTCTCGTCGTCGAGCGAGAGCACCACCACGTCGTCCTGCTTGTTGGCGGACGGCAGCTCTCGGCCGGTGGCGAGCTCGACCTGCGATCGTTCAGGGAACCGCAAGCGGAAGGAGAGATCGAGCGCGCGCGTCTCGAGGTAGCTGCCGACGCCTGCGCCTTCGACCGCGACGATGATCACCAGCGCGATGAGCCCGCCGACCCCGAAGGCGCGCGCGGCCTGCGCCCGACGACGGGGCCACTTCTCGAGCTTCGACTCCGCCGCGTCGAACCGGGCCGTGATCGCGCTCAGCACGAACGACAGGAAGTGCCGCAGCCGGAAGACCCCCGCAGCGAAGATCAGCGCGGCGAGTGACTGCACCAACAAGAGGAACAACGGGTAGCCGAGCGCCGGCGCGACGCGCGCGAGTGACCACGCGAGGGCATCGCGGGCGACCCACACGCCACCCGCCACGAGCCACAGCGCGAAGCCACCCGCGTCGGCGCGGGCCCGGGGTTCCGTCACTTGCCCACCGTGAACGCGTAGACCTTCGACGACGGCCCGGAGAAGCCGTCTCCGTTCACACCGGTCACCCGCCAGAACCACTTGCCCTGCGCCAGCGCTTCGGGCCACGACAGCGTGGTCGCGTTCTCGACCGTCTGCGCCTTGCCCTCGACGAGGAAGTCGGCGTCGCGCGCGAGCTCGACCTTGTACGCGGCCACGTCAGGCACCGCCTGCCACTCGAGGCGCGCCTCCGCACCGAGCGCTCCCTTGAGCGGCCCCGTGACGCGCGGCACTTCGGGCAGCGGCTTCGGGGGAGACGCCTTGCCCTCGGCGCTCACCACGGTGCCCTGCCCTGCCGGCACCTCGACCGGCTTCGCGTTGGGATCATTCGACGGAGCGATCGCCACCAGGCCCTCGAGCGTCTCGAGGCGGGTGCTGCCGTTCTCTTCCACCCCGAAGCGGAACATGGTGCCGCGCACCGAGGCGACCGAGACGCGGCTCGACGCCTCGAACCGCGAGCCCTGCGTCGCCTTGCGCACGTCGGCGACGATGCCGCCGCTGAGCACTTCGATCTTCACCTGGCGCTCACCCGCCGCGACCTGCAGCACGGGCATCTTGATCATCGACTCCGGCTTCACCTCGATGCCGCTACCGTCTTTCAGGTGAATCGTCACGCGCGCGTTGGGGCCGGTCTTCACCAGCTCGTTGACCAGCACCGGCATGCCGGGCTCGGCGGGCTTGAGCGACGCCTCGTCGGCGCCGAGGAAGACCGAGCCACCCGAGGCTGCCACGCGGGCCACCACGTCTTCCGGCGCGCGCTCGACGTAGCGCAGCGAGATGCCGAGCTGGTCGCTGCGCTGCGGGGCGGGCGCGAGGCCGAACACCCGGTTCTTCGGCAAGCCCGCGTCGACCAGCGCCGAGGCGATCGCCTTCGCCGAGGCGAGGCCCTTGCCGCTGGCGCGATCGGCATCAGACACCAGCGCCGCCACGGTGACCGCGCGCACCAGGCGGTAGCGCTCGAGCTCCTTCACCACATCGATCAAGCATGCTTGACCATCGGCGCTCTTCACCCACTCTTCGGTGACGGGCTTGCCCAGCCGCACCGAGCCGCCTTCCAGCTTCAGCCCGCCACAGCGATCGGCAGCGAGGGCAGCACCCGGCAACGACATCACCAGCGCAGACAAGAGCAGTCGGTTCATTTCGCTTCTCCCATGATCAGGAATTCCACTCGGCGGTTCTTCTCGCGGCCTTCAGGCGTCTTGTTCGTCGCTTGTGGCTTCGTCGGGCCGTAGCCCTTCGCGACGAGGCGGGTGCCCTTCACGCCGGCCTTCACGAGGAAGGCGCGGATGGTCTCGGCGCGCTTCTGCGACAGCTTGATGTTGGTGAGCGCGTTGCCCGTGTCATCGGTGTGGCCCTGGATCTCGACCGAGAGGGTCGACGCGGCCTTGAGCGTCTGCGCGACCTGCTTGAGCAGCGAGTTCGAGGCTGGCTGGAGGGTCGCCGAGCCAGGCTTGAACTGCACCACACGGTCGATGACGACCGAGCTGCGGGTGATGTGCACCAGCGCATCGCCGAGATCGGGGCAGCCGTCTTCGTCTTTGACGCCGTTGATCGTCTCGGCCTCGTACGGGCACTTGTCAGCCTTGTCGTCGACACCATCAAGGTCGTTGTCGGGCTCAGGGCAGCCGTCTTCGTCTTCGAAGCCATCCTTGTCTTCGGGCGTGACGGGGCAGGCATCGGCGTCGTCGGGGGCGGTGTCCTTGTCGAAGTCGGCCGTCTTCGCGGCCGCGATGATGGAGGGCGCGTTCACCAGCGGCGTCGCGCCTGCGACCAGCGGCAACGCGAAGCCAGGCACCGCGAGGGCAGGCAGCGGGGCGTGCGGGCAGCCGTCGCTCGGATCGCCAGGCTCGAGCGGGCAGCGGTCGACCACGTACTCGACGCCGTCGCCGTCGACGTCGGGGTGCTCTTCTGCGCAGCCGTCGTCGTCTTGCCAGCCGTTGAGTGTCTCGGCGACGTCGGGGCACTTGTCTTTGGCGTCGGCGATGCCGTCGTCGTCGTTGTCGAGCTCGGCACAGCCGTCATCGTCTTCGAAGCCGTCGCGATCTTCGGCACTGACCGGGCAGCGATCGTCGTCGTCGAGCACGCTGTCTTTGTCAGCGTCGGCAGGAGCGGGAGCCTTCGACGGATCGGTCGACACCGCGGCGAGGGTGATGGGCAGAGGCGGCGGCGCGAGGATCTTCGAGAGCGCAGCCTGCGCGGGAACGGGCGCCTCGGGGCAGCCGTCTTGATCGCGAACGCCGTCGATGGTCTCGGGCTCGAACGGGCAGCGGTCGACGGCGTCGGCGACTCCGTCAGCGTCGGCGTCGGGCGCGACGTCGGGGCAGCCGTCGTCGTCTTGCTCGCCGTTGATCGACTCGGCCTCGGCTGAGCAGCGATCGACCGCGTCGGCGAGGCCGTCCTGGTCGTTGTCGAGCTCGGGGCAGCCGTCTTCGTCTTCGAAGCCGTCGAGATCCTCAGGCGTCACAGGGCAGCGGTCATCGTCGTCGATCACCCCATCGCCATCGGAGTCGCCCGCGGCGAACATCACCGGCAACTCAAGCCGTGGCGTGAGTGCAGAGACAGCCACCGTCCCACCGTCTGCGCTTTCACCCGATGGCGTCAGGGCGGCCACGAACGCGCCTGCGTCCTCCCGCAAGCCTGACGTTGCCAGCGGGCCAGAGTCCTTCGTCGACGCCGAAGCCGCTGCCGTCGCGAGGGAACCTCCGTCACGAGTCGGTGCTGGGACGGGATCGCTGGGCACCACCGAGGCCGCCACCGCACCCGCGTCGCTCGTCGACGCACTCCGCGCATCACGTGTCGAGGCCACGCCCCCGTCGGCGCTGACGACGCCAGCCGCCACCGGCGCAAGCAAACGGGCGAGCGCTCCACCGCCCTTCTGCTCGTACTCAGGGCAACCGTCTTCATCGCGAATGCCGTTGCGCGTCTCGGGCTCGAAGGGGCACCGATCGAGCGCGTCGGGCACCTGATCGAGATCGGCGTCGTCGGCGACCGGCTCGGGGCATCCACGCTTCACACCCCGCGCGTCGGGACACTCGTCGTCGAGGTTTGGCACGCCGTCGTCATCGGAGTCGCGACGAGGCGCCCAAGCGATGCGCACCATCGCCCGCGCGTCGGGGCTCCCCGCAGCGCCGAAGAGCGACGTGCCGCCGGCGAGGCCGACGAGCACGGTGTCTGCGATCAAGTAATGCAACCCGCCGAGCAGCTCGAGGTTCATGCCCGCAGGGGTGAAAGCGTTGACGCCGACCACCTGCATCGAGAACTGCGCTTCGGGGCCGAGGTAGAGCGAGTCGTTGACCAGCGACGCGCCGAGGGCGACACCGGCACGCACTTCCGGGGCGGCGACCATGCCGAGCGCGGGCGTGCCGATCGACGCGTACGGCCGATGCAGGTAGCCGAGATCCACCGTCCACCGGCCTGCCCCGAAGGCCCCTGCCAACACCGCGCGCGGCTGAAAGCGAACGCCGGTGTCGCCCTGATGCGTGGCCGCCGCGCCGATGGGCACCCACACGTCGGCGCCGAGGTGCAGCGAGAACGCGTCGCGCTCGGGCTGCCCAAAGAGCCGCACCATCGCCTGCAGCTTCGGGTCACCGATTCCGATGGTCTTCAGCGGGCCCACGCCGCTCACGGCCTCGGCGGTGCCGGTCTCCAGAAACGTCACCGGGAAGCTGCCGCTCAGGCGAACCCGATCGAACAACGAGCCCGCAAGATTGACGTGCCCCACGAGCGCGTTCTCGAGAATGGGGGTGATGCCGCCGCGCCCCGTGGCGACGGAGGGAATGAGCGCGTTGCGCGAATAGTCAGCCGTGACGCCGACCGCGGCGACGCGCATGACCGAATACCAGGGCCGCTCGAGCAGAAAGAGCCAGCTGCCCGCCGCGCTGCCGTCGTACCGATGCGCCCGAAACCCGCGCTCCTGCGCGAAGGTGCTCGTGGCGAGCAACAAGGCCAGGAGAAGAAAGCTGCGCGGTTGAAACGGGGGGGCGAGCAGACTGACGCGCAACTTCATGGGGAAAGGGCAGCGTAGAAGCCGCGGCGAACGGAGGGAAGCACGAGCTACCGGTTGGCGCCCATCAGGTCGATCCCGAGCCCTTCGTTGGCGAACTTGCCGATGCGCTTCACGAGCTTCTCGAGGGCGCGATCGAAGCGGGCGCCGGAGAGGTTCGACTGTTCCTCGAGCTTGCGCGCGCAGCTGAGGTCGCGGCACAGGTACACGCCCACGCGCTTCTTGCCGCTGAGCGTCGCGACGAGCAGCGCCACGTCACCGCCGCCCGAGCTGCAGTGGCACCAGTCGCACATCTGCACGACGCCTGAGCCTTCGTTGGTGTCGAAGGCGAGACCGGTTGGCGCGCCACCGGGTACGGCGAAGACCATGAACGCCTTGCCTCCCGCGGGGTGAATCCACGAGACGCAGCCATCGACCTTCAGCGGGAACTGCAGCTCAGGCGCCACCTCGAGGCCCCGTCGGTCTTTGGGGCGGAAGGTGGAGATGAGTTCGGCTTCGGTCGCGAGCGTGAACATCGCGCCATTGTGTCAACAGCGCGCGAGCCCCCGCAATCCTACTTCGCACCACTCACGGACAGGCTGATGAGGTCGCCGTGAAAACGCCCCACGCGAGCGGAGACCTGCTGGCCCACGCGCAGCCGCTCGCTCACCGACTGGGGCACCCGAAACACACCCGCATCCACTTTGATCCAGAACGTGGTCACCCGCGAGCCGGGCTGTTCGAACAAACCGAGGATCTTGCCTTCGACGCGTCGTTCAGCGCCAAGCCCCTCGCGTACCAACCAGACGCCGTGACGCACCGCAAAGAACGCCATGGCGGCGCAGAAGACCCCGAGAAACATCTCGGCGCTGTTGAGGGGCTTGGGCTCCACGAGCTCCAGCCCCAGGCTGACGATGAGCCCCAGCGGCACAACCGAGATGGTGAGCACCAGAACGCCGGCGAAGAGGCGCCCGCCGAAGTACCAGGCCGAGGCTGGAACGAGGACCTCGAGGTGCGCGGCCGATGGCCCGGACATGAAGGAAAACTATCGCACTGACCGCGAGTTTCCCGAGCAGTGAACGCAGCGCTGAAGACTCCTTCGCACCACTCGCCAGCCGACGAGGTGCGCTCATCGACACCTGCGCCGACACCATCGTCGAGGCCTTCAGGGCGCGGATGCCGAGGTGAGCGCCCTTACTGCTTCTGCAACGTGAGCCGCAGCCCGCCGTCGCGATCGCCCCACCCCGCCCGCTCGTTCGCCAGCGCCGCGAGGGCCCGCTCTTCGTCCGTCGCGAAGTCGCGATCCCACGCGAGCACCTTCGGCTTCATGAGCGCGTGCCAGAGCGGCGGAATCAACGCGACGATGATGGTGGTCAGGTAGCCGTTGATCATCATCGGCGCGTCGGGATACGGCTTGAGCTCGTGGTACGGCACCTCGCCCTGCGCGTGGTGGTGCGAGTGCCGCGAGAGGTTGAACATCGTCCACGACGAGACGCGGCGGTTGGTGTTCCACGAGTGGCGGGGCTGCACCGGCGTCGCGGGGTTTCGCACGATGCCGTAGTGCTCCATGTAGTTGACGATCTCGAGCAGCGCCTTGCCCCACAGCGCGCTGGCGACGAAGAACAGGGCGGCGGTCGCACCGCCGAGCGCGAAGGCGATGACCACCAGCGCCACGCTCATCAGGTGCCCGCGCAGGAAGGCGTTCTTCCACGAGAAGACACCCAGCCCCTTCTTCTTCAGGCGCTCGACCTCGATGTGCCACGCGCTCACGTTCCCCTTCCACGTCGAGGCCACGATGTGCGCGTACACGTTGCGGCCGCGCGGTGCGGTGGCGGGATCGTCGATGGTCGAGACGTAGCGGTGGTGCCCGTAGACGTGCTCGATCGAGAAGATGGTGTCGAAGCTGAACGCGAGCAGCCAGCGACCGACGAACATCGACACCCGGTCCCACGTGCGGTGGGTCAGCTCGTGCGCGGTGATGGTGCCGACCATGCCGATCATCAGCCCGGTGAGCACCCAGCCCGAGACGTGGTGACCGAAGGTCGTCGCCGCGCGTGCCGCCAGCAGATCGACGCCGGTGAGCGCCGAGAGCCATGCGCCGAAGCCGAAGGGGTCGCTGCTCGACACCGACCACACCGAGGAGAAGACAATCGCCAGGATCAGCGGCAGCGCGAGCCAGAGCTGAAAGGTGAGGATCTTCGGTGACGCGTAATGCGGGGTGCTCACGTCGTCTCCACCGACGGCGTCACCGAAGACGTAGAGCAACACCACGCCGAGCAGCCCTGCGGTCGTGTATGCGCCGCCCGCAAGCAGCGAGAGGATCGAGATCAGCCCCAGCCCGTGAAAGGCGAAGAACTTGAGGTAGTCCCACACGCGCGCGGGCACCGCGGCGTCGGCCTGCGTCGTGAAGCGATCAAAGTGAATGTCGTCAGCGCGCACGCCGTGCGAGCGAGCCAGCGAGATCGAGCTGTCGATCAGCCCCGGCGGGCCACAGAGATAGACGTGTGCCTTCGGGGTGAGCTCCTTCGCCAGGGTTTCGGTCACCGGGCCACGCACCCGCTCGACGCGAAACGAGCCCTTCCAGCTGCGCGCGATCGCTTCGAGCTCGGCCGCTGCGTAGAAGTCGCGCTCCTCGCGCGCGCCGAAGATCAGCACCGCGTCACGTGTGACGCCGCGGTGGGCCGCGTCTTCCAGTACCGAGAGGATCGGCGCGAGCCCGCTGCCACCCGCGACGAAGACCAGCGGCGCATCACCCGGCCGCAACCAGAACGTGCCGACCGGACCATCGACGCGCACCGATCGCCCCACGACGTCGTGCTCATTCACCAACGTGGAGAAGGCGCCGCCGTCGACGCGGCGAATGAAGAACGTCACCTGCCCATCACCGCGAGGCGCGGTCGCGAAGGAATAGCTGCGCACCACGCCCGGCAGCCCTTCGATCGACACGTTCGCGAACTGACCGGCGCGGTAGTCGAGCGGCGCGTCGAGCTGCACGGTGAGCGAGGTGAGATCGTGCGTCAGCTTCGTCTGTGCGATCACCCGACCGGCAATGCCGCGAAGGCTCGCGCGGGAAAGGTCGACTTCGATCGCCACCTCGCCCTGCGGCACGCTCTGACACGCGAGCACCGTGCGCTGCGCGAGCTCGTCGGCCGAGAGCAGGTAGGCGGTCTCGGTGAGCTCCTGCACGGTGCCGCTCTTCACCTGACAGCGACACGTGCCACATCCGCCGACGCGACAGCTGTTGGGAAACGGCAGGCCCGCGCGCAACGCCGCCTGGAGCACCGTCTCGCGCGACTTCACTTCGATGGCCTGCCCGTTGATCGAAAGCCGTGACGACATGGTCTGAGTATGCAGCACCCTCGCCCCGTTCACACCGGGCGCGCCCGGGATCTGTCGGTCGTTGACCAAGAGGCTTTCCCTGCGGCGCTCCACTCATCTTTCTTTTCGCACGGCGCCCGTCGTGTGTGTCTGGGTGGCATGCGGAACTCCCTTCTTTCGATGAGTGTTTTGGCCCTGTTTCTCTCGGGTTGCGGTGAGTCGCAGGTCGTCATCAAGAAGGAAGTCTGCGGAAATTCGGTCGACGACGATCAGGACGGCAAGGCCGATTGTGCCGACCCCGACTGTTTCGCGGCCGCTGGCTGCTGCGTCGACAAGTGCGATGAGGGCGCGTCGCTGTGCAGCAACGCGGGCGTGTTGAGCTGCATGCGCGGGGCTGACGGGTGCCGGGCGCTCTCCGCTCCAGTGGCGTGTACGGGCGGCACGGTGTGCAGCGGTGGCGCGTGCGTGTTGACCTGCACCGATCGCTGCAACGCGGGCGCGAAGCAGTGCATCGCCGCAGGTGCGACGGCGGAGTGCCAGCAGCTCGCGACCGGTTGCTACGACTGGGTGGTGTCCGAGACGTGCGGCAGCGCGGCCATCTGCGCCGGCGGCTCGTGCACCTCGCCTTCGACGTGTCAGTCGACCTGCACCGCGGGTGCGTCACGCTGCAACGCGCAGGGCCAGGTGCAGACCTGTGTCTCGCTGGGCAACGGCTGCACCGACTGGGCGTTCCCCTCGAACTGCAGCCCGGGCTTCGAGTGTCTGGCAGGCACGTGCGTGATGAGCGCGACCGGCGGTGGTGGCGGCTCGATGACGGGTGGCGGCTCTGCGACGGGTGGCGGCTCTGCGACGGGCGGTGGGGGTGCGACGGGCGGTGGCTCCGCGACGGGTGGTGGCTCCGCGACGGGCGGTGGCTCCGCGACGGGTGGTGGCTCCGCGACGGGCGGTGGCTCCGCGACGGGCGGTGGCTCCGCGACGGGTGGTGGCTCCGCGACGGGTGGTGGCTCCGCGACGGGCGGTGGCTCCGCGACGGGTGGTGGCGGTGCGAGCTGCCTCGACGAGTGCCCGGCGGTCGCGAACCGTGACTGCTCGGGCGGCGGCTTCCGCATCTGCGGCAACCTCGACGCCGACTCGTGCCTCGAGTGGTCGCCCGTCACCAACTGCATGCAGGGCGAAGTCTGCATGTCGGGCACCTGCACCATCCCCTGCCTGGACGAGTGCACGCTCAACGGCGCGACGCGCTGCATGGGGAGCCTCGTGCAGACCTGCGGCAACTCCGACGCCGACGCGTGCCTCGAGTGGAGCACCGCCACCGCGTGCGTGAGCGGTGGCACCTGCACGGCCGACCTCTGCCAGGCGCCGAACGCGCCCGAAGTGCGGCTGCTCTCGCCGCAGGGCACGGTGCAGTCGACGCAGGGCCGCATGCACACCCTGCTCGCCGACGCGACGCCGGTCGCCGGCCGCACGCTGGTGCGCGTGGAGTTCTTCGCGAACGGCACGAAGGTCGGTGAGACGACCGCTTCCCCGCACCAGTTCGTCTACACGGTGCCCACCACCGCCTCGACGGGCTCGAGCATCTCCGTGCAGGCGCAGGCCGTCGACAGCATGGGTACGCGCGGCTTCTCGCAGCTCGCCACGCTCTCGGTGCTCAACGACATGCCGATCGCCAACTTCACCGCGACCATCGTGAACACCAACGTGGTGCAGGTCGACGCGAGCGCCGTGTCCGACACCGAGACCGCCAACGCACAGCTCGAGGTGTGCTGGGACTGGGACAACAACGGCACCTGCGAGACGGCGTTCAGCACCACCAAGCTCGCGACGTACACGTTCGCGACGTCGGGCACGTACACCATCGGCATGAAGGTGCGCGACGCGGCGATGCAGATCACCAGCGCCACCCGCACCGTCTCGTTCGCCGACGTGCAGTACCTCGGCGGCGCGAACGTCATGACCACCACCTGGTACGGCACCATCGTCGTCACCGGCGATCTCACGGTGCCCGCCGGCCAGACGCTCACCATCGCCTCGGGCACGCAGGTGCTCTTCGTTCGGCAAGATCAGAACAACGACATGATCGGCGATCACACCATCAACGTCGCCGGCACGCTGCTCGTGCAGGGCACCACGATGGCGCCCGTGCTCTTCAGCGGTCAGGGGGCGACCGGCAAGACGCCCGGCTCGTGGGATCGCGTGCAGCTCACCGGCGCGGGGTCGATCATCACCAACGCCATCTTCGAGTACGGCGACATCAACCTCGACGTGCGCGCCAACGCGCAGGTGAGCAACACCATCATCCGCAACGCGCGCCGCGACTGCCTGCAGCTCAACAACGCCGACAACTCGACCTGCACCGACGTCACCACCACGCTCTGCGGCGGCGACGGCGTGAACATCAACACCGGCAGCACTGGCGTCACCTTCACGCGGCTCACCGCCACGCAGAACACCCAGCGCGGGCTCGCGATCGACGGCACGAGCAGCATCACCGTCGACGCCAGCACCTTCGAGACCAACACCCAGGACGGCGCGTCCGTGCGCGCGAGCGTGATGAACGTGAGCAACTCGACCTTCGCGTCGAATGGCGGCACCGGCCTCAGCTTCTTCAGCACCGCGAGCGGCACCGTCACCCGCAACCAGATCCGCGCGAACGGGAAGGAAGGCGTGCGCGTGCAGGACGACGCGTCGGGCGCACCGTCACCCGACATCACCCTCAACAACATTCACAGCAACGCAACCGTGGCCTCGGGCTCAGCGACCTTGCTGACCATCAACTTGATCGCGAGCGTCACCACCGGCACCGCGACCTCGAGCGTCTACACCGCACCCATGGGCAGGACGATCAGCCGCGCGCGCGTCGTCTACAGCGAGTCGGACAGCACCTCGAACTACATCACCGGCCTCCTGCAAGACGGCTCGGGCGCCACGCTGAACACGTTCAACACACCAGCGTCGAGCTGGGTGTACCTGCCCGCCAACACCACCACGCTGCGAGTCACCGTCACCGACAACAACTGGTCGGGCGCCACCGACACCATCGCCGTCACGCAGGTCGAGCTGCTCGGCACCGGTGCCGCTGACGTCGTCGCCGCCACCATCGGCGGCACGGTGAACATGCAGAACAACTACCTCGGCACCTTCCCCAACGTGTCGTCACGCGTGTCGATGAGCCGCGACACCGCGCTCGACCTGCAGGGCTTCACCGGCGTGCTCTTCGACTCGACCTGGAACCGCGGGCCGTACAAGTCGGGCACGGTGAACAACGAGACCTGGTCGGGCCTCGTCTACGTCACCGGCAACATCACCATCCCCGCGGGGCAGACGGTCACCGTCAACGCGGGCACGCAGGTGCGCTTCGTGAAGCACGATCAGAACGCCGACGGCAGCGGCGACTTCACCATCACCGCCAACGGAAAGCTCGACGCGGCCGGCTCGATGAGCAGCCCGGTGATCGTTGGCGTGCTCGCCCCCGGCACGGGCAACGGCTTCCAGAAGGTGGTGCTCGCGGGTGGGAGCGGCAACACCAGCACCTGGTCGAACGTGTCGATCGCCAACGGCAAGACGGCCCTCGAGCTGCGCGGCGCAAGCACGCTGAACAGGGTGACCGTGACCGGTGGCACCGACGTCGCCATCTCGCTCATCACTGCGAACAACGCCTCGCTCACCGACGTCGTCGTGTCGGGTGGCTTCAGTGGCGTGGTGCTCAACAACTCCGACACCGTGACGATCACGCGGCCCGATCTGCGCGGCGCCACGCGCTTCGGGCTCGAGCTTCACACCGGCTCGACGGGCGTCATCGTGTCGCGCGCGTACCTCGCGATGAACGGCGCGGGGCTGGCCGTGTCGGGCGGATCGACGGTCGCAGTCGACGACTCGACGATTCGAGACAACACCGGCGACGGTGTGCAGGTCGTCGACGCCTCGCCGACGATTCAGTACTCACTCGTCACGTACAACGGCGGCTGCGGCTTCCAGATGTGGGGCACGGGCACGACCACCGCTCGCTCCAACGTCGTCAAGTTCAACAACGGCACGGGGGTGTCGGCATGGACGGCCCAGAGCGGCTCGCCGACGCCCGTGTTCCAGTCGAACAACATCTTCGCCAACGGCGTCATGGGCTCGTACCGCGCCACGATGCTCAACCCCGGCATCACCGCCAGCGTCACCACCGGCACGGCGACCTCGACCACGTACACCGCGCCCGCCAACAAGGTGATCCGCCGCGTGCGCGTGAGCTACACCGAGAGCGACAGCACCAGCAATTACATCACCGCGCGTCTGCAGGACGGCTCGGGCAACCCCCTGAGCACCTTCAACACGCCGACCGCCACGTGGGTCTTCCTGCCGGCGGGCACCACCACGGTGCGCGTCACCGTCACCGACAACAACTGGTCGGGCGCCACCGACACCGTCACCCTCACCAGCCTGGAGCTCGAAGGCCAGGAAGCAGCCGGTCTGGAGGCGATGATCAGCACCGACACCGGCAGCACCGACGCCCGCTTCAACTTCTGGACGGCGACCATCACCGACGTGCCGATGAAGGTGTACGAGACGCGCGTCGGCTCGGTCGACTACTCCGGCTACACGGGGGCCGAATACCCGTCGGGCACGGTGATGCAGGTCGGCCCACGGCCGTGATGCTACGAAGCGGGCATGCTCCGAACCCCGCTTGTCGCGCTCGCGCTTGGCCTCGTCGGCTGCGCGCCGGCGCAGTACTTCTACAACTTCGACATCACCGAGCAGGGAGCACAGAACCTCACCAGGTGGGGTGAGCGCGACGTCTTCGAAGATCCCGACGTGAAGCTGGAACTGCTCGCCGACCCGGCGTCGTTCCAGGCGATCCTCGTCATTCTGCACAGCCGCTCGGAGCAGCCCATCGAGGTCGCCTGGCATCAGGTCTCGGTCATCTGGCCCGACCGCGTCGCGCGGCCCATTCGGCCCGACGACAGCATCTCGATGCGCATCGACCCGTACACGCGGGTGCGCGCGCGGTTGATCCCCTTCGAGCTGCCTGAGATTGGCGCCGCCGCGGCCGGGTACGACAAGCAGCCGTTCGAGCTCGTGATTCCCCTGACGGTGAAGGGCAAGCGGCGCGAGCTCCGCGTGCACCTCACCGCCCATGCCGTGAAGATCTGACCTTCAGTGGGCGCAGGCCCACTTGAGCGTGACCTCTTCGCCCAGCTTCAGGGAACCTCCGCTCTCGAGCGCCAGGGCGCTGAGCTGTTCACCCTCGGCCCACGTGCCGTTGGTGCTGCCGGAATCGAAGAGGAACAACTCGCCCTGCACGTCGAGCAGCACCACGTGGACGCGCGAGAGGCTCTGGACGGGCGCATGCACCTCACAGCGCTCGCCGCGACCGACCAGCACGCCCCGCGTTAGCATGCGCTGCGAGACGATCACGCGCAGCGAACTCTGGTGCCACGCGAGCTCGACCATGCCCGCGCGCCTCGCATCGGGCGCGGGTTCGACAGGCTCGACGCGGCGGTGACGTCGCGGAGGCATCGAGGCCCAGGGATCGTCGGCGTTCCGATCCCACCATGGGCCGATGCCGGTGGGCAGACAGAAGAACGTGTACCCGCTCGCGCGCAGAAAGAGCGCCGAGGTGCCTTCGACGAGCCGCGCTTGCGTGCCCGACTCGAGCAGCAGGCCTCCGGGCGTGCCGAGATCGAGCGCCGAGAAGCGCACGTCGAGCCCGTCGCGGCGCACCACGAAGAGCAGGTGGCGCAGCGAGAGCGCGTCGTCGGCAGGCAGCGGGAGATCGACGAAGTCGTGGCGGCCGATCGTGCCCGCGCGCGGTGTCTCGGTGGCCTGGAGCCAGAGCCGGCCCAGGTGCCCCAGCCGCTCGTGCGCTGCGAAGATGAAGAGACCGGGGCGGCGTTCTTCGGCGACCGCTGACGCCATCGCGCGCTGCTGCGCGAGAAAGAGCGACTGCATCGCCTCGGCGCGGGTGAAGGACTTGATGGGGCCGCGGACGCGCGTGCCCCCGGTGTCGCGAAACGCGTCGAGGGACTCGGTGATGCGGCCGTAGCGGGTGCCGGAGTGCATGTTCACCTCGATGCGCAGGGGAATCGCACCTAACAGCGTCGCGCCGCACCGTGACACCAGGTGTCACACCCTGCCCGATCGCCGGCCGCCGGGGGTGAAGCAGAACCCATCGGGTCTGGCGTCGACGCGCAACCCATGGGCCGGGCCCCGATCGAGAGGGCACCGCTCACCACGCGCACCAACACCGCGGTCAACTCGAAAGACACGACCGTCGAAGGTCAGCCCGCTGGTGCGTACTTCCGGGTCAGCCACTGCCCGTACGTGGCGAACTGTTCACGCATCGAGACCGGGCTGATCACCTCGACGTGCTGCTGCCACGACGCAACCCAGTTGGTGACCTCGTACGAGGACGTACACGTGAACCTGAGCAGCGCGCCGCCGTCTTCGAGAGGCGTCAGGTCCTGCGAGGGGTGCCAGCTGCGCTCTTCGATGTACGGCCGCGCGAAGGCATCGAAGCGCAGCTCGAATTCCTCCATCGCCTTGCCGATGAAGATGCCGAACGCCGAGTGCTCGAGGCGATCGGGGTCGTACGCTTCAGGCACCGTGACGCGCTCCTCGAGCACCTCGAGCTTCTTGAGCCGCTGCAGGTTGAGCAGCAGCACGCTCTTGAAGTGCTCCTGCCAGGTGTGGACGTAGAGCGAGCCGTTGTGCACCAGCAGCTTGAGCGGCAGCACCCGAAAGCGCCGCTCGGAGTTCCCGCTGCTCGGCGCCCGGTACGTCACCGCGCAGACCTTCTTGTTGGCGATGGCGTCGACGAGCGTCCACATCACGTCGGCCGGGGCGTCGCGCCAGGCGAACTTTTCCCAGCTCAAGAAGCAGGCATCGAGCTCGCGCAGCTGCTGGCGGCCGCGGGGGCCCAGCGCCTTCTCGATGCGATCGGACAGGTCTTCGATGTTGGCGAACAGCGTGCTGTTCTTTCGCAGCACCTGCGCCTCGGCCATCGCGAGCCGCAGCGCGAGGAAGTGGTTGGTATCAAGCAGGCGCGTGAGCTGGTTCTCGGTCGTCGGGTCGAGGCGCCAGCGCACGCGGCTCGAGTCGTCGGCCTGTTCCTTCAGAAACTTGAAGCCCGCGTCTTCGAGTGCCTCGAGGTCGCGGCGAATGGTGCGGGGGTCGGTGTTGTGGCGCTCGGCGAGCTCGTAGAGGTCACAGCCCGAGCTCAGGCTCAGCTCGCGGGCAACCTTGAGCACACGGATGATTTGATCGTTCCGCAGCACGTCGCTCTTCTTCTTCTTCGACTGCCTCGCGCCCGGCTTCGCCTGCCCACGCTTCGTCGCCATCAGCCCCTCCCATGAGTTCGTGCATTTCAACGCATCGACTCCGAACTGACACCACGATTCTCGGAGCCTGACGAGCTGTGACCTCACGTGTCATGGCGCGCGGAGGAACTGTTCTTCCTCAATTTCGCCCGCGTCGACCTCGTGCATGAAGGTCTCCGTGGCGAAGGGAGACGGGCTCGACGGAGGCTCGAGCGCAAGGGCACCTCTGGTTCGCATCGACTCGGGCATCGACTCGGGCATCGACTCGGCGCCGAGTTCACGAACTGGCAGCGGGGCTGAGCTGCGTTCTGTGGGCACCGCTGCCTCGATGGGCGTCGACCGCGCTTCCTCGGGCCGCCCCGCGAGCCAGACGACGAAGGCACTCAGCGCGATGATCAGCGCCACGATCCGCGTCACGGGCAGAAGGACCTCGAGGCACAGGTGCTGCCGCCCCCGACCAGGGGCGCGCAACACCCACTGACGCACTGGCTGTCGAGGGTGCACGAGTCGGAGCAGACGCTGTCGACGCAGAACCCGGTCCCCGCCAGGAAATTGCAACAATCGGCGTTCTTCGCACACGACGTGTTCACCGGTCGGCACGACGAACCGCACTGCGAGACGGGCCCACACGCTCTGCCTCCGCTGACGAGCTGCGCACAACACCCGCTGTTGCACTCTGAGTTCACGATGCAGGATTCCGCGCAACGGCCGCTGACACAGCTCCCGGCGCCGCGTTGAAACGAACAGCAATCGCCGTTGGCGCTGCACACGCCGCCGGTGCTGACGCAGCTCGTGGGGATGGCCTGGCAGGTGAGTCCCGAGACCGTGAAGCCCGGGTCGCACACGCACTTGGGGGCGCCGGTGTTGGTGATCACGCACTCCCCATGCCCCGCGCAGGACACCCCCTGACATCTGTTCCCACATGCGGTCGCGCACGCTGCGACCAACGACGCCACCACGACTCTGGCCAACACGTTCATGCAAACCTCCTCAGAAAACGGACCCACCGAAGCCACCACCGAGAGAGAGGACGACTCCGGAAGCGTCGAACGACAGGGCCGGCTGCAGGTGGAAGCCGAAGCCACTGGCGAACGGAATCGCCACATGGGCGAGCAGCGACACCACGTACCCGAACGCGGTGCCCTGGCTCGTCGCGCCAAAGACGAAGCCGCCGGTCGCTGCGATGGTGACGTGCGCCTCGGGCCCCAGTCGGACACCGGGGCCGAACGTGAGGAGCGTGCCCCACCCACCGGGGCCGAAGAAGAACTTGGTGTCGATCACGCCGCTCAGCCCGATGGCGCGCGAGAAGCGGCCACCGAACGAGAGGTGCAGATCGACCAGCGGCAGCCCGAAAGACTGCCCCGCCGAGAAAAAGCCCGTGACCCCGCCCAGCACCGCAAAGTCGGCCGCGAAGCCGCGCTCCTTCTGCGGAGCGTCGTCTCCCTCCATCTTTCGGCCCCGCTTCGTGCGGCGCGGGGGGACCGGCTCGTCCCACGACGAAGACGGGCCCGACGTCCCGTCCCCCAGCGGGCGGCGCGCCCCCGCCTCCGCGCGGCACGACTCGCCCACGGTGCCGTCGTCGTTCAACGACTGGACGCAGACCTGACCGTCGCGACGCACCACCTTCGGGAAGTCCGACGGGTCGACGCGTGGCGGGGGCGGCTGGGGAAGCGGGGGGGGCGATGGCGCTGGCTCGGCGACCACCGGTGCGCCACTGGGCGCCGGGTTCACACACCGCCCGGCTTCGCAGACACGTTCCCCTTTGCAGTCCGTGTCTTTCGTGCAGCCAACCTGCGCGCTCACCAACCCCACCAGCAACGGCAACAGCCCCATGTGAACCCCCGAGTCCGAACTCTGGAGGCACACTGCGACTCGTGAGGTCACACCGAGCGCGCTGAACCCGCGCGGGTCGGCGAGGCCGGGGGCGTGTGGCCGACCGCTACGTCTTCCTGGCGCGCGACGGCTTGTTCTTCGGCTTCGTGACGGGCTTCTTCTTTGCCGGCTTCGCTGCCACCGCCGGCTTCTTCGCGCCCCTCTTCTTCGCCAGCTTGCCCGGTACCAGCGCATGGGCACGTCGGGCCCACGCCGCGAACGCCTCGGGGTCGTCGTAGAAGCGCTCAGGCACGACGATCCACGGCGACATGGTCATCGGCTTGTCTTGCACGCCATACACCCACGGGTGCCCGCCCTCGGCGATCAGCTCGGTGCGCGCGGTCTCATCGGCGAATTTGAAGATGACCTCGGTCGACGACACGATGCCGGCGAACATGCCGCCGTTGGGCGCGAAGAAGCCGTGCCCACCGAACATCTTCCTCGGGGTGCAGGGGAGCCCCGCGCACGCATCGGTGAGCAGGTCGAGCAGCCCCGACATTATTTCGACCTCGGCGACCGACCCTTCACGGTACGCTCGCGCGGAAGATCGGGCTGTCCCGCGAACAACACGGCGGTCGGCTGCCCGCGCAGATACGCGGTGACGGCGACCGCCTGGCCTGCCTCGAGCTTCTCGACGAACACGGTGTCACCCTCGATGGCCTTCTTCGTCGGGGTCTTCGAGCCGAAGTGATCGTGCAGCTCAGCCGCCGAGAGCACCCACACCCGCCCGAGCATCTCGTGATCGGCCAACTGGTGAACCAACAGAATCCCGGGCGAGCCCGTGCGCACCGCGGCCTTCGTCGCGTCTGCCACGGTGGCGTCTCCCGCAGCGAGGTGCTGCCCGTCGATCAGCGTCTGCTCCATGCTGCCGTTCCACTTCACCCACATGCGCCACGCGGTCATTCGCGCATTGTGACGACAATCGGGGGGCCTGTCTCACCCGATGGCACGCCCATCGGCTGCGAGGCGGGTCACCACCGTGGTGTCGGGCACGCATGGCCCCTCACTCTGCGTGATGGCGGCCAGGTCGAAGCCGACGGCGCGATTCCGCGCGTCATTTCGCTTTCCCCAGACACATCTCGCCGAGCACCCGGGGCTTCCCCGTCGCAGGTGCTTTCCACCAACGCCTCGACTAGTCAGCCGCCCGTGGCCGGACTCACCCTTCTTCGCGACGCCGAGCTGTTCGATCCCACGCCGCGCGGTCGCAGCGACCTGTTGATCGGCGGAGGGACGCTGCTCGCCATCGGCAAAGGCCTCGAGGCGCCGCGCGCTGTGCCCACCGACGTGGTCGAGCTCGGAGGCGCGCGCGTCACCCCCGGCCTCATCGACGGCCACGTGCACCTCGCCGGCGGCGGCGGCGAATCGGGCCCCGCGTCTCGCGTGCCCCGGCTGCACCTCACGCACTTGAGCTCGGCCGGCGTCACCACCGCCATCGGCGTGCTCGGCACCGACGGCACCACGCGCACCATGGCTGAGCTGGTCGCCACCGCGCTCGGCTTGCGTGAAGAAGGGCTCTCGGCCTGGTGCTGGACAGGCTCGTACGAGCTGCCGCTGAAGACCCTCACCGGCACCGTGCGCGGCGATGTCGTCTTCGTCGATCCCGTCATCGGCGTGGGCGAGTTCGCGATCAGCGATCACCGGTCATCGCAACCGACGTTCGACGAGTTCCTCCGTGTGGCGTCGGACTGCCACGTCGCCGGCCTGATCAGCGGCAAGGCGGGCCTGCTGCACCTGCACCTCGGTGACGGCACCCGCGGCCTCTCGCTCATCCGCCGCGCGCTCGACGAGACCGAACTGCCCGCGCGCGTGTTTCACCCCACGCACGTCAACCGCAAGACGCGCCTCTTCGCCGAAGCGCTCGAGCTCGCAACGCGCGGCAGCACCATCGACGTCACCGCCTTCCCCGTCGAGGAAGGCGAAGACGCGTACTCCGCACCTGACGCCATCGCGCGCTACCTCGCGAGCGGAGCGCCGGCGAATCGACTCACCTGCAGCAGCGATGGAGGCGGTTGTCTGCCGGCCTTCGACGCCGACGGCCGCCTCGTGTCGATGGACATCGGGCGCCCGGGGAGCTTGCTCGAGACGCTGCGCGCCCTGCACGCAAAGGGCCTCGCGCTCGAGCAGGCCCTGCCCTGCATGACGAGCAACGTGGCGACCCACCTGCGGCTGCCGCGCAAAGGGCAGCTGGTGGTCGGTCACGACGCCGACCTCTGCGTGCTCGACCAATCCCTCACCCTCCGTCACGTGATGGCGCGCGGTCGCTTCCTGGTGCGCGACGGCAGCCCCACCACGCGCGGCACCTTCGAGAACACCCCATGAGTCCAGCCAAGGTCCTCCCCGACAAGAAGCGCGGCCACATCGTCCCCATCGGTGGCGCCGAAGACAAAGAAGGCGATTCCGACATCTTGCGGAAGTTCCTCGAGATCAGCGGCGGCAAGAAGGCGCGCGTCGTCATCATCCCCACCGCGTCGTCGCTCGACGACACCGGCCGGCGCTACGAGAAGATCTTCAAGAAGCTCGGAGCGCAGGAAGCGCGCGCGGTGCCCGTCACCACCCGCGCCGAGGCCTCGAAAGAAGAGTGGCTCGCGTACGTCGGCGAGGCCGACGCGATCTTCATCACCGGCGGCAACCAGCTGCGCCTCTCGACCATTCTGGGCGGCACCGCCATGGCGAAGGCGATTCGTCGAGCCAACGCACGCGGTGCCACCGTCGGAGGCACCAGCGCGGGCGCAGCCATCTTGAGCGAGCACATGATCGCCCATGGCGCCGAGGGCAACACGCCCAAAGCCGGCATGGTCACGTTGTCCCCCGGCTTCGGGCTCACCAACCGGGTCATCATCGATCAACACTTCCGCCAGCGAGATCGCCTCGGCCGCCTGCTCACCGCGCTCGCCTACAACCCCTTCGCGCTGGGCCTGGGGCTCGACGAAGACACCGCCGCCTTCATCGACGGCGAGGGCAAGGTGACGGTGGTCGGCCAGGGCGCCATCACCCTGGTCGATGTTGCAGAGCTGGAACATTCCAGCCTGGCCGAGACGCAAGAAGGCAAGCCGGTCTCGCTCACCAATGTGCGCCTGCACGTGCTGATTCAGGGGGGCAGCTACAACCTGGAGAACCGCAAAGCGACGGCCTGAAGTAACCTCTGGCGCCACATGAAGTTCATCGAGCGACGCGTCTACCGCGGGCCCAGCCTCTACGCGCACTTCCCGGTGATGCGCGTCACCATCGACCTCGAAGCACTGGAGGACTGGCCGAGCGCCAGAATCCCCGGCTTCAACGACGGCCTCATCGCCGCCCTGCCCTCGCTGAATTCGCACACGTGCTCGTACGGCACCGAAGGCGGCTTCCTGCGACGGCTGCGCGAAGACGGCGGCACGTGGTTGGGTCACGTGTTCGAGCACGTCGCGATCGAGCTGCAGCAGCTCACTGGCGCGAAGGTGGTGTTCGGCAAGACGCGCGGTGAAGGCGCGAAGGGCCGCTACCACGTCGTCTACGAATACGAGGAAGAGCGCGTCGGAACCGCGGCGGGCGAGCTCGCGCTCAAGCTGATTCACCAGCTGTTGCCAGCAGACCTTCGCCCCCGGGACCTCACCGTCGAGCCGGGGTTCGACTTCAAGAAAGAGCTGGTCGAGCTCATCGACTACGCGCAGCGCCGCCAGCTCGGCCCGTCGACTGCGTCGCTCGTGCGCGCCGCCGAGGCCCGCGACATCCCCTGGATGCGGCTCAACGACTACAGCCTCATTCAGCTCGGCCACGGCAAGTACCAGCAGCGCATTCAGGCCACGGTCACCTCGAACACGCGGCACATCGCCGTGGAGATCGCTTCAGACAAAGAAGAGACCAACCGCATTCTCGGTGAGCTCGGGTTGCCGGTGCCGAAGCAGATGCTCGCCCGCAGCCCCGAGGGCGCAGAGCGTGCAGCCGAGCGACTCGGGTACCCGGTGGTGGTCAAGCCGCTCGACGCGAACCATGGGCGCGGCGTGAGCCTCGATCTGAAGACCGGCGCCGAGGTGCGCGCGGCATTCGAGAAGGCCCGCGAGCACGCCCGCACCGCCGTGGTCGAGAACTTCATCACCGGCTTCGACCACCGCATGCTCGTCGTGAACGGAGAGCTGATCGCGGTCGCCAAGCGCGTGCCCGGTCACGTGGTTGGCGACGGGGAGCGCACCATCGAGCAGCTCGTCGCAGTGGTGAACAGCGACCCGCGGCGCGGCATCGGTCACGAGAAGGTGCTCACCCGCCTCGAGCTCGACGCGCAGGCCGAGACGATGATGGCAAAGAAGGGCGTCACGAAGGACACTGTGTTGCCCCGCGGCGAGCTGCTCTTCCTCCGCGGCACGGGCAACCTCTCGACGGGCGGCACGGCGATCGATCTCACCGACGTGGTGCACCCCGACAACCGCGACATGGCGGTGCGCGCCGCGAAGGCCATCGGCCTCGACGTGTGCGGCGTCGACTTCATCACCCCCGACATCTCGCAGAGCTACCGCGACATCGGCGGCGGCATCTGTGAGCTCAACGCCGCCCCCGGCTTCCGCATGCACGTGGCGCCCACCGAAGGCACCCCGCGCGACGTGGCCGGCCCGGTGATGGACATGCTGTTCCCCCGGGGTTCGCCCTCGAAGATCCCCATCGCGGCGATCACCGGCACCAACGGCAAGACGACGACCTCGCGCATGCTGGCGCACATTCAGAAGATGGCGGGCCACACGGTCGGGCTCACCACCACCGACGGCGTCTACATCGACGGCGAGCGCACGGTGGCGGGCGACATGACGGGGCCGCAGTCGGCGCAGATGGTGTTGCGCGACCCGAACGTCGATCTCGCGGTGCTCGAGACCGCGCGCGGAGGGCTGTTGCGGGCCGGCCTGGGCTACCGAAGCTGCAACGTCGGCGCCGTACTCAACGTGGCGGCCGATCACCTCGGGCTCGCCGGCATCGACACGCTCGAGCAGCTGGCGGAAGTGAAGCGCATCGTCATCGAGGTCGCGCGCGATTGCGCGGTGCTCAACGCCGACGATCCGCTCTGTCTGCAGATGGGCGATCACACCAAGGCCACGCGCATCGCGTGGGTGACGATGAACCCGCGGCAGGAGCTGGTGAAGCAGCACATTCGCGCCGGCGGCCTGGCGGCGGTGCTCGAAGAGGGCATCAACGGGCAGATGATCACGCTCTTCGACAAGGGCGCGCACATGCCGTTGCTGTGGACGCACCTCGTGCCGGCGACCATCGAAGGCAAGGCGATGCACAACGTGCAGAACGCGTTGTTCGCCGCGGTGATGGCCTACGCGATGGGCGTGAAGATCGAGAACATTCGCCAGGGGCTGCGCACCTTCGACACCTCGTACTTCCAGGTGCCGGGGCGCACGAACGTGTTCGACGAGCACCCGTTCAAGGTGCTGTTCGACTACGGCCACAACCCGCCGGCGGTGAAGGCGATGGCCGAGCTCGCGCAGCGCCTCGAGTGTCACGGCAAGCGCATCTGCGTGCTGGCCGCGCCGGGGGACCGTCGCGACGAAGACATCCGCAACATCGCGCGCGCGGTGGCGGGGTTCGATCACTTCATCGTGCGGCGCGACGACAACCCGCGCGGGCGGGGCCCCGACGAGGTGCCGAAGATGCTCGAGGCCGAGCTGCTCGCGATGGGCGTGCCGGCCGCGCACATCACCGTCATCCCCGACGAGCAGCGGGCGATCGAAGGGGCGCTCCGCATGGCGCGCGCGGGAGATCTGCTGCTCATCTTCGCCGACGCCGTGTCGCGCAGCTGGAAGCAGGTCATCTATTTCAAGCCCGAGCGCGAGGCGGGGGGCGCGGTGGCGCCGAGACCTCCGACGCGGGCGCCGAGCCTGGCCACGCCTGAGACGAGCTCGAGCGGGCTGCCCGAGGGCGCGGAGCTGATTCAAGACGAGCGCGGTGTGCGCATCGCGCGAACGCAGGATGACTGAGTGCGCCTCGATGACGCGCGCCGGCTGACCGGCCCCAACCTCTACGGCCCGCGGCCGCTGGTGTTGCTCGAGCTGTTCCTCGACGAGGGCGAGACGGCCGAAACGGTGCGCGCAGAGGTGCAGTCGAGGCTCGATCCACTCCGCGCGCGCGTTGGTCTGCCGCCGGTGCCGCTGAGAACCGTGCGCACTCAACCCAACTGGGTCGCGCTCGCCCACGACGCACCGCTCGACGAGATGCTGGTGGGCGCCGAGCTCGTCGAGCTCGCCTCCCTCCCCACAGGGGAACCGGGAGAGGGGCTTGCCGATCAACTCGCCGAGCAGCGCAATCCGCGCCTGCCTGCGCTCGAGGCCGAGGCGCGTCGCCGCAACATCCCCTTCCTGTGGGACGACGAGACGGTGTCGCTCGGTCACGCGAAGCGCTCGCAGCACTTCAAGCGCAACGAGCTCCCGGCGCTCGACGGCATCGACTGGTCATCTCTCGGGGCGATCCCCATCGCGATGGTGACGGGCACCAACGGCAAGACGACCTCGACGCGCTTGCTGGCGCGCATGGCGAAGGAAGCGGGCCTGAGCGTCGGCATGACGAGCTCCGACGAGGTGACGATCGCCGGCCGCACCCTTCACGAAGGAGACTGGACGGGCCCTGCCGCCGCGCGCGAAGTGCTGCGCAGCCCTGAAGTTCAAATCGCGATCCTCGAGACGGCCCGCGGGGGCATCTTGCGCCGCGGTCTCGCCTGCGACGCCATCGACGTCGCGCTGCTCACCAACATCACCGACGATCATCTCGGCGCGTACGGCATCAACACGCTCGAAGACATGGCGCAGGTCAAAGCAGTCACCGCGCGAGTGGCGCGCCACGTGGTCCTCAACGCCAGAGATCCCCTCCTCGTCTCCCTCTCCCTGCACCAGCGGGGAGAGGGCCGGGGTGAGGGGCCCACCGTCACGTTCTTCGCCGACGTCGATGGTGGCGCACCGCAACCGACCCACCCGCACCAGGTGATTGCCCGCAACCACACGCTGGTCACGATTCGCGACGGAGTCGAAACGCAACTCCTCCCCATCTCCGCCATCCCCATCACCTTCAACGGCACCGCGCGGCACAACGTCGAGAACGCGCTGGGGGCCACGGCCGCTGCAGAAGCCCTCGGCATCCCGCATTCGGCGATCATCCGCGCGCTGACGACCTTCACCGCCGCCGACAACCCCGGCCGCGGGGAAACCTGGACGCGCGACGGAGTCACCCTCTTCCTCGACTTCGCCCACAACCCCGACGGCGTGGGCTCAGCCCTGCTCGTGGCGCGCTCACTCCTGGGCGAAGCCGGTCACCTCACGATCATCACCGGCAGCGCGGGCGATCGCACCGACGTCGAGCTCACGGCGATCAGCGAGCGAATCCGCGCCGCGAAGCCCTCCGCCATCTACGTGCGCGAGCTCGAGCATTACCTCCGCGGCCGCCAGCCCGACGAAGTGCCCGTCTTCTTCGAGCGGGCCTTGAACGCCATCCGCGCCACCTCGGAGGTCGACGCGCTCACCAGCGCCATCGCGACCAGCAGTCCCGGCGATGTCATCGCCCTGCTGGTTCACGTCGATCGCGACGAGGTGCGCAGCTTCCTCGAGCACACGGGCTGGGGCCGCCCTGCAGCACCTGTCCGATAGATTCGACATCAAAGCGCCCATTGCCTAATCTATCGGACATGGGCCGCAGGATCCGAAAACCGTTCCCCCAGGCTGCGCGACAGATGGAAGCGCTGGGAGAGCGCCTCCGACGCGCGCGCCTGCGACGCAATCTGACGAGCGTGCTCTTCGCCGAGCGCATGGGCGTCTCTCGCGACACCCTCCATCGCCTCGAGACGGGGGATCCCGGAATCGCGCTCGGCACCTATCTCCGCGCGTTGCGGGTGCTCGGGCTCGACGCAGACCTCGACCTTGTCGCCCGCGACGATGTGCTGGGGCGTCACCTTCAAGACGAGCGAATGCCTCAACGGAGCAGAAGAAGCGGGGACGGCGATGCCAACACGCGCTCGAGTTGAACGAGACCACCTCGAAGTGGTGCTCGACGACCCGGCGCTTGCACCGCCCGTGAAGATCGGCACGTTGCGCTTCTCTCGCGCGCGCACCGATCTTCCCGCCTCCTTCGAGTACGAGCCCGAATGGCTCGAGCGAGACACTGCGTTCCCACTGGACCCTCGACTCGAACTCTTCGCTGGCGAGCAACACCCACCGGCCCGGGCCGCCACCTTCGGCATCTTTCAGGACGCGGCTCCAGACCGATGGGGTCGCTTGCTCATGGAACGACGAGAAGGCGTCCTGGCACGGCGAGAGGGTCGCAAACCCCGACGGCTGGGCGAAATCGACTTCATCCTCGGTGTTCACAAGGTGGCGAAGGAGATCGCGGCCGCGATTGCCGAATGGAAGACCGTGGCTCAGCTCCACGGTCTCTCTCGAGGCGAGATGCAACGAATGGGACCAGCCTTCGAGCCCAGGTGAGCGCCGGTTAACGGTCCACGAAGTTGTGGTCTCTTTGCGGAAACGACGGTCACCCGAGGGGAAAACACATGCGGTTTCAACTGCTTCTGAGCGCCATCGTCTGCAGCGCGTGCGCGGAGCCCACCGTGCGGCTTCTGGCCACGGCGCAGGATCTCGAGGAAGGCACCGAGCTCACCGCAACACACCTCGTCGAGGTGAAGGTCTCGCGCGCCCTCGCGACGTCGAACGCGGTGCGCCCCGAGCAGGCCTCTACGCTGGTCGGCAAGCGGCCCCGCGTCGCTTTGAGCAAGGGCGACCTCGTGCTCGCCTCGTACTTCGAGAGCGACCCGGCGTTGGCCGCGCTCGTCACCCAACGCGCTCGCTCCGTCACGCTCAGCGTCTCGGGCGCCGAGAACCTGCACGCGGGCGATCACGTCGATCTCATCGCCGTCGTGCGCGATCCGCAGACCAACGACTTCGTCGCCATCACCCTCGCCCAGAACGTGATCGTGCTCGCCCCGGGCGCCTTGCAGCCACACGGCGCCGACGAGGTGTTCCCACTGCGTCGCGTGAGCTTCCTGGTGTTGTCCGAAGAGGCCGAGGTGGCGCTGCTGGCGGTCGGCATCGGGGCGCTGCACGTCTCTCTGCGCAACCCGAACGACCTCGACATCATGGAAGAGCGCGGCCGCTCGAACATCAACACCGTCTTGAGCAGTGAGCGCATTAAGGTGCTCGGGCAGAGGCGCAGAGCGATCACCCTCGACAGGGGCGCGCAGCCCCACCGCATCGACAGCCCCAGCGGCGCGAGCGAGGCCCCGGTGCCCACGCTGCCTGGGAAGACGCCATGACCCGCTGGCTCGCCCTGGTACTGCTCGTGACGACCCTCGCCTGCTCAGGAGACGAAACCGGCCCGATGGTGATGACCGCTGCGCGTGATCTGCCCGTGGGCACGGTGCTCACCCGCGAGATGTTGACCCAGACCCCCGCCGTGGCCGCCGGGCCCAGCGCTGTCACGCCGCGTACAGTGAATTCGGCGCTCGGCCGCCCCTTGAGGGTCGCGCTCGCGAAGGGCGACCTCGTGCATGCCGCGGCCTTCGCCGGAGCGCCTTCAGCACCACTTCGCGCCTTCACCGCCGCCGTCACCGGATCCGAAGGCCTGCGCACTGGCGATCACGTCGACGTGATCCACCTGACGGTCGACCCCTCCTCGAACGAACAGCTCGTGACCCCGTTGCTCGACGGCGTCGTGATCCTCTCGCTGGGTCCGCTGCTGGCCGCCCAACACGAGCGCGAGCGCTTCCCGCTGCGGCAGGTCACCTTCGAAGTGCTCCCGGAAGAGGCTGAAATGCTCGCCTTCGCTGAAGACACCGGGGTGCTTCAGGTGATGACGCGCAACGCGAGCGACCCGTCTGAGCTGGTCGAAGGCCGCGCGACGATCACCTCCGTGCTCACCGGCGAGCGCGCGCGCGTGCTGCAGCAGAAGCGGTTCAACACCATTCAAGTCATTCGCGGGAGCGGAGGCGGTGGCTCGAGCGGTGGCAGTGAGTCGCCCGCTGCGCCCCCGCCACGCGTGGTGCCGCTGATGGAGCGGGCCGTCGAAGCACCCCGCCTCGGCAAGGTCGTCTTCCGCAACGAGAAGGGCGAGTTCCAGCCGCTCCCGATTCGCGCGTTGCGCACGGTCGTCTACATCGAGGGTCCCCGCGCGCGCACCGTGGTCGACTTCGTGGTGCAGAACCCGTTCGATCGCGTGCTCGAAGGCTCGCTGCGCTACCCGCTGCCGCAGGACGCGAGCCCCGCATGGTTCGGCAGCTTCCAGGGCGTGGTGCCCTTCGACCCCCAGGCGCTCGCGAAGAACCCGAAGCTGGTGCTGCCGCCGCTCACCAACGAGCTCGCCGCGAGCGCGAGCATCGACGCGCTGACCAGCGTGGCCCCGAGCGCCAGCGCGAACTGGCAGGCCTGTCGTCCGGCGCGCGTGGTCGAGCAGAAGAAGGCGGCGCAGACCTACGAGCGCGTGGTGCGTCGCCGCATCGACCCTGCCCTCGTCGAGTGGGCGGGCGCCAACGAGTTCGAGGCGCGCGTGTACCCCATCGCCGCGAAGAGCCTGAAGCGCGTGGTGCTCGTCTACGAGCAGACCCTGTCGTCCGACGGCGCGTTCCTGCACTACGCGTTCCCCATGCCCGAGCGTGCAGTGCCGGAGTTCGAGGCCCGTCTGCTCGTCGACCCCTCGAAGTCGAGCGTCGCTGCGCTCACGGTGAGCGGAGAGGATCGGCTCAGCGCCTTCGCGGGGAAGACAGGCGCCTTCTCCATCGCCTCGCTCGATCTCTCGGGCAAGACGTTCAAGTCCGATCTCCGCCTCGCATTGAAGCCCGCTGCACCCAGCGCCCAGTTCCTCGTGGGAGGCAACGACGCCGCCCTGCCCGGTCACTTCGTCTACGGGAGGCTCGTGGCGCAGGTGCCGACGGTCGCGCAGTCAACGCCGACGGGAGACGCGCTCTTCCTGCTCGACACCTCGCTCTCGGAAGACGGCGATCGCGCGCGCCTCGCCGGCGAGATGCTGCAGCAGGTGCTCGAGCGAGACAGCACCATCACGCGCTTCAACGTGCTGCTCTTCGACATTCGCGGCCACTGGCTCTTCCCCGACGGTCTGCGCGACAACACCCCCGCGGCTCGACAGGCGACCCTCGACCAGCTGCGCACCCTCACCCGCGAGGGCGCCACCAGCTTCGAGAGCGCGCTGCAGGTGATGGAGGCGACCCCGTGGCTCCCTTCGGGCGCGACCGCGTTTCTGCTCTCAGATGGGCAGCTCACGTGGGGCGAGCGTGCGCCGGCCCGGCTGTTGGCGAGGCACCCGCGCGCAGCGGCGCTCACCTGGGTGACGTACCGCTTCGGAGACGGCGCCGTGAACCGCGCGCTCTTCGACGCGCTCACCGCACGCAAGGGACAGATCGTCACCTGCCTCTCGGCCTCGCAGGTGCCCATCGCGGCGCTCGCGCACCGCCAGCCGGCGCTGCGGGTCGACTCGGTGCGCGTCGACGGCGTGAAGCTGCACGACTTCGTGGTGCGAGGCAGCCCTCCGTCGCTGGCGCCGGGGCAGGAGTTCGAGATCGCGGGGCGCGTGCTCGGCGGCCAGGGCCCCTCGGGGGAGATCGTGGTCGAGGGCACACTCGATGGAAAGCCGCTCAACCTGCGCTGGCCCTTCTCTTCCACCGGCAACGACATGCTCGCCGGGCGCGCGTGGGCCGAGCTGCACGCGGAGCGGTTGCTCGCGCTGCAGAGCCCCAGCCTCGATCGGTTGATCATCGCGCTGTCGCAACACTTCGGCATGACCAACCGCCTCGCCTCGCTGCTCGTGCTCGAGACCGACGCGGAATACACGCAGTACGACGTTCAGAAGGTGCAGGTCAGCGTCTCGGAGCTGGAAGCGCTCGCCCGCAGCACGCTCGCGAGGGCGATCGACGTACCGCCGGGACTCGAGACGTCGGCGCTCAGCGCCTCAGCGAAGGACTTCCTGGCGCAGCTGCCCAATGGCGCTCCGGGTGATGCGCTGGCGAACCTCGCCCTCAAGCCGACCGCCGGAGGCGACGTGCGCGCGCAGGCCGAGGCCACCTTCCGTGCGGCGCGCTCGAAGTCGAAAGAAGCGCTGTTGCCCTTTCACGCGCTCAGCCGGGCGCGTCGTCAGGCGGGAGATCTGCTCGGCGCCGCGCGGGCGCTCTCAGGTGTGGTCGAGCTGCGGCCTGAGGATCCCGAGGCGCTGCGGCTGGCGGGCTTCGTGTTGCTGGCCGATGGGCTCCCGCAGCCGGCGGCGGAGCTGTTCGGCCACCTGCGCGCGACCCGGAGCTTCGAGGTGCAGACGTACCTCGAAGAGGCGCTGGCGCTGATCGAGCTCGGCCGCATCGCCGACGCCGCGCGCAACTACGAGCTGGTGCTCGCGCGAACGTGGGAACGCCATGCAGAGGCCGTCGACGCCGCGCGGGAGCACTACGTGCAGTGGCTGCGCCGGCTGCTCGGGGGCACCACGCTCAACGCGACCGAGCGGCAGGCCGTGCGGCGGCGGATCGATTCGCTCGGGGCGGTGGCGACGAAGGTCGATCTCCAGGTGACCCTGCAGTGGAACGTCGATGACGTCGACATCGATCTCTGGGTGACGGGACCCGAGGGCGAGCGCACGTGGTACCAGCAGAGCGACACGAAGTCGGGCGGCCACCTCTTCTGGGACGACACGACCGGCTACGGCCCCGAGCTCTTTCAGCAGGCACGCGCGCACGCGGGCACCTACGTGGCCGAGGTGCACTACTTCGGCAACAACAGCGAGCAGTGGGCGATCCCCTCGATCGTGCTGGGCATCCTCGATCGCTCGCCGAACGACCCGAAGCTCCACTCGCGGAGCTTCACAGTGAAGCTGCTCTCGACTCAGGGGGAATCCCAGGCACCTTTGTTTCGGGCCGCCTTCCGCTGAACTCAGGGTACGGGTACGAGCCGCACTTCGCCCTCGCTGGTCCACTCGAGGCGCAGCACCAGCCGGTCGGGAAACGCACGGCGAACGGGATCCAGAGACTCGCGCGCGCCCCAGGCCCACAGCACCGCCTCGTCGGCCCTGGGTGACAGAGGGGGCGCTTTGAACACCCAGCTCGAGGGCTTGCCCGGCCGTTGCATCGAGCCCCAGAGCACCACCAGCTTCTGACCCGTCTGCGCGTGCACTGCAGCAGCGACGTCGAGGGGGCGCCTGATGGCATCGGCCACGAACGCGACGCGGTCGAGCTGAAAGCCGACGAAGGTCAGCAACGCCACCAGCATTCCGCCGACGAGCACCGGCAGCGCCTGCCGCGTGAGCCGGTGCAGCGTCACGCCCCCTGCGGCCAGCAGGCCCGCACCGAGCGGGAGGAGCGGCAGGTGGTAGACCGAGCCGAAGTCGTGCACGGAGGGGAAGACGAACAGCAGGTAGCCCAGCCCGAAGGCCAGCGCCCACGCAGCCATCGGCACCACCGCAAGGAGGTGCTCGCGCCGAGTCAACGCGAAGAGCGCCAGCACGCTCAGCAGCAACCCACCAACCAGCCACTGAGCGACCCGGGTCGAGGCGATGAGCGTCTTGACGCTCGCGGACGAGGCGGTCTGTTCGACGCCCCACGCCCCCTTGCCGAAGCCGAAGACGATGCCCTGCGGCCAATCGCGCGCCATCCACAGGTCATAGGCGGGCCTCACCGCAGAGCCCGTCGCGCGCCAGTTTGCGTAGAGCTGCACGCTGGCGATGGCCAGCCCGATGAGCAGCCCGAAGGCCAGCGTGCGCGGAGGCCACTTCTTCGCGCGCGCGAAGTGAACGACCCAGCACAGGCCGATGCCCACGGCGAGCACGGCGCCATCGAACGAGCGCAAGAGAAACACGACTGAGGTGAAGGCCATCGCCGCGCTGCCGTGGAGGCCGACGTTCGACTTGAGGAAGATCAGCGCGCACCACCACGCCGCGGCGGTGAAGACCGCCGTGGGCACGCTGCCGTGACCACTCGCGCCCGCGAACTGCCACCACGGGGAAACCGCCACGAGGGTCGACGCCAGGAGCGCCACGCGACGGTCCTTCCACAAGGCATCGACGACACCGAACACCAGCGGCACGAGCGCGCCCACACACAGCCACTGCACGAGCCACTTCCACCCGAGCAAAGCGCCGAGCGCCAACACCATCGGCTGGCCGATGGGGAAGAGCCCGACCTGCCCCTCTCCCGATGCGGTGCGGGCGATGAATTCGTAGAAGAAGGCGCGATCGACCGGTGGGAGCGGCCCCACCACCGTGCCTTCCAGCAGGACCTGCGCCTGGTACCAGTAGAGCCGTTCGTCGTCGGTAAAGTCGGCACCGCGGTGAATGAAGAGCCGCAGGCCGAGGTTGAGGAGCAACGCCCCCACCGAGAGGACGGCGAGCGTCTGCTTCACGCCTGCCGCTTCGACTCGGCGTGCCAGTCGGGTGAGCGCCTCGTTCGCCGAGAGACTGAGCCCCAGCGCCAGGAAGAGCGACGCCGGAAGTGCCCACATCACCTCGCTCTGCAAGAGCGACCACTCGCCAGCCGAGAGACGCGGGCGCATCGAGTAGTCGAGCCAGTTCGGCACGAGCGCCGACGTGCTCTCGCTGAACTGATGAATGAAGAAGCCCGCTGTCGCGAACGCACCAAGCGCGAGCACCAGCCGGGCGTTTCGATTCATTGACGGGATCCTACTCACCGTTCACTGCGAAGGCTGCGCCGTCTTCACGAGGCGCGACAGCTCATACCCCTGCGCTTCGAGCCTCTTCAGGACCCCTTCGTAGGCCTCGGGTTCGAGCGTCGGCGTGCGACTGAGAATCCACAGGTAGTCGCGGCTGGGGTGACCGACGACCGCGAACGCGTAGTCAGGCTCGAGCTGAATCACCCAATACGGGCCCCAGAACGGGCGAAAGAAGCTCACCTCGAGCTCGGCGTTGGTCTTCGCGTTCACGACACGCGCGCGGCCGGTCGCCACGCTCTCGGGTCCATCGAGCGAGTTCTTGCGGCAGCGATTGGTGACATCAATCTCTCCGTCGTCGCGCAGCGCATAGGTGGCGGTGGTCGCGGTGCACCCCTTCTGGAACGACTGGGGGAAGCTGGCGAGCTCGTACCAGGTGCCGAGGTAGCGCTTGAGCTCGACGTGCTCGACGGTCTGCAGGGGAGGCAGCTTCAGCCGCTCGGTCGCCGTCGCCGCGCAGCCCGCGGAGAGCACCAGCATCGAGATCGCACCGAGTGTTCGCATGACGCATACGTAACCACCTCGAATGCGCTCTCCAGCGCAGCGTTTGCGTGCGCGCCATAAGCTGGCGCCATGCAGCGCTTCGCGGTCGTGCTCTCTCTTCTTGTCGCAGGCCTCGCGTCGGCCCAACACGACGACGATCTCGCCAACGCGTTCGGCCCCCAGAAGGAGCTCAAGGTCTTCGAGCCGGAGCACAACGTGCCGGCGCCTCCGCCGCTCGACGATCCCAACGCGAAGCTGCGCGTGACCTTCGAGCCCGATCTCGCAGCGGCGAAGAAAGCGCTCGAGTCGGGTGACGCTGCGGGGGCGAGAGATCAGCTCGCCATGCTCGAGCTGAGCGCCTTCGTCCTCGGCGGGCCGGATCGGGTGCGGGTGAACCAGCTCCAGCGCGCGGCGGCAGTGGCGCTCAACGACAAGAAGTCACTGCCAGAGCTCGACGCGAAGTGGCTGGCCGCGTGTGGACCGAACGACGTGGCGGCCTGTCGCGCGAGCGCGCTCGAGGCGATGGCCGTCTCTGACAAGGGTCGCGCCGAGAAGATCCGCCAGGCCGACGCCTGTGTGACGAGCGCCGAGAAGTCGCCCGGCAAGCCGGTGCCGGCCTGTCTCGGAGCGGCGCTCGCGGTGTTCCAGAAGCTCGACGACTCGCTGATGATCGCGCGGGTCGAGCTCGCCAACGCGCTGGTGCTCGCAGCCGACCCGAAGCAGGCGAAGGCGGCGAAGAAGGCGCTCACGAAGATCAGCGACTCGGTCGACGGCCGCAACGGACACGAGCGGCAGGCGGCGTTCGATGCGCGCGCGAAGATCGAGCTGGCAGAGGGCAACGTCGAAGAAGCGGCGAAGACGGCCCTGCTGGGGGCGGAGGCGTTCGCGAGCACCCTGCCCCTCGAGCGTCGGTACTGGGCGCGCACGAGGATGGTCGACGTGGCGTGCGCCGCGTACGACAAGCTCAAGGGCACCGATGCGTGCCGGGCGCTCGAGAAGCAGGTCGTCGGGTACTACGTGTTCCGCGACTTCTCGAGAGAACACCTCGGCGATCGCCAGCTGATCAGCCACGAGAAGCTGGTGCAGGTGAACGAGCACTACGGGATTCTGATCAAAGACTGCCTCGCCGCGGAGATCAGACAGATCGCCGACAAGGCGGCGGTCTCGTACCTGGTGAACTGGCTCGTCATCAACAGCGGGCGCGTCGACAACTTCCACTCCATCAGCACGGATCAGGATCAGAGCCGCTTCGTGACGTGCTTGCGCGAGCAGTTCGGCTATTGGCGCTACCCGAGCCACGAAGGAGATCCGCAGCGCATCAAGCAGGGCTTCTCGGTGAAGAGCACCATGCGCGCGACCGAGGAGACCGAGCCGGAGTGAGCGTCGGCCGTTAGTGGACGGCCATGCAGATCACGTCCATCGTCAGAATCGGGCTCGTCGTCGCCCTCACTGGAGGAAGTCTCGCCATGGCCACAGAGCAGCCGAAACACGAAGTGCTGAAGACGTACGACGACTTCGAGGTGCGCGCGTACGCCGCCTGCGTGGTGGCTGAGACCGAGGTGGAAGGCGAGCAGACCGAGGCCGGCAGCGCCGCGTTCTCGGTGTTGGCCGGGTACATCTTCGGGAACAACGGTGGCTCGAAGAAGATCGCGATGACGGCTCCGGTGACGCAGGCGGCCGCGGGCGAGAAGATCGCCATGACGGCGCCGGTGACGCAGACGAGCGCGGGGACGAAGCGGTGGAAGGTGCAGTTCATGATGCCGTCCGAGTACCGGCTCGAGACGTTGCCAGAGCCGAAGGATGCGAGAGTGCACCTGCGCGAAGTGCCGGCGAGGCGCGTCGCGGCGATGAAGTACTCGGGCACCTGGTCGCAGCAGAACTACGACGAGCATCTGGCTGCGTTGCGCGCCGCGATGAAGCGGGAAGGTCTCGAGCCCGCCGGTGAGCCGACGTGGGCGCGTTACGACCCGCCGTACAAGCCGTGGTTCATGCGCAAGAACGAGATCCTCATCGAAGTGAGCCAATGACTCACCTCGAAGATCTGCCCGTGCTGGAGGTCTTCACTGAGCAGTCGTGTGACCGCAAAAAAAACCGGGCCGGGCCGCGGTTTCCAAACGTCCGGCAATCAGGCCTTTGAGGCCTTCGCGATCGCATCAAAGCCGTTCGACGATCGTACGTGAGCCATGCCTGTGCGCACAAAAGAAGACGATAACGGTGGGACGTGCCCACCGTTATCGCTCGGGTCAAACGAAGGCTCTCAGCTCAGGGGCAGGCGACGTCGTTGTAGTTGTTCGCCGGGACGCCAGAGGGCGCGCCCACCGAGTCGGAGCAGGCCGACGCGGCCACGCCGACGGTGACCGAGCCACCGACGACCCAGTTGTCCATCGCGACGTCGTTGTCGACCGTGCCGGTCGCCGAGCCGATGAACGAGCCGTTGGAGCCGGTGAGGACGCCAGGGGTCGCCGCCGGAAGGGTCGCCGCGCCGTCGAGGGTGTAGGTCGCGTTGCTGGCGACGAACCCCGGGGCCGAGTCAGCGCCCGGGATGCGGTAGGTGTCGACCTGGATGCCCGTCGGGTTCGCCTGGGTGCCGATGGCGGCGTGGGTCGCTCGCCAGCACTTCGTCCAACACGGTAGAAGCCTCGACCATCGCTCGGGTCTCGAGCAACGAGACGCCGAGCGCGGCGCGCGCATCAGCAGTGGCGCGGAGCTCGACGACGCGTGGTGCGCGCGTCACCGCCAGGTCGCCATCGCGCCCCAGCGCCGCCATGGCGCCCATGAACCACGCGGTCTGCACCGTGGGGCACTGCGCGATGAATTGATCCGTCCACGCGACGAAGGGCGGACCCCTCACCCGCGCGGCGCGCACCGACGCCTGCAGCAGAACCCCGCAGCGCTGCGGCCCCGAGAGCTGCCGGGAGCCCGCCACACCGGCGCGACGATCGCCATGGTCTTGCACCACAACGCCGCGACGAGGGCCGCCCACGACGCCCACTCGAGGCGCTTCAAGCCACGCTCGCGCGCCGAGAGCTGCAGCATCAGAAACCCGAGCATGAAGAAGACGTACATCGGGTCTTTGAGGCCAACGACCCACACCACCGACTCAAGGTGCGCGGGGTGCACCGCGAACAGCGCCGCCGCCACCAGCGAAGCGCGCGCAGACAGCCCGAGCTTCTGCCCCAGCGCGCGCACCAGCAGCACGCACGCGACGTGGCACAGCAGCGAGACGAGGTGAAAGGGCACGCTGCGCACGCCGAGCCCGTGCCACACCACCCAGAGACCGAGTCGCGCAACGGGAAGTACTCGACGAAGCGCCCATTTCCACGCGTCGGAGGGCGACCACAGCGCGAGAGAGCCCTCGAGGCCGGGCCGCGCCATGCGCGCGTTGAGCGTCAGGTACAGCGGGTCGTCGAAGTGCGTGAAGTCGGCGGTGAGCCCGGGCGCAACGGCCAACACCGCGAGCGGCAAAGAAACACAAACCGGGAAACCGAGAGCCGAACCTGTGCGCGTATTCGCCGAAGAAGGGCACCACCTTCACCGTCACCGCGGCAGCGCGGCCGGCACACAGAACTCGGGCTTCAGTCTCGACGTGCTGCGCTCGGACGGGACCCTCTTTCGCAAGATGTTCGTCACCTTCTCCACGCACGACGATACCCCCCTCGCTGTGCAGACCGACGCCGTGGTCTCCTCAGATGATGGCGCGATGAGCTTCGGGCCAGAGCGCGTGGGCGTGATGTCGCCACCGGCCTTTGCGCTGCAGCTTCACGACGGGCGGGTGCTGAGCTTCGGCTTCGTGCCAACGGCGCTCATGACGGTCGGAGCGACATCGACGCTCACGCTCAGCGGCAACCAGTCCACTGACGATGGGGCGACCTGGAGCGTGTTTTCTCCCACGGTCATCGTCCCGAAAATCGCGGATGGCGGCCTCGGTCGGCTCAGCGGTCACCCCATTCAACTGGCCGATGGCACCATCCTCATGGAGTTCTATACGAAGTTCGCGGGCGACCCCGGCACGTTTAGGTCGTGCCTCCTGGCGAGCACCGACGGGGGCCGTACGTTCGCTCTCCGAGGAAACATCGCAGTGCCGCCCTCGGGGACGTCCTACCCCGAGGCCGACGTCGTCGAGCTCCCAGATGGCAACCTGTACGCCGTGTTTCGCCACCAAGGTGGGACGTTCCTCCGCGAACTGCTCTGGGCGCGCTCGACCGACCAGGGGTGGCCGGAGGCTCGGTGGAACTGCGGACGGGAGGCGAGACCCGCCGGGTCTTCCGCCTCAATGACACCTCGAACACGAGCCCCGCCATCGCGACCTGGCGCACGGCGAGTTCCACCACGAAGAATCTCGAGTTCTCGCTCTACCCGGTGGCGGTGGCGAGCGCCTTCCTGTTCGACGTCATCGGGAAGACCACCGCGGGCGTCGACGTGCAGGTGTTCCACTTTGGCGTCTTCCCCAATGGCACGTTGTCCCGGTACGACGCCCTCGCGCGCCGATGGGTCCCCATGTCCAGCCCCGGGGCCGTTCCCCTCGGGCGATGGTCTCGCCTCCGCGTCGAAGCGGCGGTCGACACGGCCCGGGTGCTCGTCGATGGAACGGTGGTGGGGACGGCGGTGCCCACCACGCTGGGCGCCGCGATGCTCGACGGTCACGTGTTTTCCTCGGGTGGCACGGTTCCCACCGGTGACGACGTGATGATCGACGACGTGTACTTCCGCTGAGTGCAAGTGGTGGTGACTCAGGCGGGATCCGCCCCGCTCAGGTGCCGATGGCCAGCCAGCGCAGGCAGTCACAGGGCGCTTCGCGTGGCGCGCCCCCGTTTCTTCTTACGGGCAGAGCCTCGCGGCGAGCTTCTGCGCGCGCTGCTCGGATACGAGGTCCACGGCTCGTCGATGCGCCGATTCACCGAGGAGGCGGAAATGGCTCGATGCCTGCCAGCGGTGGGGCAAGGGTCACCCGCGCTGAGAGGCCACGGCGCGAAAAACCATCCTGCACCGAGCGGGTCGCATCCTGCGCCACGCGGGGCACGGCCCGCAGCACCAACACGTCTCGCCCGACCACCACCGACGCACGCAGCAAGCTGGTCTGGCGAAGCTCGACCACCAGCTCGCCCGCGAAGCCGGTGTCGCGCACCCACGCGTCGTACCCGGGCAGCTCGTCAGGCGACCCTTCCACGCTGCAGCGCGTGAGGCGTGGGTCGAGCAGCGGCTCGAGCACGCGGGAGGCCCCGTCGATGGGCCCCAGCCAGCCGAGGTGCACGTCCGCCACGCCGGGGTGTCGCGCGAGCACGGAGCGCCAGGCGCGCACGAACTCCGTTGGAGGCACGGCGGGAACCCGGCCCAGCGGCCACAGGCCCCCCACGCGCGTCAGGCGCGGCCGCGGCGGACCTTCGGCTAGCACCTGCAGCCCCTCGAGCTCGAGCTCCGTCACGCTGTCGAGCGCATCGAGCGAGCCTGCCACGAGCGGCGTGCGACGCCACTGGGCGATGGTCGGTGGGCGAGTCTGAAAGAAGAACGACAGGTGCCGCACGCTGAACCAGCGAGGGTCCTCGGGCGCCGCGGCGCGCGCGACGTGGACGCGGGCGCTGATCAGCAGGCTCCTCCAGGTCTTCGCGTGCGCGACCTCGACCCCCGGCGGAAGAATGCGGGCGAGCCCCTCTTCCCGCAGCTGCATCAGCCGACCGCGCGCCAGGCCCCGCAGCGGGCCCTCTTCAGCGTCGAGTTCGAGCTGGAGCCACTCCCCCCGCGGGTCGCCGGCGCTGAGCAACTCATCAGCCCAGACGCGCCACGCGCTGCGGTCAGCGGGCGCAGCGAGCGCGTTCTGCCAGGCCTGAGAGGTCACGCGACCACTCTACCGCCCGCTCACGGCGCCGGCGGAGGCACGAACAGGCTGCAAAACGCGCGCAACGCCGCGGGGTGAAAGATGGTGCGGTGTTCTCCAGCACCGCGGCCATCACCCTCACCAGCGGCCCGTTGGCGTCGGCGTTCTCACCGGCGAGCCACAGCGTCCGCTCACCCGCGGGCAAGGGTCTCCGAGCTCAATGAGCGTCCGCCGCTCAGAGGTCCTGCGCGCAGAACCCGTTGATGCACAGCGCGGCCGGGTCGCAGCAGTCGGTGGTAGCGGTGCACGCCTCCTGGATCGCCGAGCAGATGTAGTTCGGCTGCCGGGTGGAGCAGACCAGCGCCCCCGCTGGGCCGTTGGGCTGGCAGAAGCCGTTGCAGCACTGATCGCCCGTCTCGCACGACACGTCGTCCGATCGACAGGGGTCGAGCACCCAGAAGCCGCGCGCGTTGCCGGCGAGGAGCTCCTGCGCGGGGAGGTAGAAGGCCGGGTGACTGGGGTCAGCGCCCGGCGCCGCGTTGATGTTGATGGCCGCCACCCAGAGCTTCTTGGGGGTGATGTTGGTGTTGGTGGTCATGTTCGCGTGCAGGTCGACGCCGCGCGGGTCGCTGCAGAACGGGGGAATGGTCGCCACGTTGCCGTACATGCGGCGGCTGGTGAAGACCACCCAGGCGTAGCCGCCGGAGCTCACCGGGTTCACCGTCGGCTCGTAGTTGTAGTTGCGGTCGAGCGCGTGGGTGATGTCGCCGTTCGCGCCGGCGTTCGAGCCGACCGCCAGCCCGTCGGCGGTACAGCTCAGCGCGACCCCAGTGGTCAGGCTGGGGAGATACGAGGTGGTGCCGTTCGGGTTGTAGCCATTGAGCGCGTGCAGCGGCTGCGGCGCCGCGGAGGCCACCGCGCTCGACCAGTACAGCTGCCCCTGGGCGAACTTTCGGGTGTGCGCGTCGGCGTAGTTTCCATCGCTGCTGGCGCGCAGCTGGTGCTGGTACACCAATGAATTGCTGTCTGGGAAGAACTGCGGCCAGGCGGAGCGGATGTCTGCGTTGGAGGGCGCGGCGATCGCGTCGTCCGTGACCACCGTTGCGTTCGAGAAGGTGTTGGTGAGCTTGTCGAAGTCCATCACCAGCAGTTGCCGCCCCGGGTGGGTGACGGTGTTCTGCGGGTTGAAGACCACGCGCCGGCCGTCGGGGCTGAAGGCGGGAACGCCGAGGTTGGTGGTGACCGACGCGAGCCCGGTGATGGGGAGATCGGCCCCGGCGTTGTTGGGCAGGCTCTGCAGTTTCCCCCCTGGCGTCAGCTGCAGGGTGCCGTCGGGGAAGAGGGCGGGGTAGCCGGGGTTGGGCACGCCCCTGGCCAGCATGGAGTTGGTGGCCCCGCTGGGGGACAGCGTGTACTCCCAGGTGTCGTTGTTGCCGTTGGTGGACGCCTGGGTGACGAGGCGCGCGCCCTTCGAGGCGACGGAGTGGCAGACCTGGCAGTTGTCGCGGTTCGACACCAGCCTCGGACCCGTGTCGCCGCCGCGGATGGAGAGGACCGCGGCCCCGAAGGTGGTGGGGGTGCCCAGGGCGCCGCTGTAGTTGTTGGCGAGGTTGGTCCCGTACGACTGGTAGTAGATGGTGCCGGTGAGGCGGGCGGGCGCGACGACCCAGGTCTGGGTGAGCGTCCCGTAGGCGACGCCGGCCCTCGCCAGGGTGAGCGTCAGGGTGAGCTTGTCGGGTTGACCGTTCGCGGTGGGGCCGCCGGCGGTGTCGGTGGCGATCTTCCAGATGTCCTGGGGGATGGGGTGGCGGGTGAACTTCCGCAGCGCCACGGGGAGCTGCGCGAGGATCGCCGGGCGACCGAAGGTGCCGGTCCAGCTGAAGGAGCCGGTGGTGGTGGTGAGGTCGATGCGCACCGCGTCGGCGTCGCCGAACGACCAGTCCCACTGAAGCAGCGGCGCGAGCATGCCGCGCGGCCAGACGGTTTTGTCGTACGGGTAGAGCAGCCGGAGGTTCTGCGCGGCGCCGGTGCCGCCGGGGGGCGCCTGGAGGGCGACCAGGTTCGGATCATTCGCGATCAGAGCCGGCCCGAGCCCCTCCCCGCCCACCCCGTTGACGCCGCCGCCCTGGGTGAGCGCGGCGATGGTTGCGGGCACTTGCGCGAGCTGTGCCGGCGAGGCCGGGTTGAGGCCGTTCTGGCTGCCGGTGAGCTGCACCAGCACCTGGCGCGAGGCCGTCCTGCCCTGGTAGCCGCCGATGACGTTGACGAAGCCGCCCACCCGCCCCGAGGGCGTGAAGGTGGAGGTGCTGGACGGCCCTGCGGTGATGCCCCCGATGCCTCCCACGTCGATGGTCCACGCCGCGCTGACGGGGACCCCGCAGCCGGTGGCGGTGAAGGTGACCGTGGGCGAGCCCTGCCCCAGGGGGACGGTGATGGTCTGCAGCGTCGAGGGCGAGACGTCGAGCGTCAGCGGTCCGCACACGCGGTCGGTCGTCGCCGTCGGCGGCGTGGTCTGGCACTGCGTGCCGGAGCACACGGTGAGCGGGGCGCAGACGCGGTCGGTGGTCGCAGTGGCGGGGACGGTCTCGTATTGCGTGAAGGTGCACTCGGTGAGGGAGGTGCAGACGCGGTCGCTCGTCGGCGTCGGCGCGCCCGTCTGGAACTCGTCCGGCCCGCAGACGGTGAGCGGCGTGCAGACACGGTCACTGGTCGGGCTCGGCGGGGCCGCCTGGAATTCGGTCGCCGAGCAGGTCGACACCGGCAGGCAAACGCGATCGCTGGTGGGGGTCGGCGCGGACGCCTGGTACTGGGTTCCACTGCACGCGGTGACGGAGCGGCACGCGCGGTCCGTGGTCGCGGTGGGCGCGGCCGATTGGTACTGCGTCGCGAGGCAGACCGTGAGCGCGGCGCAGGTGCGGTCCGTGGTCGCGGTCGGTGCGAGGGTCTCGTATTGATCGGGCTGACAGGGGGTCAGGGCGGTGCAGGCGCCATTCGCGAGGTACTGGGTGACGTTGCAGGAGGTTCCCCCGTCTGGGGTGCCTCCGCCTCCGCCTCCGCCGCCTGCTCCAACGCCCCCGCCCGAACCTCCACCTCCTCCTGCCATCGCTCCGCCGCCAGCGCCACCTGTCCCGCCGCCCAGGGGAGTTCCGCCGCCAGCACCGCCCGAGCCTCCACCCGAAGTGCCACCGCCACCCCCGTTGCCGCTGACCGGCGGCCCTCCGCACTCACAGGCCTGGAAGGTGAGCAGGGCAAGGCAGGTCGCCAGCAAACGGCCAGGGTGCATGTCGTCTCCTCGAGGGGCCAGAGGAAGAGCGCTGGGCCCCGACTCGGCCGCAGCGTCTCACGAAGGGAGGGGTGAGGACATCTTGGAGAACAGAAAGAAACACAAACCGGGAAACCGAGAGCCGAACCTGGTGACCGAGGCTCGAGTTGGGGGTGCGGAAGTCGGCAGCACGAGGGTGGGCGTGGCGGGGGCGCTCCTGCCCGACCCGAAGGTGCTCTTCCTCGACGAACCGACCAACGGGCTCGACCCCCTGGCCCCAGAGGGACAGAGCCGCGCGTCCTCGAGCGAGTCCCAGTCCTTTTTCGCCTGGCTCAGCAGCTCGCGGAGTTCGGCCCGCTCGAGCTCACCGCCTGTCACGTCTGGCACCCGGAGGAGGAGCTGCAACGCCGGGGCATGAAGGGGCCGCTGAGCGAGCAGTTGCACCACGAGCTGCTGGGGCTGGTGCTCGAGGAGACGCAGTCGGCGATGTTGCCGCTGCCCGACAACGTCAAACACAAGGTGCGGCTCGAGATTGGGCGCGCGCACGTCGCCGAGCGCCTGATGGAGGTGGGCGCGCAGGAGCGGGCCGATCTGCTGGTGCTGTGCACGCATCGGCAACGCAGCCTGCTTGGTGTGCTCACCTCGGTGACGCATCAGGTGCTCGCCGACGCGCTGATGTCGGTGGCCTTCATCCCCGAGCAGAGTGCGGGCGACACGCGCGTCGACCTCGCGCACTGAGCCTCGTCGCTTCGTCGGGTGCGCACCAGGCGCGCGCGAGGGCCGAGGTCGTCGCGCACGATGAAGTCGAACAACACGCGCGTCCACGAGGGGTGTGCTGCGGTGCGCACCCCGTGCTGCGCCATCAGCGCGCGGTACGCAGGCAGGCGCCACCCGGGAATGTTCATGAAGTCGTGATGCTCGACGTGGAACCCGACGTTGAAGGTCACGAGGTTGAGCGGGCCGTCGTACGAGTGCGTCTCCTGCCGGCCCTCGAACAGGTAGTGCTCGTGAATGAAGTGCGCGGCGACGGGGTGCAGGCCGTGGCCGAAGAAGGTCGACAGCGCGAGGTAGGCGACGCCCAGCGGGCCCAGCAGCTCCCACAGCGCGAGGTTGATCAACAGCATCGTCGCGAGCTGCAGCAGCTCGGCCGACGAGATGCGCCGGGCATACCGGGCGCCGCGCAGCAGGTAGACGAGCGGGTAGAGCGCGAGCCACGCCAGCTTCCCGGCGCGGTTCGTACCGATGACGTCGAGCTCGATGGGCAACGGCAAGTCGGAGTCGCGGCCCTCGGTGCCGAGGTGCACGTGGTGCTCGAGGTGGTAGCGGTGAAACGTCTCGGACATGGGCACCACCATCGGCGCGTTGGCGACCCACGCCAGCACGCGGTTGGCGAGCGGCGTCTTCGCGGCGAGGTGGTGTGACGTCTCGTGAATGCTCTGGCCCAGCCAGTGGCTCAACACCGCGCCCACGGCGTACGCGCACGGCACCAGCAGCCACAGCGGCGCGCTCGACAACACGAAGGCGAGCGCGAGCTGCGCGGCGGCGACGACGAGCGTGACGGCGATGGTGCGGCGGTCGAAGCCGAACAACGAGGCGATGCGCGGCTCCAGCGCGAGCAGGGCGCGGCGGCGTTCGCGGTGCGGCTCGGGGGCGTCGGTGCGCTCGAAGCGCGGGTCGTGCGTGTCCTTTCGCAGCACGCGCGCTGCGGCGCCGAGGCCTCGCCACACGCCCTGCACCCAGCGCGGCTCGTCGAGGAGCCGCTCGTCGAGGATGAAGGTGAGGCTCAGGTTGCCGTTCACCTCGAACTCGGCGGCCTCGGCGGCGCGGAAGTGGCGCAGCGTGGCCTCGAGCGTCGCGGGGCTCGGCGCGAAGCGGCGCGTGATGGCGTGGCAGTACTTGAGGTGGCGCTCTTCGTCCTTCAGCAGCGCGGCGAAGAGGTCTGCCGTCGTCGGGTCGATCGGGCGCAGCACCTCGATGAAGAGGTCGAACTGCCAGACCACGCGCTCCTCGAGCACCTGCAGGAAGCAGTACGCGCGCATCAGGTCCTCGGGCGTGTCGAGCGGGCGCGTCATCACGCCGAGGCGCGCGTCGAGGCCGGCGGCGACGTTGAGCTGCGCCGGGAGCGTCGGCCGCTCGACGCCCAGCTCGTCGACGCGCGCCCAGAGCCGCGCCGCGTGTTCGACCTCGTCGGCGTGGTGGCGGCGAATGAGGCGCTGCACCTCGGGGTCTGAGGCGAGCGACGCGAGGCGCTCGAAGACGGCGACCTCCCCCGAGGCTTCGGCGTGCGCGACCTGCGCGAGCAGATGGGCGCGGCCGCGAGGGGACTGCACGAGCTGTTGCAGGAAGAGGCGGTTCGCCTTCTCGACGAGGTTCATGCGCTTCACCGTAGGGCGCGCCTGCAGGCGGCAGAATTCGCATTCCCTCCGGCGGGCCCAGCGGTGCAACTCGTTGATTCGGTTCTCAAAATCAGCCGACGCGACGGCCAGCGCCGGGCCTTCCCTCACGTTCTTCATTTCTGGTTGCGCGGCGAAGCAGGGGCCGACAGCGTCGCCGCCCATGGCGCGTGACGACGCTCACAAGGTGCGAAAGCTGCCGCAGCAGCTGCGGTCGAAGCAGACCGTCGACGCCATCTTCGAGGCCGCGATGCAGGTGCTCGAGCGCGCGGAGCGTGAGCCCTCGGTGCAGAACATCGCCGACCGTGCGGGCGTGAGCGTCGGCTCGCTGTACCAGTACTTCCCCACCAAGGAGTCGCTGGTCAGCTCGCTGATTCGACTGCACCTCCAGCAGCGCGTGGCCGACCTGCGCACGCGCATGGCGAGCGTCGACCCGACGAACGGACCTGCGGCCGCGCGGCAGCTCATCGACGGCATGGTGGCGATGATGCGCCCACGGCTTCGCATCGAGCGCGCGATGATGCGCTCGTTCGTGCGGCTGGGAGACCTCGAGAGCCTGACCGCGCTCGACGACGAGATGACGGGCATCGTCGAGCAGTTCATCCGCTCGATGGGCGAACAGGTGCGGCCGGTCGACCCGCCGCTCGCCGCGTTCCTGGTGATGAACGCCGTGCGCTCGGCGCTGCTGCTCACCTTGCTGCAGAAGCCCGAGCGGCTCGAGCAGCCCGCGTTCGCCGACGAGCTGACGCACCTCGTGATCAGCTACCTGCGGCGCTGATCACTGGTTCGGGTTTTGGAACAGCATCGGTAGGGTGACCGCCACCGGGCCACCCTCGGGCTTCGGGAACTGCCAGGTGCGCACGCGGCTCACGACGCACTCGTCGACGGGGCTGCCGAGGCCCTGCACGAGCTTCGCGTTGCTCGTCGTGCCCTCGGGGCCGATGAGGAACTGCACGACGACCTTGCCGCCGAGGCCCGGGTTGATCAGCAGCGCGCGCTCGAAGCAGTACTGCGCCTGCGCGCGGTTGCGCTGCACGATGCGCCGCACGATGTCCTTGTCGAGCGAGCCCTTCACCTCGACCTCGAGCACCTTCATCTGCGCGCGCGGGGTCGGCGGCGGAGGCGGCGTGAAGGTGGGCGCCGACGGGCCGGTGTACGGCAGCGGCTTCGCGTCTTTGTCGAGCGGCACGGCCTTCACGTCGAGCTCGGGCACGTCGTTGACGATGATCTGCTCGAAGGGGTCGATGAGCTTCGTCGACGTCGCACTCGGACCCGAGAGCGTCGGAGGCGGGCTGAACATGCCGCCAATCCCACCGCTGCTCCCGCAGCCCTGCACCCACATCAGGTAGCGGCCCTGAAAGCGGTTGGCCTTCGCGGGCCCCGCGACCTTCGCCTCGGGGATGCCGCCGTGAATCGGCTCGGCCGTCTTGAAGACGAGATCGTCAGGCGCGCTGTCTTTCGTGTAGCGCAGGTGCAGGCGCGTCACGGTCGCGGCGCTCGCGAACGCGGCGATGCCCTCGTCGGTCTTGATCTTCGGCAGCAGGGAGAACAGAAAGAAACACAAACCGGGAAACCGAGAGCCGAACCTGGTGACCGAGGCTCGAGTTGGGGGTGCGGAAGTCGGCAGCACGAGGGTGGGCGTGGCGGCGGCGCTCCTGCCCGACCCGAAGGTGCTCTTCCTCGACGAACCGACCAACGGGCTCGACCCCCTGGCCCCAGAGCGACAGAGCCGCCCGTCCTCGAGCGAGTCCCAGTCCTTTTTCGCCTGGCTCAGCAAGCGGGCCAGAATTCGGGCCACGCGTCCGGTTACGGCCGTGAACTCTCGAGCCAGGGCATTCAAGAGTTCGTGAACAAGAGGCTGGTGCGGGTGCGCGCCATCGACGCGCCAGCCTGACCTGAGGTGTCACAGCGGTGCGCGATCGTTACTGCTCCAAAGAGGGGCAGCATGCACCGTGCGCGACGATGGTGGCGATGTGCGTGGTGATGTTCGGGTGCGGCAGTGAGTTCCCGACGGGCACCGGCGGCGGTGGGGGCGGCTTTGGGGGAAGCGGCGGTGGCTTTGGCACCTACCGAGTCAGGAAGACAAGCAAAGGGAAGGAACCCTCGAACGGGAACACTCAGTTTTCTGGGGGTCGCGTCCTCTTCCGGTGTGGACGTCGCGCGTTAGTTGCCCCGTGGTGAGTGGCGCTTTGCGCCGAACAAACGCCACAGTCTTCGAATCAAGTGACCTCAGACCACAGCTTCGCATCGACCATCCGTGAGAGGTGCTTCGCGTTCGTAGTCGCGACCACGACGGGCCGAGCGTCCGCTTCACCCCTCAACTGCGCCTGCGCAGCCAGAATGCAGTCAGCGTCGAGCGCGTGATCGGCAGCTGTCGGTTGACCAACTCTTCGCAACTCGGCCCACAGCTCTGCCGCGCGTCGCATGGTCGCCGAGGTCAACGGAACAAACTCGCACCCCTCTTCCGGCAATTGGTCTAGCGCTCGAATGCTCGCGGTCAACCGCTCGAGGAGGAAGGCGCGACGGAGTTCGTAGTCCACGATCTCCGGCAGGCACACCATTCGGCCAGGAGAGATCAACCCAACGAGCCAGGTGTGAAACTGTGGAATCGGCTCAGCGCGTGCGAGCGCACCAGCCACGCCCGAGTCCAGAACGACGATCACCCAAACACCGGCCGATGCGGACGCTCCGCATCAATCGAGCGTTTCACCCGCTCCCATGACTCTTCCTCTTCCGCCGTTGAAGGAGAGCTCGGGCGAAGCAGCAGATCGGTTCGCCATACGCCGAAGCCGTCGACACGATCGGCGCCTGCCGCATCTCGGAAATACCAGGGCAATCGGAGCTGGGGATCGCGAAGAGCCAGTGCGTCGCAAAACTGGCGACACGCCTCGTCTGACCTTCGAGCCAGTGCAGCGGCCCGTCCGGGAACCGGGCCCGGCGCCTTGAGCGCCTCGAGCATCGCGAAGAACGCGACAATCGCGCGCAACATGGATCGGGTCTCTGCGTCGACGGTGAAGTCGACACCCTCGAGCTGCGCTTGCAGCGACCGCGTGTCGTAGGGCTGAAGCAATTGCCGGCTGAGATGAAACACCGTCGTCAATGTCGCCAGCACTCGCATCGCGGCCGAACGTGGCCACGGCGCAAGGCTCGCGATCGGCGCCGCATCGGCCGTGAGTCGTGTCTCCACCAACTTCAACGCATCGGCGTTCGAGAGCAGGGACCCAGCCACCGACCGAACCCGCATCAGCGCTTCGAGGTATTGGTCTGCCGCACTGTCGAGCACCGCTTCGCTCAGCACCGGCGCGGCGATCAGCTCAGCGAAGAGGTCACGGAACCGCTTCGGCAACCAGGCGATCTGCGCTCGCACTTCGGCAGGGGCTCGAGCGACCACCACATCCATGGTTTCGGGCGAACCGAGAATGGCGGGCAGCATCGACACGCGAGCAGTGTACCCAGCAAAAACAACGGCCGGAAACCCGAGAGGATTTCCAGCCGTGAAGTTGGTTGCGGGGGCAGGATTTGAACCTGCGACCTTCGGGTTATGAGCCCGACGAGCTACCTGGCTGCTCCACCCCGCGATAACGATGTGCGCTTGCTAGTACGTCGCACTCTTTCCGACGTCAAGACTCTTCGTCGCTGACCGCACCCCGCTCCCTCGCTTGGGCAGGGGGCGATTCGTGTGGTTACTGTCACCCCGTGTCCCGGCCCGCCACCCCGCTTCCAATCGCCCTCGCCGGCTTCCTCGGGGTCGCCCTCAACATCGTCGCCGTCGTCGCTCTCCGCGCGATTCCGCATACCTACGCGCCCGGTGACGTCCCCGCCTGGCTCGCCGAAACCCTCGCCCACCCCACCGCGTCCACCGTTTCGGCCTGGGCCTTCACCGTCGGCCTCGTCGCCCTCGCCGCCTTTTTCGCCGGGTTCGCCGCCACCCTCCGGTCGAGCTGGGTCACCGTGGGCGCGGCCTTCTTCGCTGGCGGCGCCATGCTCGATGCCGCCGGCACCATGGCCCCCATCGCCGCCCTGCATGTCCCGCAAGACGTCGGCGTGGGGCTGTTGTGGCTCTCGCTGCTCCTCGACGCCTCGTTCAACTTCCTGCTCGGCGTGGGCCTCATCGCGATCTTCTTCGGCCTCCCCACCGACTGGCCGAAGTGGCATCGCTGGCTGGCCCTCGCCGCCGGCCTCTTGAGCCTCCCCGTCGCGGGGCAGTTCGCAAGTGATGACTTTGCGCGCCTGTTGGCGGTAGCAGGCCCGCTGTGGCTCGTGTGGTTGACGGGGGCCAGTGTCATTGTGTTGAGGAGACCGTCTGCGTGAACGGCGATTTCGTAGCCCCTCACCCCCCCCTCCCCGCGGTCGCAGGGAGAGGGAGACTGCAGCGCCGCCTCGTCACGGTGCCCTTCTTCGCCCTCGGCCTGTGGGTCGTCGTCGCGCTCTTCCCCGCCCTCTTCCTGCTCGCGCTCACCATCGATCTCGCGCGCCTCTCGAAGACCTTCTCCACCACGCGGCTGTGCTGCTTGCTCCTCGCGTTCCTCGTGGTCGAGAACACCGGCTTCGTGCTGCTGCTCTTCACCTGGCTCACCACCGCCGCGAATTCCCGCGAGCGCCACGCCCGCACCTTCGCGGTGCAACGGCTGTACACCGCCGGCCACCTCGCCTCGGTGAAGCGCCTCTTCTCGCTGCGCTTCGTCGTCGAGAACGCCGAGCTCGCCGCCACCGGCCCGCTGCTCGTCTTCGTGCGCCACGCCTCGCTCGTCGACGTGCTCGTCCCCGGGGGCTTCATCGCCAACACCCACCGGCTCCAGCTTCGCTACGTGCTCAAGAAGGAGCTCCTCGTCGAGCCCTGCCTCGACATCGCCGGCCACTGGATTCCGAATCACTTCGTCGATCGCTCCGGGTCCGACTCGCAGGCTGAGTTCGACGCCTTGCGCGCCCTCAAGGCAGGCATCGGCCCGAACGAAGGCGTCATCCTCTACCCTGAGGGCACCCGCTTCTCGCGCAGCAAGCGCCGCTCGGTCATCGAGAAGCTCGAAGGCGCTTCCCGCGAACGCGCTGAGCAGGTGAAGCACCTGCTCCCCATTCGCCGCGGCGGAGCGCTCACCCTGCTCGACGCCTCACCCCACTGCGACGTCTTGTTCGTCGGCCACCACGGCCTCGAGGGCCTCACCCGCTTGAAGGACATCTGGCGCGGCACCCTCGTCGGCAAGACCGTCACCATCACTTTCTGGCGCGAGCCCGCCGCCGAGGTCCCCACCGGCGAAGAGGCGCGCATGGCCTGGCTGCACCAGAAGTGGCAGCGCCTCGACGCGTGGCTCGAGCAGTTCGAGTGACATGCTGATCTCCCTCGTCGCCCTCGCCTCGTGCCTGTTCCTGCTGTGGGCGCTGTCTGTGCGGATCAGCGACTCGAGCATCATCGATCTCTTCTGGGCTCCAGCGTTCTCCGTCATCGCGTGGCCGTTGATCATCGAGGGCGGGCTCACCCCGCGCGGCATGCTGTTGGGCGTGTTGCTCAGTGTGTGGGGCGTGCGGCTCGCCGCTTACCTCGCGAAGCGCAACCTCGGGCACGGTGAAGACAAGCGCTACACCGCGATGCGAAAGAAGCACGGGGAGGCGTGGTGGTGGCGCTCGCTGTTCATCGTCTTCGGGCTGCAGGGCGGGCTCGCGTGGCTCGTGTCCTGGCCCGTGCGCGTGGTGGCGGTGAGCGCTGCGAGTGAGTGGCAGTGGACCGACGCAGTCGCCACGGCGCTGGTGGTGTTCGGCATCGCCTTCGAGGCGCTCGGTGACTGGCAGCTCTCGCGCTTCAAGGCCGACCCCGCGAACAAGGGGAAGATCATGGACCGCGGCGTGTGGCGGTACACGCGCCACCCCAACTACTTCGGCAACTTCGTCCTCTGGTGGGGCTTCGGCGTCTTCGGGCTCGCGGCCGGCGCGTGGTGGTCGCTCGTGGGGCCGCTCGTGATGTCGGTGCTGCTCCTCAAGGTGAGCGGGAAGGATCTGCTCGAGCAGGGCATGCGCTCGCGGCCCGGGTACGACGCCTACATCGCGAAGACGAGCGGCTTCGTTCCCCTGCCCCCTCGCGCTTAGGCGAGCCAGCGCCGAGGTCGCCGCGTGAACGCGACCAGCAGGGCCACCGCAAGCATGAGCACGGAGAGCCCCACGCGCGCGTCGAAGGCTCGCGCGCCCTGACAGATCATCACCTCGGTGGTGACCCACGTCGGGATGCCGCCCTTCGAGAAGTCAGGGCGCCGCACCACCTGCTTCACGCACCGGCCTCCTTCGCCGCAGGTAGCGCCTTCGGGCTGGCCTACGCACGAGAGATCGGGCCGCGACGGGAGAGGCGGGATGTCTGCCCGCGCCTGCAGCGCGACGAGGCTCAGGCACAGGGCCGTCACGCGCATCACGGCGTGCACCCCAGCGAGTACCAGAGGCTGCTGAAGGCCAGCGGGGTCCCCATGAACCACACCAGGCGCAGCGGCCAGGGGATCACGCGGCCCCCGGGCGTCTGCAGCTCGAACAGCACCAGCAGCGCGCTGATCATGCAGATCAGCGACGCCGGGCTCAGGGCCGCCCCCAGTGTCTGCGGGCGTTCCAGGTTCTCATGCATCACCCAGGTCAACGCCATGGGCAGCAGCGCGACGAGAAACAAGGCGCCTCGCTCGAACACCGAGGGCGGCGGCGGCTCGTACGGCTTCCAGGGCTCGAACTCGACCAGGCCCTCGTCCCGCACCGTGAAGCTGCCGATGAGGCCATCGGGTCGATACCCTTCGAGGATGAACGTCTCGAAGTCGGTCACCGCCCCGCGGTAGCGCTCCAGCAGGCGCTCCATGTCGGCCTCTGAATCGCTCACGCCGCGCAGCGGGTCGAACCACAGCGTGCGCTGAGCCGCACCGGGGCGGCGCTCGGTGAACGCGTAGAACGGAGTCACACCGCACAACGACGCACCGTCGATGGTCAAGCTGGAGAACCCATCGGTGACCGCTCGCAAGGCAATGGCGTGCAGCCACCCTTCGTCGGGTGGACCGAGCAATACCGCCCCGAAGTCGGAAAGAAACACGGACACGTCCAGCGACCGGGCCGGGGTCACGTCAGCGAGCCACGTGTGCAGGAGTTCGAGTGAAGCGCGAGGTACCCACAACTGCCGAATCGGGATGTCTTCCCCCGAATACGGCTCAGGCACCTCGCCGTCGGGCGCCATTTTACTTGAGCGTCAGGCCCTTGAGCTTGTCGGCCAGCGAGTTGAAGCCACCAGCGCTGGTGACCTTCTTCGCCTGCTCGGCCTTCCACGCGTTGAGGTCAGCGCGCTCTTCGGTGCGCTGCGCCTGGGTGATCGAGAGCTTCAACTTGTCGCCGTTGATCTCGATGACCTCGGCCTTCAGTTCCTTGCCCATGGCGAAGGTGCGCTTCAGGTCGGTGCCGCGCTCGGTGCCGGTCTCGCTCGCGGGGATCATGCCCGTGAGGCCGTCGAACTCGATGAAGATGCCGAACGGCTCGACGCGGTTCACCTTGCCCGTGACGATCGCGCCGCGCTTGGGCTTGGGCGCCCGCACCACCTTCACCTCGGTCGCGCCGGCAGGACCCGTGTCTTCGGTCGGGGCCGCGCCCGACGAGGTCGAGACGCCGTCACCGATGGCCACGCCGTCCTTCACGAGGCGAAGCCCGATGCGCTTCTCGTTCTCGTCGATCTTCTCGACCTTGACCTCGATCTCCTGACCGACGGTCAGCACATCACGCGGGTGCGCGATGCGGCGATCGCTCATCGCCGAGATGTGGATCAGACCGTCGACGCCGGGGGCGAGCTCGACGAAGGCGCCGAAGGGCTGCAGGCGAACGACCTTGCCCTTGAGCACTTCGCCTTCCTTCGCGATCTCGAGCATCTTCTTGAAGGGGTCTTCGAGGCGCGAGCGCATCGAGAGCGTGACGCGATCTTTCCGCTTCGACTTGTCGGGCGAGTTCGGCTCGGCGTCTTCAAGGCGAATCAGCTCGACCTCGACCTCGTCACCGACCTCGACCACCTCGCTGGGGTGACCGATGCGCACGTGCGACAGCTCGCTCACGGGGATCAGGCCCTCGAGCCCGCCGAGGTCGACGAACGCGCCGAACGCCTGCACGTTGACCACGCGGCCCTTGAGCACCTGGCCCACGGCGAGCGTCTTCTTCAGCTCGGTGGCCTTCGCCTTGTTCTCTTCTTCGATCAGCGAGCGGCGCGAGAGGACGACGTTCTTCTCTTTCACTTCCGTCACGCGGAAGGTCAGGCGCTGCCCGACGAGGTCTTCGAGCTTCACGGGGCGAACGTCGACCTGGCTCGACGGGCAGAACGCGCGCACGTCGCCGACGGCGACCTCGAGGCCACCCTTGTTCACCGAAATGACGATGCCGTCGACCGGCAGACCCGAGGAGCGGGCGTCGACCAGCATCGAGAGCGACGCGGCGCCCTTGCTGAGCTTGCGCGAGAGCTGAATGCCCTTGGCGCCCGTCTCCATGACGAACGCTTCGATCTCGTCGCCCACGCCGTGGCGGAGGATGCCTTCAGCGTCTTTGAGCTCGTCGAGGTCGATCATCGCCTCATGGCGGCCGATGGTGGCGAACACCGTCTCGGCGCCGAGCTGGAAGATCTTCGCGGTGACCTTCTCACCCACGCGCGGGAGCTGCTTGCGCGTCGGCACCCCGCCCGCCTTGGCGTGCGTCTCGAACATCGACGCGAACGACTCGCTCTCGGACACCTCGTCGGCCACGGAGGGACCCACGGGCACGGGCTTCACCGTCACGGGCGCAGGCGCGTCGGCCTTGCCGTCGGTGGGCTTCACGTCGCCCTTCGTCTCGACCACGCCACCGGCGCGCTTGACGACGACCATCGGGCCGCCGCTCTTGCGCTCTTCACGCGGCTTGCGCTCGTCGCGGCCTTCTTTGCGATCGCCCTCGCCTGCAGCGCGACCCAGCATGACGTCCCCAAACGTGGCCTTCGGCTTCTTCTGCTCAGTCATTGCTTCCTCGGAAATTCAGATGCTGCGGGGACGAGGCCCCGCGGAAAGCGCGCGTCCTAGCGGATCACTGCCCTCGAAACCAGCCCATGAGGCGTTCGAGGTGTTCGCGGTCGGTTTCGTCGAAGGTGGCCTTCTGGGCGCTGTCGATGTCGAAGACGGCGATCAGGACGTTCTTCGCGTTGAAGACGGGCACGACGATCTCCGAGGCGCTGCGGCCGTCGCAGGCGATGTGGCCGGGGAAGGCGTGCACGTCGGGCACGAGCTGGGTGGTGCGGGTGCGGGCGGCGGCTCCGCATACGCCTTTGGAGAAGGGGATGTCGATGCAGCCCAGCGTGCCCTGGTAGGGACCCACGCGGAGCAGCCGGTCGGGCTCGATGACCCGGTAGAAGCCCGTCCACAGGTGGCCGAAGGCGTGGTGCACGAGGCAGCTGATGGTGGCCATCGCAGCGATGTCGTCTCCCTCGAGGCCGGTGAGCGTGCCGCGCACGTGTTCGGTGAGCTCGGCGTACGCCGCGGCTTTGGGGAGAGAACGGAGATCGAGCGTGGTCTCGGCCATACGCGACCGTCTATGGCACGAGGGGCCGCGGGAAAAGCCTGAGGGGAGGCGGGGGTGATGCTGGTGTTGGCCGTGCCGAACAGCCGGCGTGCCCTGTGACTTCGGGCAAAGTGAGGGTACCTGGGCGCCGAAACCACGGCCAATGTGTTTCTGGCCGCCCAGTCGCGTCACTGCATCCGTGGGGAAAGGCACGCCAGCCTTTCGGCACTGCCAAGATCGTCGCCCCCTCCCACTTCAGGGCCAATCAGCTCTGCCGGCGACGACGCACGAGGCCGAGCAGCGCCAACGCGATGCAGCTGAGCGCGTCGACCTGGTTGCAGGAGCAGCCCGACGGCACCATGTCGCCGCCGCCACCGCCGCCACCGGCACCACCACCGAGGGCGTTGCCGCCACCCGTCGCGGTGCCGCCACCCGTCGCGGTGCCGCCACCCGTCGCGGTGCCGCCGCCCGTCGCGGTGCCGCCGCCCATGTTCGAGCCGCCACCTCCGCCCGTGCCAGCGTCGACGTCACTGCCGCCGCCACCACCCGTGCCAGCGTCGACGTCGGAGCCGCCACCTCCGCCGGTTGCGCCACCACCGCCGCCGGTCATGCCTCCGCCGCCGCCCGTCATGCCGCCACCACCACCCGTGGCGCTCGGCATCACCGTCACCGAGGCGAAGCCGGTGATCGCGCCGACCGCCGCCGAGATCGAGCTCGGGTACGCACCGGGGCTCGTGCCCGCAGTGAAGAAGCCTCCCTGCGTGATGGTGCCCGCCGACGACTGCGCCGTCCACGTGAACGCCGTGGGCACCGCGTTGTTGAACGCGTCGCGCGCCTCAGCCGTGAACTGCTGGCTGCCACCCGCCTGCACCGTCGCTGTCATCGGCGTCACCGCCACCGACAACACGGGGCCCGGCGTCACGTTCACCGAGGCGAAGGCCGTCAGCCCGTTCGCTTCCGCGCGCACCGTGTTGGCGAAGGTGCCGGCCATCGTGCCCGCGTTGAAGACGCCCGAGCCGTTGATGGACCCACCGCCCGCGACGATGGCCCAGAGGGGCGTCACCGCCACCATGTTGCCGTTCGCGTCACGACCGGTCGCCGTGAAACCCACGCTGCCACCCGCCTGCACCGTCGCCGCCGCCGGCGCGACGGTCAGCTGCGCCAACGCGCCGCTCTGCACCGTCACCGACGCCGTACCTGAGACCGCGCCCACCGTCGCCGTCACCGACGCCGAATAGGTGCCCGGAGACATCGTCGCCGTGAGCCCCCCCCCCTGCGTGATGGTGCCGACCGCCGCGGTCGCGCTCCAGGTGATGGTGCCGCTCACCGGGTTGTTGAACGCGTCACGCGCCGAGGCCGCGAACGTCACCTGTCCGCCGGGAGCAATGGTCGCCGTCGAAGGCGCCACCGTCACCGCCGCCACCGGGCCGGGGTTGATGGTGATCGACGCGCGGCCCGTCACCCCGCCCACCGTCGCCGAGACGACGTCGGTGAAGGTGCCCGCCACGTTGCCCGCGGTGAAGACGCCGCTGCTGGTGATGGTGCCTCCGCCCGAGGCCGCCCACGTCACGGTGCCTGCCACCACGTTGCCGCCCGAGTCGCGCGCCGTTGCAGTGAAGGTCTGCACGCCGCCGGGAGACAAGGTCGCGCTCGTGGGCGCCACGGTGACGCTGGCCACCGTGCCACCGCTGCCGCCGCTCACCGTGACGCTCGCCGTGCCCGTGCGGCTGCCCACCGTCGCGGTGACGCCCGTCGCGAAGGTGCCGTTGTTCTGGCCCGCCGAGAAGAGCCCCGTGCCGTTGATGGTCGCGCCGGGGACGCTGGTGCTCCACGTGACCGCGCTCGAGACGGTGTTGCCGCACCCGTCGGCGACCGAGGCCGCAAACTGCTGGGTGGTGCCGGCGGGGACGGTCACCGTCATCGGCGTGACGGCGATCGCCGCGGGATCTCCGGCGATGACCTCGGCCTGCGTGCTCTGCGTGAGGCTGCCCGACACCGCGGTGATGCCCGAGCCGTACACGCCGCGCTGACACGACGCGGTGAAGAGGCCGCCGCTGGTGATGTTGCCCGCCGAGCCGTTCGCGCTCCAGGTGATGGTCGGACCCGTCAGCGTGTTGCCGCACGAGTCACGCACCGTCGCCGAGTACTGCCGTGTCGCCTGCGACTTGACCTGCGCGTTGCTGGGGGAAATCACGATCTGCGAGGCCGCGCCCAGAGTGATGGTGACGGTCGCGGTGCCCGTCGTGCCGTTCGCGGTGCGCGCGGTGACGGCGGCCGAGTACGTGCCGGGCGTGCAGCCCGCAGTGAGAATGCCGCCCGAGGTGATGGTGCCGGCCGAAGGAGTCGCCGTCCACGTGAAGGCCTCGTTCTGCACGATGTTGCCCATCGCGTCGCGCGCCTGTGCCGCGAAGCCCACGATGCCGCCTGCGGCAACGGTCGCCGTCGACGGGGTCACCGTCACGCTCGTCACCGAGCCCACGGTGTAGGGGAAGGCGCCCTGATCGACGTTGTTGAAGCCCGCCGCGCGTGAGGGTGAGCCGACCTGCAGCGCGTAGTTGCGCGCGGGGAAATCGACGAAGAGCGGGTTCTCCGACTTGTTGTTGCTGACGTTGCCGGTCGTGACCGAGTTCGTGCCGCTCACGTTCGCGCCGTCGGTGTTGGCGCTCCCGGTCGGCGGCGGCCCCCAGCTGCGCGTGTTGCCCCACACGTTCGAATACGTGAGGTTGATGGTGCCCGCGTTGCTCCGCAGCACGCCACGCCCCGAGTTGTGGCTGATGATGCTGCTGATGATGGTGGTCGTACCGGACGACACGAAGGTCTCGATGCCCGCCGTCGTCACCGACGCCGTTCCGTTGCCGCTCACCGTGCACCGGTCGAAGTTGGCCGTGCCGCCCACCAGGTACACGCCGTAGGTGTTGTTCACGATGAGCGAGTTGAGTGCCGAGAGCGTGCCACCTGACTGGTACAGCGCGCTCGTCCCCGTCACGCCGCTCACCGTCGAGCCCGTCAACTGCACCGTGCCTCCCAGAATCTCGAGCCCGCGGCTGGTGTTGTTGCTCAACGTCACGTTGGTCAACGTCACGTTCGCCGTTCCCGCGCCCGAGCTCACGAGCACGCCGTTGGTGTTGTTCTGCACCGTGCTGTTGGACATCGTCAGAGCCGAGCCCGTGCTGCCCAGCTCCGTCTGAACGCCATCGACCGCCTCTTCCATCGCGGCGTTGGCGAAGGTGGCCGCCGCGTTGGGCCGAATGAACACGCCGCCCCACGAGCCAACGCCCGCTGCGCCGGTGAGCACGATGGGGCTGCCGCTGGTGCCCACCGCGCTCAAGGTGCCGCGCACCACCAGGTCAGCACGAGACGACGAGAAGCCGCCGCCCACCGCGTCGCTGGCCGCGAAGCTGAGCGTCGCGCCCGGCGAGAGCGTCAACGTCACGCCCGGAGGCACCGTCACGTCGCCGATGACCGACACCGGCCCGCTGAGCACGGTGTTCGTCCAGTACGTGCCCTGCACCCCCACCGTCGCGTCATTCACGTACGGCAGCGCCCCCTGGTCGACGTTCGACGCGCCCGAGAAGCGCGAGCCCGAGTTCGACGTCAGCCGGTAGTTGCGGCCCGCGAAGTCGACGAAGAGCGGGTTTTCAGACTTGTTGTTGTTCACGTTGCCGTACGCCACCGAGCTCGTCCCGCTCACGTTCGCGCCGTCGGTGTTCGCCGAGCCCGTCGGCGGAGAGCCCCAGCTCCGCGTGTTGCCCCACACGTTCGAGTTGGTGAGGTTGATGTTGCCCGCGTTGCTCCGCAGCACGCCGCGGCCCGAGTTGTGGCTGATGATGCTGTTGATGACGGTCGTCGTGCCGGACGACACGAAGGTCTCGATGCCCGCCGTCGTCACCGACGCCGTTCCGTTGCCGCTCACCGTGCACCGGTCGAACGTCGCCGTGCCGCCCACCAGGTACACGCCGTAGGTGTTGTTCACGATGAGCGAGTTGAGTGCCGAGAGCGTGCCACCCGACTGGTACAGCGCGCTCGTCCCCGTCACGCCGCTCACCGTCGAGCCCGTCAACTGCACCGTGCCTCCCAGAATCTCGAGCCCGCGGCTGGTGTTGTTGCTCAACCTCACGTTGGTCAACGTCACGTTCGCCGTTCCCGCGCCTGAACCCACGAGCAGGCCGTTGGTGCCCGCGGTGAGCGTGCTGTCGGACATCGTGAGCGTGGTGGCGGTGGCGTTGAGCGCGACGGTGATGCCGTTCTGCGCTTCGTCGATCGCGGCGTAGCTGATGGTGGCCGTGGCTCCGGGGCGCAACACGATGCCACCCCACGCGCTGGGGCCTGTGCTGGCGCCGGTGAGGGTCACCCCGCCGCCGTTGACGCCAGAGACGTTGAGCGTGCCCTGCACGATGATCTCGGGCCTGGTCGGGAGGTCGCCGCTGCCCTGCGAGTCGGTGGCGGCGAAGGTGACGACGGAGCCTGGCTGAATGACCAGCGTGCCGCCGACGGGAACGGTCACGTCACCGATGACGCTGACAGGGCCTGCCCAGGTGGTGGTGCCGGGGCCCAGCAGGCCGCTGACCTGAGCGGAAGCGACGGAAGAAACGAGAACCAACCCGAGTGCGAGAAAGCGCATGGCGGGTGCATACCCTCGACCGCCCGCAGGTGTGCAACCTGCTCAGCGCTTCGGCAGCTCGAGTCGCACCTTCACCTGCACGCCGCTTTCCACTTGCTGCTCGAAGGGGGCGCCCGCGTACTGAAACACCTGCAGGGCAATCGTCGAGGCATCAGGGCTCACGTCGGTCACCTCGAGCTGCATGCCTTCTTTGATGGCGTGGGGGTGCTCGAGCTCCATCAACACCGCCACCGAGAGGGGAGCGTCGTTGGCCCGTTTGTCGTCGCGCAGCGAAAGCTTCGTGTCCTTCACCTGCAGCGGCAGCGGCGCGCCGGAGAGCCCGAACTTGAGCGGGCTGGTCACCATCTTCGTGAGGCGCTCCTTGAGCTTCGCCACCTCATCGCCGGCGAGCACGCCATCGCGGTTCAAATCGGCCGGCTCGCGCAGGAGCAGGCAGCGATCTCCCGAGTCGACATCCATCACCACCAGGGCCGACACGCGGGTGCCGGTGACGGTGACGGTCACCTTCTTGTGGAAGCCCTTGGGGTGCGCAGACGCGAGCGCGGCCCCGAAGAGCACCACCAGCAGCGCGCTATTCCGGGTCGCTGTGGAACGCATGGAACAGCTTGCGGATGTCGGGCATCACGCGCGGCACGAAGGGCTGATCATTCGAGACGGGGATGACGCGCTTCTGCACGGTGAGCGGCTGGCGCACCTGACGCTCGACGTAGACCGGGTTGGTGAAGCCGAACGGCGTCACGTTCTGCCGCTGCTGGGCCTTGTACTTCCCGAACGCCGGAGAGAAGCCGAACGAGCCACCGATGACGCCGACCGCGTCGCTGATCTCAAGCGAGGGCACCTCGTACGGGGTGAAGACCGGCCACATCGACTCGTCACCCGCAGCCTCGACCACGATGAAGGAGCGATCGGGCACGTTCTCGAACGAGTACGTCTCGTCGAGGCGCACCACCTCGGTCTTCGGGGTGGTGACGTCGATGACCTTGAGCACCTCGGGCGTGCGAATCGGCCCGCTGGTGTTGCCGCGGCGAATGGTGACGCGCTTGATGTCGACCCACGGTGCGGCCTTCACGATGACGCGCACGTCGATCTTCCCGTCGCCGGCGATGACGGTGGTGCCCAGGCCCTGCCCATTGACGGTGACGTCGAGGATGGGGCCGTTGGTGGCGACCGCGCGGCCGTTGCGGAGCGAGGTGAACACTGCGTCTTGATCGAGATCGCGCATGGTGCCGTCAGCGCTGGCGCCGACCTGAATGTACGTGCGCGGCAGGCCGGCTTCGGCCTTCTCGCCGTGCGAGTCGGAGTTGCCCGTCGCGGTGATCTTCAACCCCTTGCCGAGCATCGAGTACCAGTCGTTCATCGCGCCCGGCTGCAAGGGCTGCAGCTCGAAGCGATCGGGCTGACCGGGCGTGGTGATCTTCACCACCTCGTTCAGAATCTCGCCCGGCGCCGGCAGACAGTCTTCGATGGTGGGCTCGCCGGGGCCGCACTTGCGAATGGCGGGCTCCGGCCCCTCGGGCGCGTTCTCGGGCGTCGGCATGCGGTAGGGGAACATGATGTCGAAGCGCTTGCCGTTGAAGACCTCCATGGCGTCGAACTCGGTCGAGAAGTTCGAGGGGTCGTACGGAGAGACGCCTCCATCGGCGAGCGGGCTCGTGTCGAGTGACACCGCCGAATACGCGGGCAGCGGGTTGCCCGTGTAGTTGCTGATGTTGAACGCGTTGAAGTACCCGAGGATCGTGTCGCGCGGGTGGTTCACCTGCACGGTGGTGTTCTGCGGGTTGGTGCCGAGGGCGCGCAGCTGCGCAAAGAGTTCAGCAGGCGGGCGGAAGAACCAGCGGAAGCTGCCGTGCTGCACCGGCCCCGGCTGGAGCTGCAACGGGAAGGCGTTGAAGTGCCCCATCTCGAGCGAGGTGAGTTCGAGGCCGACGGCGCTGGCGAGCCAGTCTTCGAGGTTCTGCGCCTGAATCGTGGGGGCGTAGTTCGCGACGTGGTTGTGGTCGGTCGAGGTGACGAGATCGACGCCTTCGACGGCGAAGCTCTGCACGCGCTTCTCGAGCCCCATGTCGCTGTCGACCGACTTCACGGAGTGCACGTGGAAGTCGGCGCTGATCCACCCCGGCGTCGGCACCACCTGGGTGAGCGTGAAGCCGAGCTGCGCGGTCTGGCCGGCGACGATCTCGACGTCTTTCGACTGGAGGTCGTACTCGATGCCTCGCGAGGCGTAGACCGTGTAGCGACCGGGCCGCAGCTCGGTGCCAGCGACGCCTTCGGTCGCGTAGAGCGACTTCTCCATGTACTCGCGGGTCGTCGGGTCGGGAGAGTCGTTGCGCAGATCGGTCACGCGGTACCGCTCGCCGATGCGCAAGTCGTAGAGGAACTTTCGCGCCGGCTTCGTGGGGTCTTCGTTGTCGTAGCGGGCGACGATGCTGATCTTCGAAGGTAGCGCCTGACCGGCCGCGTCGCGCACCGCCACGCGCAGCTCACCCGCGCGCTGCAGCAGGAAGTCCATGCGGGCGGTGCCCTTGTCGGTCACCTCGACGGGCACGTCGACCACCGCCACGTTGCGGGTGCGATCGAGCGCCGAACCGACGTACTTCCCTGGAGGCACCGGAGCCGTCCACACGCCGTTCTTCTGCGTGGTGGCCTGGCTGACGTAGTTGCCGTTCTCGTCGCGCAGCACGACCGACACGCCTTCGAGGCCGATGAGCGTCTTCTCTTCGCGAACGAAGCCGCTGATGGTGCCGTACGGGGTCACGTCGCGGTTGATGAACTCGCGGCCGTTGGCGCGCACCGTGACGTCCTTCAAGTCGTAGACGACCTTCTGCACGCTCGCGACGTCGCCTGAGCCGACCGCGAGGTACGCGGTGTAGGTCGAGCTGGTGCCCTTCGGCAGCAGGTCAGGCGCCTTCGCGAAGTACGAGCCGAGGAACGACGACGACGCGATGGGGATGAGGATCGAGTCCTTCTTCGCGGTCGGGTAGTACTGCGTCTTGTTGTCGAGGTAACTGCCCGCGGGGCTGAGGCCCGCGACGAAGGCGTAGCTGACGCCGTCGCCCTCGGTGGCCCACATGCTCGTCACTTCACCGGGGATGGCGTCGAGCGCGGCCGGGCGCCTGTAGACCTCTTCGAGGTGGAAGCGCATGTCGAAGCCCGCTTCACCCGGAACGAAGAGGCGCTGGCCTTCGCCGAGCAGCGTCACGAAGCCGAACGGCACCTTGAGGCCCCACGCGGCATCTCGGGTGGTGTTGTTGGTCACCGTGACGACGATCTTCAGGTACTGCTTGCCGGGCTCGAGCACGTAGTCGCACGTGAAGTCGAGCGGCTCGGACGGGTCGACGAGATCGGTGAAGGCCTTCACCAGCGAGATGAACGCGCCGCTCTTGCCGCTCACGCGAATCACCGCGGCGTTGCCGTCGCGACCGTCGTTCTGCACCTTCACTTCCGCGGGCTCGAGCGCGGTCAGGAAGAACGCGGGGAACATCTCGGTAAAGTAGTCGTTGCCGACCACGCCGCTGGTGCCGCTCGCGTTGCCGCCGCGCACGAGATCGATGTCGATGAGCGAGCCGCCGAAGCTGCCGAAGCCACGGCTGGTGCCGACGTTCTGGATGATGGCGTGGATGACGCCGTTGGTGATCTTGAAGTCACCGTCGGCGCCAAGCGCGCGCTTGCCTCCGATGAGATCGGTCGCGTCGCGGGGGGCCGCTTCGACGTCAGCGAGCGCCCGCTTGCCGCCGATCAACTCGGTGCGGCTGTTGATTTGAAACGCCCGCGCCGGCGGGTTGGTCCTGGAACAACTGGCGACGACCACCGCCAGACAGAGAAGAAGGAGACGCTTCATGGAGGACCTCACCACCGCGCGTGAATCATCACGTCGACGCTGTCGTTCGGGTAGCCCACCCCTGCCTCTTCTTCCCGGTGCGTGTACTGGGCGAGCACGCGGAAGGGCAGCTTGAAGGGGCGCCAGCCGACCATCGCGGCGACCTCGATGATCTGATCCTGCGTCTGCGCACCGCTGGGCTCGAACCAGGCGAAGCGACCGGCGGCTTCGATGCCCGTGTCTTCGTGCAGGTAGCGCAGCTGGCCCATCGCGCCGAGCATCAGGTCGGGAGGCAGCCCGCCGTAGCTGTAGTTCGAGCTCTTCACGAGGAAGGCGCCCATCGCGGTGAAGCCGAGGAATTCGGCGACGAGATCCGCCCCGCCCGCGAGTTGGCTGTTGCTCAAGCGGTTGGGCCGCACGCCGTCGGTGCGCACGTTGTAGTAGCCGTTGAGGCCGAGGGTGACGATGCGCTTCACGTCGAGCTCGACGCGCGCGACCGGCTCGACCGAGTTGTTGTCGTTGAAGAGCTGGTTCTGCCCGTTGCC